>JAYOFA010000012.1:0-29283 GCA_038116935.1 Puniceispirillum sp. (SeqCode) | reverse complement strand
GGACATGGTCATCACTTGGGTACCGGCGCAAAAAAATCGGGGAAGTTACGCATGTCTTCATCCGCCGACACGGTATATTTTAGGTGCTGACGCGTGGCTGCCTCAGCTGCGGCCGGGTCGCCGGTAGCCAGCGCGTCGGTGATTGCCGTGTGATCTTTAAGAATGCGTGCGGTCAGACCGGCCCGCGGAATATGCAGGGCGCGCATCCGGTCAAGATGGCCAATCTGGCTTCGGACGATATCCCACAGGCCCGATACGCCACCAAGGCTGTACATTTGGCGGTGAAAGGCGTTGTCAGCCAGAACAAATTTTGAAAAATCGGCCTCGGCAGCATAGATTGCCTGCTTTTCAATCATCGCCCGTAGATCGACGATGTCGGTTGCGGTCACGCTGGTTGCCAAGCGCCGCGCAATCTCGATTTCGACACTAAGCCGCAGAAAATGCGACTCGCGCGCACTTTGCACATTGATCAATGACACGCGCGTTGCCGATTGTGGCACCACATCTACCAATCCGGCGGACTCAAGGCGCAATATGGCCTCGCGAACGGGCGTTTGGCTGACGCCGAATTCGCTCATCAACTCTTTATTGACAAGTTTTTGGCCAGGTTTCAGCTCAAGCGTCAGAATCCGTCGGCGCAGCCGGTCAAAAATCTGCTGCGCGGTCGTTGTTGATCCGTTGTGGATCTTGCTGCCCATAGGTAGCATGTTTGCCGCACCGCTATTTGGCACAACAGACTCCCCCCACTCGACGTTAGTAAGGACCGCTTCCTGCACGGCCCGTTAACAATAAAAGACTTGACAGAGATTTTGATATTCTAAAACATCACATGTCAACTAATATATTAGTTAGCCGGTATGCTGATCAATCAGGGGCTTTATGACCCGATCAAAAGACCGCGAAAATTGAACAATGGGAGGAGATATCATGTTCAAAAAAGCTCTGATGGTTGCGGCGCTTGGCGCCTTGGCCCTGACAGCGCCGGTAACCGGTGCTGTGGCGAAGACGCTGAAAGTGCAGGCGAGTTCAAAGGCCGGTGACTGGGCGCATCGCTTTATGACCGACAATTGGGCGCCAAAGCTTGGTGTGATGACCGGCGGATCGGTTGCAATCGATGTGTTGCCGACCAAAGCCGTTGTGCCACACCGTGAAACCATCGATGCGGTGGCCAATGGTATTCTTGACGGCGATTTGAACGCTGTATCCTATTTTTCGGGCCGTGATCCGGCATTTGCGATTATCGGTGATTTGATTGCTGGTTACGATACCGTCGATCAGGTGCGGACCTTCTGCCAATATGGTGGCGGCAAGGAAATCCTGCAAAAGCTGTATGACAAATACACCAAAGGCAAAGTGCATGTTGTTGGCTGTGGCCCGTATGCCAAAGAAGCCTTTGTGTCGACCATTCCGATCAAGACCGTGGCCGACTTTAAGGGCGTGAAAGTACGCTCGCCTGAAGGTTTGGCGGCCGAGGTCTTCAAGCGTGCCGGTGCCGCACCCGTGTCGTTGCCATTTTCGGAAGTTTATACCGCGCTGGAAAAGAAAGTGATCGATGCGGCTGATGCGTCGGCGCATGTGAACAACGACGCCAGCGGCATGTATAAAGTAGCGAAATACCCGATCTATCCTGGCATTCACTCCATGGCTGTCTTGCAGTTTATTGTGAACAAAAAGGTGTGGGATGGTCTTGGTCCACAAGGCCAGACAGCGCTGGAAATCTGGTATCAGGCCTCGTATGACGCGATGCGCCGTGAGGCAGACATGGAAGATCAGGCCATTGCCAAAGAACAGCGCGCTGGCAATGACATCACGGTGATTGACTGGACCCTTGAAGAGCGTGCCAAGTTCCGCGAAATCGCGGTTGGCGCCTGGGAAGATTTCGCCAAGAAATCACCATTGGCCAAAGAAGCACTGGATGCGCATCTGAACTATATGCGGGCTACCGGCCTGCTGAAATAAGGCATCAAATCGGCTGTTGCGCCAGTGCCGGCGCAACAGCTTTTTTAACGCTGTTTTTTGATTCTTTCATAGCAGGCGGGGAGGCGATGCCATGACCGGAATGACCGAGAGGCTGGTTGGCGCACCGGTGCGAGAGGCCTTTAACGGATCTGTCGACCATCTAAGCCGATTTTTGGGATTGGCTGTCAGCTATTTCTATCTGATGGCGGCATTCTGCACCTTGTGGGAAGTTGTCGCCCGCTATGTTTTCAATGCACCGACACAATGGGTTTTTGAGGTTGTGATGGTGCTATGTGCGTCGGCCTGGATGTTGTCGGCCGGCTTTGTCACCTTGAACAAACGCCATATCGGGATCACCGTTCTTTATTTGATGGCTTCTGAACGGGTTCGATGGTGGCTTGATTTATTTGCCATGCTGGTTGGCGTGTTCGCGCTATATATGTTGGTGTCAGACACCATGATGCGGGCGATCGAAAGCATCGATCTTGTTGAACGGGGCGGTACCGCATGGAATTCGCCGCTGCCAATGGTTCTGAAAACCGTCTTGGTCACCGGATTGTTCATTTACCTTGTGCAATTGATCGTCAATCTTAGCCGACATTTTCGCAGCCATTTATTGCAACTGACCGTCTATATGGTGCTGGCCCTGATCTGTGGCCGGTTATTGATCCAGATTTTGGCGCATTACAGTGAAATGGGCGGCATGTGGCTTGGGATCGAGACCAGCCTTGCCGAAAGCGCCGGCACGATTGTCGATAAATTCCATGTCGATCGTGAAGAGGTTGGCATTGCGACAATTTCGATGCTTATCGTTGCCGCATTGCTGATCTTGATGATGACCGGCATGCCGCTTGGCATTGTGACATTGATTATCTCGGTGGTCTGTGCGCTGGCCTTTTACGGCCTCAACGGCATGTATTTGGTGTCAACCAATGCGATGGATTTGCTGGAAAAATACCCGCTGGTCGCGGTCCCGTTCTTTGTGTTGATGGCCTCGATTCTGGAACGGGCCGGTATTGCCCAAGACTTGTTTGACGCGATGTCGATTTTTGCTGGCAGCTTGCGCGGTGGTGTCGCGGTGCAAACCACGATTGTGGCGGTGATCTTGGCCGCCATGTCGGGGGTGATGGGCGGCGAAATTGTGATGCTTGGCCTTGTCGCCTTGCCACAAATGCTACGGCTTGGCTATGACCGCAAACTGACCATTGGTCTGATTTGTGCGGCTGGGGCGTTGGCAACATTGATCCCACCATCGATTGTGATGATCGTATATGGTTTGAGCGCGAATGTCGGCATTGGCGATCTGTTTTCCGCCGGGTTTATTCCGGGGCTGATGCTGGCGGTGTTTTATGTCAGCTTTGTATTGGTGCGCTGTAACCTGAATCCGTCACTCGCACCAACCGCCGCCGAAATTGCGGCCAAGACTGGGACCGAGGCAAAATTGGGACGGCATCAAATCACTGCCGTCGCCTTGTGTATTTTGCTGATTGTCTGTGTGATGGGATCGATTTATGGCGGTATCACCAGCGTCACCGAGGCGGCCGCTGTGGGCGTGTTTGGGGCCATTCTGGTGGCGGCGGTGCGCTTTCAGTTCAATTTCCAACTGATTCAGGCCTGTCTTGCCAACACCATGGCGGTGGTTGGAACGATCATCTGGCTGATTTTGGGCGCGGTGGCGTTTGTCGGGCTTTACAACCTAATCGGCGGTGCCGATTTCATGCGTGAATTGATCAAAGGCGCCGGGCTTGGTGCGCTGGGGACCATTCTGGTGATGATGGCCATTCTGGTGGTGCTTGGCACATTCATGGAATGGATCGCGATTATCTTCATCACTGTGCCGGTTTTTGCACCCGTGGTTCGCGATTTGGCACCGGAATTGGGGATGGCACCCGACTGGGCTGCGGTGTGGTTTGGCGTGTTGTTCGTGATGAATATCCAGATCTATTTCCTCTCGCCACCTTTTGGCCCGGCATGTTTCTGGCTGAAATCGGTGGCGCCACGCGATGTGACCTTGCAGGAAATTTTTGTCAGTGTTCTGCCATTCATCGGTTTGCAAATCATCGGGATGTTGTTGGTGTTGTTCTTCCCGATGATTGCCCTGTGGATGCCGATGGCATTGAGCTAGGAGGGTTAGAAAATGGCTATGGTACATGACGAGGAAGACACCGTTGTCGACAGCAATTATTACGGCATTTCGACCGCTGTCATCGGCGTTTTATTTGGACTTGGCTTGATTGTGTTTATGTTCGCCCTAGCGGACGGTTTCGCGTGAGTTTCTGATGCCCAAGAAATATGAAGACCTCCGTTCGGCGCGTTGGTACGCGCCGGACGATTTGCGTTCGTTCGGCCACCGGTCGCGGACCCTGCAAATGGGATATGACCCATCCGACTGGGACGGCAAACCCATCATTGCGTTGATCAACACCTGGTCCGACATTAACCCATGCCATTCCCACTTCAAACAGCGTGTCGATGACGTCAAGCGCGGGGTGTTGCAGGCGGGTGGCTTTCCGCTGGAATTGCCGGCGTTATCATTGTCGGAAAATTATGTCAAACCGACAACGATGCTTTATCGCAACCTGCTTGCCATTGAGACCGAGGAGCTGTTGCGTTCGCACCCGATCGATGGCGCGGTGTTGATGGGCGGCTGTGACAAAACCACCCCGGCCTTGGTGATGGGGGCGGTCAGTGCTGGCCTGCCGTTTGTCTATCTGCCGGCCGGCCCGATGCTGCGCGGTAATTACAAGGGCAAGGCGCTTGGCAGCGGATCGGATGGCTGGAAATATTGGGATGAACGGCGGGCTGGTAATATCTCGGCCGATGAATGGCAGGCGGTTGAAGCGGGTATTGCGCGCTCTTATGGTCATTGCATGACGATGGGCACGGCCTCGACAATGACGGCGATGGCCGAATCATTAGGCCTGACCTTGTCGGGTGCCAGCTCGATTCCGGCGGCTGACTCAAATCATATCCGCATGTCGGCTGAATGCGGCCGGCGCATTGTCGATATGGTCTGGGATGATTTGACGCCTGACAAAATCCTCGATGACCGGTCCTTTCACAATGCTGTAGTGGTCGCGATGTCGATGGGCTGTTCGACCAATGCGGTGATCCATCTGATTGCTATGGCGCGCCGCGCTGGGGTTGATTTGAAACTGGCCGACCTTGATGTGGTGTCGCGCGATGTGCCGGTTATCGCCAATGTGCGGCCAAGTGGAAGCCAGTATCTGATGGAAGATTTCTATTATGCTGGCGGATTGCGCGGCCTAATGGCGCGCCTTCGTGACAAGCTGAAACTTGATGCTATGACGGTGTCGGGACAAACGCTTGGGGCCTTGTTGGAAAATGCCGAGGTCTTTAATGATGATGTGATCCGGCCGTTGGACAAGCCCTTGCAAGACGAGGGATCGCTGGCCATTCTGCATGGCAATCTGGCCCCAGATGGATGCGTGATTAAACATGCAGCGTGCGATCCAAAATTTTATGATCACACCGGTCCGGCGCTGGTGTTCGACAGCTATCCAGAAATGAAGGCGGCGATTGATGATGAAAATCTGGATGTCACCGCTGATCATGTGCTGGTGTTGCGCGGGGTAGGCCCGCAAGGCGGTCCCGGCATGCCGGAATGGGGTATGCTACCGATCCCCAAGAAACTACTAAAACAGGGTGTGCGAGACATTTTGCGGCTGTCCGATGCGCGGATGAGCGGCACCAGCTATGGCGCCTGTGTGCTGCATGTCGCCCCCGAAGCGCATGTTGGCGGGCCGCTGGCTTTGCTAAAAACGGGTGATAAAATCCGCATCAACATCAACGAGCGGCGTATTGATATGCTGGTTGACGACGATGAGCTGGCGCGCCGCCGTGAGGCCTGGACACCGCCAGCCCCAAAATTCCAGCGCGGCTATGGCTGGATGTTTTCACAGCATATTAAACAGGCCGACGAGGGCTGTGACTTTGACTATCTCGAAACCAAATTCGGTGCGTCGCCCGGCGAACCTGATATATTCTGATCGGAGAGATCCCCCATGACACAACCGACATTGTCTGCTGGAACGCGGGAAAAATTGCGGCATGTTAGCACCGCAACCCTGTCGACAGCCTTGTTCAAAATCGGATTGCGGAACCAGTTTTTGCAGGACGTGCATCCGATTGCCTTTAAGGGACGGAACATGGTCGGCCAAGCCTATACATTGCGCTATATCCCGGCGCGTGAAGATCTGAACCCGATCACCGTGTTTCAAGACCCGACCCACCCGCAACGTGTTGGCATTGAAGAATGCCCCCCAGATTATGTGATGGTGATCGACAGCCGCAAGGATGCCCGCGCGGCGTCGGCCGGGTCGATTCTTGTGACCCGTTTAATGAAGCGGGGCGCCGCCGGCATTGTCACTGATGGCGGGTTTCGTGACGCACCCGAAATCGGCAAGCTGGAAATACCAAGTTACCACCATCGGCCGGCCGCCCCGACCAACCTGACCATTCATCAGGCGATTGAATTGAACGGCCCGATCGGGTGCGGTGACGTCGCGGTGTTTCCGGGTGATGTGATTGTCGGCGACGGCGAAGGGGTGATTGTCATTCCGTTGCATCTTGCTGATGAAATCGCCGATGAAGCGACCGAAATGACCGCCTTTGAGGATTTCGTATCCGAAATGGTTCATAACGGGGCAACCATCGTCGGGCTGTATCCGCCGACAAAGGACGAAACCAAGGTGGCGTTCGAGGAATGGCGCCGTAAACACGGCCGATAAGCATGACCGCGCCGGCAACACGCCCGTTTTTGTCGGCTTCCATGATCACGGTGATTCTAGCCGAGCTGGCGCATCGCGCGCTGGCCGTGCCGTTTGCGCATGAATTGGCATCGGTTGGCATGTTGGCGACCGTTTTTCTGGCATGGCGGCAGCTTGGGTTTCGCGAATTTTATCTGATCGGGCTGTCCGCCACGGTGTTGGCCCTGCAATTTTTTCTGTCGGACGCGCCGTGGGCCGTGGTTGATGCGGCGTTTGGCCAAGCCAGTTTTTTGATGGCGTTTATCCTGCTTCTGGGCATGCTGTATGAAGCCGCATCCACGTCACCATCGATTGCCGCCTGTGGTAACTATCTGACCCGCCAGCCGGCGGGGCGGCGCTATTATGCGTTGAATAGCGGGGCGGCATTTTTATCGGTATTGTTCAATATTGGCGTTCTGAGTTTTCTAACCGTGCTGATCCGGCGGGGGATTGAATTATCGGCACCGGATGACCCGCTGAACCCGATCCGCGAACGCCGCCAATTATCAGCCATGTTACGGGGCTTTGCGTGGTGTGTGATCTGGTCGCCAACAGCGGTTGCGCCCTTGGCGGTTGGTCAGCTGATTCCGGGAACCGACCGGCATTTGTGGACATTCTATGGGCTTGGGATCTTTATTCTTGTGCTGTTTGTTGGCGCCTTTGAAGACCGGCTGCGGTTTCGGCACTATCGTCCGGTTGCCAAAGTTGTTATCCCGCCGGTGCCAACACGCGCGATCTTTTATTTTATTGCCGCTTGTAGCTGGCTTTTTGGGATGGCGGCATTTTTTGTATGGTTGACCGGCGATACGATGATTTTTGGCTTGCTGATGGCCTGTCCGCTGATGCTATTTGGGTGGTTGGCGGTACAATTGCATGGCGCGCAAAAACCGATCTTTGAACATATTGCTGACCGGTTCCGCACCATGGTTATCACCGATTTTCCAAAATCGGCACCGGTGGCGGTAACGCTGGCGGCGTCAGGCCTGATCGGGCGCGCGGCGGCCGAACTGGTGCCGGCAGCCGAGCTAGCCGCCTTTTTACAGCTTGACGCTATTCCCGACTTTATCTTGCTTGGTAGCATCCCGATCGTGCTGGCGTTGCTAAGCCTGTTGGCGCTGTCACCGATTATGATGGCGGTGTTCTTTGGTTCGCTGTTCGGATCACTACCCGAATTGCCAGCCGACCCGACATTGATCGCGCTGTCGATTTCATGTGGCTGGGCCCTGTCGATGACCTTCTCTCCCTATGCGACGGTTGTGTTGCTGATTTCTCGGACCACTGATATTCCCGGCCGGCGTCTGACATGGGACTGGAACCTGACCTTTACGCTGATCGCCGCCGTGATGTTATTTGGTGTGTTTGCGATTCTGGCCTAAAGCGGCGCGTAGTTTAGGCGCCAAGGCTTGGCCAGTGAAGGAAGATCACCAAAAGGCCGGCAGCGGTCAGGCCAAGGCGCTGCCAGGCTGGTCGGGGGCCGATCAGCCCATGCCCCAAAAAGCCCAGACCAACAGTGACCTGCAGGGCGGCACTTATGCTGGCCACCGGCGATGATCCCAGATCAAGCAAGGCAGGATGCCGGATAAAGGCCAGCGGGATTATGTACAGCCCAAGGCCAAGCAGCATCGCGCTGATGGCGACCCGAAGCCAGTTTTCGCCAACCATGCTGGCGGCGATAAACACACCACCGCAAACCGGCGGTGTGATGGTTGATAACAACGCATACCAGAAAATGAATAGATGAACGACAAGGGGCGCGATGCCAAGATCGATCAATGCCGGGCCAGCCACTGATACGCAAATTACATAGGCCGCCGTTGTCGGCACCTCCATGCCCAAGACGATGCAGGCCAGTGCTGTTAGTCCCAACGCCATCCACAGCCCATTGCCCGCCAAGGATAGAATTGTCGAGGTGATCTTCACGCCAAGACCGGTCATGCCAAGAATGCCGACAATGATCGATGCACACAAAATGATCGCGGCAATCATCGCAATTTGTTTGCCAGCGAAAAGTGACGCGGTGATCAGCCGCTGTCCGGCACGCGATAGGTCAAAACGACCATCGGTTCCGGTGAATAGCAATGCGGTCGCAACCAGACTGGCGATCGATGCCGCAAATTGCGGTGTAAAGCCTGAAAACATGACCAATAGCAGGGCGCTGAACGGCACCAGAAAAAACAGCGTTGTTTTGACGACCTCGGCAAGTGCAGGCTGCATATCAGCGCGGTAAGGCTTTAGGTCGTACCGGTCAGCATAGGCGTTGACCCCGATCCAGATTGTCAGGAAATACAGGACCGCCGGAATGCTGGCGGCCAGAATAATCTCGGTATAGGGAATGCCGGTTAACTCAACCATAACAAAGGCGCCAGCCCCCATCAGCGGTGGCATGATTTGGCCGCCGGTCGAGGCCACAGCCTCTACCGCCCCGGCAATCCGCTTGGGATAGCCAAGCTTGGCCATGGTTGGCAATGTCACCATACCGGTCGAGGCGACATTGGCCGATGCCGACCCGGAAATGGACCCGAACAGGGCCGATGATAGCACCGACACCTTGGCCGCCCCGCCTTTCAGCCGACCGGCCGCCGCAATTGCCACATTCATAAAGCCTTGGCCCGCTTCGCCAGCATTTAGCACCGCCCCAAAAATAACAAACACCGCGACCACCGAAACCGATACGCCGGTGAGTTTGCCCCACAGCCCGCCTTCGGTAATCACCAGTGTTCCCAAAAAGCTGTTCAACGGCACACCCGGATGACCAAATTCACCTGGAATATGCTGGCCGAATAACCCGTAAAGAAGAAACAGAAAGGCAATGACCGGCAATGGCCAGCCCACGATACGGCGCGCCATTTCCAAGGTCAGCCCCAACAAGGCACCGGCGATCAGGATTTGTGGGGTACTGTTCAAAAACCCATATTGGTCAGACAGTGCGGTCTCGTTAAGGGCAATATAGCCGCAACAGGCAATGCCGATAATGGTCAACACAAAACCGGTGCGGCGGTGCCAACTGCCGGCGCTTTCAAATAAAAACACCCATGGCAAAGCCAGCGCCATGTGAAGCGGGCGAGACACCAAATTGGGGATCAGGCCGGAAAAAATCAGCCAGATGTGAAAGGCAATGGCGGCGATGCCAAGCCCGACCCAGATCGGTTTCGATGTCGATGTCATAAAATGATATGCCGGTAAAACGAGGGCGCCCGCTGGGCGCCCTCGTTTGGTATGGTCAATGATGCGCCGCCAATGTGGCGCCAACTTCCTGGTAATAGCGTTTGGCCCCCGGATGAATGGCGGTCAGGATATTGTCAAGCATGTCAAGCGAGACGCCGTCCCACCATTTGGCCGCTGCGCCAAGTGATTTTTTGTTTTCCCAAAAGGTCTTGGTCAGTTGATAGGCGGTATCATCATCCATATTAGTGGTGGCGAATGCGACCACCGGCAATGAGGTGGTGACGATATCCGTCGCCTGTCCGGCATAGGTACCGGCCGGGATCACAAGGCGGGTGCGTTTTGATGCCGCCACTTGATCATCGCTTAGCGAGATTACCCTGGCACCGGCTGATGCCGCCGCTTCGATTACATTTGGTGCTGGATAAGACCCGGCCGTAACAAAACCGTCGATCTGACCATTTTTCAGTGCCGGTACTGCATTCGACAATTCTACTTCCGCCAGCGTGACCTTGCCTTCAAGGCCAAAAAGCTGGAGGTATTTGGCCCCTTCACGCGCGCCAAAAGAGCCTTTGCCAAGAAGGATGGTCTTGCCCTCCATGCCGGCAAAATCGGTGACGCCGGATTTCTCAGACATCACAAAATGCATGGTCAATGACGGGATCGGGAACAGCGCCCGGATTTCGTCAAACCGCGGATTGCCCTTGTCCTTGAACATGGCTTTGCCGCCTTGCGCCAATTTCACAAGAACCGGCGGTGTGGTGAATACATAATTATTGGTCCGGCCAATCACCTCCATCACATTTTGAACCGAACCCTGACTCTCCTCGATGGTCACAATCATATTGCCGGATGATCCGGTTTTGACAGCTTCGGCAAGTTCCACGGCCATCTGGTAATAGGATGAAGTCGATTTTGCCGATTTATAAGTGATCCGGCTTTCGGCATGGACAGCGGTGCCAAGGCTGATCGCGGCGCACATGCTAAGTATGATTCTAGACAATCTCATGAGGTCCTCCCTTTGAGTTGATATTAGACAAAATAGAAACAGCAAGACAATCTCTGGCTGCATTTTTTCGTAACAATTTTTGCGTTGTGGACAGGACGAACGGGTCGGATGACACCGTTCATCGCTGTGACATGCCCAGCCTATTGCCTGGAGTTTGCTGGCGGTAAATTTTTCCTGCATGTGGATGCTGTCGCGGATATCTTATCAACTGGTCAGGGCCGTCATTTCATCGGCGATGATATGGGCAATAAGGTCGCAATCGGCAACATCAAAGGTCAGCGGCACCCGCATGTCCAGCGTGGTGTCAAGCACCCGCAAGGTGTTTGGCAGTACCGGTAAATCATCAATATATTTCCAGCTATCATAACGGCTGGTAAAGGCCTTGGGCTCGGCATCGCCAAACCATTTCAATTCAACGCCACGGGCGGCACAGGCGGTGATAAAGGCGGGTATCTTGTCGCGCGGCAGGCCGACGGCGCGGAACTGGATCGACGATCCAACATAAAATTCCTCTTGCCGCCGGCGTGGAATAACCACGCCTTTGATGGCTGAAAAATGCATGTAAAGCCGGTCATAGAGCTGGTTCCAGCGGGCAAGGTTAGCCTCTAGTTCGGGCAGTTGTGCCAGCAGCATGGCGGCCCTGACATGGTCCATCCGGCCTGAATAATTCGGGGCATAAAGCCGGATCTTGTCAAACGCTTCGCTTGCCGGAATCGCGCCATGGCGCCCATAAAGCATATAGGATCCTGACGAGACCACGGCGCGCGCGGCGATGTCCGGATCATTGGTGGTCAGAAGGCCGCCTTCACCCGAATTCATATGTTTGTAGGTTTGGGTGGAAAAGGCAGCAACAGTGCCAAAGTTACCCGATCGTTTGCCCCGCCATTTCGCCCCCATTGTGTGGGCACAATCTTCAATCAGGCAGATCCCATGCCGTTGGCAAATCTTGGTCACCCGATCCATATCGGCAATATGGCCACGCATATGCGACAACAGCAGAAATTTGGCCTGAGTGCTGGCCGCCTTGCTGTCAAAATCATCGAGGTCGATATGGTAATTATCGTCAATATCGACCAGAACAGGGACCCCGCCAACGGCATGGATGGCGCCCGGTACCGGTGCCAGCGTATAGGCATTGGCCAGCACCAGATCACCCGGCTTTACCCCGCATACGCGAAGTGCCAGCTGAATGGCATAGCCGCCCGATGTGCAGGCAAGGCAATAATCGGCGCCCTGCCACGCGGCAAAGGCGGCCTCCAACTGGCTGGTGTCATTCGGATCATTTTCGGCAAGATTGTAACGATGAAGCCGGCCTTGCCGCATCAGTTCAACAGCACGCGCAATACCCGATTCGGGGATCGGCTCTTGCTGGGTAAAGGCCTTGGTAAAAACCGGCTGTGTCATAAATTAGCCCTCATAGATTGAAGCCTGTTGATGGCCGTATAATCCTATCACCACCGGCGGTGCCGGTCATCTGTTGTTGCCGGTAAAGGCCTGACGTTCAAGCAGCAAACTGGCCAGCACACCAAACACCAGCCCCCAAAAGGGGGCACCGATATTGAGCATCGGTATACCTGCAAAGGTAACCAGAAAGGCGATCAGCCCGCCAAGCGGAAAGGCGGGGCCGAAGGCGGATTGAAAGGCTGTTTGCAAGGTGCGTAGCAAGGCAAGTCCGGCCAAAGTGCTGAGAAAGGCGGCCGGGGCCGCAATCAGCCATGATGTAACGGTCGGCGCGCAAAGGCCAAACAGGATCACCATAACCCCTAACATGCTGGCGGCAATCCAGTGCCGTCTTGGGTCGCCGCTGGCCACCAAGATCGCATTGACCGGACCGGTCAGACAGGTTGATATACCCCCGTAAAGCGCGGTCAGCATCGACATGAATCCGCACCATGTGGTGATCGCATTGACCGGAGGATTGTGGCCGGCGGGCTTGAGCACCGCGATGCCTTGGGCATTTTGCAGGGCGACCACGGTAATCGCCAGTGGCAGCACTAACTCCATGGTCGCGGCAAGGGTGAATTCGGGCACATAGCTTCTTGGTGCGGCGAGGGTCAGGGCCAAATCCAAGTCGGCAAAGCTGGTGCCCGACCGGTATAGGATCAGCCATGTGCCAACAATCAGCGCCCAGATCAGCGGCGGCAGCCCGGTGGGCAGACGGGGGAGTGCTGACAAGCCAAAAAACACCACCGACATCGAAGCAACCAATACAAAATCATCGGCAAAGGCGCGGATCCAATCAAGGCCGAAATTGACAAAGGCGCCCGCCACCATGCCCATCACAATCGGCTGTGGTAGCCAGTCCATGACTTTTTTGATCCAACCGGTCAGACCCAAAAACAGCAATAAAAGCCCGGTCAGAAGATAGGCGCCAATCACCTCGGTAAAACGGATAGTGTCAAGCGCTTGGCCCACAAGAATGGCACCTGGAATTGTCCATAAAAATACCAAGGGCTGCCGATAACTGACCGACATCGCAATGCTGAGAACACCGTTGATCGCAAAGACCGCGAATATCCATGACGCAATGTCAATTTCAGACAGGCCGCCATTCAAGCTGACGCTGAGGATGATTGCCACCGGCGCCGTGGTGGCAAATAAAAAGGCAACAAGGGCGTTCAAAAATTCGGCGATAGGAAGGCCGGTAACCGGCTTGGCGTTATCCTGTTGCACTGTCAGTATCCTGTTTTTACAGCCGGGCATGCCTGAATTGACGATCCCCGATCCTGCCCGATCCTGATTGAATGCTGTTATGCTAATGTAAAAAAGGCAATAGTAATCTGACTGGGCAAATGTGACCGGATATAGGGTGCGGCACTCTATATGGCGCGATATGGTGCGATAGATATGGCACGATAATCTGGTGCCATCGCTGTCGGGCTGGCGGTTGCCTCGTGGTTAGCAGCAGGCGTGACAGCGCGCCACTCTGCGCCGGTCAGCTGTTCTCTTTGTGGTGCCGTTGAAACAGCGCAGTCGCGGCCGGACTAAAGCCGCTGGCCCCCGATTGGAGATCATGCGCCAGCTTCTTCCCGAGCTCGACCCCCGGCTGGTCAAAACTGTTCACGCCCCATATAAAGCCGCAACTTATGGTTGCATTTTCATAAAGTGCGGCCAGCTGTCCGACAGTAAAAGGGGTGGTTTGCGGCCAGCTGATGATACTGCTTGGGCGATTGCCGGGAAACTGCCGGTGCGGGTCATCGGCGTCTTTTTTGCCGGTTGCCAGCAATTCGGCCTGTGCCAGTGCGTTGGCGACCAGACTTGTATGAGCGGTGCGCTGGCTTTGATCCGGATGGTCTTTGGCTACCGGTGCTAAGGGCAATAGAAAATCGACTGGCACGATATGGTCGGCCTGATGCAGATATTGAAAAAAGCTGTGCTGGGCATTGCTGCCTGCCTCGCCCCAAATCAGGCTGCTCGCCGGTTGGGTCAGGCGCGTGCCGTCACGGCTAACCTGCTTGCCGTTACTTTCCATTTCCAGCTGTTGGACCCAGGCCGGAAAGCGGGCCAGCCGTTGGGCGTAGGGCATCACCCCATGTGTTGCAAAGCCCAAAAAATTTCGGTTCCAGATTCGTATAAGCGCCATCAGCACCGGCAGGTTTTTTGCCAGTGGCGCGATAAAAAAATGCTGGTCCATAGTGTGGGCGCCGGCAAGAAGCGCGGCAAAGGACTGTTTGCCAATCGCGCATAATATGCCAAGACCAGCCGCTGACCACAGGCTGTAGCGGCCACCAACACCTCTGTCCATTGGCAGAATATGTGTGTCGATAAAACCGTCATCGCCGGCCTTTTGAGGGCTGGCGGTAACCGCGAACATGGCGTTGTTCCAGGTCACGCCCGCCTTGGTTAGCCAGTCTCGGGCGCGGGCTGCATTGGCCAGAGTTTCGGCTGTGCTGAAGCTTTTTGAGGTGACGATAAAGCCGGTGCGGTGCGGGTTTGACCGTGCTAACACATCGCCAAGATCGGCCGGGTCAAAATTTGATACAAACGCGATGTCCGGGCCGTCATGAAACGGGCGCAAGGCGCGTGTTACCATCGCTGGGCCAAGGTCAGATCCGCCGATGCCAATATTAACGATACGGTCAAACCGGTTCCGGTCGCGGAAAATGGCGGCGGCGGCGGTCAGCTGGTCCCACTCTGCCGTAGTCTGGCGCGCCGGGTCGCGCAGCGCATGGTGCGTGACTGCCCGGTTTTCGGAGGTGTTGACCGGTTCGCCGGCCCGCATCCTGTCACGCCAGTTTTCAAGGCCGGCCGCCTGCGCCAGCTCGACAAGGCCAGCCAATGCATCCTCGCGAAGCAGCTGCCGGGTCACATCAAGTTCCATCCCGTCATGCGTAAACACCAAATCTTTGGCGCGATGCGGGTCGGCGATCAGATCGCCAAGACACAAGCCCTTATGCGCCATAGCGGTTTTGTTAAGAGCATCAAAATGGGGGTTGTCAGACAGTTGCATCACCGCCCCTTATGGGTATGTTGTGGCATCGCCGCGCCGCTCATCGGCATGTCACAAGGTCTGATCATACGCACCTACCAGCGGCTCGGTCCGGATGACCGCGTCAAGATCGGCAAAAATCTGCCGCAGTTCAGCATCGCTTTCAGGGCTTTCGCAGACCACGACAAGATTGGGCGTGTTAGATGAGGCGCGCACCAATCCCCAAGCACCATTATCAAGCATGATGCGGGCACCATTGACGGTCAGCACCGAGTCGATGCGGCGTCCGGCAAAGGTTTCGCCCTTGGCGGCTTTGTCTTGAATGCGGGCAATGATGCGGTCAAGCACGTCATATTTATCGGTGTCAGGACAATAGGGCGACATCGTCGGTGACGCATAGGTCAGTGGCAAGGCACGATGCAGATCAGCCATGGTTTTGTCGGGATTGCGGTCCAGCAATTTGCAGATTTCAACGGCCACCCGTAAGCCACAATCATAGCCGCGTCCTAAGGGGGCGGCGAAAAAATAATGGCCTGATTTTTCAAAGCCGGCGAGGGCGCCAATTTCTTTGACCCGCCGTTTCATATGGCTGTGACCGGTTTTCCAATAATCCGCCTTGATGTTATGGCGTTTTAATTCCGGGTCGCTGGCAAAAAGACCGGTCGATTTGACATCGGCCACAAAGGTGGCGCCAGGATAGAGTCTGGCCAAATCACGGGCCAGAATGGCCCCCACCTTGTCGGCGAAAATTTCGCCTCCTTCATTATCGACAACGCCGCAACGGTCACCATCGCCATCAAAACCAAGCGCCAGATCGGCCCCGGATTGGGTGACCATCCGCGCCATATCATGCAGCATTTCCAGCGATTCCGGGTTGGGGTTGTAATGCGGGAAATGATAATCAAGGTCGGTGTGAAGGCCGACAACCTCGACACCAATCCGGTCCAGCAATTGTGGCGCAAAGGCGGACGCGGTGCCATTGCCGGTCGCGCACACGACTTTTAGTTTGCTTTGCATTCTGAAGTCACCGGCAAGATCATCAAGATAGGCTGCGCCAACGCCATCGACATATTCGAGCGCGCCGCCCGGCCGGGCAACACCCTGTCCGGCCAGCACAATATCGCGCAGCTCGGCCATTTCATCAGGCCCATGTGTCAGCGGCCGTTCAAACCCCATCTTGACGCCTGTCCAGCCGTTTGGGTTATGGCTTGCTGTCACCATCGCCACCGCCGGTACATCAAGATGAAACTGGCTAAAATAGGCCATTGGTGACAGGGCCGGACCAATGTCTTTAACAGTGATTCCGGCATGCATCAGACCGATCGTCAGCGCCTGTTTAATGGCCAGCGAATAGTCACGATAATCATTGGCAACGACAATTTCCGGGGCAATGCCACGCCGGTGCATTTGGGTGCCTATGCCTAGGCCAAGGGCAGTGATGCCCGGCAGATTGATCTCGCTTGGATATTGCCACCGCGCATCATATTCCCGAAACCCGGTTGGGGTAATCATCGGTTCACGCAAGAAATCCCAACAATTTTCGGTAACGGATAGGCGCGGCTGTGTCATGAAACTGGCCCGGATTGTTTATGTCGTCATGCTGTCAAGAAAGGCGCGGTAATCCGCCCCGAAGGCTTCTGATTGCAGGGCCATGGCGGTGATCGCCTGTAAATAGCCCAGCTTGTCACCACAATCATAGCGTGTGCCGGTCAATTCCAACGCTTGCACAGCGCCTTGTTCTGCCAGAGTATTGATCGCATCAACAAGTTGAATTTCGCCGCCCTTGCCAGGCTTGGTGTTTTCTAAAATTGAAAAAATCGACCCATCAAGAATATAGCGCCCGTAGGAGGCCAGTTGTGATGGTGCAACATCAGGGTCGGGCTTTTCAACAATCCCGCGCACATCAATGCCGGCCGCACCGGTCGATGGGCCAGGATCGATAATCCCATATTTGCTGATCTGGTCGGTGGCGACCCGATCGACGCACAGAATTGATTTGCCGGTTGCCATATAGGCATCAACCATCGCTTTGGTGAATGATCCATTCTTGCCGATGATAAAGTCATCAGCCAACAATACCGCAAACGGGTCATCCCCCACAACCGGCCGCGCGCACAGCACCGCATGGCCAAGCCCTAACTGTTCCGGCTGGCGGACAAACACGCATTTCACATGCGGCGGCACAATATCATGGACCATCCGTGCTTCATCCAGCTTGCCCTTGCTCATCAGCGCATGTTCAAGCTCAAAATTTGAATCAAAATGATCCTCGACCGACCGTTTGCTGCGCCCGGTCACAAAGACCATCGTATCAATACCGGCGGCAGCGGCTTCTTCCACCGCAAACTGAATAATCGGCTTGTCGATAATGGGCAGCAATTCCTTTGGCATCGCTTTGGTAGCGGGCAAAAAACGGGTGCCGAACCCGGCTACAGGAAACACAGCTTTTCGAATTTGTTTCACGATATCAGTTGCTTGTTACAAGATGATTTGATCAGCGATCGGGTTTTGTCTGGCCTTGATAAACCATAACACAAGGAATAGGGGAAAGCGGCGTCAAAATCAATCGACAGCGGTGATTTTGCCGCGGGGTTACTGGTCGGGGGTGGCGTTTGTCGCAAAGCGGGTTACTATTACATGTTACGCGGGCACATGTGACGCGGGCAAGTCGCTGTTGGCGTGCCGGCAGGTGAAAATCAGGTTGAGACAAGAGTGATGATACGGCGATTAACCGTTTCGATGGGCGTTGTGGGGCTTGGCGCCTTTTTGGCATTGTCACCTTTGGCATTGTCACCGGCGGTAAAGGCCGATCCGGTTATCGAGGCGATGCAGGATTATATGATGTTTCAGGATTATACGGCCGGTATTATTTTGCCGCAGCAGTTGGATCAATCGGTGTTTGAGGCGGCGCTGTTTATCGACACGCGACGTGAAGACCAATTTGCTGCCGGTACGATCCCTGGCGCCATCAATATTGAATGGCGCGCGGTGCTGGATCGCATCGATGACATTCCCGATACCCAATTGACGATCTTGTTCTGCAATAGCGGCAGCCTGTCGGCACAGGCGGTTTTTGCGTTGCGGGTGGCGGGTAAAAGTAATGTTGTGATGCTGCAAACCGGAATCGACGGCTGGCGTCAAACCGGAGCCTATCACCCGGCCCGCTGACGCCGGCTAAAGATCAAAACCGTGGGCACGAATATGCTGGCTGAAGGCCAGCCGGTCGGTATGTGCGGTTTGCCGTGCTTTGTCAGTGGACCAGCCATAATCAGCATCTTGGCCAAAAGTTTCGACATCACGCTGGGTTTTATACGGGTTTACCGGTTGGCGGCGTTTGTCATAATCGGCAATCAATGCGGCGTCATGGCTATCGTCATAGGTGTCTTTATGCACGGTGACCGCCAGCGGCAGGCGGATGCTTAGCGGCGTCTTTTCGGCGGCATAGCCAACGCATAATCCAGCCAGCGGAAACACACCATCCGGAAGGCGGGTCAGCGCTGCAATCTCGGCGGTGATTTCGCGTACCGCGCTGATCGGGCAGCAGCCAAGCCCGGCTGCCTCGGCGGCAAGGATGAAATTCTGCAGTACCATCGCGGTGTCGGTGGTTGCATTGAACAGCGCGTCAAGCGGATCATGCGCGAATCGGGTGTGGTGCCTATTACAAATCTGCCGGATACGACGACTGTCACCGCAAAACAGCAAAAATACCGGCGCGCTTGCCACCCACGGCATCGATGGCAGCGCGGCGGCAATCTGGCGGCGGCTGTCGGCATTGTCGATATGGATGATGCTGGTTTGCTGCAGGTCGGATTTGCTTGGCGCTGACAAGGCGCACGCAAACAGCAAATCCAGCGTTTCGGCAGGCACAGTCTTGGCGGTGAATTGGCGGACCGAGCGATGTTGCAATTGCAAAGCATGGGTGCCAATAGCGGGATGGTTGCCACCGATTTGGCTGGTGGTGGCAAACCGCGCCGAGACAAGGTCAGACAGGGTTTCGGTCATGGCGTGATGATCCTTTTTGTCGAATGGCAAAATGATGCTGTGTCGGCCTATAATAGGGTCCGCCGGATAGCGCCAGCTTGCCATAAGCACCTGGCCGACAACAAGCGTTGGTCAAAAAGGCAAAACAACGGTAAAACCAACATAAGGTAAAACAGGCCGCCACGCGCCAAAAAAAGGAGCCGCTTATGGGCAGCGACAGTTTTTTTCGTCCTGTATCGGGTTTTGATCTGCCGCGATTTGCCGGTGTTCCCAGCTTTATGCGCCTGCCGCATGTTGGCGCTGATGATCCGCATTTTGCCGCTGTCGATATTGGGCTTGTTGGCGTGCCGTGGGATAGCGGCACCACCAACCGGCCTGGCCCGCGCCATGGCCCACGTCAATTGCGCGATGCGTCAACCATGATCCGGGCCGAGCATCCGGTCAGCGGGGTGCGGCCGTTTGATCTTGTCAATTGTGCCGATCTTGGTGTTGTCGGGCCAAACCCGGCGGATATTGCTGACAGCATGAACCGGATCACCAGCTTTTACCACAGGCTGATTGCCGCCGGCATCATGCCGATGACGGCGGGCGGGGATCATTTGACATCCTTGCCGGTGTTGCGGGCGGTGGCGGCCACCCAACCGGTTGGGATGATTCATTTCGACAGCCACACCGACCTGTTTCACAGCTATTTCGGCGGCACCCTTTACACTCACGGCACACCGTTCCGGCGCGCCGTTGAAGAGGGGCTGCTGATCCCGCAAAAAGTGGTGCAGATCGGAATCCGCGGGACCCAATATGACCATGAGGATCTGGATTTTGCCAAGGCGGTAGGTATTCGGGTGATCAAGATCGAGGAATTTCACCAGCGCGGTGTCGCCGATGTCATGGCCGAGGCCCGCGACATTGTTGGGACCGAGAGAACCTATATTTCCTATGACATTGATTTTGTGGACCCGACCTTTGCACCGGGCACTGGCACGCCTGAAGTTGGCGGCCCTAACAGTTTTCAGGCGCTTCAGGTGGTGCGTGAACTGGCTGGTGTCACGATTGTCGGGGCTGATCTTGTCGAGGTGTCGCCGCCATTTGATGCGTCGGGAGGAACGGCGTTTCTGGGCGTGTCGATTATGTTTGAACTGATGTGCCAGATGGCGGTTGTGATCGATGCGGGGAAAGATGGTGCCTAACCGCTGGTTGATCGGCGTTAGCGCCGGCCTGTGGCTGATGCTTGGTTTGTCCGGTGCGACGCGGGCGACCATCCTGCCGCAAAACCTAGCCTATGAGATTGAATGGGGCCGTCTGGTTTTGGCCCGAAGTCAGGTGGATTTGAAGCCGAATGGCCACCGCCTGACGATCGATGCGTCGGTTGAAAGTGGCGGGCTGGCGCGCTTTTTCAAACCGTTCCACAGCACCGCCCAAGCCGCATTGGAGGCTGATAACGGGCGCTGGCAATCACGGTTTCTGGCGATGCAGCGCATTTCCGGTCAGGCGCGTGTTGAAAGCCTGGTTGAATGGACGGCCAACGGCATGCTTCTGGCCCAATCGCGGACGCCGGCGCTTGATCTTGACAATGTGCATCCGCTGCCGGCCGATATGCCGCCGGCGGTATTAGGCCCCTATGCGGCTATTTTGAACCTTCTTGACCGGGTTGCTGTCACCGGAGATTGCCGCGATGGTGCCATGATGTCGGCGGTCGAGATTTTTGACGGCCGCCGGTATGCGCGCTTGTCTGTCCTGTCGCGTGGCAAGGTGACGATCGACCGCGATCGACCGGCAGCTTATGCTGGGCCGGCAGTTTTATGCGAAGTGGCATTGGTCCCACGCGGCGGACATCGGCGGAGCAGCAAGCCTGGCAAGCCGTTTACGGTAAAGCTGTTCCTCGCCCGGCCGTTTGGCGACAATATGCTGCCGGTACGCGCCGAGGTCAAAGGCTGGATGGGCCGTATCATCGGCCGCCTGACCGACGACCGGTTGCGGGCTGGATAAAAGACGCCGCGCGCCATCGGCCGCGATGTCTGCCCGGGTCGTCTAGATCGGTCAGGTTGGTCAGTCTTGCCGGATAAATTCGAGGAATTTTGGCCGGATATTGTTGCGCCACGCCTTACCACTAAAGATCCCGTAATGGCCGGCATCTTCTTCAAGAATGTAGTGTTTTTGTGAATCGGGCAAACCGCTGAATAGCGCCAATGCGGCTTTGCATTGCCCTGGCGCCGAAATATCGTCACGCCCCCCCTCGATCACCAACAGGCGGGTGGTGCGCACCGCCCCAAGATCAAGCTTTTGCCCATGATGCACAAAATTGTTGGTCGCAATGTCGCGGTCCTTGAAAATGCGCTGGACGGTATCAAGGAAAAATTCGGCCGGCATATCCATCACCGCCAAATATTCATTGTAAAAGCTGTTATGCCGGTCGTCATCATGCGCGGTGCCGTCGGATTCAGCGCCAATCTGCCGCATAAAAGCCTCTATATGCGTGGTCGCGTTCATGCTCATAAAGGCGGTCAGCTGCACAAGGCCCGGATAGACAAGTCGCCCAGCGCCAGCATATTGGTCGGCTACCGGCATGATGACCGTTGACCGTAAATGTTCACTATCGGTCTTGCGCGCATAATCGGTTACCGCTGACGGGTTGGCGGCAGGGTCTACCGGCCCCCCCATCAAGATCAATGATTTGGGCATTGCGGCCGGGTTGTCACGCGCCAGACGTGCCGCGGCAGCGGCGGCCAGCGGTGCCGGCTGACAAATCGCAAGCACATGCGTCATCGGCCCAAGGCAGGTGATGAATTCGACAAGATAATCGACAAAATCATCGACGTTAAATGATCCGGCCGTCACCGGTACATCGCGGGCATTCTTCCAATCGGTCACATAGACATTGCAGTCAGGCACGAGGCTAGCCACCGTGTTGCGCGCCAGCGTTGCATAATGACCTGACATGGGCGCGATGATCAGCACGGTTTCGGCTAATTTTTGTTTCGATGTCGTCGCAAATTTTGTCAGGGTGCAAAAAGGCCTATCGAGAATGATTTCCGGTTTGATCGGCCGCGATCGGCCTGATGTGGTCACAGCCTCGACCGCCCAGTCCGGTTTTGACTCGATTCGGTCCAGCGATTTTTCGGCGACTTTGGACCAGCCATTCATCAATGATCCAAAGGGATGAAGGCGCGTGAGCGCCGGCGCTTGGTCAAACAAATGACTGATCTGGCTGGCAAATGCCTTCTGCAATTTGATAGAACTATCCAGAAGCTGGTAGGATGATGTAGTATACATAAACAACAGGTCTCAAAAGTGATCTGGGGACAGCGTCCCACATATTTGACCGGAAGAAAAGCAATGTCTGATCCTGATATGGCAAAAACGCCCCAGCTTGACGAGCTGAAAGACAATTTTGAAAAAATTGACGCGTTAACAAAGCGGTTGATCGCGATCATGGCGCGGCAAAAGGCCGAACAGCCAGATCAGTCAAATGCCAGCACCGAACTGTTTTTCAAGGCGGCATCCAGCTATTTCGCACAGATGATGAACAACCCGGCCAAATTGATCGAAAGCCAGGTCCGCTATTATAAAGCCTCAATCGAGGCGTGGTCTGATTTTCAAGCCTCGATGATGGGCGCCGCACAGGATGCCACGCCAAAGGACCGGCGGTTTCGCGATGAAGCGTGGCAAACCAATCCCTATTTCAACATGATCAAACAGCAATATCTGCTGTCCAGCGAAGTGATCAAGGACTCGGTCGCTGAAATCGAGGGTTTGTCGGAAGGTGAGGCCCGACAAATTCAGTTTTTCTCGCAACAGCTAATCAATTTCCTGTCGCCGCAAAATTTCCTGGGAACCAACCCCGAAGCATTGAAACATGCGATCGAAACCCAAGGCAAATCGCTGGTCGAAGGGCTAGAAAATCTGGTGAATGATCTGGAAAAAGGCGACGGTCAGCTGTCGGTATCACTGACCGATGCGAACGCTTTCAAGGTCGGGGAAAATCTGGCCACATCAGCGGGCAAGGTGGTGTTCCGCAATCGGCTGTTTGAACTGATCCACTATCAGCCGACAACCGACAGTGTGTTTGAACGGCCGTTGCTGATTGTGCCGCCCTGTATCAACAAATTCTACATTCTGGATCTGACCCCGCAAAACAGCTTTATCCAGTTTGCGCTGGCCGCCGGCCAAGCGGTGTTTCTGGTGTCCTGGGTCAATCCGGATGGGGCGATGGCCGATGTCGGGTTTGACGATTATATGACCGAAGGCGTGCAAACCGCATTGGAACAGGTGACCGGCCTGACCGGCCAACCGCAGGCAAATGTGATCGGCTATTGTATCGGCGGCACATTGGTGGCAGTGACCGCGGATTATTTGCGGAAAACCGGCCATGACCTGATTCATTCGGCAACCTTTTTCACCACCTTGACCGATTTTCATGATCCTGGCGAGTTGGCGATTTACACCGGTCCTGACTATGCCAAGAAAATTCATGATCGCATTGCCGAAAGTGGCGTTTTGGACGGCGCATTTCTGGCCCAGACATTCAGTTTCTTGCGCTCGGGTGATTTGGTCTACGGCCCGGCGGTACGGTCCTATCTGATGGGGCAAAAGCCACCGGTGATGGATTTGCTCTATTGGAACAGCGACTCAACCAACCTGCCGGGACGCATGGCACGCGAATATCTTGACAATTTCTATCAAAACAACCGGTTTGCAACGGGCGCGCTACGGTTCCTTGATACCGATCTGGCGCTGGCCGATGTCGATATACCAATCTGTGCGGTCGCCGCTGAAACCGACCATATTGCCCCTTGGCGGTCGTCATTTGCCGGGATCAGCCAGACCAAAGGGCCAAAAACCTATATTTTGGGCGGAAGCGGCCATGTGGCCGGGATTATAAATCCACCCGAAGCCAGGAAATATCATTTCCGCATGGCAGAGAATTTAACCGACTATGCAGCCGATTCTTTCCTTGATTTGCCGGTTACGGCCGGATCTTGGTGGCCAGCATGGGCGGCGTGGATGGCTGGCATGTCAGGAAATAAAGTAAATGCAAACAGTGTATTAAAAGATTTTGATGGGCCAGATTTAGGCCTTGCGCCAGGACAATATGTGCAGCGCCGCGGCTAATTTTCCGCATTGCGTAATTTTCTCTTGATTTTCTGCATTGCGGTAACTATATTCCGCTTAGCAGAAAAATTTGATCAGGAGACAAACCCATGTTTACTTTTGCTGACTACACTAAAGCGATGGAAAAATTCGTATCAGCGTCACCATTTGAAATGGCTGACAATGTAAAGCCATTCGTTGACTACCAGACCAAGCTGTCACAGGTTGCCTTTGACGCCGCCAAAAAAAATATCGAGATTGGCCAGACTTGGATGAATGAAACCATTGCGGCGCTTGCCGCGTTTGCCAAGCCTGTCGAAAAGCCTGCCGATCTGGCGGCAGCCTCGACCGAATTTGCCAAAGCACAGGTTGAAGCGGCCCCAAAGCATCTTGCCAGGATCGCCGATGTTGCCAAAAAGGCACAGGTTGATACCGCCGAGATCATGCTGAAGGCGGGCAAGGATGTCCAAAACAACATCGTCAACGCCTAACAGCACGCACGATAAAAAAAGGGGCGCTCTCGCGCTCCTTTTTGTCTTTATCCAGCATTAAATCGCACATGGCCGCGGGCCAACGGAGGGTATGATGACAAATGTGGTGATTGCATCAGCGGCACGGACGCCGGTTGGCAGTTTTGGGGGCGCCCTGTCAGGCTTGGCAGCGCATGACCTTGGCAAAGCGGCAATCGAGGCGGTTGTGGCGCGCGCCGGAATCGAAAAGGCCGATGTGTCAGAAACCATCATGGGCCAGATTTTGGCTGCCGGTCAGGGGCAAAACCCGGCCCGTCAGGCGCATATCAACGCTGGCTTGCCGCAGGAAAGCGCCGCATGGGGTATCAACCAGCTCTGTGGGTCGGGGTTGCGTGCGGTGGCGATTGGGGCCCAGCATGTGCAGCTTGGGGATGCCGATATTGTGGTGGCCGGTGGTCAGGAAAGCATGTCATTGGCCCCGCATGTGGCGATGTTGCGGACTGGGGCGCGGATGGGCAATGTGGCCTTTGTCGACTCGATGATCATGGACGGGTTGACCGATGCGTTTCATGAGTATCACATGGGTACGACCGCAGAAAACATTGCCACCAAATGGCAGATCAGCCGCGACGAACAAGATGAATTCGCCGTTGCCTCGCAAAACAAGGCCGAGGCGGCGCAAAAAGCCGGTAAATTTGCTGATGAGATTACCCCGGTTCTGGTCAAGTCGCGCCGCGACGAGATCACGGTCGATGCTGACGAATATATCAAGCATGGCGTTGACATGGCGGCCTTGCAAAAATTGCGTCCGGCCTTTTCCAAGGATGGCACGGTGACCGCTGGTAATGCGTCGGGCATCAATGATGGTGCGGCCGCAGTGCTGTTGATGAGCGAGGCCACCGCCACCGCGAAAAATATTCAGCCAATGGCTCGGATTGTGTCTTATGCCACCGCTGGTGTTGATCCGGCGATTATGGGGATCGGGCCGGTTACCGCATCGCGCAAAGCCTTAGCCAAAGCTAGCTGGACGGTTGATGATCTTGACCTTATCGAGGCGAATGAGGCCTTTGCCGCACAGGCGATTGCTGTCAACCGCGACATGGGATGGGACCCTGCCAAGGTGAATGTAAATGGTGGGGCGATTGCGATTGGCCACCCTATCGGGGCGTCTGGGGCGCGCGTATTGAATACGCTGTTGTTTGAAATGCAGCGCCAAAAGGCCCAAAAGGGGCTTGCCACCTTGTGTATCGGCGGCGGCATGGGCGTTGCTATGTGTATTGAACGGCTATAGCCGTCAGCACCAGAACTAATCTTAGATCTGATCTTGTGAAGAAAGGGACGAACGTTATGTCAAAGACCGCGATTGTGACCGGGGGAACCCGCGGCATCGGTGCCGCCATTTCAAAAATGCTGAAATCTGCCGGCTATCAGGTAGCCGCCAACTATGCCGGCAATGACGAAGCTGCCGCTGCTTTTGCCAAGGACACCGGTATTGACGTGTTCAAATGGTCGGTCGCCTCTTACGAGGATTGTGCGGCCGGCGTTGCCGCGGTTGAGGCCAAATTGGGCCCGGTCGATGTGCTGGTCAATAATGCCGGTATCACCCGCGACAGCGCGTTTCATAAAATGACCACCCAGCAATGGCAGGAAGTCATCGACACCAATCTGAACGGCTTGTTTAACATGACGCATCAAGTCTGGGGCGGTATGCGCGATCGCAATTTTGGCCGGATCGTCAATATTTCATCGATCAATGGGCAAAAGGGCCAGTTTGGCCAAGCCAATTATTCATCGGCCAAGGCGGGCGATCTGGGCTTTACCAAAGCCTTGGCCCAAGAAGGCGCGGCCAAGGGAATCACCGTCAATGCGGTTTGTCCCGGCTATATTGGCACCGAAATGGTCAATGCGATGGCGGATGAAATCATTGCCAAAATTACCGCCCAGATCCCGGTGGGTCGGTTGGGAACGCCTGATGAAATTGCCCGCTGTGTATTGTTCCTGGTGAGCGATGATGCGGCCTTTATCACCGGGTCCACCTTGTCGGCGAATGGCGGACAGTTTTTCGTCTGATCGTCGCGATCACCAATCTATGTATCACAAAAAGGAGACTGAACCATGTTCCATCCTGATGATTACAAAAAAGCGCTCGATAAAATGGCCGCTGCCACGCCGGCAGATATGGCTGAAGCGATGAAGCCAATGGCCGACTATCAGGCCAAATTGTCGCAAATCACGCTTGATGCGGCAAAAAAGAATCTGGCCGCCGGCCAAGCGATGGTCAATGAAACGATGGATGCGCTTGATCGTCTTGCCAAAGCGGGCCCCGCAGCAACCGATATGGCGGCGGCGTCAAGTGAATTTGCCGCCAAACAGGCCAAAGCGATGCCAAAACATATGGCGGCCTTTGTCGATATTGCCAAGGCCGCACAAGCCGAGGCGATGGATGTGATGCTGTCTGCCGGGCAAGCCGCCGCCGCAGCCGGTAACGATGATGCGGCCCCGCAAGCCGCGGCAACCACCGCGCCTGCCGCCGCCAGCACCGGTGATGACGCCGCAGCAATGGCCGATATCAAAAAGGATGTTATGGCCAAAACCGCCAAGAAATAGGCGGTTTGCCGACCATGCCAAATTAAAAAAGAAGTGGGCTTTCCACTTCTTTTTTGTTTGAATAAAGGCCTGCCGGATCTAGGAGATTCTGATGCGCGACACTGACAAGCCAAGCCTGACGATCCATCGTTATTCAAGCCGCAAATTCTATAACAAAGATACCAAGGAATTTGTCACGCTGGATGATATCAGCCGCTTGATCCGGGCCGGGCATTCGGTCACGATTCTCGATAAAAAGACCGGCGAAGATATCACCAACCAATATTTGCTGACGATCATTTCCGAATTTGAAGGCCAAGGCGAACAGGTCATTCCCAAGGATTTTCTGACGGAAATCATCAAAGGCTATAGTGATGCGGCGACACAGGTTTGGCCAAAAGCGATCGAGCAGATGATGCAGGCCTATCAAAAAAACCAGCAGGACATGGCCAAGGCATTTGGGGCGGTATCATTTGACCCGACCAATCCTGATAAAAACCTTGACGCGCTAAAAGGCCTGCAGGCGATGCAATCGCAAATGATGGCGGGGATGCTACAATCTTGGCAGGATTTTGGTGCCGCAGCATCCGGTGCACCGCCGGCTGCCGAAACGCCAACGCCGGAACAGTCGAACCCTGCTGCACCATCTCCCAGCCCAAACATAGCCGCGTCAGCCCCGGCAAAGGCTGATCTGGACGCGATGAAGGCGCAGATCACGGCCTTGCAGCAACAGCTGGCGGCCTTGTCGAAAAAATCCTGATTACATGCCGGGCAGATCGTGCTTTCGCGGCGCATGCGGGTTAGCTATGCTGTCATCTTGTTTTTGCTTGCGCCTTTTTTGCTAACAAGGATACTCCCTCATGGCTCGGAATTTTCGCCGCGTTGTTACCGGTCACGACCACCATGGCAAGGCCATTGTCGAACGTGACGAAACCGCAAGCCAGATTTTGCAGCGGCCAAACCGGCCCGGCGTTACCTTGACCAATTTCTGGCTGTCGGATGGCACCCCGGCCGAATATGATGGCGCCACCGAAACCTGCACCGGGCCGTTTATTCTGCACCCGCCGGCAGGTGGCAGCGTCTTTCGCTGTGTCGAATTCGAACCAGAAGACCCGGCGGTCATGGCCACCCTCGATGGGCGGTCAGCCTTTGCTGAAATGGGCGCAGCCGACAATATTGTTGACGGGGCGCGCCACCCGTTCATGCACCGGACCAATTCGGTCGATTATGCGATTATCCTGACCGGCGAAATTTACATGCTTCTTGATGATGAAGATGTTCTGTTGAAGGCCGGGGATGTGGTGATCCAGCGCGGCACCAACCATGCTTGGTCAAACCGTGGCACCGAAACCTGTATTATCGCGTTTGTTCTGGTGGATGGGGTCACCCGCCGTGACGCCGACGCATCCCAGCAAAAGGGCATACCGCGTCAACCGGCCTGACCGGTTATCCAAAAACGCTGTAGAGAAGTTCGACCCCGACAAGGCCCAGGATGATATGCAGGAACAGATAAAACTGCTGGTCGCTCATCATATTGCTGATCCAGCGCCCAAGCACCACACCAAGCGGAATTGCCGGCAACAATAGCAGCGAAACGGCAAAGCTGTGGCCGGATAAAATGCCCAGATCCCAATAAAGCGGGACCTTGGTCAGGTTCAGCATAAAGAAGAATGCGCCAGCCGAGCCGATATAAACTGTGCGTTGTACCTTGCAGGACAGCAAGAAAATCTGCAGCGGAATGCCGCCCGATACCGAGATGAAACTGGAAATGCCAGACAGCGTGCACCAGAAGGCGCCGCGAAGCCACAGGGCCAGCGGCCGGCTTTGCAA
>JAYOFA010000011.1:0-51067 GCA_038116935.1 Puniceispirillum sp. (SeqCode) | reverse complement strand
ATGGCGCACTCGAGAGGATTCGAACCTCTGACCTCTGCCTTCGGAGGGCAGCGCTCTATCCAGCTGAGCTACGAGTGCATAGGCATCATGGCGGGCCGACAAAAAGCCGCGGCATGGCCGGATGCGCTGTTTCTATACCGTCTTGCCGTCAAAGCCAAGACTAAATCCGGTCTTGGGATGTACGCGCTGTTCTAGGGGGTGCTGGTCAGGCGCAAAAACACGTCCTCAAGGTCGGGTTCGGCGGTGCTGATATCGCTGATGTCAAGGCCGGCGGCACTGACCTGCCGAATCAGGCTGATAGCGTCGGTGGTGCTAGGGTCAAAGCTAATCGCCAGCCGGCCGTCACGCCATTCGGCGCCAAGCGCGGTCAGCGCCGGGACAAGCGGCGTTATCACCCCGCCGGCAATCGTCAGATAAAGCGTTTTCTGGCCGGCCGAGGCCAGCAATTCGGCCTTGCTGCGGGCGGCGATAATCGCGCCCTTGTTGATGATCGCAATCTGATCACACAGCGCTTCGGCTTCTTCAAGATAATGCGTTGTCAAGACGATCGTCACGCCAGCGTCATTCAGCGCCCGGATACTGTCCCACAGCCGTTGGCGCAACGCTACATCAACGCCGGCGGTGGGTTCGTCCAATACCAGAATCGGCGGGCGATGCACCATGGCCTTGCCAACCAAAAGCCGCCGTCGCATGCCGCCCGAAAGCCGCCGTGAATAGATATCGGCCTGTGCGGTCAGCCCAACCATTTCCAGAATGGCGTCGGTTTGACGTTCGGATTTTGGGACGCCAAACAGCCCGGCCATCATATCCAGCGTCTCGCGCGGCGTGAAAAACGCATCGATGTTCAGTTCTTGCGGCACGATACCAATATTGGCCCGCGCTTGTCTGGGATTGGCATCGATATCGGTACCCCAGATAGTGATGCGCCCGCCGGATTTAATCACGGTGCCGGCCATGATGTTGATAAAGGTTGATTTGCCGGCGCCATTCGGCCCAAGAAGCCCGTAAATACAGCCGATGGGTACCGTCACATCGATCGCGTTAAGGGCGGTATGCGCCCGGTTGCCAGACCCATATGTTTTGCTGACAGCCTTGGCCTCGATCGCCAACCCGGATGCGGGGCGGTTGGTAAAGTCGGTGCGGGTGAACAAGGCGTCCCGATAGGGCATAATTGCATCTCATCGTCGAAACAGGGGCAGTCCAGATGCGGCTATGACGACACCGCATCCGAGATATAGCGGTAAAGCACGCGCGCCGACAAGCGTTTCAGCGGCAAAAATCTTTTGGCATCAAAGGCGGGTTAGAATTGCATCATGCGCCAACGCCTTTATACTTGGCCCAAAGCCTGACCATATAGCCTGACTATATAGCCTTACAATCGGGCGTTTTCACTTTTTTGTGGCGGCTTGGTAACAGCCGATGAGGATACTATGACAGCAGATAACACCAGTTCATCCCTTGATGCCGACGACCTTGCCGGCGGGCAAGGGCTGGCACCCACCGTAACACGGCAATCGCGTGTGGCCTGCAATGGCGGTGGCGGGCCGCTTGGGCATCCACAAATATGGCTTAATCTTGGGACCGACGGCAGCGTGACCTGCCCTTATTGTTCGCGCCAATTCGTCAAGGCTGCAGGGTGATTGCCGCGCCGGCCAGCACGCGGCGTGACACAGGATCAGGCAGGCGGAATGAGCGATAAGGCCACATTGGTATTGGTTGATGGATCCGGTTATATATTCCGGGCCTTTCATGCGTTGCCGCCAATGACCCGCCGTGATGGCACCCCGGTCAATGCGGTTTATGGCTTTACCGCGATGTTGATGAAATTGATCGACGATCTGGCCCCAGACCATGTGGCGGTGGTTTTTGATGTGGCGCGCAAGACCTTTCGATCGGATATTTACCCGGCCTATAAAGCCAACCGAAGCGAGCCACCTGACGAGCTGGTACCGCAATTTTCCTTGGTGCGTGATGCGACAACGGCGCTTAGCCTGCCGCTTGTCGAGGCGCCAGGCTTTGAAGCCGATGATTTGATTGCCACCTATGCGCGCCATGCCGAGGCGGCCGGACTGCAAACCTTGATTGTTTCATCGGACAAGGATTTGATGCAGCTTGTCCGCGGTGACGTCACCATGCTTGACCCGATGAAACAGCGCCGTATCGGCCGCGATGAGGTGGTTGACCGGTTTGGGGTGCCGCCGGAAAAGGTGGTTGATGTGCAATCGCTTGCCGGCGATTCGACCGATAATGTACCCGGCGTACCGGGAATCGGAATCAAAACCGCAGCCGAACTGATCAACACCTATGGTGATCTAGATAATTTGCTTGATCAGGCAGGTGATATCAAACAGCCCAAGCGCCGCGAAAACCTGCTGAATTTCGCCGAACAGGCCCGTATTTCACGGGAATTGGTCCGCCTAAAAGACGATGTGCCGCTAACCCTTGATTTGCCGGATCTGGTAACGCCAGCCCGCGATCTGGACCGGTTGACCGCCTTTTTAAAGGAACAGGAGTTCAACCGGCTACTGGTCAGAATTGGTGCGGCAGAGGCACCGGCCACCAGCATCGGTCAGGCGGTACGGTCGATGGCGTCATCCCCCGCTGGCAATGATCACCCTGCCGCCGGGCGCGGCCAAGACACAAGTGATAGGGGTGCTGTTGACCAGGGTGCTTTCGGCGCCGGTCATCTCGATCCGGGTGCTTTGGCTGATATGGCCGGGCGCGATTATCAATTGATCACCGATGTGGCGGCCTTAACCGCCTTTCTCGATGCGGCGACAGCGCAAGGTGTTGTCGCGGTTGATACTGAAACCACCAGCCTCAACGCGGCGGCAGCTGATCTTGTTGGAGTGTCGATGGCGCTGGCGCCAGGACGGGCCTGTTATGTACCGTTGCGGCACGGCAGCCCCGCCCAAACCGGCGATCAGGGCGGGTTGGATTTTGCCGGCGACAGTCCGCGCTGTCCGCAAATTCCGTTCGATGTGGCGATCGGTTTGTTGCGGCCAGTGTTTGAAAATTCGGCGGTATTGAAAATCGGTCATAATTTGAAATATGACTCGCATGTTTTGCGGCGGACGCGCAATGGCGGCATCCGGTTAGCGCCGGTCGATGATACGATGTGCCTGTCTTATGTGCTTGATGGTGGCCGTGTCAGCAGCCATTCGCTCGACCATCTTGCCAAACACTGGCTTGATCACGACACCATCAAATTTGCCGATATATGTGGTAAGGGGGCCAAGCAGGTCCCGTTTGGCGCAATATCACCTGAAGCGGCTTTGGACTATGCGGCCGAGGATGCGGATGTATCATTGCGGCTGTGGCATTTGTTCAAGCCACGGCTTGGCCAAGAGCATCTGGCCCGTGTTTATGAACGGCTGGAGCGGCCATTGATCCCGATCCTTGCCGAAATGGAAGCCCGCGGTATCACCGTCGACCGGAACATCTTGGCGCGCATGTCGAATGACTTTGCGGCCCGCATGGCCGATTATCAAAGCCGCATCCACGATCTTGCCGGTGCGCCGTTCAACATCGCATCGCCAAAACAGCTTGGCGAGATTTTGTTTGATAAAATGGGGTTGCAGGGCGGTAAAAAAGCCAAAACCGGTGCCTATTCAACCTCGGCCGATGTGCTTGAAGATTTGGCGGCATCCGGTGTCGAAATTGCCAAGGAAGTTCTGGAATGGCGGCAATTGGCCAAATTGAAATCGACCTATGCGGATGCGCTTGTCGACTCGATCCTTGCCGAAACCGGCCGGGTCCACACATCATTCTCTATGGTAGGGGCCAGCACCGGACGATTGTCATCATCTGATCCGAATGTGCAGAATATCCCGATCCGTACGGTTGAAGGTCGGCAAATTCGTACCGCCTTTGTCGCCGCTTCGGGGTGTCAATTGATCTCGGCCGATTACTCGCAAATTGAATTGCGTCTTGTCGCGCATGTGGCCGGCGAAAGCGGTATGATTGAGGCGTTCAGAAATGGTGTCGATATTCATGCCCGCACCGCATCCGAGGTGTTTGGCGTGCCGCTTGCCGATATGGACGGGGAAACACGGCGGCGGGCCAAGGCGATCAATTTTGGCATCATTTATGGTATTTCGGCGTTTGGTTTGGCGCGTCAGCTTGGTATTTCGCGCGGTGAAGCCAGTGAATATATCAAAGCCTATTTTCAGAATTTCCCCGGAATTCGTGACTATATGGAGCATGCCAAAGCCACGGCGCGGGACAATGGCTATGTTGAAACGCTATTTGGTCGGCGGATTTATATTTCTGGCTTTGATGGCGGGAATCAAGCGATGCGTGGCTTTGCCGAACGCCAAGCGATCAATGCACCAATCCAAGGCAGCGCCGCCGATATCATCAAGCGTGCGATGATCCGCTTGCCAAAGGCGCTTGATGCGGCGGGCATCACCGCCGATATGCTGCTGCAAGTGCATGATGAATTGATCTTTGAAGCACCGTCAGACCAAGCGGCGGCAGCAAAAGACCTGATCACATCTGTCATGCAGACGGCGGCCAGTCCGGTGCTTGACCTGTCGGTGCCGCTGGTTGCCGAGGCCGGGATTGCCAATAGCTGGGCCGATGCACATTAAGGCAGCTTTTGGTCCGCTTTGCCGGTTTCTTGCCCTAGATTGGCCTTGATTGCGATCCATCAATAACAATCATTTTGCAAGAAAGCTGTTTATGGCTCTACGGGTGGCATTGCGCTATCATAGCCGGCAACAGCACCATCCGGCAGCGGATGGAACAGACAAGAAAGAGTGACTGCCGATGAGCGACCGCATTGCCTTGGTTGATGATGACCAGAATATTCTGACCTCGGTTTCTTTGACCCTTGAATCGGAAGGGTTCGAGGTTGATTGCTATCACGATGGCGAAACCGCGCTGATGGGATTGGCCCGCCGTCCGGCTAATCTTGGAGTGTTTGATATCAAAATGCCGCGGATGGATGGTATGGAATTGCTGCAAAAGGTGCGGGCCAATTCGCAGATGCCGGTTATTTTCCTGACCAGTAAAGATGACGAGGTCGATGAAGCGTTGGGTCTTGGCATGGGCGCTGATGACTATATCACCAAGCCGTTCTCACAGCGTCTTTTACTGGCCCGGATCAGGGCTGTTTTGCGGCGGGCCAGTGACGGCGCGATGAAAACCTCTGGCCCGCATATCATCCGGCAAGGGGACTTGTTGATGGACCCGGAACGCCATTTATGCAGTTGGCGCGGCACCGAAGTAAAATTGACGGTCACCGAATTTCTGATTTTACAGGCCTTGGCATCGCGTCCGGGCATGGTCAAAAATCGTGACCAGTTGATGGATGCGGCCTATGGTGAAAACATCTTTCTTGATGATCGCACCATCGACAGCCATATCAAACGCCTGCGCCGCAAGATGCGCGCCCATGATTCGGAATTTGATCAGATAGAAACTCTCTACGGGATTGGCTATAAATACAAGACGGCATAGCCCGCTTGCCGGCTATGCTGGCGGCAACCGTCAATTGGAGTAGGAGCAAGACGATCAAGACCGGACAGGCGCGTCATGATAGTGGGGTGGCAGGTGGCAGGCTAAGGCGCTTTGTCGCCCGCTGGCGCATGAGCCGGCTGACCACCCGTATCATGGCAATCATGCTGTTCCCGTTGTCGATCTTTCTGGTCGGACTATTGTCGATCGATCAATATCGCACCACCTTGATCCAGTCCGAATTCGTTGCGTTGGAACGGCAAGGATTCACCCTTGCGCGGTCACTGGCACTGGCCGAGGCGTCGCGCGATACGATGGTGGTTCGCCGCCGCTTGTCAGCCGAAACCATGACCCATTTGTTGCCGCTGGTCGGGCTTGGCAGTTCGCTAAGGGCGCGGGTGTTCCAGCCTAATGGCGTGCTGCTTGCCGATACCGCCCGGGGTGGACCGCAACGCGGTGTCGATATCCGCCGCCATGCCGACAAAAGCTGGCACCGTAAAACGCATAATTTTGTCAACAGCATCATCAACCGGGCGTCAAGCTGGTTTAGCCCCTATGGTGAACTTCCCCCCTATACTGAACGCAACCGGCAGCGCGCGCATCATTATGCCGAAGTGATGTCAGCCTTGTCGGGTGAGGCGCAGCGCGCCTTGCGGCTTGATCGCGATGGCCATTTGGTGTTGTCGGTGGCGGTGCCAGTGCAAGATTTGCGCCTGGTGCGCGGCGCGTTGATGGTGTCGATTGGCGGCGGCAAAATCGAACAGGAGCTGTCCAGCGTCAACATCGTGTTTCTCGAATTATTTGCGGCGGTTTTGGTGGTGACATTGGGGCTGTCTTTTTATCTCGCCCGCTCGATCACCACACCGATTTCGCGGTTGGCCGCCGCGGCTGACAAATTGCGGCAAAGCGGCGACATGTCAAGCCGGCTGCAGCGGTTGCCGCATCGCAATGACGAAATCGGGCAATTGTCAGAATCACTGATCGCGCTGACCGATGAATTGCAAAAACGGGTGCAGGCCACCGCCGCCTTTGCCGCGGATGTGTCGCATGAATTGAAAAATCCGCTATCATCATTGCGGAGCGCAACCGAAACCTTTAGCCGGGCAAAAACCGCCGCACAGCGCCAAAAGCTGCTGGATGTCATCTTGCAGGATGTGCAGCGGCTTGACCGGCTGATCACCGATATTTCATATGCCAGCCGGGTTGATACTGAAATCATCGGTCACGGTGGCACGGTGGTTGATTTCGCCAATTTGCTGGAGAATTTTATCCAGTTGCGCGGCCAGACATTCGACAAGATCACCCTTTCATTTGACAAGCCTGACAGTCCGGTCATGGTTGCCGTCAATGAAAGCCGGATTGTTCAGGTGATCGATAATATTCTTGGCAATGCGGTATCTTTCAGCCCGGACAAGGGGACGATCACATTTCTGTTACGACAGGACAACAGCGCCGGCTATGCCGAACTTGATATCTGTGATCAGGGGGTGGGTATTCCGGAAAACCGACTTGAGACCATTTTCAACCGGTTCTATTCGGAACGACCACGAAGCGAGACCTTTGGCGAACATTCCGGCTTGGGCTTGTCGATTGCCCGGCAAATTGCCGAGGCGCATGGCGGCGCCTTAACCGCCAGCAACCGTCCCGAGGGCGGGGCCTGTTTCCATTTACGCCTGCCGCTCATCACCGCATAGGCCCCCTTGAGCCGCGCAAAAACGGTTGCGGTTCCGCGATGGTGCGATAGACTTGCCGCATGTCCTCGTCAATCGCGTCACCAAAATTGGTTCTTGTTACCGGCGTTTCGGGTGCTGGCCATTCGACAGCGCTCAAGATTTTAGAAGATTATGGATTTGCTGCGGTTGATAATTTGCCGCTGGCGCTGGTCGACCCGCTTGTTGCGCTGGAAGTTGAAACCAGCGGCCGGATGATTGCGATCGGCCTTGACGCGCGCACCAGTGGCTTTTCGGCGGTGGCTGTCAAGCGGCTTGTTGAAAATCTCCGCAAACGGCTTGGTGACGGTTTCAGCATGGTGTTTATCGGCGCCGCGCACATTGATCTGATGCGGCGATATAACGCCACGCGGCGTCAGCACCCGATCCAAGACCAGCCCGATCTTGCCAGCGCGATCAACGCCGATATGGCCCGCATGGAAGCGATAGAACCGCTGGCCACGGTGGTGATTGACAGTTCTGGTTTGGCACCGGCGGGGTTGCGGCGGGCGCTGTTGGGGCGGCTTGGCCTTGAAGATCCCCAATTGATGCCGATCACGGTGGTGTCTTTTTCCTATCGGCATGGGGTGCCGGACGATGCCGACCATATTGTTGATATGCGTTTTGCCCGCAACCCGCATTGGGATGACCAGCTTCGTGACATGACCGGGTTGGATGATGCGGTGGTGGCCTTTTTACGCGCCGACACTGACGCGATGACGGTTCTTGACCATATGAAGGCAACATTGGATATCATGCTTGGCCGTATGCAGGCAGAAGGACGCCCGCAAATGACCCTTGGCTTTGGCTGCACTGGCGGTAAACATCGGTCGGTCTGGGCGGCCCGTGAAATGGCAGGCTGGCTTGGCGAAAAAGGGTATCAGGTGACGCTACGGCACCGCGAATTGACCGAACAATGACCTTCCGCAAGGTCGCCTTTTGATGCGTTATATCTATGACTTTCAATGTTTGGTTGACTTTGCTATAGATCGCGCACGCGAAAAACCGGAACATGACAGGAAACGGGAATGGCACAGGATTATGTGATTGCGGATATTGGTCTGGCCGAGTGGGGCCGCAAGGAATTGTCGATTGCCGAAACGGAAATGCCGGGCCTGATGGCATTGCGCGATGAATTTGGCGGGCAAAAACCGCTGGCCGGGGCGCGCATTGCCGGCTGTCTTCACATGACGGTGCAAACCGCTGTTTTGATCGAAACCTTGGCCACGCTTGGCGCCGATCTACGCTGGTCGAGCTGTAATATATTTTCAACCCAAGACCATGCCGCCGCGGCAATTGCCAAAAGCGGGATCCCGGTGTTCGCGGTCAAAGGCGAAACCTTGGCCGAATATTGGGACTATGTTGACCGTATTTTTGACTGGCCGCATGGCGAAACGGCCAATCTCATTTTGGATGATGGTGGCGATGCCACAATGTATATCCTGCTTGGGGCGCGGGCCGAGGCTGGCGAGGATGTGCTGGCCAGCCCGTCATCGGAAGAAGAAGAATATCTTAAGGCCCAGCTTGCGCGCCGGCTTGCCAGCAGCCCGGGCTGGTTTACCCGCCAACGCGATGCGCTGTTGGGTGTGTCTGAAGAAACCACCACCGGTGTGTTACGCCTCTATCAGCTTGCCGAGGCAGGCGGCCTGCCATTCCCGGCGATCAATGTGAATGACTCGGTTACCAAATCGAAATTTGACAACCTTTATGGGTGCCGTGAATCGCTGGTTGATGGCATTCGCCGGGCAACCGACGTGATGCTGGCCGGCAAGGTAGCTGTTGTCGCTGGCTATGGTGATGTTGGCAAAGGCTCGGCGGCGTCGCTTCGGCACGGTGGTGCCCGCGTCATGGTTACCGAAATTGACCCGATCTGTGCCTTGCAAGCGGCGATGGAAGGCTATGAAGTTGTGACGATGGAACAGGCCGCCCCAAAGGCTGATATTTTCGTCACCGCTACCGGCAACCGCAATGTGATCACGATTGACCATATGCGGGACATGAAGGACCGGGCGATTGTTTGCAACATTGGTCATTTTGACAATGAAATCGATGTGGCGGCGCTGAATAATTATAGCTGGTCCGAGGTCAAGCCACAGGTTGACGAGATTGAGTTCCCCGATGGCAAACGGATGATCCTGCTGGCCAAGGGGCGCTTGGTCAATCTTGGCTGTGCGACCGGGCATCCATCTTTTGTCATGTCGGCCTCTTTTACCAATCAGGTGCTGGCACAAATCGAACTCTGGACCCGTGGCAGTGACTATGAAAACAAGGTCTATACCTTGCCACGCCATCTTGATGAAAAGGTGGCGGCGCTGCATTTGGCCAAGGTTGGGGCAAGTCTGACCACCTTGCGCCCGGATCAGGCCGCCTATATCGGGGTTGATCAGCAAGGGCCTTTCAAGAGCGATCAGTATCGCTATTAGTCACCATGCCGGTTCTGCAGCTTGAATTGCCTGACCTTGCCGCCACCAGGCGGCTTGGTGCGCTGCTGGCTGACGGTCTTGCGGCTGGCGATGTGGTGTCGTTGACAGGTGGGCTTGGGGCCGGCAAATCAGAATTGGCACGGGCGATCATTCAGGCCGCCAATCCGCTTGAAACCGATATACCAAGCCCGACCTTTACCCTGGTCCAGACCTATGAGATGGCTGATGGAACGCCGCTGTGGCACCTTGACCTGTACCGCCTGGAAACGCCGCAAGATGCCATGGCGCTTGGTCTTGATGATGCGTTTGTTGAGGCGGCTTGTCTTATTGAATGGCCCGATCGGTTGAAAAAGCTATTGCCGAAAACCAACCTGTCAATCCATCTTTATCGGCCGGATATGTCGGATGAGGGGGGGGCGGTGGACGACGCTGACGACAGTGGTTGCCGCATTGCCGATATAACAGCACCGCCGCATTGGGCCAGCCGTCTCGACGCTATTATCGCCCAAACAAGTGACGCCTAGCCGCGCCGCGCCACACCAAAAGGCGGCTCGCTTTTAAGGCTTTGACCTTTTATACTAAGGGGCATGACACGCCGATCGGTTTACAGCATTGATGCCGGATTGCCCTTTGCGCGCGCTTTGGCAGCTGGGGTTGTCACAGTGGCAGGTACGCCTGAACGGCTGGCCCGCGGTTTGATCATGGTGCCATCGCGCCGTGCCGCCAAGGCCTTGCAAACGGCGTTTCTCGATTTGTCCGATGGCGCGGCGATGTTGCTGCCGCAAATGTTGCCGATTGGCGATTTGGCCGATGATGACGAGGCTGGCGTTTCACTGCCCAACGGCGATGCGTTACCCCCCCCGATCAGCGGCTTGCGGCGGCAGGTCAATCTGGCAAAATTGCTCCGCCATTTTCCGCTTGGCGGGCATTACCCGTCGCCTCCACAGGCGATGATGCTGGCCGATTCACTCGCGCAGCTGTTGGACCAGCTGTACAATGCCGAGGCCACAGCAGACCAACTGTCTTCCTTGCTGCCTGACCAGTTTTCTGCCCATTGGCAGGATATTATGACCCTCTTGCAAATCCTGGTTCAGCGCTGGCCTGATGTTCTTCAGGCCGAAGGGGTGATCGATGCGGTTGATCGGCGCAATCGTCTGATCCGCGCCCAAGCTGATGCGTGGCAACAAAATCCGCCGGACCGTCTTATTGTGGTAGCCGGGTCGACCGGATCCATTGCTGCGACGCGGACGTTGATCGGTGTTGTGGCTTGTTTGCCCGATGGCCATGTGGTGCTGCCCGGCCTTGATCGGCATGCCGATGATCAATGGGAGTCTATCAAGGAGGACAGCGGTCATCCCCAATTTCAGTTGGCGCAATTGCTGGCCCATCTGGGATTGCGCGCTGATCAGGTGCAGGATTGGGGTGGTGTGATAGAGGAGGCACCACTCCCGTTGGCGGCCCGCCGCCGTCTGATGCGCGAGGTGTTCCGGCCGGCGGCATCAAGCGATCGCTGGCAGCAGCTTGGGGCGATGACACCACCGATCGATCGGACAGCGCTTGCCGGGATGAAAATACTAACCGCGCGTGACCGGCGTGAAGAGGCAAGCCTTGTTGCATTGGCTTTGCGCGAAGTGCTGGAAACCCCCGCCAGAACAGCTGCGTTGGTGACACCCGACCGGCAATTGGCGGAAATGGTGATCGCCGAATTACAACGCTGGCAGATCGAGATCGAGGATTCGGCCGGGCAACGGCTGTCGCTGACACCAGTCGGCCGGTTTCTGCAATTGCTATGTGATGCGGTCGCATCCGACTTTGCGCCGCTATTGTTGTTGTCGCTGCTCAAACACCCATTTGCCTGTGGCGGTATGGACCGCCGCCAGTTTCGCCGGCTTGTTGATCGGGTTGAACTGGCAGCGATGCGGGGGGTGCGGCCGGATGGAGGGCTTGCCGGCCTTGCCGATGCGCTGGATGATACGGACCTCAAAAACTTTATCACCAGTGACCTGATGCCGTGCCTTGCGCCGATGGGTGTGGCGTGGCAACTGCCAAATCAAACGCTTGGGGGGCTGGCAAGCGGTCTTGCCGAGACCGCTGAATTGTTGGCCGCGGATACCCGACAGGATCGCGGCGATGACCATGCCGATAGCGGGGCGTTACGGCTATGGGACGGTCCGGCCGGCAAGGCGGCCGCCGAATTGTTGCGTGACCTTGCCGCTGATGGCCGCGATCATATGGTGACTGCCGCCGATATGCCGCAGATCATGCATCAGCTTCTGGATACGCGAACGGTGCATCCGCACGGTAATCCGCATCCGCGCCTGGCTATTTTAGGCGCTGTTGAAGCGCGTATGCATCCCGAGCAGGCGATTGGCCAGCACCGGATCATTCTGGCCGGATTTAACGAGGGGAACTGGCCACCCCATCCGGACAGTGACCCGTGGATGAATCAGGCAATGCGCGCGGCGGTTGGCTTGCCGCCACGAAATTGGCGAACCGGCCTTAGCGCGCATGATGTTTACATGGCAATATGCAGCCATGATGTGGTGATCACCCGCGCTACCAAAGAAGCAGGCACCCCGACCACCAAAAGTCGTTGGCTGCAACGTATGGACGTTGTGTTGTCGGCATTGCGGCTGGACAAGGTCGTCGATGACGGCCCGCGTGAAACGATCTGGCTTCGGCACTTGACGCCGGTGTCGCGCCCGCATCCGGCACAGCGCCCCGCACCCTGCCCACCGCTTGCCAGTCGACCGCGACAGTTTTCGGCCACTGAAATTGACCCGTGGGTTACCGATCCTTATGCGATTTATGCGAAAAAGATTTTGCGATTAAAACCGCTTGATCCCGTTGACCGTACGTTAGACGCTGCCATTCGCGGAACGTTGTTTCACGATGCGTTGGCGGCCTTTATCCGATCTTGTCCAACCGGTGATCTGGGGCCTGATGCGTTGGCCGAATTGCGGGTGCTTGGTCAGCGCGAATTTGCCAGCCAGATGGGGCAGGCGGCCGTTCGCATGTTTTGGTGGCCCCGGTTTGATGCGTTGGCGGGTTGGTTTGTCGAAACTGAACGGCGCCGGCGGGGGGAGATCCGTATGGTGCATGCCGAAGCGCGTGGGCAAATTGAACTCGCCGCGCCAGCGGGTCCGGTGGTGTTGACGGCGCGCGCCGACCGGCTTGAACAGGACAATGACGGCAATCTGACGGTGATCGATTATAAAACCGGGTCGGTCCCCAGCAAGGCGCAGGTGACGGCCGGCATTCGTAACCAATTGTGTATTGAAGGGCTGATCGCCGCCGAGGGTGGGTTTGCCGGCTTGCCGGCAGGCCCTGTTGTTGGCCTTGATTACTGGCAGATAAGTGGCAAAAAATCAGCGCCGGGGGAAATTTTACCGCGGCTTGATGGGGTGTTTGACGCCGCCGCTTGCCGCGCTACTTTTGAGGCGCTTGCGGCCCGCTATGACCAGCCGGAGACGACTTATCCAAGCGAACCCGATCCAACGCTGGTGCCGGCCTTCAAACCCTACGCGCATCTTAGCCGCAGTCGCGAATGGCAAACCGGAGGCGGCGATGACGACTGACCTGACCGCCGAGATGACACAGCATCAATCCGCCGCCCAAGCGATGACTGCGGCGGCCACCGCCGATCAGACCTATGCCGCCGATCCGCTTGCCTCGGTGTTTGTTTCGGCTAATGCCGGCACCGGTAAAACCAAGCTATTGACCGACAGGGTGTTGCGGCTGCTGCTGTCTGGGTCGCCAGCCGACAGTATCTTGTGTGTGACCTATACCCGCACCGCCGCCGCCGAAATGCGGAACCGGATCTACCGGCGTCTGGCCAGCTGGGCGACGATGTCGGCTGACAAGCTTGGCGCGGCGTTAACCCAAATGGGGTTGCCGTTGCCAAGCCAAGAGGTGCAGCAACGGGCTAGAACCTTGTTTGCCGAGATTCTGGATAATGATGACGGCCTCCGGGTCGAAACCGTGCATTCCTTTTGCCAGTCTATTTTGCGGCGTTTTCCGATTGAGGCCGGGGTACCGCCGCATGTTGCGCTGGCCGATGATGACGAACAGGCAAGGCTGAAAGCTATGGCCCGCCATCATATTTTGGACAAGGCTGATCCGGAAATGGCGGCAGCGGTGATCACCGTTGGCGAATCAGCGAGTGAAGATCAAGCGAATGATATTCTGAACCGGTTTATCGCGCTGGCACCGGGGCTGGATCAAGCCGACCAGCTTCAGCACCTAGAGGCACATTTTCGCGACAGGTTGGCGGTGCCCGATATGGCGGCCAGCCTTGCGGCCCGCGCCGCTGAAATGGCCAGGATCGATACTGACGCGTTGCGCCGGGCGGTTGCGGCGCTGACCGCCGCCGGGTCGGATGATCAGGTCAAGCGGGCGGCCAAATTGGATGTCTGGCTGGCCCAGCCGGATGATGAAAAAGTCGCGAAATGGGATTTTTTATGTGCGGCTTTGTTCAGCGGCAACAAGCCGCGGTCACGCCTGTCAACAAAGGCTGTTCGCGACCTGCTGCCAGCCGTCGATGATATTCAGCAGGCGGTCATCGAAATCTTGCTGCCCCTGATGGCTGACGCAACAGCCCAGCAATGCCGGGTGCGCACGCTGGCCCTGTACCGCTATGGTATGGCTTTTGCCGCCGAATATAAGCGGTTGAAAACCCAACGCGGGCTGCTGGATTATCAAGATTTGATCGATTGTACAAACCGCCTGTTACAAGACAGTGATGCCGCCGCATGGGTGGCCTGGAAGCTGGATAACGGTATTCAGCATCTGCTGATTGACGAGGCACAGGATACCAGCCCCGCGCAATGGCAATTATTGCGGCATTTGGCTGACGCTTTTTTTGATGACGCGCCGAACCCTGACAGCAATATGCCCAACCGAAGTGTTTTTGCGGTTGGTGATTTCAAACAGTCGATCTATTCCTTTCAAGGCGCCGACCCGGTTGTGATGACCACCAATCGACAACAGATTGGGGCGCGCGCCATGGCGGTCAGGGCCGATTTTCGCGATGTGTCATTATCGGTCTCGTTCCGGTCAACGCGGCCGATATTGGACCTTGTCAATGCGGTGATCCCAGACCTTCCGGGGATTAGTGACTTTACATCGCATCAGCTGGCGCGGGCCGGTGACGGCGGGTTTGTCGAGTTGCTGCCGGTTGTGGGTGCCGACGATGTAACCCCTGAATGGGGCCCCGAATTAGTCGCCGCCCGGCGTTTGGCGCGGCGCCTAAAAAGCTGGATTGGGCACCGCCCCTTGCCGTCAGGCAAAGTGATGCGCGCCGGCGATATCCTGATCTTGATGCGCAAGCGAGGCCGGTTCTTTGAACTGCTTCTTGGCGCGCTTCAGGCCGAAGGGATCATGGTTGCCGGGGCTGACCGGATGAAATTGGCCGAACAAATCGAAATTCAGGATTTGTTGGCACTTGGCGATGTGATGCATTTGCCGGATGATGATTTACAGCTTGCCGCGGTATTGAAATCACCGCTTTTTGGCATGACCGAGGATGAATTATTCACCCTGGCCTATGACCGGGGGGCGGCCAGTTTGTTGACGCGGTTAATGATGCATCGCGGTGGCGACAGCCGCTTTGGGGTGATGGCTGACAAGCTGGCGCGTTGGCAAAGGCGGGCCGAATATGACTCGGTGTTTGGCTTTTTTAGCTATGTGCTGACCGATGGCGGCCGCCAGCAATTCTGCCACCAGCTTGGCTCATCGGTAGATGAGTCACTGGATCATTTTCTTGATCTTGCCCAGAAATTTGCCCTGACCGGTGGGGCATCACTGGTCCAGTTTGGTGCCGCCATTCGGCAGGGGGGCGGCGAGGTCAAACGCGATATGGACGCCGCTGGCCATGATGAGGTTCGGGTGATGACCATCCACGGCGCCAAGGGGCTTGAAGCGCCGGTGGTGATTTTGCCCGATATGTTGCGCGGTAAAACCGTGACCGACCCGTTGGCACCATCGGCGGATAGCCGGTTTTACTATTGGTTGCCACCGGCTGCCGGGGTGCAACCCGCTTTTATCGAGGACGCCAAGGCCGCCGCCGCCACCTTGCGGACCGAAGAAGACAACCGGCTGTTATATGTGGCCTTGACCAGGGCGCGCGACGGGTTGGTGATTGGTGGCTGGGAAAAGCCGCATGGGGTAAGAAAACGTGATGGCAGTGATTATGCGCGGCTAGCGCAAGTGATTGCCGCCTGGCCTGATGCAAAACATCTGGATGACGGCCATATTCTGATTGAAACACCGCAAAGCCGCCGTCTGGATGATGACCAAGATTCCGGGCCGGATCTGCCGCCGGTGGCAGTCGAAGACAATACCGCGCCATCGTGGCTAGGGCAGGCCGCACCGGTCGATGATCGTCGTGGCAAACCGTTGCGACCATCACAGCCAGGACCCGATCCGGCAGCATCGCCACTTGCTGATTCTGACGTGGCACAACATCGTCAGATCGCACTGGCACGCGGGCGCCTCGCGCATCGGCTTCTTGAGATTTTACCAACTACGCCGCATCAACGCCGGCGCGCCGCCGCCGAGCGGATTTGCGCCGGTTTTACCGAGGTGCCGCCCGCCGTCGCCGCTGCGCTTGTGAAACAGGTAGCTGAGGTGATTGAAAGCCCGGACCTTGCCGTGCTGTTTGGCCCTGATGCTTTGGTCGAGGTGCCGATCAATGGTCGGGTCAATGGTTATGGTGTGGCCGGCCAAATTGACCGGCTTTATGTTGATGCCAAGCGGATTGTTCTGGCCGATTTCAAAACCGGCACAAAAAAAGCCGGGCCGCCACCGCTGGCCTATCGTCAGCAAATGGCCCTCTATGATGCGTTGCTGCAACAAATCTATCCAGGACGCGCGATCGAATGCTGGCTGGTATGGATCGATACCGCGGACTATGAGGTCATCGATAGGGCCATGCGGCAAGACGCGCTTGGCACGATTTTTTCCGACGATGCGGGAAATGACGGGTGAATATTGCGTTGCCTCGACTTGACGGCACCGTTCGTAGTTCCTAATTTGATAGCTTAAAGCGGTGACGTGTTGGCCACCGCCTCAGCATGGGACAGACGTAAAATGGCAACCTCAAAGACTACCGATAACAGCTTTTCAAACGATGTTTTGCAGGCCGATAAACCCGTTCTTGTGGATTTCTGGGCCGAATGGTGCGGACCATGCAAGGCGATCGGACCAGCACTTGAGGAAATCGCCGATGCCAAAAGCGGTAGCCTGTCAATCGTGAAGCTGAATATCGATGAAAATCCGCTGACCCCACAAAAATATAATGTGCGCGGTATCCCAACCCTACTGTTATTCAAGAATGGTGAGGTTGTTGCCGAAAAGGTTGGCGCTTTGCCAAAATCACAACTTGAAAGCTGGATTGATCAATCAATCTAGATAGCGGCTGTCGACATCATTCAGCTGAATACAGCTGGACCGGCAGGTCTATGATACCGACCTAACGCCGCCCTTATCGGCGCTGTGATCAACGCGCTAGTCTGGCGGCGTTTCGTTTTCCAGCAATATATGACCTGCCAGATATAATGATCCGCAGATAATCACCGGCGCGTCTTGGTCAAGCCGGTCAAAGGCGGTGGCAAGATTGGGTGCGGCAACGGCGTCGAGGCCAAGGCCGCGGGCGACTTTAGCCAAATCTTCACAATCAAGGCTGGCCTCCTGTCCGGGAATGGTCAGGCACCGTACCTGGCCGGCACAATCTAGCAAGGGGGCTAAAAATTCGGCGGGATCACGCGTGTTCAAGGCGCCACATATGATATTCCAGCGACCGCTGTGAATCGTCTGCAAGGTGGCCGCCAACGCCGCCGCGCCATGGGCGTTATGCGCACCATCCAGCCATATGGGTTGGTTCGGCCAGCGTTCCGGCAGGCGGCCGGTGGCGATGTGCTGGGCGCGTCCCGGCCAGACCGCCTGTTTGAGACCTGTTTTAATAACTGCTTCGTCAAATGCATGGCCACAAGCAGCAAGGACTTGCTGCAACGCGATGATCGCCAGGCCCGCATTATGGCATTGGTGCGATCCCGGCAAGGCTGGCGCTGGTAACGTCAAGCGCTGGCCGTTCTGATCAAGGCAGAACCCGCCACCAGCGGTGGTGGTGATTGAAAAGGCGCGCCCCGCCATGATCAAGGGGGCGCCAATCTTGGTCGCGGCCGTGTCCAGCGCGGTGGTGACCACCAGATCTTGTGCGGCACTAAAGCACGGGCAGCCTTGGCGCATGATGCCGGCTTTTTGGGCGGCGATGCCAGCAAGGTCTGCGCCCAGAAAATGTTCATGATCTCGGGCAATCGGGGTGATGATCGTTGCCGCTGGCGCGGTAATGACATTGGTCGAATCAAGGGCCCCACCAAGGCCGGTTTCAAGCAGCAGCAGGTCTGCCGGTATACGCGAAAAGGCCAGCATCGCGGCGGCGGTGGTTACCTCGAAAAAGGTAACTGGCCTGTCGCCATTGATCGTTTCTACCTCTTCCAACAAATCGGCAAGCGCGGCATTGTCAATCAGCTGTCCGGCAAGTCTGATCCGTTCATTGAAACGGCACAGATGCGGCGATATATAGACATGGACTTTCAGCCCAGCGGCTTCGGCGATGGCCCGCAAGATGGCAATCACCGATCCTTTGCCATTGGTGCCGGCAACGTGAATGACCGGCGGCAGTTGTTGATGCGGATTGCCCAAACGACCAAGCAGATCAAGGCTGCGGTCCAGCCCTAGATCGATGAGTTTGGGGTGCAGACGCGCGAGCCTGTCAAGCGCATTCGCGGCCCGTGCCGCACCGCTTGTAGTTGTTTGGCCGGACGGTTGGCCCGCCTGTTTGTCTGGCATTAGGCAGACTTTCGTGCTGGATGATCATCCATCAAGAATGACAAAATCCGGCCAATATAGGCCGCCTGTTCGGCGCGCGGTACCACCGCATCGACCATCCCGTGATCCATCAGATATTCGGCCGTCTGGAAATCGTCAGGCAGTTTTTCACGCACCGTTTCCTCAATTACCCGACGTCCGGCAAATCCAATAATTGCCCCCGGCTCGGCGATTTGGATATCGCCAAGCATCGCGAATGACGCGGTTACGCCGCCCGTTGTCGGATGGACCAGCAAAACGAGATAGGGCAAACCAGCATCGCGCACTTGCTCGACCGCGGCAATCGTGCGTGGCAGTTGCATCAGTGACAATACGCCTTCCTGCATACGCGCGCCGCCGGTCGACGGAACGGTCATCAAGGCGGCCTTGCGGTCTATCGCGGCACGCGCCGCGGCGATGATGCCATTGCCAACCATGCGGCCCATTGACCCGCCCATGAACCGGAAATCAAACGCGGCAATAACCGTCGGATGGCCATTGATCGTGCCCGCCGCAACGGCGATCGCATCTTTGACGCCGGTTTTATTGCGGGTGTCGCGCAACCGGTCGGTATATTTTTTTGAGTCACGGAATTTCAACGGGTCATCATCAATCGCCTCAAGGGTGATGGTCTCAAAGGCGCCACCGTCAAACAATAACGCAAAACGCCGGTCAGGCGGCAGCGGGGCGTGGTGGCCGCAGGTCGCACAACAATTAAAGGCTTCTTCATATTCACGGTGGAAAATCATCTGGCTACAGGCGGCGCATTTAACCCACAGATTTTCTGGGACATCGTCCGATTGCACCCACGCCTTGATTTTTGGCAGGACAGAATTGGTGATCCAGTTCATTTCCGTCTCCTTATCCGCGAATGGCTGCTGAAAGATCGGCAACAAATGCGGCAATTTTGCGGATGATCTTTTGCCGGTTATCGGCGTTGATCGTGGTGGGATCTTCCGGCAGGTTGTCGGCGATAATATTAACCACCGCCGATCCGACAACAGCGCCGTTACTAAGGCTGGCGGCCTCGGCTGCCTGTGCCGGTGTACGGATGCCAAAACCGGTCACAATCGGCAGATCTGTCTGTTTGCGGATTCGCGTCATCGCCGCGGCAATGCTGTCGGCAGCCGCACTGGCGGTACCGGTAATGCCGGTTACCGACACATAATAGACAAAGCCACTGGCCTCGGCGAGGATAGCGGGAAGGCGGGCATCATCACTGGTCGGGGTGATAAGGCGAATAAAATCGAGCCCCGCCTGCTTGGCAGGCAGGCACAGTTCGGCATCTTCTTCAGGCGGCAAATCGACTAGGATCAGCCCGTCAACGCCGGCCGCTACCGCATCGGCGATAAACCGATCATTGCCGTAAATGTAAATGGGGTTGTAATAGCCCATCAGGACAAGCGGCACCGCCGGATGACGCTGGCGAAACTGACGCGCCAATTGTAACGTGCCGGCAAGACTCATCCCCGCTTTCAGCGCCCGCAAGGACGAGGCTTGAATGGCCGGACCGTCGGCCATCGGGTCTGAAAATGGCATGCCAAGCTCGATGAAATCGGCCCCTGATTCGACCAATGTATCAAGCAAGGCGGTGCAGGTTTCAGCATCCGGGTCGCCAGCGGTTACAAATACGCCCAGAGTGCCACGTCCGCTGGCTTTGGCGTTTGCAAATATGGTTTCGATACGGCTTGCCATTTTTATCTCTTTTGTTGTGGATAAGGTCGCCACTTAAAGCCGCCCAAGTTTTTCCAACATCGGCAGAACCGCACCTAGGTCCTTGTCGCCACGGCCGCACATATTCAAAATCACGATCTTGTCGGTGGGCATTTTACCGATCATCGTGCTGACAAAGGCCAACGCATGCGACGGTTCAAGAGCCGGAATGATCCCTTCAAGACGGGCGCATAATTGAAACGCGACCAGCGCCTCATCGTCGGTTGCGCTGACATAATTAACCCGGCCGATATCATGAAGCCAGGAATGTTCGGGGCCGATGCCGGGGTAATCAAGGCCGGCGGAAATCGAATGGGCATCGGTGATTTGGCCATCGTCATTCTGCAAAAGATAGGTCCGGTTGCCATGCAGGATCCCTGGCTTGCCGCCAGTCAGCGAGGCCGCATGAAGGCCACTGTCAAGGCCTTTACCGGCAGCCTCTACGCCGTAAATATCGACCGCACGATCATCAAGAAATGGATGGAACAAACCGATCGCGTTTGACCCGCCGCCAATGCAGGCGACAAGCGCATTGGGAAGCCGGCCTTCGGCATCAAGGATTTGCGCCCGTGCCTCGGTACCGATGACCGATTGAAAATCACGGACCATCTGCGGATAGGGATGGGGGCCGGCAACGGTACCGATGATATAAAAATGCGTTTCGGCATTGGTCACCCAATAGCGCAACGCCTCATTCATCGCGTCTTTCAGCGTGCCGGTGCCCGCCGTCACCGGATGGATTTTGGCACCAAGAAGGCGCATCCGGTCGACATTTGGCTTTTGCCGTTCAACATCCTCGGCGCCCATGAAGACTTCGCATTCCATGTCAAACAGGGCGCAGGCGGTGGCGGTGGCCACGCCATGCTGGCCGGCACCGGTTTCAGCGATAATTTTACGCTTGCCCATTCGCTTGGCAAGCAAGGCCTGACCAAGCACATTGTTGATCTTATGTGCGCCGGTATGGTTCAGCTCGTCACGTTTCAGATAGAGCTTGGCACCGCCGAAATGTGCGGTCAGCCGCTCGGCAAAATAGAGCGGGCTTGGCCGGCCAATATAATGTGTTTGGTAATAGGCCATGTCGCGCTGGAAGGCCTTGTCGGTCCGGGCCTGCTTATAGGCCTTTTCAACGTCAAGGATCAGCGGCATCAGGGTTTCGGCAACAAAGCGCCCGCCATGAATACCGAACCGGCCGGACTCATCCGGATGGTTGAGAAAGCTGTTAATGTTGCTGTCACCCATGACAAAACCCCGAAAATTGTCCTGTTCACCATGCCGGGCAGAATGGCGGCCGCGACTGGCAAAGAAGGTTGATCCCCACCGGTCCGATATTAGACCAACTGGGCGGCGCGAATAAAGGCATGAATGGCATTCGGGTCTTTTTTTCCGGGCTCGCTTTCAACGCCGCTGGATACATCGACCGCCTGCGCCCGGCTGATCGCCACCGCCCGGCCGACGGTGCTGGCATCAAGGCCGCCCGCCAGCATCCATGCTGTTGGCCCGCGATAGCCGGCAAGCACCGTCCAGTCAAAGCTGTGGCCAGTGCCGCCAGGCTGCTGCCCCGGGCTGGTTTTCGCATCAAACAGCAGCCAGTCGGCAAGCCCGTGCCATGCCGTGCATTGGCCGAGATCAGCCGCCGTTTCAATCGGGATCGCCTTGATCACTGGCAGTTTGAAATGCTGTTTGATGGCGGCGATCTCGGCCGGCGTTTCGCGGCCGTGAAGCTGCAACATGGCGGGCTTGGCGGCGGTAATGAGCGGTGCCAACGCATCGCCTGTCATATCGACCGTCAACAACACACGCTGGGGGCTATCAGCGCCGCTATCACAGGCGGCAAGATGCGCTAGTTGGTCGAGGGTCAAATGACGTGACGAGCCGGGGTAATAGACCATGCCGGTCCAGCTGGCGCCGGCGGCGCGGCAGATATTGTAATCTGCCTCGGACGTGATCCCACAAATTTTAACCTGCACTGTCATCGCCTTGGTCTTCGTTTGTCTCGGGTTTTACCATCGCGGACTGGCGACACCGTCCTCCATTATGGGCCGGTATCATGCCCGGGTATATAGCCGGTCCGGGCGAGCTAGTCCAAGGATGAATCCGGCTGTGTGGTCCGATCTGCGTTGTCGATGGCGGGCCGTGCCATCGCCGCTTTGGTCCGGTCACGCTGTAATTTGTCAATCTGACGCTGCAAGCGCCAGTTTTTGGTCCGAATCGCCAGCGCCTGACCCCACAACAATAGGGCGCCGATGATCCCGCCGGCAATAAAGCTGATCATCAGGTTTAGCCATAACGGTGCAGTGATCGCCGTTTCAAAGGGCCATAGATGCAGATCAACAAGACGTTGGTTGGACGCAGCAAAGGTTACCGCCAGCAAGATCAGAATGACGGTGATTGTAAGCCATAAAAACCGGCCCAACAGGCGCATTGTTCCGTTTTGCCTAGCGGTTCAGACGCTCGCGCATCCCTTTGCCCATTTTGAAGAAAGGCACTTTCTTTTCAGACACTTGAACACTTGATCCAGTTCTTGGGTTGCGGCCAAGCCGGGCTTGGCGATGCCGCACTGAAAAAGCACCAAAGCCACGCAATTCAACACGGTCACCGCGTTCTAGCGCGCTGCCGATTTCATCAAGGATGGTGGCCACCAGCCGTTCAATATCACGATGATAGAGCGACGGGTTGTCGGCAGCCAATTTGGCAATCAGTTCTGAACGTGTCACGCGGTTATCTCCCATCTTGGCTTGGCCGGAAAACACCAAAGCATGCCCTTTAAGGGCGCACCGGTCAACTTAGAATCGGTCAATTTCTGGCTAAAAAATGAGGGATTTCAGTCGATTTGTTGCAATAGGGAGCCCCATTACGTCAAAGGGCCAGCCGACGCTACTGCCGGCTGGCCCCTGACATATTAGCGGTTTGTGTGCGGGTTATTTGTCGCCGTCACCATCGCGCTTGGCAAGCGCTGCACCAAGGATTTCACCAAGGCTGGCGCCGCTATCGGATGACCCAAACTCGGCCATAGCCTGTTTTTCTTCGGCTGCTTCACGGGCCTTGATCGACAACGCCAGCTTGCGGGTTTTCTTGTCAACGCTGGTGATGACAGCGTCAACTTTTTCACCAACGGCAAACCGGTCAACACGCTGTTCGGCACGATCACGGCTCAGGTCGGCGCGGCGGATAAAGCCGGTCAGATTGTCGCCAACCGTGACCTCAAGACCATTTTCGGTGGTTGCGCTGACGGTACAGGTGACGACATCACCCTTGCGATGCGAATCGCTTTCGCCGCCAAACGGATCATCGGTCAGCTGCTTGATGCCAAGCGAGATACGTTCCTTGACAACATCGATATCAAGAACCTTGGCCTTGACCATATCGCCTTTGTTAAAGCCTTCAAGCGCGGCTTCACCATTGACTTCCCAACTGATATCCGACAGGTGCACAAGGCCGTCAATTTCCTCATTCAGCCCTACAAACAAGCCAAATTCGGTTATGTTACGGATTTCACCATCAATTTCGGTGCCAACCGGATAGGTCGTGACAAGGTCTTCCCACGGATTGCTGGTGCATTGCTTGAGGCCCAATGAAATCCGGCGCTTTGACATGTCGACATCCAGCACCATCACTTCAACCTCTTGGCTGGTTGAAACGATTTTGCCAGGATGCACGTTCTTTTTGGTCCAGCTCATTTCCGATACATGGACCAGACCTTCAACACCGGCTTCCAATTCGACAAAGGCGCCATAGTCGGTGATGTTGGTGACACGGCCGGTCATCTTGGCACCGATCGGGAACTTGCCTTCGACATTTTCCCATGGGTCAGATTGCAGTTGCTTCATGCCCAGTGAAATACGCTGGGTATCGGCATTGAAGCGAATAACCTGTACCTCAACGGTCTCACCGATTTGCAGCGCTTCAGACGGATGATTGATCCGCTGCCACGCGATATCGGTGACATGCAGCAAGCCGTCAACACCACCAAGATCGACAAAGGCGCCATAATCGGTGATGTTCTTGACCACGCCTTGAAGCACCTGACCTTCTTGAAGGTTGGACACCAGTTCTGACCGCGCTTCGGCGCGTGATTCTTCAAGAACGGCCCGGCGCGATACAACAATATTGCCCCGGCGGCGGTCGATTTTGAGGATTTGGAATGGCTGTGGGGTCCCCATCAGCGGGCCAAGGTCGCGCACCGGCCGGATATCGACTTGGCTACCTGGCAGAAAGGCGGTGGCGCCGGACAGATCAACGGTAAAGCCGCCTTTGACCTTGCCGAAAATTACACCCGTGACACGTTCCTGCTTTTCAAACGAGGCTTCAAGCACGCCCCACGCTTCTTCGCGGCGGGCTTTGTCGCGGCTCAGTACGGCCTGACCATTGCGGTCTTCCATACGCTCGACATAGACCTCGATCTCGTCACCAATCGCCACTGTTGGCTTTTGGCCGGGGGCGGCAAGTTCTTTTAGTGGCACGCGCCCTTCAGATTTCAAACCTACGTCGATGACGACGGCGTCGCTTTCAATACCGACAATAAAACCGCGGACAACGCTGCCCTCGATGGTGGTGTCCTCGCCAAAGCTTTCAGCAAGAAGATCGGCAAAGTTTTCGGTGGCAGCATCGGCTGCCGAAGTGGTTGTAGATGTCAAAAAAATCTCCGTTTGTCGCCATTCGGGGCAAAAGGACCAGACTAATCAGTCTGGTAACGCGCCGCGAATAATGCCTCAGCCGACATGAGGGGCCGCATCAGTCGAACGATGGCCAGATAAAGCTCCGTCCCGTTTTTACGGGCGGTTTGTTCTGACCCCTGTGGCGGGATTTTGTTGGCGACCGATTACAGTTGCGCCGGCAAGTTCCAGTTATGTTACAATGAACTGGCGCCGTTCGATCTACGCCAATTCGTCCTATTGTCCGGCCAGTGATGCAGCTTCGACATAAGTCAGCGCCAGCGCCAAAACCGCCGCCGCATCCATAGTGGTTGTGTCGATGGTTATCGCGTCATCGGCGGCCCGTAAGGGGGCGACCGATCTGGTCCTGTCTCGCTTGTCGCGTGCCTGCATATCGGCCAGAACATCGCGGAACATAGCCGATTGTCCGGCATTGTGCAACTCTTTGGTGCGCCGCTTGGCACGGGTCTCGATAGCGGCGTCAATAAAGAGTTTTAAATCGGCAGATGGCAGCACCACCGTGCCTATATCGCGACCGTCCAAAATAGCACCGCGGCAGGATTGTGGTGTCGCGGCAAAGCGGCGTTGCAGGTCCAAAAGCGCCGCCCTGACCGGGGTGATGGCAGCGACCCGCGATGCCATGTCGGCCACCCGATCATCGCGGATCAAGGGGCTGTTGGTCAGGTCAAGGTCCAGTGATTTTGCTATATCAATCGCTTGATTTTCAACAATATTATCAGGGCTTACACCAGCTTTTATAAGGCTTAGCCCGACCGCGCGGTACAGCGCACCAGTATCAAGATAGTCATAGCCAAGCTGGCGGGCCAGTGATTTTGCCAATGTGCCCTTGCCACTGGCGGCGGACCCGTCGATGGCGATAATCATGATATGATCGGGCCGGTGATTGTCGCCCCAAGGCCGTTCAGGCCGGCGGCAAAGCCGGGAAAGCTGGTTTCAATGGTTTGGCACCCGGTAACGGTGATCCGGGCTGACGCCACCAGCCCCAAGGTCAAAAACGACATGGCGATTCGGTGATCATGCTGGGCAGATAGGTGGGCGCCCCCAGCAATTGATGGGCCGCCGGTGACCTGCATGCTGTCATCATCATAATCGACAGTCACGCCGCAGGCGCGGAGCCCGTCGGCCATCACCTTGATCCGGTCGGTTTCCTTGACCCGCAATTCGGCGACGCCTCGCATGTTTGTGGTGCCGGTGGCGGTGGCGGCGGCCACCGACAGGATCGGATATTCATCGATCATCGAGGCGGCGCGTTCGGCCGGCACGGTAACGGCGTGCAACGGGCTGTGCCGCACGCGCAAATCGGCAACCGGCTCGCCGCCTTCAATCCGGTCATTGTGACGTTGGATATCGGCGCCCATCTCGACCAATGTGGTCAAAAGGCCGGTGCGAAGCGGGTTCATACCAATACCGGTAAGGCGGATGTCGCTTCCTGGCGTAATCAAGGCCGCGACAATCGCAAAGGCTGCCGATGATGGGTCAGCCGGCACAGTAATATCGGCGGCGTTTAAGCTGGCCTCGCCAACCAAGGCGACATGATGCGAAAGGTCGGTATCGACCTGCTGACTGACATCCGCCCCAAAATGACGCAGCATAGATTCGCTGTGGTCGCGCGAGGCATGCGGTTCGATCACGCGGGTTGTCCCGCGCGCATTGAGCCCGGCCAGCAGGATCGCCGACTTGATCTGGGCTGATGCCACCTTTGAATGATAGGTGATGGCCAGCGGTGTCTTGCTACCTTTGATCGTGACCGGCAACAATCCACCGTCACGGCTGGTGATTTGTGCGCCCATATCCGCCAACGGGTCGGTGATACGCGCCATCGGTCGCATGCTGAGCGAGGCGTCACCAGTAAAGGTGGCGGTGATGTCTTGACCTGCCACAACCCCCATCAATAAGCGGGCGCCGGTCCCTGAATTGCCAAGGTCCAACGGGGCAGCCGGCGATATCATACCATTCAGCCCAACACCGGTAATATGCCATATGCCGCTATTATCGCGGCTGATCGCGGCGCCAAGCGCGATGAGCGCATCCTTGGTTGACATCACATCGGCGCCTTCAAGAAGGCCGGTAACCCGCGTTGTACCAATCGCAAGACTGCCGAAAATCAGCGCCCGATGCGACATGGATTTGTCGCCGGGAATAGGCATCGTCCCGGTCAAAGCGGCAGATTTTTGCGCGGTTAACACGTCTTGAGTGGTTACAGGCATCGGCGCATCCGTTGGCGAGGGTATGAGTCTTCAAACAGGTGGGCTGTAGTTAACATTTTTTCAGCCATCGAGGCAATTGGCCATAGCGGGTTTGATGAATTATTGCCGATCCCCTATTGGGACACAAAAAACAACAAAAACGACGTAAAAATTCTTTTGACAGTTGGAAAATTTTGTTTCACATCGCATAGATCAAATCTGACATTTCGTGTGGCTAATCTAGAGGTAGGGAAGAATGGCAAAAGCGGAGTTGGGTATTAAGCGTTTGTGTGGTTCCTGTGGGATGCGGTTTTACGATTTCAAACGCAGCCCTATTCTATGTCCTGGATGCAGTACCGAATTTGACCCGAACCATATTGTCAAGAGCCGCAAAAGCCGGTCGGCGTCCAAGGCCAGCGAAAAGGCGGTGGCGCTGGATGATGATGATGCGTTGGATATTATCGATGATGATGATCTTGATGATGATCTTGATGATCAGGCCGATGTGAACAGCAAGTCCGATGATAATGATGATCTCGATTTTGACGAGGATGATATGGACGCCGATGATGCTGACGGTCCTGGCATCATCCAAGATGATCTTGGCGATGGTGACGAATTGATTCCCAACCTTGACGAAAAGGAAGAGTGACATTCGGTTGACGGTGCAGGATTTGCCGAAAAATTGCCGACCTATGCAAAAACTGCTTGCGTAAATTGCCGGGCCTGGGATACATAACCCCGCCGGCAATGTCGGCCTAACGAATTTGGATTGCGTCCGCCGGACTGATATAGCCGGTTCCAGACATACGCAGACAAAGGGGCTATAGCTCAGCTGGGAGAGCGCTACAATGGCATTGTAGAGGTCAGCGGTTCGATCCCGCTTAGCTCCACCAAATTCCGGTTAGAACCGTAGCAGCTCAAACACTTTGGTCACGCCGCGCTGGCGGTTGTTTCGTCGCGCAACGCAACGGCCACATCCTCGACTGACCCAGCAGCGCGAAGCCGGCTGCATATTTCGGTGTCCCGCAGCAACTTTGCCATCCCTGATACCGCTTTAAGGTGGTCGCAGTCGGTATGTTCCGGCCCGGCGATAAAGCAAACGATGTCAACCGGCTTGTTGTCGGCAGCATCAAATGATACCGGTGCGGCAAGCAGCGCGAAAATGGTGATGGTTTCGTTTAGCGCAGGATGCACAATATGCGGCAGCGCGATACCGGCGCCAACCGCCGTACTACCAAGCCGTTCGCGCCGCATAATCGCGTCAAAAAACCCGCGTCGTGCAAGGCCGGTCCGATCTTCAGCATAAGTCGACAGCTTTTCAACCAGCTGCTTTTTGCTGCTGGCTTCGAGGCCGACCAAGATATGGGTGGTGGCCGGCAATTCGGTAAAGGACATGAAAATTCCTGATGAAATCGACCGCTTTGTCGCACTAAACGCCTTTGTGGGGTAGGTGTCAGGAGACAAGCAGCGTGGGTATATAGGTGCGATCCGGGCCTGTCAAGCCAATGATCACCAGCTACAGGCTGAAACTGTCCCCAAGGTAAACCGCGCGCACGCCACTATGCCGAACAACGGCATCTGGCGGGCCTTCCATCAACATTGTCCCATCATGAATGATATAGGCACGATCAACGATGTCGAGTGTCTCGCGCACATTATGGTCAGTGATCAAAACACCGATCCCATGCGTTTTCAAATGCGCGATCAGGTCACGGATTTCGCTAAGAGCAATCGGGTCAATTCCGGCAAGCGGTTCGTCAAGCAGCAAAAAGGTTGGTCTTGCCGCCAACGCTCTGGCGATTTCAAGGCGTCGTCTCTCGCCGCCGGACAGGCTGACTGACGGCGTGTTGCGCAAATGGGTGATGCCGAATTCGGCCATCAAATCATCCAGTGCCGCGTCATGATCATCATCGTCGCCATCTAATGTTTCAAGAACAGCGCGGATATTCTGCTCAACCGTCAGGCCCCGAAAAATACTCGATTCCTGAGGCAAATACCCCATGCCAAGGCGCGCCCGTTGGAAAATCGGCATGCCGGTGACATCTTGTCCATCAATAAAGACTTGGCCTTCATCGGCCGGCAAAAGACCGGCAAGCATATAAAATGTCGTGGTTTTGCCAGCGCCGTTCGGGCCAAGAAGGCCAACGGCTTCACCACGCTGCAAGCGGATCGATACATTGCGGACGACGCGGCGCTTGTTAAAGCTTTTGCCAAGGCCAACCGCCCGTAGGCCGTGATTGCCGGCAACAAGCCGTGGCCGTGTCGCGTCAAATTCAAATTCCATGGTTTCCACAAGTCTGTCCGCAAAAATCAAAAGGTCACAGGCAACGATCTAACACTTCTTGTTGTGGCCAATTAACCGGAATCTGTCAATAAGGCAGGGTTGCTGGATGATGTTAGGGTGTTAGCACGCCGCTGACACGTTTTTGCGCGCCATCGGATAGCATCCGACTGATACCCTTGTCGAAATCGACCTCGGCGCGGGCGCCGCGCATCACATTGTCCTGTTCGATGATTTCGACATTGCCATAAAGATTGGCCATTGCTGTGCTGGCCACATAATTCAGCTTGTCGGCGGTTGCAGTGGTGCCTTGCGTGGTGACCACCTTGGTGTTGCCGAAGGCATCGATACTAATCAAGCTGCCGGTGGCATCAAGATAGGCTACCAAACGATCACCATGAATGGTGCGCCCGTCACTGTGATAATACCGCGCGCCCCCAATTGCGATGACTTCCTGCCGGTCAAGGTTTTTTTCGTCATAGGTGATCGATGTGGTGGCGGTCATTTCGCCATCCGGGCTGGTGGCGCTGGCGTTTGGCCCCGACAATTTATAGGTGCGGTCTAACACATTATAATCGAGCTTACTGCCACGCGCTTGATTGGCGCCATTGACATAGATAACCGCACCGGTCGCAATGATGCGTTGTAGGTCGCGCGATGCGCTGTCAGGTTGATAGCTGGCGACAATATGGTTGGCTTTCATGCTGGTGTCGCCCTGTTCGACATGGGCATTGCCCTTGGCAATATAGGTGCCGTCGGTCTGGTTCCATTCCAGAAATTCAGTGGCGTCAATTGTCACCGGCGGTTTCGCGGCGGTCTGCTGTTGGGCGATAGCTGGCGCGGCAAGGCCAAAGACGGCGGCAATAAAAACACAGCACAGCGCCGTTGAGACAGGCTTGCGCCCCGCTTTTGTGCAGCTATGTCCGGTCATATCCATCATGTGGTCCTTATACAGCGCAGAGGAGTCTTGTGATTATACTAACCCTATTAGTAGTACAGTATCGACCTATTCAACTTTTGATTTCAATATCTGGTGCGGATAGGGTGTCACTATTGTCAATCGTCATGCGCGCCGTACCGCCAAAAATAATACGCGCGCCATGGTCGAAGGCCTGCATATTGTCGGCGGTGATTTTACGGGTGGTGTCGCGTAGAATGACCGCTGAATCGGTGTGCATTTCACCCGCTTTCAGATTGGCTTGTAATGTTTCGGTATCAAGGCGCAGATTGCGGCCGGGCTGGATCACAACCACATCGCCGCGCATTTTCACCAAATCTTGGTTTTTGTTAAAGACGCCATCGTTTGATCGGATGTTGACAACCGACCCGTTCCGCATGGTGACGGTGGCGGTGGGCTTGGTCATGTCGACAAGGCCGGACCCGTCCTGGGCTTCGTTGGCCTGTTCAGCGGTGATTTCGTAGGGGCGTCCGCTTGGCGACAGGCCGCGATAGCGGGCGCCGGTCAATTCCACCTCGCCGGTTTCGGCAATCTCAACCGATTTGATCTCAAGTTTGCTGTTAGTCCGGTCATTCAAAAAGCCAAGCCAGCTGGTCACACCGACCGCCAGCCCGGCGGCAACGCTGATCAGCACCAAAGACAGGCGCATCGATTGCTGTCTTGGTACCGCATCAGCCGTGCGACGCGGGGTAAAATTGCGTCGGCGTTGCGATGTCTTTTCAGTCATGGCGTCGTCCTTGGCTGTGACGGCATGACAGCCGGTCACTGATCACAGATCCGGTCATTGATCACGATAGGGTCAGATCAATGTTGGAATATGTCGAGTTCGGCAAAGCCGTCCAGATCAAGCCTTGCACGGGTTGGTAAAAAAGCAAAACAGTGCGCGGCGATGGCGGTCCGGTTCTCGCGCGCCAGCATGGCGTCAAGCTGATCCCGGATTCGATGCAAATATAGCACATCACCAGCCGCATAATCGGCTTGCTCGGCGGTCAGCTCTTCAGCCCCCCAGTCGGACGATTGTTGCTGTTTTGAGATGTCGATTTTGAGCAGCTCACGGCACAGGTCTTTCAGCCCATGCCGGTCGGTGTAGGTGCGGGCCAGTTTCGAGGCAATCTTGGTGCAATAGATCGGACCAAGCACCGGGCCGATGCCATTGGTCAGGCTGGCAATGTCGAATCTGGCAAAATGAAATAATTTGGTGACTTGTGGATCTGCCAAAAGCGCCGTCAAATGGGGGCAAGGGTGGGCCGGGCTGGAGATTTGCACAAGATGCGCGTCACCGTCACCAGCTGACAATTGAACCACACACAACCGGTCGCGATGCGGGTTCAGGCCCATCGTTTCGGTATCAATCGCAACAGCATCACCAAAAGTGACGCCTGCTGGCAAATCATGCTGGTGAATGTGAATGGCCATGCCCGCCTCGTGTGATATATGCTGTCTGGTGGCATGCGGCGATAAGATCGGCTGCTGCCTACAGCCTTCATGGTGCCCAGGAGAAGACTCGAACTTCCACGACCGCAATGGTCACTGGCACCTGAAGCCAGCGCGTCTACCAATTCCGCCACCTGGGCATGTTACCATCGTTCATAGCGCTGGTATCATGAAGGCGAGAGAATAGCCACAAACACCGCGCTGTCAAACCTTTTTAACGGGGTGACAGGTCACCGCGGTTGCCGGGTCACCTTGCCGGCGTGGCGCGCTGATTTATCGCCTGAATTTCGCTGTCACGGGATTGTCAAGGATCCGGGCTTGGCCTAGTTTGGGGCGCAGGAGACAAAATTTTGGACATGTTGCCCGCCGCGGCGGAGGCGCAACATGCCCCCTATGAAAAAGGATGTATCGGGTGATGATAAACGCGGTCGCGGTTATTGGTGGATCAGGATTTTTGGGCCGCGCGACGGTTGAACAGCTGGCGCGTGCTGGCAAGCGGGTAATTGTATTATGCCGCAATGCCGAGCGCGCTAAATATCTAAAGCCGATGGGTGATGTTGGGCAGATCACAATTATCGCCGGCAACGCGATGGATGCACGGACACTGGATCAAGTGATTGCGTCAGCCGATGCGGTGGTCAATCTTGTCGGTATTTTGGCCGAAGGCGGCGGTCAGCGCTTTGACAAAGTGCAGGGCGAACTTCCCGGATTGATTGGCGCTGCCGCCACGCGGCATCGGCTAGAAGCGCTGGTCCATGTGTCGGCCATTGGCGCCGATGCAGAATCAGCAAGCCGCTATGCTCGTAGCAAGGCGGCTGGCGAAGCGGCCGTCAAAAAGGCCTATCCGGCAAGTGTGGTGTTGCGCCCGTCGGTCATTTTTGGGCCGCGTGACGATTTTTTCAATCGGTTTGCGAGTATGGCGATGATCGCGCCGGCGCTGCCTTTGCCTGGTGGTGGTGGCATGAAAATGCAGCCGGTCTATGTCGACGATGTGGCGCGGGCGATTGTGGTCGCGCTTGGTGTTGCAAGGCCGCAGCTTTCACCGGCGGGCAAAACCTATGAGCTTGGCGGCCCCGATATCTTTAGTTTCAAACAGTTGATGGCGATGACCTTGCGGCACAGTGAGCGCCGACGTGCCTTGGTGCCGGTGCCGTTTGGACTGTTGTCATTTGGCGCCGCTTTTGCCGGCTTGCTGCCAAACCCGCCGATTACGCGGGATCAGGTAAAGCTACTTAAACAGGATAATGTTGTGGCCAAACGGGCCAGCGGTCTTGCCGATCTTGGGATTGTCGCCACCTCTGTTGAATCGGTGTTACCTAGCTATCTTGACCGCTATCGGCCACGCGGCCTGTTTCGCGGCTAGCTGGGGTTACCCCAGAGCCGGGTTGATCGCGCCAATCGCCAAAAGCGCCAGTAGCAGCCCACCAAGTGCCAGCCGGTAATAGACAAAAATCGTAAAGCTGGCCTTGGCAAGCCACTGCATCATCCAGCGGATGGCCAACAAGGCCAGCCCGGCCGACAAGGCAACCACAAGTAGCACATCAACGCCAAGCGCCATGTCGCCAGCCTCGATCAAATCTTTGGTTTTCAGCAGGCCCGCCCCGGCAATGACCGGCAATGACAGTAATAGCGAAAAGCGGGCCGATGTAACCCGATCAAAGCCCAAAAAACGCGCCGCAGTCATCGTGATGCCGGACCGTGACGTACCGGGAACAAGGGCGCAGATTTGTGCAAGCCCGATGATCACAGCTTGGCGGAGTTGCATGTTGCCAAGCGTGTCGCGGCGCGGCGGTTGTCGGTCGGCAAGCCACAAAAGGCCGGCAAAAAACAGATTGGCCACCGCCAGCGTTTGCACCAAATCCAGCCAATCCAGCGCGGCATAATTGACAAGATAGCCGGCGATAATCACTGGTATGGTCGCCACCACCAACATCAGGCCAAGCCAGCCATTGACCGGGTCGCGCCGGCCAAACCCCAGCGAGGCGACGCTGATCGCAAGAACCTCGCGGCGGACATAAATCAATACCGCCAACAGCGTGCCAACATGCGCTGCCACATCAATGGTCTGGCCCTGATAGGCATATCCGCTGACAAGCGGCAACAAAACAAGATGCCCTGATGACGATACCGGCAAAAATTCGGTGATGCCCTGAATAATGGCGACAAGCACAAGAAGCCCAAGCGGCATGAAACGGTCTCCTCTTGTCACAACCGAGGCGGCGAAGGTGGTGATGGCATGGCTGTATTTAGGAGCCATGGGAGCAGGCATTGACCCGCTTTGTGCGAGCTATAGCCGATCGCCGGCGGTCAGGCAAGGCGCGATAGCCGCAACCGCCGGCCATGGGGCCACGGCAGCGACCAGGCTAGAGTAAAATAAGTCCGATTCGGCCCAATATTATTATGGCAAACGTGAAAACAGCGCGGTGGATTGACAATTGCGTTCAATGCCGGTAAAAAAAGGTAATAAATATTGACTAATTCATCGCAGGCTGTGGTTGTTGCATCGTACCAGCGGTGGGGGCAGCGGCGGCGATGTCCGCCTGTGGCCGGGTGGACGGCGGCTCTGAACAGCCGGTTAGAACAGACGGGGTAACAGCAGGGCCGGGCGCCATTGCGCTGGCTTACGGGAGTGGCAGAATGTCGTCAAAAATGTTGAAATTTGTATCAACCGCCAAGGCGATGCCGGACAAGCGGTCCGCGGCGGCACGCGTTGCCGATTTTGACGAGATTTATGGTGATTTCAACGCGTCCGATGCCGAGACACAAGCATCGCGTTGTTCGCAATGTGGCGTGCCGTTTTGTCAGGTCAATTGTCCGCTTCATAATAATATCCCCGACTGGTTGATGCTGACCGCGGAAGGGCGGATGCAGGAAGCGTATGAATTGTCGTCACAAACCAACAATTTCCCAGAAATCTGCGGGCGTATTTGTCCGCAAGACCGGCTGTGTGAAGGCAGTTGTGTGATCGAAAAGGGGTTTCAGTCGGTCACCATTGGCGCGGTTGAAAAACATATTACCGAAACCGCCTTTGCCAAGGGTTGGGTCAAGCCCGCCGCACCACGCATCGAGCGGGCGGAATCGGTTGCCATTATTGGCGCTGGCCCGGCCGGGTTGGCGGCAGCAGAAATGTTACGGCATCAGGGGTATCAGGTTCATGTCTATGACCGCTATGACCGCGTTGGCGGGTTGCTGATTTACGGGATTCCCGGTTTCAAGCTGGAAAAGTCGGTCGTTGAACGGCGCGGCAAGCTGTTGGCTGATGGCGGTGTCCAGTTCCATCTTGGCGTTGATATTGGCACCGATATCAGCTTTGCCGCTTTGCGCGACAAACACACCGCGGTTCTGATTGCGACCGGTGTTTACAAGGCACGCGATTTCAGTGCGCCGGGCAGCGGGCTTGATGGTGTGGTGCCGGCGCTTGACTATCTGACCGCCTCGAACCGCAAAAGCCTTGGCGATGACGTTGCGGCGTTTGACTCGGGCGCGCTTGATGCTGCCGGCAAGGATGTGGTGGTTATCGGCGGCGGAGATACCGCGATGGATTGTGTGCGGACCGCTATCCGGCAAAACGCCAAATCGGTCAGCTGTCTTTACCGGCGCGACCGGGCCAATATGCCAGGATCGCAGCGCGAGGTGCAGAACGCCGAAGAAGAGGGCGTGATCTTCAAATGGCTGTCAGCACCGCAAGCTTTCTTGGGCGATGGCACCGTGCGGGCGGTGCAGGCGCAGCGGATCCATCTTGGCCAGCCCGATGCGACTGGCCGTCAGGTTCCCGAAGTGATCGAGGGTTCAAGCCATGAAATGCCGGCAGATATGGTCATCAAGGCCCTGGGCTTTGACCCGGAAGATTTGCCAAAGATGTTTGGTCATGACGGGCTTGATGTGACCCGTTGGGGAACGGTGAAAATTGATTGGGATACGATGATGACCAGCGAGGACGGCGTATTTGCCGCTGGCGATATCGTGCGCGGGGCGTCGCTTGTCGTATGGGGGGTTCGTGATGGCCGCGATGCCGCGCGTGCCATTGACAATTGGATCAATGCGGCGGTTGCCGCCCCGAAAACAGCCGGCGCCAGCCGCTGACCCCGAATGTGTGAGGATCAAGTAATGAGCAAGATGTTTGATGAAGCAGCCTATTTGGCGCGGCGTGCGGCGAACGAAGCAAAACTGACCGATGCTGGCGTTTATGGCCCACAGATGGAACATGATGCTTGCGGGGTCGGTTTTGTTGCCGCGCGCGATGGCAAGCCGAACCGGGCTGTGGTTGATGCGGCGATTGAGGCTCTGCAAGCGATTTGGCACCGCGGGGCGGTCGATGCTGATGGTATGACCGGTGATGGCGCTGGCATTCATATCGAAATTCCGCGTGATTTCTTTATCGAGCATATCGGGCGCACCGGCCACGATGATGATGGTGGCCGGTTGGCCGTCGGGATGGTGTTTTTGCCGCGCGCGGACCTTGCCGCGCAAGAGCGTTGCCGCTGTATTGTCGAGCGCGAAATTCTGGCGGTTGGACATTATATTTACGGCTGGCGGCAGGTGCCGGTCGATATTCGTGCGCTTGGCGCCAAGGCCAAAGCGACGCGGCCGGAAATTGAACAAATCATGTTTTCAATGCCGGCCGATATGGATGCGGTGGCGGCCGAACGCGAGCTGTATCTTGTCCGGCGCCGGATCGAAAAAGCCGTTCTTCAGCATATGATAACCGATTTTTATATCTGTTCGATGTCAAGCCGGTCGATCATTTATAAAGGCATGTTTTTGGCCGAGCAGGTGACCGCCTTTTTCCCGGATCTGCTTGACCCGCGGTTTATATCTTCTTTTGCGATTTACCATCAGCGTTATTCAACCAATACCATGCCAACATGGCGGTTGGCCCAGCCGTTTCGGGTGTTGGCGCATAATGGTGAAATCAACACCATCCGCGGCAACCAGAACTGGATGAGTTGCCATGAAGACCGTATGGCGTCGGATTTGTTCGGTGCGGATATTGAAGATTTGAAGCCGTTGATCGCGAGTGGCAGTTCGGATTCGGCAGCGCTGGATGCGGTGTTTGAATTACTTGGCCATGGGGGACGCAATCTGCCGATGGTGAAAACCATGATGATACCTGAAGCGATTGACGTCAGTGGCGATAGTCCGCGCGCCAAGCTTTATGCTTATTGCAATTCGGTGATGGAGCCGTGGGACGGGCCAGCCGCGATTGCCGCCTATGCCGATGGCTGGGTTGTTGCCGGGCTAGACCGCAATGGGCTGCGGCCGTTGCGCTATGTGGTAACGCATGACGGGCTGGTGATTGCCGGATCGGAAACCGGCATGGTGGTGGTGCCAGACACGAATATTGCCGAACGCGGCCGTCTTGGGCCTGGCCAGATGATTGGCGTCAACCTTGCTGAAGGGCGTCTTTACAAGGACGACGAATTGAAAGATGCGCTTTCCAAACGGCGCGATTGGGGCAAATGGGTTGGCAATGCCAAGCCGATGAGTGCGCTGTTGGCCAGTTCATCCGGCAAGCCGACGGCACCGCTGGCCGCGCTTGATCTGCGCCGCCGCCAATTGATGGCTGGCTGGACAATGGAAGATATGGAATTGGTGTTGCAGCCAATGGCACAAACCGGCAAAGAGGCGATCGGGTCGATGGGCGACGACGCGCCGTTGGCGGTTCTGTCCGACCGGTATCGGGGCCTTCATCATTTCTTCCGGCAGAATTTTTCGCAAGTGACCAACCCGCCAATCGACTCATTGCGCGAACGGCATGTGATGAGTTTGCGGACCCGGCTTGGCAATCTTGGTAACATCCTCGATGAAGCCCCGGAACAATGTGACCATCTGCTTCTGGACTCGCCGGTCCTGACGGTACCGGAATGGGATGCATTGTGCCGTTATCTTGGCGACAAGGCGCATGTTATCGATTGTAGCTTTGATAATGACGGTACCGACCAAGCGCTGACCGATGCGCTGAGCCGGATTCAGGCCGAGGCAGAAGAAGCGGTAAGGTCAGGCTGTGAACATGTGATGCTTAGTGACCGTAATGTGTCGGAAACCCGGGCACCAATTCCAATGATTTTGGCGACCGGCGCGGTTCACTCGCACCTTGTTCGCCAGCAATTGCGGACCTTTACATCGGTCAATGTCGCCAGTGGCGAATGTCTTGATGTGCATCATTTTGCGGTGTTGATCGGGGTTGGAGCGACCACCGTCAACGCCTATGTTGCCGAGGCAGCGATTGCTGAACGGCATGGGCGCGGCCTGTTGGCTGGACTGGAATTGGCCGATGCGGTGGCCAATTTTGTCAAAGCCGTTGAAGAAGGCCTGCTGAAAATCATGTCCAAGATGGGCATCTCTATCATCGCCTCCTATCGGGGCGGGTATAATTTCGAGGCGTTGGGCCTGTCGCGGTCTTTGGTGGCAGAATATTTCCCGCCAATGTCATCGCGTATTTCCGGCTTGGGCCTGAAAGGGATTGCCAGCCGGGTGATTGCGATGCATGACAAGGCCTATGCCAGCGATGTGGTGCATCTTCCGGTGGGGGGGTTTTTCCGCTTCCGCAAGTCGGGTGAACGGCACGCGTTTGACGGGCAGATGATCCATGCAATGCAGCATGCGTGTGATACCGGATCATTTGAAAGCTGGAAAAAATATTCAGAACTGGTGAACGCGCAAGGTCCGATCAACCTGCGCGACCTGATGGCGTTCAAACCGGCTGCTGATCCGATTGAAATCGACCGGGTTGAATCCATCACTAACATTCGCAAAAGGCTGGTCTCGCCGGGGATTTCGCTTGGTGCGCTCAGCCCAGAAGCACATGAGACGCTGTCGATCGCGATGAACCGCATTGGTGCCAAATCGGATTCGGGCGAGGGGGGAGAAGACCCGGCGCGGTTCAGCTTGCGTGAGAATGGGGATAATCCGTCAAGTGCGATCAAACAGATTGCGTCCGGCCGGTTTGGTGTGACCGCGGAATATCTGAATAATTGTGAAGAAATCGAGATCAAGGTGGCCCAAGGCGCCAAGCCCGGTGAAGGCGGCCAATTGCCCGGTATCAAGGTCAATAGCCTGATCGCCAGGTTGCGGCACTCGACACCGGGGGTGACGCTGATTTCACCGCCGCCGCATCACGATATCTATTCGATCGAAGATTTGGCCCAGCTAATTTATGATCTGAAACAGATCAACCCGGATGCCAAAGTCTGTGTCAAGCTGGTCGCCTCGACCGGTATCGGCACCATTGCCGCCGGTGTGGCCAAGGCCAAGGCCGATACCATTTTGGTATCAGGTCATGGTGGCGGTACCGGGGCCAGCCCCCAATCATCGATCAAATATGCGGGCTTGCCATGGGAAATGGGCTTGTCGGAAGTGCATCAGGTGCTGTCGATGAATGACCTGCGTAACAAGGTTGTGTTGCGGACCGATGGCGGGCTGAAAACCGGCCGCGATGTGGTGATGGCAGCGATGCTGGGGGCAGATGAATATGGTATTGGCACGTCGTCACTGATTGCAATGGGCTGTATTATGGTGCGCCAGTGTCATTCAAATACTTGTCCGGTTGGCGTCTGCACCCAGCGTGACGATTTGCGCGCCAAATTTGAGGGTACGCCGGAAAAGGTGGTACAGCTTTTCACCCATCTTGCCGAGGAAGTACGCGAGATTTTGGCAAGTCTTGGTTTTGCCTCACTGCAAGAGGTGATTGGTCGGACCGATTTGCTGACCCAGGTCAGCCGCGGTGATGCGGCGCTTGACGATCTTGATCTGAACCCGATTTTGGTGCGGGCCGATGGAGAAGGAGAGCTTGTCAGCAGCCGGGACGCTGCCCGTACTGAAGTGCCTGACACGCTTGACGCCCAGATCGTTGTCGATGCCAAGCTGGCCCTCGAAAACGGATCGAAAATGCAGCTTTCCTACAATATTGAAAACACCCAGCGCGCGATTGGCACGCGGCTGTCGTCTCATATCGTGCGGCGGTTTGGCATGACCGGCCTTCGCGAAGGCCATGTGTCGGTGCGGTTGCGGGGTTCAGCCGGGCAGTCATTGGGCGCGTTTGCGACCCAGGGCTTGCGCCTTGATGTGATTGGCGATGCCAATGATTATGTCGGCAAGGGGCTGTCGGGCGGTATGATTGTGGTGCGGCCATCGGCAGCGGTTGGTTTTGTGGCCAGCGAAAACACCATCATCGGCAACACCGTGCTGTATGGGGCGACATCAGGCAAGCTGTTTGCCGCTGGTCAAGCTGGCGAACGCTTGTGTGTGCGCAATTCAGGCGCCACCGCCGTGGTCGAGGGTAGTGGGTCAAATGCTTGTGAATATATGACCGGCGGCATGGTGGCTATTCTTGGGGAGGTAGGCAGTAATTTTGGGGCTGGCATGACCGGGGGGATGGCCTTTGTCTATGACGAGGCAGGGACCTTTATGGATCGTGTCAATCCCGAAACCCTAACCATCGCGCGTCTGAAGCACCCGCACTGGCAGCAAGTCCTTCGTGATCTGGTGGCTGAACATGCCGCCGAAACCGAAAGTCTGCTGGCGGCGCGAATCCTGAATCAATGGAACAAGGCGATGCCGAACTTTTGGCAGATTGTTCCAAATGAGATCGTGCCTATTCTGGATATGCCATTGACCGAGGATGACGACCTGTCGAAAAGCGCATAGGGACGGTTCCTGTTGCCACTTGCTTGGGGCCGTGGCAATGCGCTATTGGCTTTGCGTTGGATTAGAAGTGCGTTAAAGCCTAGACATGTTTGAAATTTTGCAGCAACAGCCGGCCGATGCGCCCGTTATCGAGGATTTGATGATCGAGGCGTTTGGGCCAGCCCGCTATGAACGGTCGGTTTGGGCGTTGCGCCCCGGCGCGCCGGTGGCCGATCTGTGCTTGATGGGATTTGTCGATCGGCAGCCTATAGGGTCGTTGCGATTCTGGGAAATCATGCTTGGCCAGCAACCGATCTTGTTGCTTGGACCGCTGGCGGTCAGGCCAGAGATGCGGGGGCGTGGTTTTGGTCAGGCGCTTGTCAGGTCCGGCCTAGAGCGGGCCAAGGTATCTGGTTGGCCGCTGGTGCTGGTATCGGGTGAACCCGATTATTATCCAAAATTCGGCTTTGTGCCGGCGGCTGGCTATCAGCTTGACTGGCCGGGGTTTGTCGAACCGGAACGGCTACAATTTTGTGAGTTGGTGCCCGGAACGCTTGCCAGCCTGCCACCCACGCGATTGGCGGTACGGGCCATTGCATCGCCCACCTAATACCGTTATGAAAGTTAGGTCTATGCGCTCGCCCCAAAAGTCAGGATTGTGTGTTACCGATGCGGGTTCTTCATCATTACCAACTGTCAGCCTCGTCGCGGTTTATCCGTTTGCTGTTGGCAGAGCGCGGGCTGGTGTTTTTGCCAAAACTCGAAATTCCGTGGGAACGCAAAGAGGATTTTCTGCGTCTTAATCCGGCGGGTGATGTGCCGGTGCTGGTGACCGAGGATGGGCTGGTGCTGAGCGGCGCAACGGTTATTGCCGAATATATCGAGGAAACCGAGGTCAGCGGTCAGGTCAATCTATTATGGGGTGAAGCCCCTGAGCGGGCTGAAATCCGCCGCCTTGTGTCGTGGTTCGAGATGAAATTCAGCCGCGAGGTCGGGGCGCCGTTGCTGGCCGAACGGGTGATAAAGCGTTTTTCCGGCCAAGGCACGATATCGTCGGTGGTGATGCGGGCGGCAATGAGCAACCTGCAAATCCATCTTGATTATATCGACTGGCTTGCCGAACAGGCCAATTGGTTGGCCGGCAAACAGATGTCATTGGCCGATTTGGCGGCGGCGGCACATTTGTCGGTGCTGGATTTTTTGGGTGATATTGACTGGTCACGTCACCCTGAAGCCAAGGCGTGGTATGCCAAAATCAAGTCGCGTCCAGCATTTCGTGAATTGCTTGGCGACCAGCTTGTCGGGCTGTCACCGCCGCCGCATTATGCGGATCTGGATTTTTAGGCCGCTGTCAGATCAGTGATCAAATCCTGAAGAACGGTCTGCAACAATTGTAGCTGTGCCGGTTCCGAAAATCGGTGGCCGGCGGATTTGTCGATATGTAACTGAACATCGTCCGATGCCAACACCGTGGCCAGCCTGACCGCGGTCTGCCACGGCACCTCGGTATCGGCCATCCCATGTAGCAAGCGAACCGGCTGGCGAATTGCCAACGGGCCGCCAAGCCGCAGATGCTGTAGTCCATCCGTGATCAGATGATACGGATAGATCACCGGTTCATCGGCATAAGGATTGTCGAGGGCGATTTGGCCATCGGCGATGAATTGGTCTTGTTGTGCGGCGGTCAAGGGGGCCCAGATCAAATCCTTGGTGAAATCTGGTGCCGCTGCAATGCCGACAAGGGCGGCGATACGATCCGGCCGGGCCAGCGCCGCATTCAGCATCAGCCAGCCCCCCAGTGATGAGCCGACCAGAATTTGCGGGCCGATGGTCAGTGCATCGATCACGCTGATCGTGTCGCGGGTCCAGTCTGAAATGTTGGTGTCGAGAAAATTGCCGCCTGATTGGCCATGCCCGCTATAGTCAAACCGCAAAAAGGCCCGGCCTTGCGCGGTTGCCCAGCTTTCTAAGAACAGCGCTTTGCTACCATCCATGTCCGAGCCATGACCACATAAAAAGATAATGCCCGGCCCGCTGCCGGTGGTTTGATGATAGGCAATATCCAAAGACGGGTTTATTCTGTGCAGCGAATGTGAAATCATATATATCTCGCTTTTTTCCAATCTGTGCCGAGCCATGAAAAGGCAGGTCGCATCATGACCATAACACCAAAACCAGTCCGGCTGAACCGTCGTGGCGAACCCGCACCGGTAATCGTGCAGATCTTGCCGGCGTTGGTCCGTGGCGGGGTTGAACGCGGTACTGTCGAGATGACCGAAGCGATCGTCAAACAGGGTGGGCGGGCTGTGGTGATATCAAATGGCGGGCCGATGGTGCATCAGGTGCAGCGCGCCGGCGGGGTGCATCACATGTTGGATGTGGGCTGCAAAAACCCGCTACGCTGGCCGTTGATCCGTCGGCGGCTGAAGGATATTTTGCTGGCTGAAGGGGCCAGTCTTGTGCATGTGCGCTCGCGCGCGCCAGCCTGGATTGCGTTGCCTGTTGCCCAGCAGCTTGGGCTATTACGGGTCAGTACCGTGCATGGGCGTTTCTGGACCGATTCCGCGCTGAAACGGATTTATAACCGTAAGATTCTTGAGGCTGATCACGTCATCGCCATTTCCACCTATGTGCGCGATCTGATTACCCGCCAATATGACGGGATTGAGCCGCGCCTGACGGTGATCCAACGGGGTGTCGATACCGGCTATTTCGATCAGGCCGCCGTCAACCAAACGCGTATCGTCAATTTTGCCGACAGTGTCGCGCTGCCGGAGGATGTGCCGGTGATCATGTTGCCGGCGCGGGCGACGGCGTGGAAAGGGCAGAAAATCCTGCTCGAAGCGCTGGCAAAATTGCCGACAGATAAATTCGTTTGCCTATTGGTTGGGGCGGCCAGCGGCAGCGATAAATTTATCACCGGCTTGACCCGCTATGGTGATGAATTGGGTCTTGCCGGACGGTTCCGCCTGACTCCGATGACCGATGATATGCCCGCCGCCTTGATGGTGGCCGATGTTATGGTGATGCCGTCAACCACGCCGGAACCATTCGGCCGTGTCGCGCTTGAAGCACAGGCCATGGGGCGGCCGGTGATCGCCTTCAACCATGGTGGGGCGGCGGAATCGATCCGCCATGGTGAAACCGGTTGGCTGGTCACGCCGGGTGATGTGGACGGGCTGGCAACCGCGATTGAAGCGGCCCTGTCGATGACAAAGCGCCAACGCCAGACGATGGCGGCCGTAGCCCGCCAGCATATCGAGACATCTTTTTCGACCGAAACCATGTGCCGGCAGACGCTAAAAATTTATCGTAAATTGTTCGATGCGGCGCGCCGTAACGCCCGCCTTTGACAGGGGTGAAGCCGCCATCAAAGAAGCTAGCAACGGCCAGACTTCACCACCGGTGGTCAAATTGGTACGAAAATTGCCACATTCCCTAAATGCAAAAGTGCTTAATTGTCAGGCTGGCCAAGGCTTGAGTTTCCGCCGGGTCGGGGCTATGGTCAGGGCCGCCTTGACCGATAACCAACCGCGAACAGACTTGCCACCACACTCATTGTCAGAGGGTTGACAAAAGATGCCGAATATCACCTTGCCAGATGGATCGCAGCGCAATTATGACGGGCCGGTCACGCCGGCGACCGTCGCGGCGGATATTGGTCCGGGACTTGCCAAAGCGGCCTTGCTGGCGGTTGTTGATGGGGCGGAATGGGATTTGTCGCGGCCGATTGACGGCGATGCCAGCCTGTCGTTGATCACCGCCAAGGATGCGGCGGCGCTGGCGTTGCTGCGCCATGATTGCGCGCATGTGATGGCCGAAGCGGTGCTAGAGCTGTTTCCCGAAACGCAGGTGACAATCGGGCCGGCGATCGAAAACGGATTCTATTACGATTTTCATCGGGAAAAGGCCTTTTCCGAGGATGATCTGGTGGCTATTGAAGCCCGCATGCATGAAATCGTCGATCGTGACGAGGAAATTGTAAGGTCGGTCTGGACGCGGGATGAGGCGGTCGATTTCTACAAAAAGAATAATGAGCCGTTCAAGGTTGAATTGGTCGAGGCCATCCCTGCCGATGAAACCGTCACGTTCTATCGTCAGGGTGATTTTATCGATCTGTGCCGTGGGCCGCATTTGCCATCAACCGGCAAGCTGGGTCACGCGTTCAAATTGATGAAAGTCGCCGGCGCTTATTGGCGGGGAGATTCAAACCGGCCCATGCTGCAGCGCATTTACGGCACCGCATGGGCCACAGATAAGGATTTGACCGCCTATTTGACGATGCTGGAAGAAGCGGAAAAGCGGGATCACCGCAAGCTTGGCCGGCAGCTCGGTTTATTCCATTTACAAGAAGAAGCCGCCGGATCGGTTTTCTGGCATGCCAAGGGATGGGTGTTGTATCGGGAAATCGAGGCCTATGTGCGCCGCCGTCTTGACGCGGCCGGCTATAGCGAGGTGAAAACCCCGCAGCTGGTTGACCGAAGCCTATGGGAAGCGTCAGGCCATTGGGAAAAATTCGGTGAAAATATGTTCACCGCGCAGTCTGAAGATGAACGCACATTGGCGTTGAAGCCGATGAATTGCCCGTGCCATGTGCAGATTTTCCGGCAGGGTATTAAATCCTATCGCGACCTGCCGTTGCGGATGGCAGAGTTTGGGTCGTGCCACCGCAACGAACCGTCAGGCGCCTTGCATGGCATTATGCGGGTACGCGCCTTTACCCAAGATGACGCGCATATTTTCTGCACCGAGGATCAAATCACCGATGAGTCGGTCAAATTTTGTGCGTTGCTGCAATCGATTTATGCCGATTTTGGCTTTACCGATGTGCGGGTGAAATTTTCCGACCGGCCGGATGTGCGGGCCGGTGATGACGCGACCTGGGACCGGGCTGAAGCGGCCCTGACCGCGGCCACCGAGGCCGCCGGTCTGGACACTGTTCTTAATCCGGGTGAAGGTGCCTTTTATGGGCCGAAACTTGAATTTGTATTGCGCGATGCGATCGGTCGCGATTGGCAATGCGGCACGTTGCAGGTCGATTTTGTGCTGCCGGATCGGCTTGATGCCGAATATGTCGGCGATGATGGCAACCGGCATCGGCCGGTGATGCTGCATCGGGCGATTTTGGGCTCGATGGAACGCTGGATTGGTATTTTGATCGAACAATATGCTGGCCGCATGCCAGGGTGGCTGGCACCGGTGCAGCTGGTGGTCGCCGCGATTACCGACAATGCCAACGACTATGCCGAACAAGTGGCTTTTGCCGCTGCTGCTGCTGGATTGCGTGTTGAAACCGATTTGCGGAACGAAAAAATCAGCTATAAGGTGCGCGAACATAGCCTGATGAAAGTGCCGTTTATTCTGGCTGTCGGCGGCCGCGAGACTGAAGCTGGGACGGTTGCGTTGCGGCGGCTGGGGTCAAATGATCAACAGGCGCTGGCCATCGATGCGGCAATCGCGCTGATCAAACAGGACTCGCTGCCGCCAGATTTGGCCGAAAAAGCGGGGTGAGGCCGAAAAACCACTGGCAGATCACTGAATTTTTGAGTTGATCATTGAAAAAACTGGCATTATTCAGCTGTTTTTGGTAGGTCACATCCATAGCTTTGCCACCGCTGTTGGTGGGGTGTGGCTTGATTGATAGACTATCGAATTGATAGACTATTGCATTGATGAAATGTCGACAGGAGAGTTAGATAGCACGCTCATTCAATAACACGCCGCCGGCACTTGATGGTCCGCGCGTGAACGGGGCCATCCGCGCCCCACAGGTACGTTGTATTGATCCGGAAGGAAATCAGCTTGGCGTGATCAGCACGTCCGATGCCTTGGCAAGGGCTGAAGATTTCGGACTCGACCTTGTCGAGGTGCAGCCGAATGTTGACCCGCCTGTTTGCAAGATTCTCGATTACGGCAAATTCAAATATGAAGCGCAAAAGCGTGCGAATGAGGCCCGCAAAAAGCAAAAGGTGATCGAGGTTAAGGAAATCAAGCTCCGCCCGAACATCGACGAGCATGACTATCAGGTCAAAATGCGGAGCGTGCAGAAGTTTCTGGGTGCCGGCGACAAGGTCAAGGTAACATTACGTTTCCGTGGCCGTGAGATGGCGCATCAGGATTTGGGCGCCGAAGTGTTAAGCCGGGTGCGGACCGAAACCGAGGACTATGCCAAGGTCGAGGCGATGCCGAAACTTGAAGGCCGGCAAATGATTATGGTGCTGGCCCCCAAGTGATGACCGGCGTAGCGCCGTAAGCAGGGCCTTGTCTTAGAAGGGGCCTTGATTCTGTCGCATAGTCTCTATATAAGACGGGTCTCACATGATGTGAATTGCCGCGTCCGGGCCTGAAAAATCAGGGCATGCCCGGCCGGTCGTCAGCCCCATTGTCATGACGCGATGAAATGACAGCGGGGCATCCTTTAGATGAAAGAGGTTAAAATGCCCAAGATGAAGACCAAAAGCGGTGCGAAAAAGCGTTTTCGCCTGACCGCTAGCGGCAAGGTCCGTGGTTCCGCCGCGTTCCTTAGCCACAATCTGCGTCGTCGCTCTCAGAAAATGAAACGTCAGGCTCGCGGCACCATGGTGCTGTGTGATGCGGATGCCCGCATTGTCAAACGTTTCTTGCCTTATGCGTAAAGGAGAGACAGATGGCACGCGTTAAAAGAGGCACCACAACACACGCCCGGCACGCCAAGGTTATCAAGGCAGCCAAGGGCTATTATGGTCGCCGGAAAAATACCTTCAGAACCGCAACCCAAGCTGTCGATAAGGCACGTCAATATGCCTATCGTGACCGCCGTGTACGCAAGCGCGAATTCCGCGCGCTGTGGATCCAGCGGATCAATGCGGCGGCCCGTATTCACGGCATTACCTATTCACAAATGATGGGTGGCCTGAACAAGGCCGGGATCGAGGTCGATCGCAAGATGCTGGCCGATCTGGCGGTGAATGAGCCGCGGGCGTTCGAGGCACTTGTCGAACGGTCAAAAGCGGCCAGCTAGGGACTTGATCCCCTATCAACAAATATGAAAAGCCGTTGTGTTGACCGGTACCGGATCGGAAAAATGGACCAACCATGAGCCGGGACGACCAGTCTGATCACAGCGGCTTTTTCTTTTGACAGACGGCCGGCGCGATTGATAGTCCGGCCGAAACCACTCAAGCGATGGTGGCCCGAATGCAAAACCTCGATGTTGTCTCATCAGACATATTGGCGGCGATAGCCGCGGCGGACAATCTTGACACATTGGACGCGATCCGCATTGACGCGCTTGGTAAAAAAGGCCGGATTTCACTGATGATGCGTGATCTTGGCGGGATGGATGCCGAGTCGCGGAAAACCGCCGGCCAGGCCCTCAACAAGGTCAAAGAACATATCAGCGGCGCCCTTGAAGCCAAACAGGCAACGCTGGCTGATGCGGCGCTCAATGCCCGCTTGGCGGCCGAGGCGGTCGATGTCAGCTTGCCAGGCCGACCCGAAATTGAGGCCCGCCTTCACCCGCTGTCCCGTACCATTGAAGAAGTGATTGCGATCTTTGCCGAAATGGGGTTTGCGGTCGCCGAAGGGCCGGATATCGAGTCCGATTATTATAATTTTACCGCGCTGAATATTCCGCCCGAACATCCAGCACGGCAAGAACATGACACCTTTTATTTGCCCCCCAACGATGCCGGGCAACGCAAGGTATTGCGAACCCACACCTCGCCCGTTCAAATCCGCACGATGGAAGCTGTCGCGCCGCCGATCCGGATTATTGTGCCGGGACGCACCTACCGGTCGGACCATGATGCGACCCATTCGCCGATGTTCCACCAATGCGAAGGGCTGGTGATTGGCGACAATGTGCATATGGGGCATTTGAAAGGCTGCTTGATCGATTTCTGCCGGGCCTTTTTCGGCGTCGATGATCTGCCGGTTCGGTTCAGACCAAGCTATTTTCCGTTTACCGAGCCGTCGGCCGAGGTCGATATTGGCTGCACCAAAGAGGGGGGCGCGCTGAAAATCGGTGCGGGTGACGATTGGCTGGAAATTTTGGGATCGGGCATGGTTAATCCGCGGGTGCTGGCAAATTGTGGCTATGACCCTGAAAAATATCAGGGGTTTGCTTTTGGTATGGGGATCGAGCGGATCGCCATGCTGAAATATGGGATTCCCGACTTGCGTACATTCTATGACAGTGATTTGCGCTGGATGCGCCATTATGGCTTTTTGCCATTTGATGCGCCGTCGGTCCATGCAGGTCTTGCCGGGGGGGCGGTCTGATGAAATTTACCCGCGATTGGCTGTTTGACCATCTGGAAACTGACCGGCCACTTGACGCGATTCTCGATGCGTTGCCGATGTTGGGGCTTGAGGTTGAATCGGTGGTTGACCGTGGCAAAATCTTGGCGCCGTTTGTGATTGCCGAGGTGGTGTCGGCCGTACCGCATCCGAACGCCGACAAATTGCGGCTGTGCATGGTCAATATCGGTACTGGCGATCCGGTTCAGGTGGTGTGTGGCGCGCCGAACGCCCGTAGCGGCATGAAGGGTGTCTTTGCCCCGGTTGGTGCCTATGTGCCCGGTATTGATCTAACTCTGAAAGCGGGCGAAATTCGCGGTGAAGCGTCAAACGGGATGCTGTGTTCCGCGCGTGAAATGCAGTTGTCCGACGACCATGATGGCATCATCGAACTGGATACGAACGCGCCGGTAGGATCGGGCTTTGCGGCCTATGCCGGGCTCGATGATCCGGTGATCGAAATTGCGATCACCCCGAACCGGGCAGATTGCCTTGGGGTGCGTGGTGTTGCGCGTGATCTTGCCGCTGCCGGTTTCGGCCGTTTGAAACCACTTGATACAAGTCCGCTTGATGGCAGTTTCGACAGCCCGATCAGGTGGCAGATCGACCTTGACGTCAACGACGCGCATTTATGCCCGCTGGTATCGGGCCGTGCTTTTACCGGGCTGAAAAACGGGCCGGCCCCCGACTGGATGGCAAACCGGCTGACCGCGGTTGGCCAGCGGCCGATCAATGCCCTTGTTGATATCACCAATTATGTGATGATCGATATTGGTCGCCCGCTTCATGCCTATGATATCGACAAGATCAAAGGCGGCAAGCTGATCATCAGCAAGGCCCAAGCGGGCCAGACAATGACAGCGTTGAATGAAAAAACCTATGTGCTTGCCGATGACATGCTGGTGATCGGCGATGCTGACGGGCCGGATGATCTGGCTGGTATCATGGGCGGCGAACGTACCGGGATCAGTGATAACAGCAGCCAAATGTTTCTGGAAATCGCGATTTTTGATCAGGTGTCGGTGGCAACCACTGGCCGCCAGTTGAATATCCATTCGGATGCGCGCTATCGGTTTGAACGCGGTCTTGATGTGACGTCGCCGGACTGGGCGGCGGGCTATGTGGGCCGGCTTGTTCAATCGATATGTGGCGGTGCGGCAAGTCATGTGACCATGGCGGGGCCTGGCGCTGATTGGGAACGGCAGATCTTTCTGGCAACCGACAAGGTTGAAAAGCTGACCGGCATGCGGGTGCCGGCGGCGCGGCAGGTTGAAATTCTGCACGCGTTGGGATTTACCACAAGTGACAGTGACGGCGGCTGGCAGGTTAGTCCGCCAGCCTGGCGTGGTGATATTGACGGGGCAGCTGATTTGGTTGAAGAAGTGGCGCGTATTCATGGATTTGATGCGCTGCCAATGATGCATCTTGACCGTGATCAGGTGGTCGCCCAACCGGCGGTGAATGCCGCCCAGGCGCGGCCCTTGCGGTTGCGCCGCGCGTTGGCCGGGCGCGGTTTGACCGAGGCGGTTACATTCTCGTTTCTGGCCGAGGCCGAGGCGGTGCTGTTTGGCGGTGGGGATGCCTGCTTGAAGCTGGTCAATCCGATCAGCGCCGATTTGTCGGTGATGCGCCCCTCGGCATTGCCAAACCTTTTAGCGGCGGTGGCCCGCAATCAAGATCGCGGCGAGGCCGATGTGGCACTGTTCGAAATCGGCCCGGTATTTCTGGGCGATGAACCGGATCAGCAACGCACCGCGCTTGCGGCTGTTCGGCATGGGGCAACCGGTCCGCGCGAATGGCATAATCTGCGGCGTATGGTGGATCTCTATGATGCCAAGGCCGATGCAATGGCAGCCCTAGCGGTCCTCGGCGTGCGACAGGCAAGCGTGCAAACCGATACCGAAACCGCCAGCTATTTCCACCCGGGCCGGTCAGGCCGGTTATGTCAGGGCCGCAAGGTGCTGGCTCAATTTGGGGAACTGCATCCGACAGTGGCCAAACATTTCGGGTTGCGGGGACCGCTGGTCGGTTTTGAGCTGTTTTTGGATGATGTGCCGCTGGCCAAATCGCGCGGTCCGGCAAGAAGCTATTTGCAGATGTCGCCATTCCAGCCAGTCAGCCGCGATTTTGCCTTTGTGCTGGCTGATGAGGTGACGGCGGGTGATCTGCTGCGCTGTGTGAAATCAGCCGCTGGTCCGCTGTTGACTGATATCCAGCTGTTTGATGTGTATCAAGGCGCGTCAATCGGTGACGGCAAAAAATCACTGGCCGTTACCATCACCCTGACGCCACAAAAAGCCACATTAAGCGAGACCGAGATCGACGCCGTTAGCACCGCGGTGGTCGAGGCAGCAGCGAAAAACTGTGGTGCGGTGTTGCGCGCCTAGCCAGCTGGGGCTTGGCATGGCCGCTACCAACGCCCCTGCCTGTCAACCTGTTGCGGATCAAAGGCGC
>JAYOFA010000010.1:0-52317 GCA_038116935.1 Puniceispirillum sp. (SeqCode) | reverse complement strand
AATAAATATCGCCGCTCATCGCCGCCATTGCCGGATCGATTAAGCATTAAAAGACAGTTGCAAATCATTGGTCAAAAGACGATAAAGAGAGGCGTTTTGGCGCGAAACTTTTCTGACAAACGAGTTGCTGTGATGAGCCAGACCCAGTTCGACCTTGCCCGACAAACGATGGTAGATTGCCAAATCCGTCCATCAAAGGTGACAAACCAACAGGTGCTAGATGCGTTCTTGGCTGTGCCGCGCGAATCATTTGTTGGCAAAACACAGCGTGCGATTGCCTATGTTGACGAGGATTTGCCCCTACCGGGCGGCCGCTGTTTGATGGAGCCCATGGTGTTTGCGCGGCTTGTGCAAGCGCTTGATATTGATTCGACAAGCAATGTTCTGCTGGTCGGGGCCGGGTGCGGCTATGGCACGGCCATTTTGGCGCATCTCGCCGGCTCTGTTATCGCTGTTGAAGGGCGCGCCCAGCTTGTTGAAAAGGCCCAAGAAGCCCTTGTCAGTAACGGGATCGACAATGCTGTGGTGATTAAATCACGGCTTGTTGATGGGTATCCAGAAGAAGGGCCTTATGATCGCATTTTGATTGAAGGCGCGGTCGAATCGGTGCCTGACGCGCTGCTTGAACAGTTGACCGCATTAGGCAAGCTTGTGGCCATTTATCGCCCCCATGATGCGCCGATTGGTGTCGCTAGCCTGTGGTCCCGTGCGGGCACTTCCTTTGTCAGAAAGCCGCTTTTTGACGCGCGCGTGCCAAACCTCGACGAATTTGCCAAAAAACCTGAATTTGTATTCTAGCAACGGATCAAACTGAAATGACAAAGCTGTATCACTCGATTGTCCTGATGGCCGTGATGATCGGGGGGGCTGTGCCGCTGGCGGTGAGCGCTGCCAACGCCGACAGTTTGACCGAAGCGTTGCGGGCAAGTCTCGCGTCATCCAAGAGTTTGGCCGCAGCGCGCCAAGGCTGGGTGGCAGCCCGTGAAACGATTGGCACCAAAACCACTACCAGCGATCTGTCGGCGCGGTTCAACACCACTGGAAGCGGCAGCTATGCCGATAGCCAAAACGGCAAGGGCTTTGCCGAATCGCAATCAATTTCGGCCGGAATAACCGTGTCAAAAAACCTTTTCGACGGCGGCCAGACGCGGGAAAACACCCGGCTTGCCGAGATCGATCTTGAAACCGCGGGGGCTGGCTATATCAAGGTCGAACAATCGGTCATTCTCGACACCATCGAGGCCTATCTCAACGTCATTAAAACGCGCCGCGAAACCGTCCTCCACACCGCCAATACAGCGCGGCTTGACGCGCATGTTGCTGCGGCCCGTATCCGGGTCGAGGCTGGCGCTGCAACCCCAACCCGCCTTGCCGAGGCGCGGGCACGGCTGGCGCGTGCCAAATCTGATGCGATTGCCGCAAAAACCCGCCTAGTTAATGCCGAGGATGCCTACAAATCACTGACCGGCGTCGATGCCGGCGACTTGCAGCAACCAGCGCTGGTGGTGACTTTACCCACCTCGATTGATGAGGCGGCCAGCGTTGCGACCAATCACCACCCCGATATTATTACGGCCAGATCGGTTGAACGGGCTGCCGCGCAGGGGTTCAACACCTTGAAAGCCTCGGTGTCGCCAACGATGGCGTTCAGCCTGTCGGCCTCGACCAAAGCGGCAAGTGGCACAACCAACGACAAGGATGACGTCACCGCGCAACTGACATTTTCAACGCCAATTTTGTCGACCAATGCGACAAGATCCGCCGCGCGGCGGGTGGCGGCAAGCCACAGCCAAACCAAACTGAAATATCGCGAAGCATTGCGCGCGGTCAGTGTTGGCGCACGCCAAGCATTCCGTAACTGGCAGGCCACCGAAACCCGTCTTGATGCAATCAAGAGCGAGATTGAAGCAACCCGTTTGGTCGCAAAGGGCATCGCCAGTGAAGCGCAATTTGGACAAAAGACAACGCTTGACCTGCTCGATGCCGAACAGGATGTCAATGATGCGGAATTGCGTCTTGTGACGGTCGAGCATGACCGGTTGCTGGCGTCATTCAGATTGTTGGCAGCGGTTGGTAGTCTGACCGCTGCTGACCTTGGCCTTGCCGATGTGCTTGGTGATCTAAACGCGATGCCAGCTCCCGACAATCCGTTCTCGACGACCTTTCCATTTGCCCGGCGGGTTGCGGCCGAGTAGGGCCGCTACCTGCTGTCATAAGGGCTAATCCGCCGTCGCCAGACAGATTTCTGTCTGTTTTAGCGCGACTATCCGTTGCATGATCTGCGACAAAGTCGTACAAATCCTGCGATCTTTTTAACGGCCCCGCGATGCAGGCCGGCCATTATTGAGCGCATCGATTAAACCACCTGCCCACCTTAATGCCACCTGACATAGTTAGCTGCCCGATGACTGATTCAACTCTTGCCAAAACATATGATCCGCAATCGATCGAAACCGGTTGGTATGCGGCATGGATGGAAAGCGGGCATTTTGCCTGTGATCCAACATCGTCAGCCACCCCCTATACGATCATGATGCCGCCGCCAAATGTAACCGGCAGCCTTCATATGGGGCATGCGCTGACTTTTACTTTGCAAGATTTATTGATCCGGTATCACCGTATGGTCGGGCGTGATGTTTTATGGCAACCAGGCACCGACCATGCCGGTATTGCAACCCAGATGGTTGTGGAACGCCAGCTTGCCGCCCAAAATATCAGCCGCCGCGACCTTGGCCGCGACAAATTTATCGAAAAGGTCTGGGAATGGAAGGCCGAATCCGGCGGGATGATCCAAAAACAGTTGCGCCGCCTCGGCGCATCACCGGACTGGGCGCGTGAACGGTTTACCATGGATGACGGGCTGTCAGCCGCGGTGATCAAGACATTTGTCCAGATGCACCGCGATGGTTTGATTTATCGCGACAAGCGCTTGGTCAATTGGGATCCAAAACTGATGACCGCGATTTCCGATTTGGAAGTAGAGCAGCGCGAACAAAAGAGCTCGATGTGGCATCTGAAATACCCGATCAAAGGAAGCGATAATGAATTTATTTCGATCGCGACCACCCGGCCGGAAACCATGCTTGGTGACGGCGCCGTTGCGGTCAACCCAGACGATGAAAGATACCAGCATTTGATTGGCAAGATGGCTGTTTTGCCCTTATCAAACCGGCCCATTCCAATTATTGCTGACGACTATGCCAAAATGGATAAAGGGTCCGGCGCGGTCAAAATCACCCCGGCCCATGACTTTAACGATTTTGAGGTGGGCCGCCGCCATGATCTGCCACTGATCAATTTGATGACGGCGACCGCGGCAATGGAATCGATCCCCGAAATTCCAGAAAAATATCACGGTCTTGACCGGTATGAGGCGCGCCGGCAAATCCTCGCCGATCTTGATGCGCTTGGTTTGGTTGAGCGGGAAGAAATTCTCGATAATGTGGTGCCGCATGGTGATCGGTCCGGCGTGGTGATTGAACCGTGGTTGATGGACCAGTGGTATGTAAACGCTGAAAAGCTGGCCAAACCGGCCATAGAAGCCGTTGAATCGGGGCGTACCAAATTCGTGCCCGAACGCTGGTCAAAAACCTATTTTGACTGGATGCGGAATATCCAGCCATGGTGTATTTCCCGCCAATTATGGTGGGGCCACCGGATTCCGGCATGGTATGGGCCGGACGGAGCGGTGTTTGTTGAAGCGACCGAGGAAGAGGCAATCGCCGCAGCCAAACGGCATTACGGCGCGCCAACTGAACTGACTCGCGACAATGACGTTCTGGACACATGGTTTTCAAGCGGGCTATGGCCCTTTTCGACTTTGGGCTGGCCAGAGAACACGGACGAGTTAAAGCGCTATTATCCGGGCGATGTTCTGGTAACAGGGTTCGACATCATCTTCTTCTGGGTTGCCAGAATGATGATGATGGGCATTTATTTCATGGATGGCGAGGTACCGTTCCGTGAGGTCTATATTCATGCGCTTGTGCGCGATGAAAAAGGTCAAAAAATGTCGAAATCCAAGGGCAATGTCCTTGATCCACTGGAATTGATTGACCAGTTTGGTGCTGACTCGTTGCGCTTTACACTGGCGGCAATGGCGGCGCAGGGGCGTGATATCAAAATGTCGACAACCCGCCTTGAAAGCTGTCGCAACTTCACTACCAAGATCTGGAATGCGTGCCGGTTTTTGCAAATGAACCGCTGCACCGGAACCGCCGACATCGATCTGGCCACAGTAAAGGCACCGGTGAACAAATGGATCCGGCATGAATATTTCACCGCTATAGAGAAAACGACAGCGGCGATTGAAGCCTATCGTTTCAATGAGGCCGCTGATTCACTTTATGAGTTCATCTGGCATAGCTACTGTGATTGGTATGTCGAACTGATTAAGCCCGGTTTGAATAATGATGATGAAGAAGCTGACGAAATTCGGGCGACTGCAAGCACCGTGCTTGCCGGCACCTTGCGCCTTCTGCACCCGTTCATGCCGTATTTGACCGAAGAGTTGAACCGTAAAATCTTCAACAATGATACCTTGCTGATTGCCGAAAGCTGGCCGCAGACCGTGACCGTCGATAATGATGACGCGGTTGACGAGATTGGATTTTTGATCCGTTTGATCAGTGAAATTCGTTATATTCGGGCAGAAATGAATGTGCCGCTATCGGCCAAGCCACGCTTGCATATCCGTGGTGCATCAGACTTGCAAACCCGCGCCATCGCCGGGCAACAGACTGCTTTACTACGAATGGCACGGCTTGACGGACATGATATCGTCGAAACCTTTACCAAGGGCAGCGCCCGCGGTAGCGTTGATGGTATGGATATCGGATTGCCGCTGGCTGACATCCTCGACCTTGAGGCTGAGGCAGCTCGCTTGCAAAAGGAAATCGGTTCGGTTAGCGCAGAAATTGAAAAATTGGCCAAAAAACTGGACAATGCCGGTTTTATTGCCAAGGCCCCGGCCGAGGTTGTTGCCGAAAACCGCCGTCGGCTTGACGAAGAAAACACTAAATTGGCGGGATTGACCGCCGCATTGAGACGCCTCGACTGAGTTTATAATCATCTATAATGCGCGGAAAGAAAATCCCCGCCGGCCGCCTTTATGAAGGAGAGACCATATGCCTGATAGCATCAAACCAATCGACAAAAGCAATTTGCCAAGCCGCCATGTTTCGGTCGGGCCGGAAAAAGCGCCGCATCGGTCCTATTACTATGCGATGGGGATGACCGAGGAAGAGATTAACCAACCGCTGGTTGGTGTGGTCTCTACATGGAACGAGGCTGCGCCATGTAACATTGCGCTGGCGCGTCAAGCACAAGCTGCCAAGCGTGGCGTGCGGGACCATGCCGGTACCCCGCGTGAATTTACCACGATCACCGTAACCGATGGCATTGCGATGGGGCATGCCGGCATGAAATCATCGCTTGTCAGCCGTGAGGTCATCGCCGATTCGATTGAACTGACTGTGCGCGGCCATTGCTATGATGCCGTAGTTGGCCTTGCTGGTTGCGATAAATCATTACCCGGCGTGATGATGGCAATGGCGCGGTTGAATGTACCGTCAGTGTTCATGTATGGCGGCTCGATCTTGCCTGGCCGCTTCAAGGACAAGGATGTGACGGTGCAGGATGTGTTCGAGGCGGTTGGCGCCCACGCTGCCGGCAATATGTCGGATGAAGACCTGCATGAATTGGAATGTGTTGCCTGTCCGAGTGCCGGATCATGTGGCGGGCAGTTTACCGCCAACACCATGGCTTGTGTTTCTGAGGCGATCGGGCTGGCCATCCCAGGATCTGCTGGTGCGCCAGCGCCTTATGAGTCACGCGATGAGTATGCCTATCATTCTGGCCGCATCGTGATGGATCTGGTGCGGGCCAATTTGCGGCCGCGCGATATTCTGACACGCCAAGCCTTTGAAAATGCCGCCACCGTCGTCGCCGCATCGGGTGGATCAACCAATGCGGGCCTGCATTTGCCGGCCTTGGCATCAGAGTGCGGTATCGAATTTGATCTTCATGATGTCGCTGAAATTTTCAAAAAGACTCCCTATATCGCTGATTTGAAGCCCGGTGGTCGGTATGTCGCGCGCGACATGTTTGAAATTGGCGGGGTGCCGATCTTGATGAAGGCGTTGCTTGATGGCGGCTATCTACATGGTAACTGCATCACTGTCACCGGTAAGACCATTGCCGAAAATCTGGCCGATGTGAAAGTCCCGACCAATCAGGATATCATTCTTACAACCGATGCGCCTCTGTCACCAACTGGCGGTGTGGTTGGTTTGCGCGGCAATTTGGCGCCTGAAGGGGCGATCGTCAAGGTTGCCGGAATGAAAACCCTGAAATTCACCGGAACAGCTCGTTGCTTTGACTGTGAAGAAGATGCGTTTGCTGCGGTTGAACGGCGCGATTACAAGGACGGCGATGTACTGGTCATCCGCTATGAAGGTCCGAAAGGCGGGCCGGGCATGCGCGAAATGCTGGCCACCACCGCGGCGCTCTATGGGCAGGGGGCCGGCGATACGGTGGCCTTGATCACCGATGGTCGTTTTTCCGGGGCGACACGGGGCTTTTGTATCGGTCATGTCGGGCCTGAGGCCGCTGTCGGCGGGCCGATTGCCCTGTTGAAAGATGGTGATATCATCAGCATCGACGCGGTTGACGGCACCATCTCGGTCGATCTAAGCGATGCTGAACTAGCCGAACGGCGGGCCGCTTGGTCGCCGCGCCAGACCGATTATAACTCTGGCGCCATCTGGAAATATGCCCAGACCGTTGGGTCTGCCGAAAAAGGTGCACTAACCCATCCGGGTGCCAAGGCAGAAACCCATATGTATGCCGATATATAATGGCCGTGGTAACAATCAGTTAAACAACATTGCACAAATAGAAAGCCGGACTTTTTAGTCCGGCTTTTTTATAATGGCGCTAGATATCAAGCCGGCACCATATCGGCGTGTGATCTGAGGGCTTTTCAAGACCGCGCGGCTCGCGGTCAATGCCGACATCTTGCAACCTGTCCAGCGCTTCCGGTGACAGCAATAAATGGTCGATGCGTACCCCATGGTCACGTTGCCACGCACCTGCCTGATAATCCCAATAGCTGTAGAAAACACCCGTAGGGTGGCGCACCCGTAGCGCATCAGCATAGCCATCATACAATAAGGCACGAAAGGCGCCCCGGCTTTCGGGGCGGGTCAAGGCGTCTCCGGCCCATCCGGCCGGATCATAGCAATCAATGTCATCCGGGATCACATTGAAATCGCCACCAAGCACAACCGGCATTTCACCAGCCAGCAAAGCCGCTGCCCGTTGGTGTAATCGCGCCATCCATGCCAGTTTATAATCAAATTTCGGACCCGGCGCCGGATTACCGTTGGGCAGGTAGATACTAGCCACACGCACCCCATTGATGCGGGCCTCGATATAACGCGCCTGTTCGTCATCCGGGTCACCAGGCAAACCGGTCATGACATCCTCAATCGGCAGGCGACTGGCAATCGCCACCCCATTATAACTTTTTTGCCCGTGAAACGCCGTGTGCCAACCGGTATCGGCAAATATCTGTTGCGGAAAATTTTCGTCCTGCGATTTGGTTTCCTGCATCAGCAGAACATCGCATCGGTCGCTGGCAAGCCAGTCGGTGATAATTGACAAGCGCGCGTTGACCGAATTGACATTCCAGCTGGCAATCCGCATGCGCTAGACCGAAAAAGACGTGCCACACCCACAAGACGCGGTGGCATTGGGGTTATTAACGGCAAAATACGACCCCATCAGGTCCTGTACGTAATCCAGTTCAGCATGATCAACAAGTTCAAGTGACATTTCATCAACCACAACATCAACACCGAACGAGGTAAAACAGATATCATCAACCTGCCGGGATTGATCAATGCTGAAGTCATATTGAAAGCCGGAACACCCACCGCCCAACACGGCCACACGGAAGAAACTGCCCGCTGGTTCATCGGCCAACATCTGTGTGATCCGACTGGCCGCTGACGGGGTCAGGGAAAAGACACCATGGCCGGCACCACCGCCATGACCATCTTGGCTGTTCAGTCCGGTATGTTCTGTTGTTGATGCCGTCATAATTACCGCGTTTCGTCAAAAAGTCTGCCTGACCTTCAATATGGAGCGATGGGCAGGCTAGATCAAGTCCTCTTGCAGGGCCGCTATGTGATCGGTACCATGCGGCCACGACATTCGTTGCATCAGACCAGCCTTGGGGAGGGGTGTGCGTGACAGATATGACCGAAGATCGCACATTGGCACCCTATGCAAGTCATGGTCCTGCCAGCCGTGGTCGGTTGCTACCCGAAATTGAACATCACGCCGCCACCGGACGCACACCTTATCAGCGTGACCGAGACCGTATTATTCATTCAGGTGCGTTTCGGCGTCTAAAACATAAGACGCAAGTTTTTGTCTATCACGAAGGCGATTATTTCCGGACCAGATTGACCCACTCACTTGAGGTGGCCCAAATTGCCCGTTCGATGGCGCGCACCCTACGGCTGAACGACGATTTGGCCGAATCGGTCGCATTGGCGCATGATTTGGGTCACACGCCGTTTGGTCATGCTGGCGAAGAGTCTCTAGACAGGTCCATGCGCGCCTTTGGCGGGTTTGATCACAACGAACAAACGTTACGCGTCTTAACCCAATTGGAACAACGATATGCGGCGTTTGACGGCTTGAATCTGACCTGGGAAACCTTGGAAGGCGTGGTCAAACATAACGGCCCAGTGGCTGATGACAGGCGCCGCCCAGAGATCACGGCGCTAGACCAAAACCTGGATTTGCAGCTTGGCAAATTTGCCTCTGCCGAGGCACAGCTAGCCAACCTTGCCGATGATATTGCCTATTTGTCGCATGATTTTGATGACGCGCTTCGAGCGAGTCTTTTTGGAATCGATGATATCAAGGGGCTGCCACAGGTTGGGCAGAGCCTTGACGACATACAGCACCGCTACGGCGCCCTGAACCTGACCCGCACCACGCATGAGTTGGTGCGCCGCCTGATATCGGTATTTGTTGAAGATCTTTTGCGCTATTCGGCGGATCATTTGGCCTCGTTGAACGCCACACATCCAGACGATATCCGCAACCATGACGCCGCGGTTATTGCCTTTAGCCCTGAAATGGCAGCCGACCTTGAAATTTTGCGCGATTTTTTGTTTCAAAATATGTGGCGTCATTACAAGGTCAATCGCATGACCAGCAAGGCAAAACGGGTGGTCACTGACCTATTTGACCTGTTTATGGCCGAACCTAACACGCTGCCAGTTGACTGGCAGGTCTATGATGCTAAACCACTGGGGGATCTGGCCGCTGCGCCACGCGCCCGGGTGATAGCCGATTATATCGCCTCGATGACCGATCGTTACGCTATTATTGAGCATGAACGGTTGTTCGATCTTGGCCCCATTTTACGTTGACCCTTTTGCGGGGCGGATGATTGTTGATGACTGTTTTTGCTGCTTTTGAAGCCGAGTTCAAGACCATTTCAGACCGGCTGGTCGAGGCCGGATCATTACCGAAGGGGCTTGATTCCAGCCGCGTGGTGTTTGAATTGCCGCGCGATGAAACGCATGGTGATCTTGCCACCAATGCAGCGATGGTTCTGGCGAAACAAGCTGGCATGAAACCACGTGATTTGGCAGAAATTTTTGTCGCTGCCTTGGCCAAGCTGGATGGTGTAACCGCGGTTGAAATCGCCGGACCGGGCTTTATCAATCTGCGGATCGCCCCGACGCGCTGGACCGCCGAAATTCCCACCATTTTGACGGCTGGTGATGCCTATGGTAAAAATAACAGTGGCGGCGGCGCGCCGGTCAATATCGAATTTGTGTCCGCCAACCCGACCGGCCCGTTGCATGCGGCGCATGCGCGTGGGGCGGTTATCGGTGACGCGCTGGCGGGATTGATGGCGTTTTGCGGGTGGCAGGTAACACGCGAATATTACATCAATGACGCCGGTGCCCAGGTCGATATTTTGGCCAGATCGGCGTACTTGCGTTATTGCGAGGCGCGGGGACGGGACATTGGCGAAATTCCGGCAGGTCTTTATCCCGGGCTTTATTTGACCGATGTTGGCGAGATGCTGGCGGCCAAATATGGCGATGACTTTCTTGACAAGCCGGAAGATGAGTGGCTGGCAACGATCCGGTCCGCGGCGATTACCGCCATTATGGCCGGTATTGAAAAGGATTTAGCCGATCTTGGTATTTCGATGGATCGTTTTTCGTCGGAGCGGGCGCTTGTCGATAGCGGTGCGGTACAGCTGGCGATTGAGCGTTTGCAGGACGCCGGGCACCTCTATCATGGTGTGTTGCAACCGCCAAAAGGCAAAGAGCCGGAAGATTGGGAACCGAGGGAACAATTATTGTTCAAAGCTACCGCTTTTGGTGATGATACCGACCGGCCGTTGCAGAAATCCGATGGAAGCTGGACGTATTTTGCCGCGGATGTTGCCTATCATCTAAACAAGCTGGAACGAACCAAGGGCAAGCTGATCAATATTTTTGGGGCCGATCACGGCGGTTATGTCAAGCGGATGAAGGCGGCCACCGCGGCGCTTTCCGGTCAAAGTGACATGCTTGATATCAAGCTCTGCCAACTCGTGCATTTGCGCGATAATGGCCAGCCTGTCAAAATGTCCAAGCGGGCCGGCACCTTTGTCACGGTTGAGGATGTGATCAAGGCGGTCGGGGCTGATGTGATCCGCTTTATCATGCTGACCAGACGCAATGACCAGACGTTAGAGTTCGACTTTGCCAAAGTGACCGAGCAATCGCGCGATAATCCGGTTTTTTATGTGCAATATGCGCATGCCAGAGCCTGTTCAGTGTTGCGGCAAGCGGCCAAACCAATCAAAACCGGACAATCGCTGGACCTGATCACCGACCCGGCAGAATTGCTTCTTGTGAAGACGCTGGCAAGCTGGCCGAAATTGGTCGAATCAGCCGCGTTGGCGCATGAACCGCATCGTATCGCTTTTTATCTGGTTGATCTTGCCGGCGCCTTTCATTCATTGTGGAATGCAGGCCGTGATAACCCGGCATTGCGCTTTAATATTGACGGCCAAGATGATCTGACCAATGCGCGGTTGCAGCTTGTTCAAGCGACAAGTTTCGTTATCCGCGCTGGCTTAAATGTGCTATCGATTGCGGCAGTCGAGGAAATGTAGGGCCTGTTATGGACGATCAAGACCGCGAGGTCGGAACAATCAATTGGGCATGGTTTGGCATTCTTGCCGGTATCGTGATAATGGCCGGCACCGCAACCTATTTTTTGCTGCCGTTATTTTTGCCAACCGCAGATCGTAACGTGGCGATCATCAAGGCTGATCCTGAACCCTTCAAAATCCAGCCCGCTGACAAGGGCGGCAAGACAGTCGATCATCAAAATTTGATGGTGGTTGATATATTGAAAGGTGAAACGGCGCGCGAACAACAAACAGAAACCCTGCGCCCCGGTGCGGCGAGCCCGGAACCACCCGCTTTAGCTGTCGAAACGCCTGCTGCCAAAGCGCATACGTCATCGCCAACCGCGGGTGATACAACCGTTGGCGCGGCAGGAAAACAAGACGATAAAACCAAATCTGACTCGGCTGTTGTTGATGCCGCACCCGCAACACCAAAAAGCGTGGCAAAGCCCGCGCTAACGCCGGTTGCTACGCCAAACCCGGTACCGGCAAAAAAGCCGGCGCCTGACGCCAAAACAGCCTCTGGCATTACCAAGCGCGTTGTCGTCATCGAAGGGGACGCGCCCTTATATATGATCCAGCTGGCGGCGTTTCGGGATCAAAACAAGGCCTTGGAAATTGTCGGGATACTGACTGAAAAGCATAAAAAACGTCTTCAATCGCGGCAATTGGAAACGATGCGGGTAGATACCGGCACCAATGGCGTGTTTCACCGTGTTGTCAGTGAACCGCTACCGCGCGACGCGGCGGATCAGCTTTGTGCGGTGTTACGGCGCGCCGGGCAGGATTGTTTTTTGCGTAAATATGTCCCACCCAAAGAATAAATAATCACATATGTTATCTGGCTGTGGAAATCTGATGACCGAGACCACCGACAATTTCAACGACAGCACGCCACCAGCCGGCGATGCGCAACTGGCACTGTTTGTCAATTTAGACGGATTTGAAGGCCCGATCGATCTGTTGTTGAGTTTGGCGCGCGATCAAAAGCTCGATTTAACCAAAATTGCCATTTTGCCGCTGGCTGAGCAATATTTGTCCTTCATCAATAATGCCCGCGAACTCGACCTCGAAATCGCCGCCGATTATCTTGTGATGGCGGCGTGGTTGGCCTATCTCAAGTCGCGTTTGCTGTTGCCTGACCCCGAACCTGAACAGGCCGAAGAAATCATCGATATGGCCGATGCGTTGCGCTATCAGCTGTTGCGCCTTGAAGCGATGCAACAGGCGGCCAAACGCCTGTCATCACTGCCAAAGCTGGGGCAGCAGCGGTTTGCCCGCGGCGCGCCTGAATTTTTCGCGAAAACCAGCGAGGCTATATGGACCGCTTCACTCTATGATTTGCTGTCCTGTTACGGTGACATTCGTTCGATGGCTGACACCGATACATTGACCATCGCATCAACCCGCCTGTATTCGGTAGAAGAGGCAGCGCGGCGGTTACGAAACCTGATTGGCAGCAGCCCCGACTGGACAATATTACAGCATTATTTGCCCCCCGGACTGGAAACCGCGATGGACTTCAGGTCAGCGACCGCATCGCATTTTGTCGCATCACTGGAATTGGCGCGGGAAGGCGTGTTAAGACTACGCCAAGACAATCATTTTTCGCCGCTTTACATGAAATTGAGAGACCTGCCGTGACCGTGCCTGATCTGCTAGCGACGCATGCCGCCACGGTTGAGGCCCTTATTTTTGCATCGGATAAACCGGTCCGCGAGCGGGAATTGCTGGTTCATTTGCCCGACGATATTGCTGTTGGTGATGTGTTAGCATTGGTGGCCAAACGTTATGACAGCAGCAGCGGTGTTGAGTTGTGTCAGGTTGGCGACAGTTGGGCCTTTAGAACACGTCCCGAAATTGCTGAACGACTAAGCCAGCATAAACAGATTGAACGCCCATTATCACGGGCAGCGTTGGAAGTACTGGCGATTATTGCCTATCATCAGCCTGTTACCCGCGCCGAAATCGAGGAAATCCGCGGGATCAGCCTGTCCAAGGGAACGATGGACATTTTGCTGGAATTGGGCTGGATAAAACCACGCGGACGCCGGCGCACCCCCGGTCGGCCACTGACATGGGGTACAAGTCCGGCCTTTCTTGATCATTTTGGCCTTGCCGAGATTACCGATTTGCCCGGCATGGATGATCTGAAGGCGGCTGGCTTGCTTCGCAAGGGACAAATTTTGGGGGCGATGATGGATCACGGCACCGATGATCTTGACGCCGACACCGATGAGAGCGACGAGGACTTGCTTGAGGACAGCCTTCTTCAAGCCGGGTTTGACGGTGAAGACAATGCTGAACTTTGAAAACATACGCCACGCCTATAATGGATCGGTATCGGTCGACCATGTCAGCTTTACGGTAAATCCGGGTGAGGTGGTCTCACTCCTCGGGCCATCGGGTTGTGGCAAAACCACGTTATTGCGGCTGGCAGCGGGGCTTGAGAAACCAACCGACGGCGCCATCAGCCTGAATGGTACCATTTTGTCGACCGCTGATATGCTGGTGCCGCCGGAGCAGCGTGGTATCGGCTATATGTTTCAGGATTACGCCTTATTTCCCCATCTTAGCGTTTTACAAAATGTGGTGTTTGGGCTAACCGAGACCGGAAGTGCCGCAACAAAACGGGCCCTTGATGTTCTTGCCGAGGTTGGAATTGACGATCTTGCCGATATGTTTCCGCATGAACTATCAGGCGGGCAACAGCAACGCGTGGCATTAGCCAGAACATTGGCCCCACGCCCACGGGTTATCCTTTTGGACGAGCCTTATGCCGGCCTTGATAGCCGTTTGCGCGAACGTATTCGCGACCAGATGCTGCATGTATTAAAAGCCGCTGGCGCCGCCGCACTGATGGTAACGCATGACGCCGAAGAGGCCATGTTCATGTCTGACCGGATTGTGGTTCTGCGTGACGGGCAGGTAGTCCAGACCGGACGCCCAATCAATCTTTACTGTCAGCCAAAAAGCGCCTTTGTCGCCGAATTTTTCGGCGAGGTAAACCGCGTTGAGGGGATTGTTGAAAACAACCGGGTTATCACCCCGATTGGCCGTTTTGCCGCGCCACCGGCGCTCGCCAACGGCAGTGCAGCCAGTGTTGTTATCCGGCATGAAGCCTTGCTTATCGACCCCGGCAACGATGGCGTCATTGGCGAGGTGATGGAATCGCGTCTTTTGGGGCGTGCGTCTTTAATCCATTTGTCTGTGCCAACCGGCACCGACGAATTGCATCTTCACGCGCGCATTCCCGGATTGAACTCGATCGAGGTTGGTAGTCAGGTCCGAATCAAGGTTGATCCGGCACAAAGCTTTGTTTTTGCTGCAACCGACAACACCGCCTGACACGCACCTGCTGCTGGCAGTGCTGTTTTCGGCAAAATGACGGTAATTTATTGAACCTTCACTGTCGGTTTTTGTGCGGGAAATCTTGTCGGCCGTTCAATGCCTGTCTATAGTGCCAGACAGGCGGGGTTTGGCATGGGAGCCGAACCATAAAACCAGATAATGGGGACCAAAAGATGTTTGGTGGGACTTTCAGTATTTTACATTGGATTGTCGTTTTGGCCGTGGTTCTGCTGCTGTTCGGCGGTCGCGGTAAAATTTCGGCAATCATGGGTGATTTTGGCAAGGGATTGCGGAATTTCAAAACCGGCCTAAAAGGTCCGGAGGGGGATGATTCCGAGGCCGAGGCGATTGAAGATGTCGCGCAACCAGCCCCCAAAAAAGCCGCGCGCAAAGCCGCACCTAAAAAGGCAGCTGCAAAAAAGAAAGCACCTGCTAAAAAAGCGGGCGCCAAAAAAGCCGCGCGTAAATAAGCGCCAGGAGCCGCGCTATGCTCGATATCGGCGGCTGGGAGTTTCTGGTAGTTGCTTTTGTGCTGATCATGGTGGTTGGCCCGAAAGAACTGCCGGCGATGCTTCGTGGCTTTACCAAATTTATGCGTCAGCTCAGATCAATGGCCGCCGAATTTTCGCGCGGTATGCAGGATATGGCGGATGAAGCCGAGCTTGGGGATATCAAGGGAACCTTGTCGCAAGTAAAGCGGGGGAATCTCTCTGGCGTCGCCGATGCGCTTGACCCTGACGGAAAGCTGAAGGAGTCTGTTGACGAGCTGAAAGACGCGGCGACAGCAGGCACTATGGACAATGACGTCGCGGATATTCGCGACCTGGCGGGACGTGCAGGTAAAGACATGGCTGCCACGGTTAACAAACCCGCCGCACCCCAATCCAGCAAAACCGCGTCTGACCGGGCAAAGCCGGCGACCAAACGCAAATCGGCCGCCAAACCGACGTCGCGCTAGCAGCAGGAAATGAACCAGGATGGTCGGTCAAGACACAAATAATTCCCAGCTAGACGACGGACGCATGACGCTGATCGGTCATTTGACCGAACTACGCAACCGTATTGGCATCGCCTTGGCGGTGTTTCTTGTGGTGTTCCTGATCAGCGTCGCGCCGTTACCGGGAACGACGAGCAACAGTATTGCGTATCAGGTCTTTGTATTTTTGCAGGCCCCCTTGGCCGAGATTTTTGAGGCCCGCGGCGGCGGCCGGATGATTTTCACCGCGCTTCATGAAGGGTTTTTTACGCAAATCAAAGTTGGCTTTTTTACCGCATTATGCGTCACATTCCCCATTCTTAGTATGCAGATTTGGAAATTTGTTGCGCCCGGCCTGTATAAAAATGAACAACAAGCCTTTCTGCCGTTCCTGATCGCCACCCCGCTGCTGTTCATTGCTGGCGCGGCAATGGTTTATTACGTTGTCACGCCGATGGCGTGGAACTTTTTTGTCTCGTTTGAAGTGGGTGGCGGTGATGGCGCGTTGGCTATTGAACTGGAGCCGCGCATAAGCGAATATCTGTCCTTGATGATGCGGTTGATTTTCGCCTTTGGTTTGGCATTCGAACTGCCCGTCATTCTGTTATTGCTGGTGCGCGCCGGACTGGTAACGCATCAGGGGTTAGCTGAAAAACGTAAGGTGGCGATTGTGGTCGCTTTTGTTGTTGCGGCCATTTTGACACCACCTGATGTGATCTCACAGCTGTTATTGGCGATCCCGATCATTCTACTTTATGAGGTTTCTATCTTCGGCGCGCGTATGGTAACACCGCCGCCAGAAGAATTTGACAATAGTTAGACAAAACAAGGTCCGGTTTAGGCGTCGTTGATGCGACGCCTTGGGGTGAGAATAACAGCCAAAACAAAATCCGGAACTAAAGGTACGACAATCCCATGCATGACATACGTTTCATTCGCGAGAACCCTGACGCTTTTGATGCAGCGCTGGCGCGGCGGCGCTTACCGCCCATGGCCGCCGAGATTAACCTGATCGATGCCGATAGACGCGCTTTGCAGGCGCGTATTCAGGACATGCAATCCCGCCGCAACCAAGCGTCCAAGGACATTGGCGCGATTAAAGCCAAAGGCGGTGATGCGAACAGTCTGATAGCCGAGGTCAATGACATCAAGGCAAAATTGCCAAGCTTTGAAGCCACAGAAACGGCACTTGCCGCAAAACTTGAGGCACATCTGTTGGAATTACCGAATATTCTTGATGGGTCCGTACCCGACGGCAATGACGAATCAGATAATGCGCTGATCCGCACTGTTGGCGATATCCCACAATTCAGCTTTACGCCAAAAGACCATGTCGAAATCGGCGAGGGATTAGGGCAGATGGATTTTGCCTTGGGCGCCAAACTAGCCGGCGCCCGGTTTGTCGTTTTGTCCGGCCAGCTCGCCCGGTTGGAACGTGCCATTGCCGCGCTCATGCTTGATACCCATACTGAAGAATTCGGCTACCGCGAAACCTTGCCACCAGCCCTGGTCAATAGTACGACAATGACCGGCACCGGGCAGTTGCCCAAATTTGCCGAAGATCTCTATCACACCGACGATAAATGGTTGATCCCGACCGCCGAGGTGCCGTTAACCAATATTGTCGCCAATGAAATCATCGAGGCCAACCGGCTGCCCTTACGCATGACCGCCTATACACAATGTTTCCGATCCGAGGCTGGGTCGGCAGGGCGCGACACCAGAGGGATGATCCGCCAGCATCAGTTTTCCAAGGTCGAGCTGGTATCAATCGTTCATCCGGACGAATCTGCCGCCGAGTTAGAGCGCATGACAGCCTGCGCCGAGACCATTCTGCAAAAGCTGGATTTGCCGTATCGGGTATTGAAACTTTGCAGTGGTGATACTGGTTTTTCGGCAGAGCAGACCTATGATATTGAAGTCTGGCTACCAGGTCAGGATGACGGCAAAGGTATGTATCGCGAGATTTCGTCCTGTTCAAATTGCGGCCCCTTTCAGGCCCGGCGCATGAAGGCGCGGTTCCGCGACACCAACGATGGCGAAACGCGCTTTCTTCATACGTTGAACGGGTCGGGGCTTGCCGTCGGACGCACATTGATTGCGGTGCTGGAAAATGGACAGCAGGAGGATGGTAGCGTTCTGCTGCCAGCCGCATTGCATGGCTATATGGGCACCGACAGGCTGGTGGCGCAATCATAATGGCCCCCATCGCAGGCAAGCCTGTTAGGCGGATCTTGATCAGCAATGATGATGGGATCGATGCAATTGGCATTAGTCTGTTGCGGGACATTGCTGCGCGACTAAGCGATGATATATGGGTGATTGCGCCGACCGACAACCGGTCGGGCGCCTCGCGGTCGATCACCTTGCGCCGTGATGTGGTGATTGATCAGGTCGGCCCGCAATCCTATAGCTGTTCAGGAACGCCAAGCGATTGCATTATTTTCGGGATCAGCAAGATTATGGACAGCCCGCCAGACCTGGTCTTGACTGGCATTAACCACGGCATGAATGTGGCTGATGACATCCTTTATTCCGGCACCGTTGCCGGGGCTATGGAAGCGGCTATTTTGGGCCTGCCCGCCATCGCCCTGTCGCAGCGTCACGGGCGTGACGACCCGATCGATTACCTGCCGGCGAAACGCTATGCCGAGGATGTTATCCGGCATATCATGGCTCAAGGGATAGCGCCGCGAACCGTTATGAATGTCAATTTTCCAAAAACAGATCCTGACGCCATTCGTGGCATCAAACCCGCCCATCTTGACCGGCATAAGCTTGGCGATGTGATCATCGCGGGGGACGGGCCAGGACATTACCGGCTTGGCCCGTTGAATAGTGACCCTGATACCAATCCTGGTAGTGACCGGGCGGTCCTCAATGACGGCTGGATATCGCTGACACCGCTGGTGATGGATGTGACTGCGCAAGAGCTGTTGACAGGCATGACGCCGTTACCGTTCGCGGTTGACGGTGAAGTAGGTTAATGGACCCCGATTTTCAGGAACAAAAAGCCCGCCTGATCATGAAATTACGCGGTATGGGCGTGCTGAATGCACGGGTCCTGGCAGCTTTGGAATCGGTGCCGCGTGAATTGTTCGTACCAACCGCCTTACGCCAACATTCCTATGAAAATGCGTCTCTACCAATTGCCTGTGCGCAAACCATAAGCCAGCCTTATGTGGTCGCACGAATGACCGATGCACTTAGCTTGACTGGTCGTGAACGCGTTCTCGAAATTGGCTGCGGCAGTGGATATCAGGCCGCGATCTTGTCGCAATTATGTCGCCGGGTCTATACGATGGAACGGTTGAAACCATTGCTGGTTGACGCCGAAAACAGGCTTCGTGATTTACGTATTTCGAATATTACCTACCGGCATGGGGATGGCGGTAATGGCTGGCCCGAAGCGGCGCCTTTTGACCGGATCATAATCACATGCGGATGTGATAAAATTCCCGAGATATTGTTGCAGCAACTGAAAATTGGCGGCATCATGGTAGCACCGGAAGGGCCGGGCAAACACCAAGAACTTGTGGCCATTACCCGGCACGAAACAGGGTTTGAACGGAACGCGCTTATGCCGGTAACATTTGTGCCATTGATCAGGGATTGACTGATGACGCGATTGCCCCAAACGGATTTGATCAAAGCGTATATAACAGCCAAACTGCTACGCTTTGGTTTGGTTGGCATGGTTATGCTTATCGCGGCGTGCCAAGCCCCGAACCTGACCGTGAACCGGGAAACCAAGGCGCCCGTATTGACAGCACCGTTGCGGCACCTGGCAGAGCCTTTGCCGCCAAACGGCATTATCGAGGTGCGAGCTAACGATACCATCTACAGCATCGCCACCCGCTATGATATACCGCCGCTTTCGATTGTTGAAACAAACGGCCTGGCACCACCATATGACATGCGGCAAGGGCAGATATTAAAAGTGATCCCGCGGCGCACCCACCGGGTTGGACCAGATGATTCGGTCTATAGCATTTCACAACGTTATGCTGTCAGCCAATACCAGTTGGCACAATTGAATGATTTGGCGCCGCCGTTTGAATTAAAAGTAGGGCAACGGCTGTTGCTTCCCGGCACGCTTGATTTCTCGGTACTCGATACCGGCTTACCGGCCGGTGTCAGCAGCACCGGTGCCAGCCAACCAAAACCAACGGCCATTGCGGCGGCAAAGCCTACCATTCCCCGGAAAAAATTCATCGCACCGGCAGCTGGCGCCAATGGCTTTCGCTGGCCGGTTGAAGGCGAGGTGATCGCGGAATTCGGCCCGTCCGCCCGCGGCGTTCACAATGACGGTATCAATATCGCGGCGGCAAACGGGACCACCGTCACTGCCGCTGCCAAGGGTCGCGTTGCATTCGTTGGCGATAATATCAAGAGTTTCGGTAAATTGATTCTGGTCAAGCATGATGGCGGCATTATCACCGCCTATGCGCATCTGGGCGGTATTGCCGTCAAAGAAGGAGATATCGTTGCCGCCGGTCAGGCCATTGGCGCGGTTGGAATGACCGGACGCGTTGATACGCCGCAGCTTCATTTTGAAATACGCAAATCCCGCCAGCCACTTGATCCGCGGCGCTTCATGTCATAGGCCGGTTCTGCCGGGTTTATTTGCCGCTCAGCCTGGTTTTGGTGCGGGCCGCAAGGTCGGTGATGAATTGCCACGCTACGCGGCCTGATCGTGACCCGCGCCCAACCGACCAAGCCAAGGCTTCATGGCGAATATCAATATCACCCGCTTTGATACTGTAAAATCTTACATATTCATCAATCATATCTAGATAGGTGTCTTGATCAATGGAATGGAATCCGATCCACAGCCCAAACCGATCAGACAAGGAGACTGTTTCTTCGGTTGTTTCAGACGGGCTAATCGCGGTGGACCGTTCATTTTCCATCATCTGCCGCGGCATCAGATGCCGGCGATTTGACGTCGCGTAAAATACGATATTGGCCGGCCGTCCCTCGATACCACCCTCAAGCGCGGCCTTCAGCGATTTATAGGTCGATTCTCCCCCTTCAAACGCCAAATCATCGGAAAAAATGATAAAATACCGGTCGATTTGCGCCAAAAATGACATCAAGAACGGCAAATCGGCGATATCTTCGCGGTGGATTTCAACAAGACCAAGGTCAAACCCCTGATCGATCACACTGCCATGCACCGCCTTGACAAGCGACGATTTTCCGGTGCCGCGCGCCCCCCATAAAAGGGCGTTATTGGCCGGAAACCCTTGCACAAATCCAAGCGTGTTAGACAGCAGATTGTCACGCTGCTCGTCAATGCCTTTGAGCAGCAAGATATCAAGACCATTCACCTTGCTGACCGGTACCAACTGGCGGATGTCTGATTGCCAGACATAGGCAGAGGCAGCGGGCAGGGCATCCGGCGTCATATTGCCGGGGTGCCGACGCTCCAGCGCATCGGCAATACGGGTGAGTTGGGCAAAAATATCGGCTTTCAACTTTGGCATATCGGTATTTCGCTTGGTTTGTCAGACAATCAATAGGAAAACTGTATAAAAGGGAATATGGGTCATTGCGACAAAGCGCAAGGGCGTTTATGGTCCCCGGTACGAATTTTAACCTCTCTTGGAGATAGTCTAGCGATGTTTATCACACCTGCATATGCGCAAGCCGCCGATGGCGCTGCCGGAGGCCTGTTCCAATTCCTGCCGATCATTCTGGTGATGGTCATTTTCTATTTCTTGTTGATTCGGCCACAACAAAAGCGCGCCAAACAACATCGTGAAATGATTGCGGCTGTGCGCCGTGGCGACAAGATTATCACGTCTGGCGGCCTGACCGGTACCGTAACGAAAGTCACCGAGAACAGTGAAACCGTTGAAGTAGAAATTGCCAAGGATGTTAAGGTGCAGGTTGTCCGCGCGATGATCGCCGACATCAAAGGCAAAACTGAACCACAAAAATAACCGATACGCCTGGCAAACCGTTCATCTGGAATTGTCAGGCGTAAAGGATCATCTGAAGACCGACGTCAACAACAGCCGAAAAGCGGGCCCCATGTTGCAGTTTTCCCTTTGGAAGAAATGTCTTGTAGTTGCGGTTGCAGCGCTTGCCGTGCTGTATGCGTTGCCCAATTTGATGCGCGATGACACACGGACAGCCCCATCTTGGCTGCCCGGCAAGTCGATCAATCTGGGGCTTGACCTGCAAGGTGGGTCACATCTTCTGTTGCGGGTCGATATCAACGCTGTTGAACGGGAACGCCTTGACGACCTCGCCGAAAATGTGCGCCGCGATTTGCGTGAATCGCGGATCAAATTCAGCGGCCTTCGCGCCACCCAAGACAGCGTGACATTGCAAATCCGCGACACCACCAAACTGGATGCGGCGGCGACCGAATTGGCCACATTGGGGCAGGATTTTGTGGTAACGCCCGATGGCGCGCAATTCACCATCGGCTTTACCGAGGCTGGACGGATAGCGATGCAAACCCGTGCCGTTGAGCAATCGATCGAAATCATTCGCCGCCGGTTAGATCCGGAAGGTACCAAAGAGCCGATCATTCAACGTCAGGGTCAAGACCGTGTTCTTGTCCAATTGCCGGGCGTCGACGATCCCGAAGCGGTTAAACGGCTTCTTGGCCGCACCGCGAAATTGACATTTCAGCTTGTTGATATGCGGATGACTGCCAGTGAGGCGCGGGAACGCGGCCGGACCCCGCCAGGCAGCGTACTGATGGACAGCGCGAATGGCGATGGGCGGGCCTACCTGATTGAAAAGCGGGTGATGGTGAGTGGCGAGATGCTCGACACAGCGTCGGCGACGTTTGACCAAAACAACCGTCCCGCCGTCAGCTTTGTGTTGAATGCCGCCGGCGCGAAACGATTTGGCAAAGTTACCGGTGACAACATCGGTCGGCCATTCGCAATCATTCTTGATGGCAAAGTGGTTTCAGCGCCAACCATCCAAAGCCAGATTTTTGGTAATGGGCAGATCACCGGCGATTTTTCGGTGGCTGAAACCAACGAACTGGCCTTGGTGCTGCGGGCAGGGGCGTTACCCGCACCGTTGATTGTGATGGAAGAACGCTCAATTGGGCCCGGCCTTGGCGCTGACTCGATTGCAGCAGGCGAGATCGCCGCTCTTGTCGGTCTATTATTAGTGATCATTTACATGTTGCTCAGCTACGGGCTTTTCGGCGTTTTTGCCAATCTGGCTTTGGGCGTAAACATTGTGCTGATTGTTGCCGCCCTGTCAGCGTTACAGGCAACACTGACCCTGCCCGGGATTGCCGGGATCGTGCTGACAATAGGCATGGCGGTTGACGCGAATGTGCTTATTTTTGAACGTATTCGTGAAGAGCTTGCCAATGGCCGTTCGGTAATAGCCGCTATCGACAGTGGCTATCAACGGGCGCTGGCAACGATCATCGATTCGAACCTGACCACCTTGTTTGCTGTCTTGTTCCTTTATATTTTCGGATCTGGGCCGATCAAGGGATTTGCCGTCACCTTGGGCATCGGGATTGCCACATCGTTGTTTTCCGCAGTTATGGTCACGCGCATGTTCATTGCGCTGTGGGTTGCGCGCAAGCGCCCCAAGACCTTGGCGCTTTAGACAGGAATAATTGTCATGCGACTGAAACTCGTACCAAGCCAAACCACCTTCAATTTTATGCGGCACCACAAGCTGGCGCTGATTTTTTCATCATTCCTCGTTGCCGCCTCTATTGGTTTATTTGCGCTCCTTGGTCTAAACCTCGGCATCGATTTCAAAGGCGGCATCCTGATCGAGGCACGCCATAATGCCGGCCCGGCCGATATCGCCACAGTGCGGCAGAAACTGCAGCAGCTTGACCTTGGTGATGTCAGCTTGCAAGGATTCGGCACCGAAACCGATATTTTGGTCCGGGTACAACGCCAAGCTGGGGATGAACAAGCGCAGATTGCCGCAATTGAGAAGATTGGCCAGACCTTGGGACAAAACTACGACATCCGGCGCACCGAATTTGTCGGCCCGACGGTTGGGGCCGAATTGGCTGAAAAGGGCATTCTTGCAGTCGTCAGCGCGATTTTGGCGATCATGGTCTATATTTGGTTCCGCTTTGAATGGCAGTTCTCGATTGCGGCGATCATGGCATTGACACATGACGTGCTGACAACGATTGGCCTGTTTGCCCTGACTAGCTTTGAATTCAACCTCGCCACAGTGGCGGCAATCCTGACAATTGCCGGTTATTCGATCAATGACACGGTGGTTGTTTTCGATCGTGTGCGCGAAAATTTACGCCGCTACAAATCCTATGAATTGCTGGATGTTTTGAACAAATCCCTCAATGAGACATTGTCACGCACAGTGATGACCTCGGTAACGACCTTGTTGGCCCTGGTTGCGATCGTGGTGTTTGGCGGGGCAGTGTTGCGTGACTTTGCGCTGGCGATGATTTGGGGTGTTGTGATTGGCACCTATTCATCGGTTTTTGTAGCGGTTGGTCTGTTGTCTCGTTTCGATTTGAAGCGCAGTAGCCTTGACGATGACGGCGTTGACAAACCCGAATATGAACGGCCATAGCATGCCAGTTGATAACGGCGACAGCCTTGTCAAGATTGTCAGTTTTGACGGTGACGGCGATCTCCAGCTTGTCCATGGCTATGACGCGGATGGGTTTCGAATCAGCGGCACACGACATAACGGACCTGTCGTCATTTTGCCGCGCCTGACGCAGTCATGGACCCCACCGCGCGCCCCCTTAGATGTCGATGCCGGCATGATTTTGCCGCTGCTTGGGGACGCACCACCGCCATTGTTGATCTTTGGCGCAGGCGCGGCCCCGCAAGACCCACTGATCGGCCTTGTCGCCGCTTGCCGGTCTCGTGCTATCAACCTTGAGGTGATGTCGACGGCAGCGGCCTGCCGCACATGGAACGTCCTTATGAGTGAAGGCCGCAACGCGGCAGCCTGCCTGTATCTTCAGTCATGACATCTGGCTTAACACGCCCAAACACGGCCAGAGACGCGATCAAGAATTTGAAAGAGGCCGATCGGGAAGGCCTGTCAAAAGCCCTTGCATTTTGCCTTATGTTTGACGCGCCGCGCACCCAATTTGTTTGTGCGACAATGCTGGAGCTGCTGACCCAACTAGAAACCGCGTTGCTGCTGCCATCCGAGTCCTTATTGGCCGCAATCCGGGTGCAATGGTGGGTTGAAGCGGTTTTAACGCCGGTTGATCCCACTATCGCCCCGCCGGCACCGCTGATAGGCCAAATGCACAAGCTGATCAAAGATGACCCCCAGCTTGAAGACGCCTTGCCCCACCTTTTGGGCTTTTGGCAAACCGCCTGTCATGACAGCGACCGCGATAGTCGTGACGGCTGGGTCGCCAGCTTTGAAATTTTGGCACGCGTCACGGGGCAGGCCGAGGTCGCCGAAATGGCCGCCACGGTCGCCACCAGCCTTTATCATGCCAGCCATGATTTATCCCCCATTGTGGTGCCATTGTCCGTTATTCGGGATTTACAGCAATCCGGCAAAAAATCCGATCAAAGTTGGCTGTATTTGTCCGCGATGCTGGCACGGCATCTTAATCAGACCGATCGCAATGCGGCGCATCCTTGGCTTGTCTGGCGGGTGATGGGATGGCGTTTTTGGGGGCCGCCAAAGGGCTGACCATGGCGGCACCAGCCGTCGATTTATGGGCTCATTAGAGCTGGCTTGCAATCCACGCATCGATGTGCTGCAACGCACGGGCCGCATAGGCAGCCTTACGATCACGACCGCGAAGACGCCGCCCGCGCGAATCTAGCGGCAAGTCCGGAAACAGCCCAAAATTGACATTCATCGGCTGAAAGCTTTCAGCAACAGCGCCGCCGGTAATATGTGCCAAGAGCGCGCCATGCGCGGTCTCAAGCGGCGGTCTATGCCAGTCATGGCCGATGATTGCCGCCGCCGCCATGCGCCCAGCCAAAAGTCCGATAGCGGCAGATTCGACATAGCCTTCGACCCCGGTGATCTGGCCAGCAAACCGCCAAGACGGGTTAGCTTTCATTCTTAATTGATCATCAAGAAGGCGCGGTGAATTGATAAAGGTGTTGCGGTGCAGCCCACCAAGGCGCGCAAATTGCGCCGCTTCAAGCCCCGGAATGGTTTGGAACACTCGCACCTGTTCGGCATATTTCAACTTTGTCTGAAACCCGACCATATTATAAAGGGTGCCAAGCGCATTATCCTGACGAAGCTGGACGACCGCATAGGGGCGCGAGCCGTCATGCGCATTGGTCAGACCAACCGGCTTCATCGGTCCCCAACGCAATGTTTCATGACCACGCGCCGCCATCACCTCGATCGGCATGCAACCATCAAAATAGGGGGTGTTTTCTTCCCATTCCTTGAACGACATTTTTTCACCATCGATCAAGGCGGTGATAAAGGCGTCATATTGCGGCCTGGTCAGCGGACAATTGATATAGTCCTTGCCATCGCCGCCATCGGTCGATTTATCATAGCGCGACTGGAACCAAGCCCGCGCCATATCGATGCTGTCAAAATGGACAATCGGCGCAATCGCATCAAAGAACGCCAGATCATCTTCACCGCCACATTGCTGGATCTCCGCGGCTAAAGACGGCGAGGTCAGCGGACCTGTCGCAATGATAACATGGTCCCATTCGGCAGGAATGCTGGTGATTTCACCACGCGCGACAGTGATTAACGGATGCGCCGTAATCTCTGCTTCGACAGCTGCCGAAAAACCGTCTCGGTCAACCGCCAGCGCACCACCTGCCGGTACTTTACGGGAATCAGCAGCGCGCATGATCAATGAGCCAAGGCGGCGCATTTCTTCATGTAGCACGCCAACCGCATTCGCCGTTGCATCGTCTGACCGGAACGAGTTGGAACAAACAAGTTCGGCCAACCCATCGCCTTGATGTGCATCGGTTTGCCGTACCGGGCGCATTTCGTGAAGCACAACCGGCACCTCGCGCTGCGCTGCCTGCATCGCCGCCTCACATCCGGCAAGGCCGCCGCCAATTATATGTAAACAGGCCTTGCTTGCCATCACATCCTCACTTTTTCAACAGGCGGGCAAGATAAGTGCCGGTATGCGATTCACCCACAGCGGCAACGGTTTCTGGCGTACCCTCGGCGACAATAAAACCGCCACCATCTCCGCCTTCGGGACCAAGATCAATAATCCAGTCAGCGGTTTTGATCACATCCATATTATGTTCGATCACAATAACGCTATTGCCCTGATCGACAAGTTCCTGCAACACCTCCAAAAGCTTGGCAATATCGTGAAAATGAAGCCCGGTTGTCGGCTCATCAAGAATATAGACGGTGCGGCCGGTCGCCCGTCGCGACAATTCTTTCGACAATTTAACGCGCTGGGCCTCGCCCCCCGACAGGGTGGTCGCCTGCTGCCCAATTCGGACATAGCCAAGCCCAACCCGATGCATCGTTTCCAGCTTTTCACGGATTGCCGGTACCGCTTTGAAATAGTCAACACCCTCCTCGACAGTCATATCAAGAACATCAGCAATCGACTTGCCGCGCCAGGTGATTTCCAGCGTTTCACGGTTATACCGGCGGCCTTTACAACTGTCGCATGTGACATAAACATCCGGCAGAAAATGCATCTCAATCTTAATCAGGCCGTCGCCTTGACACGCCTCACACCGCCCCCCTTTGACATTGAACGAAAAGCGGCCAGGCGCATAGCCACGGGCTTTGGCTTCGGGCAGATTGGCAAACCATTCACGGATCGGGGTAAACGCGCCGGTGTAGGTAGCAGGGTTAGATCGTGGCGTCCGCCCGATAGGCGATTGGTCAATATCAACCACCTTATCCAAAAACTCAGCCCCGTAGACGGCCTTATGGGGGGCTGGCATTTCGCGCGCCTTATGTAATGTCCGCGCCAGTGATTTCCATAATGTTTCCAAGACCAATGTCGATTTGCCGCCACCAGAAACGCCGGTCACACAGGTCAGCACCCCTAACGGGAATTTGACAGTCACGTCACGCAAATTGTTGCCAGTGGCATTTTCAACCCGGATAAACCGATCTTTTTTAGCTTTACGCCGTTGTGGCGGTACCGCAATTTCTAACGCGCCAGATAAATATTGACCGGTCAAGGATTTCGGGTTGGCCATCACCTCGGCGGGGGTGCCAGACGCCACCACCTGACCGCCATGAACACCAGCCCCAGGGCCCATATCCACAACATAATCGGCAAGCCGGATGGCTTCCTCGTCATGCTCGACAACCAATACCGTATTGCCAAGGTCACGCAACCGTACAAGGGTCGCTAGAAGCCGGTCATTATCGCGCTGATGCAGGCCAATTGACGGCTCATCAAGCACATAAAGGACGCCAGTCAGCCCCGAGCCAATTTGTGAAGCAAGGCGGATCCGCTGTGATTCACCACCCGATAACGTGCCGGAATTGCGCGCCATCGACAAATAGCCAAGCCCGACATTCACCAGAAACCCAAGACGCTCGTTGATTTCCTTCAAAATTCGTGTCGCGATTTCCGAGTCCTGACCAGTCAACCGGTTGCCAAGACCAGCAAACCAGTCACGCGCATCAGCTATCGATAATCTGGCAATATCCGTGATGTCATGCGCCTCGACCTTGACGGCCAGCGCTTCCGGCTTCAGGCGTTTGCCTTGGCAGGCCTCACATGGCTGGTTGGCGCGAAATTTATCCATCTCCTCGCGCACCCAGGCGGAATCGGTTTCGCGGTACCGGCGTGCCAAATTGGGAATGACGCCCTCAAATGGCTTGGTGGTGCGATAGGACCGTAATCCATCATCAAATTCCATAACAACCGGCGTTTTGCCTGACCCGTGCAGAATAATTGACTGTATGTCAGGCGGCACTTCGTCAAATGGAACATCGAGTGAAAAGGTGAATTGTCGGGCCAGCGATTCGAGCGTTTGAAGATAATAGCGCGAACTGTTGGACGACCACGGCGCGAGCGCGCCATCGCGTAGCGTGATACGGCGATCGGGAACCACCAATTGTTCGTCAAAATGACTGCTGACCCCAAGACCATCACAGGCAGGGCAGGCGCCAAACGGGTTATTGAACGAAAAGAGCCGTGGCTCTATCTCGTCAATGGTGAAACCTGAGTCTGGACAGGCAAATCGTGCCGAAAATACCACCCGTGCGCCGCTATCGGCATCATCGGCAAACGCCAAACCGTCACTGAGCCCAAGCGCGGTTTCCAGCGAGTCAGCAAGCCTTGTAGCCAATTCGTCCGACTCAGGTTGAATAACAATCCGGTCAACGACGACCTCAATATCATGCTTTTTCTGTTTGTCGAGCGTTGGTGTCTCTTCAACATCATAAATTTCGCCATTGATCCGCACCCGGCTAAAGCCTTTACGGTGCAACTCGGCAAGCTCTTTTCGATATTCACCTTTACGACCACGCACGATCGGGGCCAGCAAATAAAGACGCGTTCCAGCGGCCATCACCAACAGATTGTCGACCATCTGGCTGACCGTCTGGCTACGAATCGGCAAGCCGGTGGCAGGCGAATAGGGGACCCCAATGCGCGCCCAAAGAAGGCGCATATAGTCATAAATCTCGGTAACGGTGCCAACCGTCGAGCGCGGATTTCGCGAGGTTGTCTTTTGTTCAATCGAAATGGCCGGCGACAAGCCTTCAATCAAATCGACATCGGGCTTGTTCATCATATCAAGAAATTGCCTGGCATAGGCCGACAGCGACTCGACATAGCGGCGCTGCCCTTCAGCATAGATCGTATCAAACGCCAGTGATGATTTGCCTGACCCGGACAAGCCCGTCAGCACAACAAGGCTGTTCCGCGGCAGATCAACATCGACATTGGCAAGATTGTGCTCACGCGCCCCGCGCACCGAAATAGTGCGTGGTTCGCCAGCGCTGTTTTCAACCGCGGGCCGTTTATCCTGACCAGCAAGCGACAAGGGAGTGATCGGTTTTTGCATGGCCGGACTATAAACCTCAAACGGGTGCTATCGCCAGCGATTTCACAGCTTAAAAGCCGATAAAAAACATATTTGCCGAAAGCGGAAAAACAAAGATTGGTCCAATTTTACCGCCACCGGCTTCCCGCCTCCGGGCGACTCGACAAAAACCCCGTTTAGGCCTTGTCATGAGGCGGTAGGGGCGGCTAATCTGACAGCGATAATCAACGACAGCAAAGCTAAGGAGCGTCGCAATGGCTGGCAGTGTAAACAAGGTTATCCTGGTGGGCAATCTTGGGCGTGACCCGGAAGTGCGCACGATGCAAGATGGCAACAAGGTTGTCAATTTGTCGCTGGCGACGTCCGAGAGATGGAAAGACCGCAATTCCGGTGAGCAGCGCGAGCGAACCGAATGGCACCGCGTGGTCATTTTCAACGAAAATCTGGCGCGAATAGCCGAACAATATCTCCGCAAAGGGTCCACCTGCTATATCGAAGGGCAACTGCAAACCCGCAAATGGACCGACCAGCAAGGGGCCGAAAAATACACCACCGAGGTTGTCTTGCAACGCTATCGTGGTGAATTGACACTGCTTGGCGGTCGCGGCGATTCGGGACCGGCAACCAGTGGGTTTGGCGATGATGGCGGTACCGCCGATCAAAGCTATGGCAGTGCCGGGGCAGGGTCACCGCCACCGATGCGAAGCACCAATGATATGGATGACGATATTCCTTTTTAATCAGTTAGTTATTAGGAATTGTAAACACAGCGCTTTAGCATTTTGTTAAAGCGCTGTTTTTTATTGGCGGATTTATCATAAAACCACAATATTTAGTGTCCCCATACGAAATTTTGATGTAAATATTGTGGTGTTACTGACGATTGTACGGCAGGTAGACCGGCACATCCCGACAGGGGACACAGCGCACGCGTTGGCCTTGCCACCACAGAAAGACCGAACAGCGTGACCGATACTACCGACGCCTCCAATCCGACTATTTCCATTTCTGATGAAATGCGTAAATCCTATCTGGATTACGCGATGAGCGTGATTGTGTCGCGGGCCTTACCCGACGTTCGAGACGGCTTGAAACCGGTTCACCGCCGTATTCTCTATGCGATGATGGAAGGCAATTACGACTGGTCTAAACCGCCCCGTAAATCAGCTCGTATCGTTGGTGATGTGATGGGTAACTATCATCCGCATGGCGATAGCTCGATTTATGAAGCGATGGTGCGGATGGCACAAGATTTTTCAATGCGTCTTCCCTTGGTTGACGGGCAGGGCAATTTCGGTTCGGTCGATGGTGATCCGGCTGCCGCCATGCGCTATACCGAATCACGGCTGGCGCGGGCCGCCGAAAGTCTGCTTCGTGATATCGATAAGGATACGGTTGAATTTGCCGCCAACTATGATGAAACCCAGCTCGAACCTACGGTGCTGCCAGCCGAATATCCAAACCTGCTGGTCAATGGGGCCAATGGCATTGCTGTCGGTATGGCGACCAATATTCCGCCGCACAACCCGGGTGAGGTAATCGCCGCTTGTGAAGCCTTTATTCGTGACCCCTCAATCAGCACCGAAATATTGACCGAAATTGTCCCCGGGCCAGACTTTCCGACCGGCGGGCTGATCATGGGCCGGCACGGCATTCGGGAAGCCTATGCAACTGGGCGCGGCTCGATCATCATGCGGGCCAAAGCCGAGGTACAGACCACCGCCAAGGATCGCGAAATGATCGTGATCCACGAGATTCCCTATCAGGTGAACAAGGCACAACTGCTGGAACGAATCGGCGAGTTGGTCCGTGACAAAACCATCGAGGGTATTTCCGATATCCGTGATGAGTCCGACCGTAACGGTATGCGGGTGGTGATCGAGATCAAGCGTGACGCGTCCGGTGATGTGGTTCTAAATCAGCTTTACCGGCACACAAGGCTGCAAACCAGCTTTCCGGTGAACATGCTGGCGATGAATGGGGGGCGCCCACAACAGATGGGGCTGCGTGAGGTTATTGCGGCTTTTTGTGAATTCCGGAAGGACGTCATCATCCGCCGTACAACCTATTTGTTGTCAAAAGCCCGCGACCGCGCACATATCTTAGCCGGCTTGATGGTTGCGCTGGCCTCGATAGACCGCGTGATCGAAATGATCAAGCAAGCCCCGGATACTGAAACCGCGCGCCGCTCGTTGTGTGAGACCAACTGGCCTGCCGCCGAAGTGGCTGATTTTATTGCGCTGATCGATGATCCCGGGCATGAGGTTGTCGATGGGCATTATCGTCTCTCGGAAACCCAAGCCCGCGCCATATTGGAATTGCGATTGCAGCGCTTGACCGGAATGGAACGCGACAAGCTAAGCGATGAAACAAAGGAACTAGCCGATAAAATCGCCGATTATCTGGATATTCTGGGGTCTGAAACCCGGGTCAGTGATGTCGCGCTTGAAGAATTGGCTGCCGCCCGCGAACGACTGGCTAATCCCCGCCGCACCGAAATCACTGATCAGCTTGGCGATCAGGATGATGAGGATTTGATCCAGCAGGAAGACATGGTCGTCACGGTCAGTCATCGCGGTTATATCAAGCGGGTGCCTTTGTCGGTCTATCGCGCCCAACGGCGGGGCGGCAAGGGGCGGTCCGGCATGAAGACGCGTGATGAGGATTTTGTAACCCGGTTGTTTGTCGCCAACACCCATACGCCGATCCTGTTTTTTACCTCACGCGGGATGGTCTATCAGCTGAAATGCTACCGGCTTCCTGAGGCTGCTCCGCAAGCGCTTGGCAAGGCGATGGTCAATTTGCTGCCCATCGAACCTGATGAAACGATCCATACGGTTATGCCGATGCCGGATGATGAAACAAGTTGGGACGATCTCAATGTTATTTTTGCCACATCATCAGGCAATGTCCGGCGCAACAACCTGAGTGATTTCACCAATATCAAACGTAATGGCAAGATCGCGATGAAGCTGCAGGACGGCGATGAATTGGTCGGCGTTCAACCATGCAGCGACGACGCCGATGTGCTTTTGGCCACGCGCGATGGCAAGGCGATCCGGTTTGCCGCTGATGCGGTGCGGGTGTTCCGCGGCCGCGACAGTACCGGCGTGCGCGGGATCAAGCTTTTGGGTAAAGACCGCGTTGTGTCAATGTCGATTATCGCTGATGAATCGAACGAATATATCCTGTCGGTTACCGAAAATGGCTATGGCAAACGCACCGCGGTTAATGATTATCGCCGGTCCGGCCGAGGCGGGCAGGGGGTTGCGAATATTGAAACAAGCCAGCGCAATGGCAAAGTGATGGCATCGTTCGCGGTGGTAGAAGAAGACCAGTTGATGCTTGTCACCAATATGGGACAGGTCATTCGTATCCGGGTACATGGCGGCGAGGGTGATTCGATCCGGGTCGCTGGCCGCAAGACCCAGGGGGTACGGCTTTTCGATGTTGCCAATGACGATGCGGAAAAGGTCGTTTCAGCCGGTATTGTCCGCGAAACCGACAGTGACGATGGCGCTGATGATGCAGCAAATCCGGAAACCGCCACTGACGATCAACAGCCCGCCACTACAGCACAGGCCAGCGATTCCGGCTCAGATATAAACCAAGACTGATACGAGTAAATCATGGCTGAACGCATCATCATTTATCCTGGCACTTTCGACCCGTTGACCTATGGTCATGTCGATATCATTCGGCGTGGTGCCGCGCTTGGAGACCGATTGATCGTCGCAGTGTCGGTCAATATCGGCAAACAGCCGCTGTTTTCAATCGACGAACGGGTGGCGTTGGTTCAAGACGAAATTGATGCCCTGACCGCTACCGATAACCTTGCCCATCCTGTTGAAGTACGCAGCTTTGACGGGCTGTTGACCGAATTCGCCAGTCAACAAGGCGCTAGCGCAATCTTGCGCGGCCTTCGCGCGGTCGCTGATTTTGAATATGAGTTTCAAATGGCCAGCATCAACAAACGGCTTCACGGCGGTATTGAGACGGTATTCCTGATGGCAGCCGAACAACAGCATTTTGTCGCCTCGCGTTTTGTCAAGGAAATCGCGCTGTTTGGCGGTGATGTATCCAGCTTTGTGCCGGCAAATGTGGCCACCGCGCTGCATAACAAGCTGCCACAAAAAAAAATCTAGAGGAAATGCATATTCAGGCTTGATTGCGGCACCGCTTTTCCATAGTTTGCGTCAAGCCCTGACGGGCGCGTAGCTCAGTTGGTAGAGCAAGTGACTTTTAATCACTGGGTCACAGGTTCGAGTCCTGTCGCGCTCACCATTTCAAACCCCGGCATGCTGGTCATGTCGGGGTTTTCTCTTTGGCAGATCACCGCTAGCATGGACCGACAAGGGACAAGGCCGAGGATTACCGATGATAGATCTTGAGTTTGTACGCCGCCAGTTTCCGGCATTTGCAACACCATCGCTTGATGGGCACTGTTTTTTTGAAAATGCTGGCGGGTCCTATATGTGCCAACCGGTGATTGATCGTTTCAATCGCTATTTCGTGCAGCGCAAGGTACAACCCTATTACGCCTTTGCCGCGTCGCAAGAGGCCGGTGCCGAAATGGATCTGGCACCGGTACGATTTGCCCGCTATCTGAATGTTGATGCCGACGAAGTGCTTTTTGGGCCATCAACATCGCAAAACACCTATGTATTGGCGCGGGCATGCCTTGAAAGGTTAGCACCGGGTGAGGCGATCATTGTGTCGGCCCAAGAACATGAGGCCAATAGCGGCGTCTGGCGCAAGCTGGCCGATTATGGGATTGATATCCGCATATGGCCTGTTGACCCGCATGACGGGCGGTTGCAACTCTCTGACTTGCTGTCATTGCTTGACAATAAGGTACGTCTTGTTGCCGTGACCCATTGTTCCAACCTTGTTGGCGAAATCAACCCGGTGCGCGCCATTGCCGACGCAACGCACCAAGCCGGAGGGCTTTTATTGGTTGATGGGGTCTCTTACTGCCCGCACGGCTTTCCTGATGTCGATGCGCTTGGCGCGGATATTTACCTGTTTTCAACCTATAAAACATACGGGCCGCATCAAGGGGTGATGGTCATTCGCCATGCAGCACGCGCGCTCCTTGCGCCGCAAACACATTTCTTCAATCACGACAACCCGATGAAATGGATGGTGCCAGCCGGGCCGGACCATGCACAAATGGCCGCGGCCAATGGTGTGATCGATTATTTTGACGCGCTGGATGCGCATCATGGTGGTCAAGACGACAAAGATCGTCCCGGCCGCGTTGCCGCGCTATTCAAAAATGCGGAAACCCCGCATATCAAGACGCTGCTTGACTATATTGGATCTCGCAATGACCTGCGCTTGATCGGACCGGCTGACCCGGCACGGCGGGCGGCCACCATCAGCTTTGTCGCACCGCATCTGTCAGCCAGCGATATTGGCCAGCGATTGGCCGACAGGGGGATCATGGCAGGTGCTGGCCATTACTATGCTGCGCGCCTGTTCAGCCAGATCGGGCTTGATCCAGCGGCCGGCGCGGTACGATTGTCGTTTGTTCATTATACATCGGCCGCGGACATGACCAAGCTGATCACAGCCCTTGACGCGAGTCTCTAACCGCGCGCGCAAAGGGCGAATGCCACCGGTCCAACTTATCCAGACAAAAAGATGCCCCCGGCCAGAGGGGGTGGCCGGGGGCTTTTGCGCCACTATGCTCAAGGGAGGAAAGCTATTGGGTGACACAAAATCCGTTTTTATCAAGGGCAACTACCGCGCCATCGGTCTCGCGATAGCACGCAAAAAACTCATCCCGCCGCATCGCCTTGGCGATTACACCGGCGAGGGCTGCACGCGGCATTGCCGGAAATTGACATTGCCGGGTTTTGGCAGTGATTGACATATCGTTAAAGAAACTGACTTTTATCAAATTGCTCATGGGTCTCAAATTGCTCATGGGTGCCCTCGTTGATTGTAAAGTCATGAAGCCGATCAATTTGTGCTGTTAATTTACAATCTCTAATTTAATTAGAATTTATTTAATAAATCCTTAATTTGTGTTCACATTTGCGTGAGGTTGGCGGTTGTTGGTTTTTCATGATGAAATGCTATAGGATCATTTCGAGTCCTAGCCTTATGCTAACGTCCCTCTATCTCTGCCCTAGGAATGATCGCGATGCCGCATAACAACAGCCAAAGCATCACAGAATCAGACAGCGGCACGCAGCCCAATCGGTTCCAGCCTCTAACCTTTAGCGGTGCTGCCGTTGATTATTTCAAGATTCATTTCGTAAATTTGCTTCTCAGCATCATCACCATCGGGCTTTATGTGCCGTGGGCCCGTGTGCGGCACCGGCGTTTTTTTTACAGCAACACCCGCATTTTGGGCGATGGTATAGATTATCTGGCCCGCGGCATTGATTTACTGAAAGGCTGGTTGATCGCGATGGCGGTGTTGATCAGCTATAATATTTTACCGATGATCGACAATGAATATGCCGTCTTTCAGCTTGGCTATACGGGCGCGTTAATTTTGCTTGCCCCGTGGGCGATCAATAAAAGCCTGCAATTCAATGCCCGCAATCTGGTCTGGCGCGATGTGCGGTTCAAATGGGATGGCACCTATTTTGGCGTGGCGATCTATCTGTTTTTGGGGCCATTGCTCGGCATCTTGTCATTCGGGCTATTACTACCCATTTTTTCACGCTTGATGCGGCATTACATCGCCAAGCATTACAGTTTTGGTAAAACCAGATTCACCATTGAGACAAGCCTTGCCAATTTTTACAAGGCGGCACTAGCCGCGGTGGGCGTGTTTATCGGCGTGGTGATGGTTGTCGCGGTGCCAGTCGCGTTATATTTGTTTTTTGCCGGTAATGGGGAGCAGGGGCTAACATCGGTGTTTGCACATAGTCAAGGCACCATCATCACCGCAATTTTCGCTGGCCAGCTCGCATTTATCGGTCTGATTATGGCTGTTACCACTTATTACCGGGCTGTCACCCGCAATCTGATGGTCAATGGACTAGCGCTTGGCGACGATATCCGGTTTCGGTCTGACATTTCAGCTATCAGATTAGTCGTGATCACATTACAGAACGCCGTTGTCAGCATTCTTAGCCTGTCCTTGTTATGGCCGTGGGCACAGGTCCGCAAATATCGCTATATGGTTGACAATACATGGTTGCGGCCAAATGGTGATCTTGATCACTTTATCGATCAGCAGCAGGCCAAAAGCTCGGCTTTGGGTGACGCGTTAAGCGAGGCTGGCGGCCTTGAAATCTCGATCTAATGCACATTGACGGCATTTTCATTGCCGCACAGGCCAGCCGCCGGCAACCGGCAACGCTGCTCATTGACAGGTCAGGTCAACTGGGCGCGCGTTTGCAGCTTGTCCTTGGGGACAACGCGCCACCAATCACGGTACAGATTAGCGCGGTATCAGCGCCAATTGCCGGCGCCGATATGCGCATTACCTTGGCCGGGCAGGGCGTGTTTATTCTACGTGAAGATCATCTGCCGCGCGCGCTAACGCCATTTCTGCCGCCATCACGCTGGTATAGCGCCGGGGTATGGCTTGCTGTCGTTGAACGGCTCAACTGGCGCTATATGGTTATTGTGCTGGCATTGATTATAGCAATGGCAGCCGGCATCCGGGTAGCATTACCGATGCTGGCGACACAAATCGCCGCTGCGTTGCCCGATCGTTGGCTTGTTGCAGCCGGTGATACAAGTCTTGCACAGCTTGATAACCTACTTCTTGAGCCAAGCCAATTACCAGAGGTCAAGCAGCGCGAAATCACCGACCAATTTAACGCGATCCTTGCCCAATTGCCGCCAGATCAGCGCGATATCCGCCTGCATTTCAGGCAAAGCGCCGATATTGGCCCTAACGCTTTTGCATTGCCAGGCCGCCATATTATCGTGCTTGACGAGCTGGTGGAATTTATCGGCGCCGACAGCGATGCATTGACCGCCGTTATGGCGCACGAAGCCGGTCATGTGATTGAACGCCATTCGGCCAGGATGATCACCGAAGCGACCATGATTGCCGTTGCGGCGGCGTTAATCTTTGGTGCCGACGAAAGCCTGATCGAGGAGATGGCGAGCATCGGGGCCAGTTTAATGCTGGCCGAGCAATCACGCGGCTTTGAACTGGAGGCCGACCGCGTCTCGGCGGATGTACTGACCAAAATGGGAAAAGACCCACGCCATTTGGCGACATTCTTTAATCGCATCGAACAGGCTTGTGGGGCAACCTGTGACGGGTCGGGCTTTTTTGCCTCGCACCCAAGCTTTGCAACGCGCCGGCAACAAATACTTGACGGTGATCAGCGCTAGGCAAGCCGTATTTATCAGCACTACAGAGCCATCGATTTTAGATTAAGATCAGCAGCTAATAAACGAAATTCATTGATTAAAACAAAAACGCTGATCCAGAACGAAACCGTGTAATCATGACCACAGATAGATGAGGAGCGATGCAAGTTTTGGATTCACCTTTTGGGTTCACCGAGCATAAACTATATTTTGTCGCATAATGTATATTATGGAATAATCGCTACTGAAACCGATATGGGAACGGTTTATAATTCAAACACCATCCCATCAACGCCAGGTTCGGTGTTTGCCGGACAAATCGCTGCCACTTGACGGTAATCGGCCTCAAGCCCCAAATGCGTCAACACCGCGCGCCCAGGTTTCACCCGTTCAATCCACGCAAAGGTTTGTTCAAAATGACTATGGGCCTGATGCGGCGTGGCGCGTAACGCCTCAACAATCCATAAAGGTACTTGATCCAGCTGGGCGAACACTGCATCACTCATCCCGACTACATCGGTTGAATAGGCAAATTTGCGGTCAAACATAAAGCCAAGCGAAAAACTGTTGCCATGATCCTGATGCAGAATATCGATCGTGCAATCACCAATCGCCAACCGGCTTGATTGGTGAATGTCATGTAATTTCATTGGCGGCACAAAATAGGACGGCGAATCCGGCTTTTTATCAAACAGATACGGAAATCGCGCGCGAATGTCAGCCCCATGTTGCGGCGTTGCATAGACCGGAATATAGGATCTGTCCGGCCAAAAAAACGCCCGCAAGTCATCAAGACCTGCGACATGATCTGAATGTGTATGCGTGATCAGCAACGCATCTATCCGTTGCAAGCCAAGTGGCAGCAGTTGATTGCGAATGTCGGGCCCCGCATCGACCAGGATCGTTTTGCCGGCTGTTTCGACCAAAACAGCACAGCGCTGCCGCCTGTTACGCAGGTCAGCCGGGTCACACGCCCCCCAGCCAGCATGCCCTAAAGCCGGCACCCCGACCGAGGTACCGCATCCCAGCAACGTCACCTTCATTATGCCCCGTCCCCGGCCTGAACAACCATGCGGTTAAACAGGCGCATCGTATTGGCCCGTGTGATGCCTGCCATCTCGGCTACTGTTCGTCCGCGCAAATCAGCCAATTTGCCAAGCGTGTGGGCGGTGTAGGCAGGCTCGTTAGACTGCCCACGATGCGGCACCGGGGCCAAATAGGGCGAATCTGTCTCAACGAGAAGACGATCCTCGGGCAAAGAGGCCGCAATCGCGCGCAAGTCTTCGGCCTTGTTAAACGTCAAAATACCTGAAAAGCTGAGATAAAACCCGATATCGATCGCACGGCGTGCCAATTCAGGCCCCGAACTATAGCAATGCAAAACCCCCCGAAACGATCCCTTTGCCATTTCATCTTCCAAAATAGCCGCCATATCGTCATCGGCATCACGCGCATGGACAATGATTGGCAAATCAAGCTGGCGCGCCACCTCTATTTGTGCGCGAAAACTCTTGGCTTGTGAGGCTGGCGATCCATAATCGTAAAAATAATCAAGACCCGCCTCGCCGATTGCGACACATCTTGGATGATCGGCGGCCGCCAAAATAGCATCCACATTGGCCGCATCTGGTTCATTGTCGGCCTCATGCGGGTGAATCCCAACCGAACACCAGACATTAGGATAGGTTTCGGCAATTTTCTTTGGCTTGTCCGCCGTCGTCAGTTTGACACCGATGGTGATCACTTGGTCAACACCCGCGGCGGCGGCACGCGCTAAAACCGCGTCCAGATCATCGCCAAGCTGGGGATAGTCAAGATGGGCGTGACTGTCGATAATCATGGTTTTACTGGCGCCCCCTATTCACTGTCGTCAACATAGCGGGGAAACACCGGTTCCGGCTTGTCAATCACCTGCCCACCAGCCAGCCGGCCAGATGCACCAAGACAGGCAAAATGCCGTTGATCTTGTGGCACCCCGATCTGGTCAAGCATCCGACAGGCCGCATCAGGCATCACCGGCTGCACCAAAATAGCGACTTGCCGGATGGTTTCGGCAAGCACTGCCAATACGTCATTCATGCGATCGGGGTCGGTTTTACGCAAGGCCCACGGCGCGACCGCATCAACGTAACGATTGGCATCGGCAATCACCTGCCAAATCTCGCGCAACGCGTCGTGAAACGCCTGTCGATCAATCAGGTGGCGAACCTTTTCAAGCAATGCGTCGGCAGCGTCAAGCAGTGCCTTGTCTTGATCGGTGAACGTGGTGGGCAAGGCTGGCATCACCCCGGCACAATTTTTGAAAATCATCGACAGAACACGCTGTGACAGATTGCCCAAATCATTTGCCAGATCGCCATTCATCCGCTGCACCATCGCTTTGACGGAAAAGTCGCCGTCATTACCAAAGGGCACTTCACGCAGCAAAAAATACCGTGTCTGGTCAAGGCCGTACTGATCGGCAAGCTGGTTCGGGTCAATCGCATTACCCAGAGATTTTGAAATTTTCTGGCCTTCATTGGTCCACCAGCCATGGGCAAACACCCGCTTTGGCATTGGTAGACCGGCCGCCATCAGAAATGCCGGCCAATAGACCGCATGAAACCGCAAAATATCCTTCCCAACCATATGCAGGTCAGCCGGCCATAATTTTTCATGCTTGGCAGCATCACCAGCTGGCCCGTCAATAGGCCATCCGGACGCGGTCACATAGTTGGTCAATGCATCAAGCCACACATACATCACATGATCGTCATCACCCGGCACCGGCACGCCCCATTTGAAACTTGCCCGGCTGACCGACAAATCACGAAGACCGCTTTTAACAAAGCTTTTCACCTCGTTAAACCGGCTTTCCGGCCCAACAAAATCAGGGTTGGACTCATAATATGCCAGCAATTTGTCCTGCCACTGTGACAGGTTGAAAAAATAGGACGGCTCTTCAACCCATTCTACCGGCGCGCCAGTCGGGGCTTTCCCGTCAACCAGCTCGGTCTCGGTAAAAAAGGTTTCGTCACGAACCGAATACCAACCTTCATATTTGCCAAGCTTGATATGACCCTTTGCTTGCAGCAGACGCCAGATTTCCTGACAGGCTGCCTTGTGTCGCGCCTCGGTGGTACGGATAAAATCGTCATTGGAAAAATTCATCCGGTGCGTCAGATCGCGAAAATTCTGGCTGACCGCGTCGGTGAATGCCTGCGGCGATATGCCAGCCGTTTCAGCAGCTTTCTCGACCTTTTGGCCATGCTCGTCAGTCCCGGTTAAAAAAGTGACGTCATAACCATCAAGCCGCTTGAACCGCGCCAGCACATCACAAGCAAGCGTGGTGTAAGCATGGCCGATATGCGGCTTGTCATTCACATAATAAATCGGGGTGGTGACATAGTAGCTTTGCGCCATGGGACGATCCGTTCGCTTGGGACAAGTGATTACCAGAAATGAGGTAGCCCAGCATCTGTCTCAGGGCAAGGTTTTCTCATGCATTTTGATCAATTGCCGCAGTAGAAATTGAGAAAAATCAAGATAAACGCCGTCCGCCAGCCCCGAATCACGAATGAAAGCACGATGCATTTCAGCCAGAACAAGCGGGCTATGCCGCGCCGCCAACGCATCTTTAGCCGGTATTTCAAAATCGGCCAGTGCGCCACGATCGGTGGCCACGCTCTGCAACGCCGCATGATAGAGCAACCGATCAAGACAAAAAACGGCCGTTTCCCGGCTTAGCCGACCGTCAGACCCGCCGCGCCCCCATTTCCCGGTCAGGCTGGCCATTGCAGGCACATCCGCGACCGGCGCCGCCAGCAGATGACAGGCCACTTGATAGAGATCCACCGCCCCGGTTTCGGCCAATTGTACAGCGCGGCCCGGCGCCCCATCGCAAAGTCTTACCAACACGTCGATATGGGCGCTGTCAGCCTCCGGCCAAATATCGTCAAGCACATGGCGGCACTCATCATCCGCCAATCGCGCCATATGTACCAAACGGCACCGCGACCGGATCGTTGGTGGCAACCGCCCGGGACAAGACGAAACAAGAAAAATGACTGTTTTTTCAGGAGGTTCTTCGACAATTTTAAGCAATGCGTTAGCGCCGTTACGATTCACCTCATCCATCGAGTCGATAATCGCAACACGCCATGCGCCGCGGGCCGGCTTATGAGCCATAAACGGGATCAGATCGCGAATCTGTTCAATTTTGATCTGCCCTGACTTATTGTCATCACGGCTTGGTCGGATATCGATAAAATCGGGATGGGCCCCAGACAGCACCAGATTTGCCCCCACATCATCTGGATTAAGATCAAGCGGGGGGACGCGATCACCAAATAGCCCAGCCGATGGCAACGAGTCTGATAACAGGCGCGCCGCAGCAAGACGCGCCGTTGTCGCCTTGCCGATGCCATTGGCCCCCGTCAATAACCACGCATGATGCATCCGCCCCGACGCCATGGCTTGCGCCAACATCGTGGTAATCGCGTGATGTCCTCGGACTGACCTGTCGACCGTAACGGCGTTGTGCGGGTCTGTTTCGTGATCCATCGCCCGTTATCCATATCCGCGGCTTTTCAGCAGCAGGTCAAGCGCGCTGACGATATCAGCGGCGACAACATCTTCTGACTGGCTCGCATCTATCGTGATAATGCGATCAGGCGCTTGCGTTGCACGGTGAATAAATCCCTGCCTGACCTGTTCGTGAAATGCCGTTCCCTTGGTCTCGAAACGATTTTCACCAACGCCCCGCGCCGCAACGCGGGCAAGACCAAGATCACTGTCGATATCCAGAAAAAATGTCAAATGCGGCATCAAGCCACCACAGGACAGCCGGTCCAAAGACGTCAGCAAAGCATTATCAACACCACCGACAAAACCCTGATACACATGGGTCGAATCGATAAAGCGATCACACAGCACAATATCGCCACGGGCCAAAGCCGGCCGGATCACGTGAGTTATATGTTCATGCCGCGCTGCCGACATCATCAGCGCCTCGGTAGCAGGCTGCCAACGACTAGCTGCCCCATTGACCAGCAGGTCGCGGATTTGCTCCGCCCCGCCTGTTCCGCCCGGTTCACGCGTCAACACCACTCGGCCAGCAAAACGTATGTCAAGAACCGCTGCCAGCCGCGCAATCTGTGTGGTTTTGCCGCTTCCCTCCCCGCCTTCGAAGGTTATGAAAAGCCCTGCCCCGGCGGCGCTCATTGTCCAGCCGCAGGGCTGACTGGCGCCCCAAAGATCAAATATTTTATGGCCGCGCCAAACCGGTTAAATAGGCCAAGCGGGGCAACGTCATGGCCAGCGCGTAACGCCAATGTCCGGGTCGAATCGGGCAGTTCAACGGTCATTGTACCAAGTTGATCACCGGCTTTAATCGGCGCCGGGATTGGGTCTTGCCACGATACTGACAGCTTTATGTCCCGGCGTTCCTTATAGGACAAAACCATTTTCAACGGCGCATCAAGCACCAATTCAACCTTAGGCACTGCCCCCAACCACACATTGGCCGTATCAACTCGCTGGCCAGCATCAAAAAACCGGTAGGGTTTGAATTCACGAAACACAAGATCCATCAGACGCCGCGACTCGGCTGCCCGTTCCCGCATGCTGGTCATGCCGTTCAGAACCATGACAACACGCTGAGTATCACGGATCGCCGAACCGACAAGGCCATAGCCTGACTCTTCGGTATGGCCGGTTTTCAATCCGTCCGCCCCGACGCTGCCATAAACCAGCGGGTTGCGGTTTGGTTGCTTGATCTTGTTATAGGTAAAGTCACGCTTGCCAAAGATCGGATAGAGGTCAGGATATTTATCCGCCGGAAATCGCCGCAACATTTCGGTTGCCAACAGATTCATATCGGCCGCCGTTGTTGTCAGGTCCGGGTCAGGCCACCCGGTTGCATTGCGGAAATTAGTATTTGTCATGCCTATTTTCTGTGCCCAGAAATTCATTTCGTCGGCAAACGCTTCCTCGGTCCCAGAAATCCCCTCGGCGATCACAATCGCCGCATCATTGCCCGACTGAATGATGATGCCGTGCAAAAGATCATGCACCGACACTTTGGACCCCACCTCGACAAAACTGCGCGACCCCCCTTTACGCCACGCCTTTTTTGACACGGTTATCTCGTCGGTCAGTTTTAGCGATCCATCGGCTATCCTTTGGAACGCGACAAATACCGTCATGATTTTAGCCATCGATGCCGGTTTCATTGGCTCGTCTGCGTTTTTGCTAAACAACACCTTACCGCTTTCAAAATCGGTGATATGCGCCTGAATGGCGGATGTTTTTATTTCGGCCGCCTGCACCGCTATCGTCAGACAACTAAACACACCAAGCCCAATGACCGATGCCCATTTTGCTATCATATTTCTTACCTTGCTCTTGGTCGCGGGCCCCTTTGCCGCTATCTCTCAAGTCTGCTTAATTGGTTATATCGCCATAAAAAACGGCAAAAAAATGAACCTTGTCAATCGACCACAATCCGCGCGCCCCCAAAGCCAACATTGACAATCTTGTCGAGCAAACTGTCGGCCGCATCAACGTCGGCAACCGGTCCCAGCCGTACCCGGTACAACGTTTTGCCAAGCCTGTTGACCGATGACACCTCTCCGGTACCGATACCCCCAACCTTTTTTAACACGGCATTGGCACTTGTTTCAGCATGAAACGCACCAACTTGCACCCAAATCTGGGTTTCAACCGGTGCTACCGAAATCACCTCGCCAACCCGCGATTGAGACAACAGATCCAACGCAGATTGGGACTTTGTTGCGGCAAATTTTGATGCGGCGGTATTCGATTTTGCCGTCAGATTGACGCTTGGCTTGGCGGCAGCATTGACCTCGGGCATCACTATCTGGCTCGACCCGTCAATATCGGGAAAATCGCCTTTACGCGCCAAGGTTTCAAGCCGCAGACTCTGTTCGGCCAAGACCTGAACCCGCACACGCGCAATACCGGCTTTTTGGTAGCCGATTAACATGGCCGCCTCGCGGGACAAGTCGATAATACGCCCGCTGACAAATGGCCCCCGGTCATTCACCCGCACTACCAACGATTTACCATTATCCAGGTTGGTAACGCGCACAACACTGGGCATGGGCAAGGTTTTATGGGCCGCCGTCACCTTGGCGGGGTCAAAAATTTCGCCATTGGCGGTCAAACGGCCGGCAAATTCATCACCATACCAAGACCCTATACCGGTTTCATCATAGGTCAAATCCCGTTCCGGGTAATACCATATGCCGGCGATATTATAGGGATCGCCAATCTTATAGACCGGTGCCGCGACCGCATCTTTAGCCGCTTCCTTGGCTTGCTTTTGGGCCGGTTTTTTCAGCAGATCTATGGCAAGCTCAGCCGTCGAACAACCATGTAGCACCAGGGCCGTCACCAACAGAAGAAACAGGGATTTTGCCGCCTGGCGATACATGGGCAACCTCTTCGGCATTTGATTAACGTAATTGGTCAGACAAATGCCCGATCGCTAACGCATAGTAATTGGACCGGTTCCAGTCAAGGATCGAATCAAAATTGCTGTACACCAAAAATGCTGGCCCATCATTTCCCGCCGGCATCACCAGCCGCGCTGTCAAATTGGCCGTGGGTAGGGCGCTGCCATCCTTTGATCGCACGCCAAGCTTCGCCCATTCATTCACTGTCATCTTGGTCTTTTTATCCGCCACCGCTGTAGCGTTTTTACCATCAAGGGTAAAGCCCGTCGGCACAGTGACGGCACGCCCCCAAGTGATATCATCGCGCCATCCTGCCTTGGCAAGATAATAGGCGGTCGAGGCAAACACATCGGGCTTGGTACCCCAAATATCGCGCTTGCCGTCACCATCCCAATCGACTGCATAGGACAAGAAGCTGGACGGCATGAATTGACTTTGTCCCATTGCACCGGCCCAGGACCCTTTCATTTTGTCCGGCGCAATATGCCCGTCTTCAAGAATCTTCAGCGCATTTAGCAATTCCTTGCGGAAATAGGCGCTTCGCCGCCCGTCATGCGCCAAAGTCGCCAGTGCATGCGGTACATTGAATGACCCAAGATACTGGCCAAAATTGGTTTCAACGCCCCAAAAGGTAACAATAAATCGCTTTTGAACGCCGTATTTCTTGGAAATCTCGGTCAAAATCTTGTCATGCTCGCGTAGTTTTTCCCGCGCCTTCTGCACCCGGCGGTCCGAGACTATCTTGTTCAGATATTGCGCAAACGTCATCGTGAATTCAGGCTGTTTGCGGTCAAGCTCGATCACCCGCTTGATCGGCTTAGCGTCCCTAAGCGCGGCGTCAAGCACGTTGTCGGAAATGCCACGCGATTTGGCCTCGGCACGAAGATCAACCAACCAGCTATCAAAACTGGCATTACTCCCATTACTGGCATTACTGGCATTACTGGCATTACTGGTACCGGCGCTGCCAATCGATGCAGCCATCAACATCAAGCTTAAACTGACTAACTTTAGGGCAAACCTCATGATTGACCGTCCTGTTCAAAGATCACACCAAACCGCGCGCTTATGCGGCAATCGCATAACGCGCATGTCAGGACGATGGTAAAGCGGAAAAACGGCATCGGGCAACTGTCAATTTGTCGCCGCGGTGATATCCTCGTGTAATGTTGATTGGGCAACGGATGACTGACCAAAACGGCTGCCAAGCGTAATACCCAGCAATGGCGGCACGATGATCAAGGTTGCAAGGGTCGACAAGGCCAGACCACCAAACACCACCACCCCGATCCCGCGATACAGTTCAGACCCGGCCCCCGGAAACACCACCAACGGGACCAAGCCAAACAATGACGTCAGTGTTGACATAAAAATCGGTCGGATACGGTTGCGCGTGGCTTCCATGATCGCGTCATTTGCACTAAGCCCCTCTTCCCGCATATGCAAGGTCGTCTGCTCGATCATCAGGATCGCGTTGTTGACCACCACCCCCGTCAAAATAACAAAGCCAAGCATTGTCAGCATGTCCAGTGGCTGACGCACAAACAAATTAAGCAATGCCAGCCCGCCAATCCCGCCTGCCACCGATACGGGGATCGCCAAGATGATGATCATCGGCAAAATGAAATTGCGAAGCAAAATCACCAACAGCAGGAAAATAATCAAAATAGCGGTCATCACATTGGATTTCATCGCCGTCCATGTTTCAGCAAGCGCGCTGGCCGCCCCTTCCAATTTGATGGTCACACCATTGCGCGCAGCGTCAGCCCGTATAGATGGCAGGATATCATTGTCGATGATTTGAACCACATCCTCAAGCGGCAGGCTTTCAAGCGGGCGTAACTGGATCGACACCGCCTGCTGGCCGCCAAGACGCCGGACCTGCTCTGGCGCGCTGATCACCTCAACGGCTCCAAGCTGGCCAACACGCAAAATATTACCGGCCCGGGTGATAACCGGAATATCACGCAAGTCACTGGCGGTTAAATTTTCAGCATCTGTCCCCGATAGCACCATATCGATCAACTGCCCTTCGATGGGCACCTGAATGACATTGGCACCATCATTGAACACATCAATCGCCGCGGCGAATTCCCGGACCGACACCCCGGCCCGCGCCAGAGCGGTCAAATCCGGCGTAATGCGGATTTGCGGTGCCCCGGAATCAAGTCCTGGCAATGTTCTGATCTGGTTGCCGTCTCGGCGGGGAAATTTTTGGCTTAACGCCTCATTGACCTGCACCGCCACCGGCAACACATCATGCGCATTCGGCCCGACAATATCAACCGATACAACGCGCGAACCACCAACCGACCGCCCAAACAGCGACGCCTGCTGCACAAAGGCCCGCGCGCCAGGCTCGGCAAAAATCGGCCGCATCAACACCATGCGCAAATCGCCAACGCGTGCTGGATCTACGGCTGATGCGCCGGCAAAGGCACCGCCCGAATAGGCAACGAAAAAGAACCGGTCGATAGCCGGGCCGTCCGTGTCCTCGCCCGACCATAAGGGCCGGGCCGCCTTTTCCATCCGTTCGGCAATCCGCAAGGTTTCATCCATTGAATAGCCAGCTGGTACACTGATCCGCCCGAACATGAAATTGGCATTTCCATCGGGAAGATAATCAAGTTTCGGCATCAGCGCCACGCTGGCACCAACGCTGACCGCCAATACCGTAGCGACAATCGCCACCCCGGTCTTTTTACGGCGCACAACCAACGCCGCATAAGCTGTAAAGAAACCAGCAAAACGGCGGGCAATCGGGTCGATAATCGGCAGTGACGGCAATGTCGAGAAACGGTCCGCTGCGCCACCAAGCAACCGCGCCGACAAGGTCGGGATCACGGTCACCGACACCACCACCGAAATCAACACCGAAACCGAAATGGCGATCCCGATATCGCGGAACAATTGCCCAACCGGCAAATCGAGCATCAACACCGGTATAAACACGATCACGGTGGTCAGTGCCGACCCCAAAATAGGGGCCCATACTTGGCGCGCCCCGTGATAGGCTGCATTATGTGCATCGATGCCGCGTTGTCGTAATCTAAAGATATTTTCGAGCGAGACAATCGACGCATCAACAACCATCCCCACGGCAAAAGCCAAGCCAGCCAGCGAAATCACATTGATCGACAAGCCAAGGCCGGCAATCGCCACAAAGGTACCGATCACCGATACCGGAATCGCCGCAAACACGATGGCCGTGGGCATAATGTTGCGTAAAAACAACATCAAGATTGTCAGCGCCAAAATCCCGCCGATCCATATATTTTGTTGCACCAGTGAAATGGCCGATGAAATATAGCCGGTTTCATCATACACAACGCGTAAATTAAGCCCGCGTGCGGTCAGTTCATTCGCGTTCAAACTATCGACAACTTCACGCAACCGCACCATCGTCGCAACGACATTACTGCCCTGTTCACGGATCGCGCTCAACGTCACTGCCGGCTTGCCGTTCAGGCGCCGGAAACTGGTTCGCTTTTGCACTTTGACTTCCAGCGTGGCAATATCCGCCAGCAGGATCGGTACGATGGTGCCAGTGGGCGACACATCAGTCCGCACCACGATGTTGCCAGCCGTTTCCGGCGTATAATTCAGCGCCTCGGTACGCACCGTATAGGACCGTTTGCCTTCGGTGACCATGCCAACACTCATCATCGATGATGACGTCTTCAGCGCGTCAATCACCTCGGCCAAGGTTATCTGATATTGGATCAACTTGTCCGGATCGATGAACACCCGCATTTCGCGCCGCCCGCCGCCACGATAATCAACCTCGGCGATACCATCAACACGCGCCAATGGCTCGACAATGTTGGTATCAAGATATTGGCCAAGCGCTTCAAGATCGACATCAGCGCCCTCACGCGCGACAAGCGCGAGACGCGCAATCGGGCTATCTTCGGAATTCGAAGTACGCACGGTCGGCGTTGTCGCATCATCGGGCAAACCACTGACCGCAGATAATTTGCTCAATAACAGGACCAGTGCCTTGTCCATATCCTGCCCGACAGCATAGGTCAGGGTGACGCGCGCAAAACCGCGCGTCGACCGAGAGGCAATTTCTTGCACCCCATTCAGCGACGCCAATTCCGCCTCAAGCCGGCCAACGATTTCACGATCGACATCTTCTGGTGCCGCCCCGGTCCAGCGCACCCGCACATCAAGGACCGGTTTTTCAATATCCGGACTCATCTGGATAGGAATGGTTTGTAAGGCCACACCACCAAAAATGATACACATCAGGATCAACGCCATAACCGCCACTGGCCGCTCAATAGCCTGTTTAATAAGGCCGCCCATCAGTTTGTGCCGCCTTTCACTGTTGTCGGTTCGGATGCCGAACCAGCCGCATTAGCCGCTGCCGGTTTGCCGCTTTTACCGCCCTTGGGCCTATCATCTTCCGACTTATCACCCTTGGATTTGTCACCCTTGGATTTGTCACCTTTGGATTTACCGCCGGTTTCGATATCTTTGCCGTCCGACAACTGCTCATTACCGCGAACAATAACGGTTTGGCCGGCAGCAAGGCCCTTTTTAACGATAAACCCGCCAGCAACCGGTCCACCAAGCTGAATGATCTGGCGGCGTGCTTTGCCCTCGACCGCCAGATAAACCATATGGCCACCGGTGACCGGAAGTACCGCATCTTTGGGCACAATGACCTGTTGAGCAGGGCTGGTGACCGGCACCTGAACAACGACAACGGCATTCACCGCACGCATCGAGGCCGGCAATTCGCTATCTGGATGAAAGCGAATGGTACGGGTGGAAGTGCGGGTATTTTGGACCGGCAGCGCGACACGCATCGACAAATCAACCGTCTTGCCATCAAGACCGCGCCCGTTCACCTTTTTGGCTGCCTCTAACAACGGCAGATAGTCAACCGGAATTTCGGCCTCGATCTCAAACTTGTCGAGATCCATAATTTTGGCGATCATCTCACCTTCGCGCGCATAGCCGCGGCGATAATCCGCCAGAAACACAATCTGGCCGCTGACCCGTGACGTCAGGTTGGTGGCTTTCACATCTTTTGCGGTTTGCGCAATCTCGTCCTCAAGCTGCGCCATGCCGACCTTGGCAATTTCCAGTTGCGCTGTTTTACGGGCAATGGCCGATTCGCGGGCCAGCACCGCCAGATTGGCTGTAAGACTGGCATTTTGCGCGGTCTCGGCGGCATCAATGGGCAGCGCGTTATTCGCCGCCAATCCGCGAGCCCGATCAGCTTTTCCGGTCAGTAGTTTGGCTTGCGTTCTGGCCACAGCCAAAAGTCCAGCTTCAGCAGTGATTTCGGCCTGACTATCGGCGAGTTTAATCTTGGCCTCGGCCAGCTTGGCCTGTAATTGGCTAAGCTTCAGGTCAAGGCGTGACCGGTCTTGACGGGCAATCACATCGCCCGGTGCAACCATGTCACCAAGCCGCCAGGTGCGAATCTCGGTAATTGCATTTGTTGTCGCGGTGATCGTATCTGCCGGCGCCGCAACAATGCGGGCCTGTACATCCGTAAAATCAGCCAAGATGCGGGTTTCAATAATCTCAACAACGACCTTGGTTGCCCGATTTTGCCCACCGGCCCGTTGGGCCATTGCCGGCGTCACCGCATGCAAAAATATCGGCAAGCACAGGGCAGTTACCACCACGGCACGCAAAAAACAGGCTGGAATGGCGGTCAATACAGCACGCGCCACGGCGCACATGCTGTCAAAACCGACAGCAAAACGAGACAAGGGCATTGGGGTAGGACTCCAAAAAACGCAACATCACTTGCATATCTCTATTTGGATTGCACCGGCTTACTGCAGCTACGGCGTTTATCCTAGCGATGAACAAACGACTATCAGTAAACGACACTATGATCCGTTTCTTGCGCCGCTACAAGCGAATGATTCATACAAGGTCACATCTTTTCGATAAAAACCGTCCAAAGGGCAAAAAGCGACGCAAACCTTATTGACAGCACCGCCACATTTCCGCTAATCCCAACGGCATCGGAGAGGTGGCAGAGCGGTTGAATGCACCGGTCTTGAAAACCGGCAAGGGTGCGAGCCCTTCGTGGGTTCGAATCCCACCCTCTCCGCCATTTCCTTTTTCAAATTACTGAAATCATTATATTTTAATTATAATGACGTAGATTTACGTACAATTTTACGTACAATTTTCACTAGAAAATACACACAAAGACACCATTCAAGCCATAAACCCGTCACAATATGGGTAGTTTATGGTGAACCTAACGCATTTCCTCCCTAAACTCGGCCAGCTTTTGCGCTGGCCTAATTTTTGTGGCACGCTTTCTAAGGCAAAAGGGAGGAAAAAATGAAATTTTTATTTCTTGGAAAGTATTCGAACACGGGGCTTGCAGGTTTTTTGAAAAACCCAACTGATGATCGGCGTGGCGCAATATCTTCAATGGTTGAAAAGTCTGGCGGTAAATTCATTGACCTTCAATTCCTCAGAGGAAAATACGATATCGCGGTTGTTGCAGAGGTGTCGAGCTTTGAAGACGCGGCAGCCGTAAAAGTTGTGGTGGCTGCATCTGGGGCTTTAGACGAATTGGAGGTGCTCGAATACATTGATATGAACGACATAGCTGGCCGAGCAAACAAAATTACTGGCGCATACCGCGCGCCCGGCGCCTAGCCAGTAAGAATGAATTATCCCAATAAGGTCAGCCTTTGTGCTGGCCCTCTTTTGTGGCAAGGTTTTAATAAAGGAGAGTGGTTATGGTTACTGCTATACTAAAGTTTGAAATAAGAAATACATTCGCGGAGTGGGAACAGGCTTTTTATTCACATCAGCCAATCGCCCGTGCCGCTGGTATTTTTGAGATATACCACGGACACGAGCCCAACGATGAAAAAAGGTGTGCGTGGTGCTAAACGCACTAAGTCCAGAGCATATGCAAAAGTTTATGGAAGCAAATGGTACTGCCGTGGCTGAATCAGGGCATATCCTTGAGTCTACTGTTACAGAAATTTTTGTGAATTAGCGTTCGCTGCAGATTAGCTAAAATCTGAATTGCTTCGAATGCCTAAACTCGGCCAGCCTTTGCGCTGGCCTTTTCTTTGTGGCAAG
>JAYOFA010000009.1:0-52649 GCA_038116935.1 Puniceispirillum sp. (SeqCode) | reverse complement strand
GTGAAGCAGTGCTTTGTTTTTGTTGTATATTTTTTTGTTTCGCATCAACGCTTTGAGAACTGGAAGCTACGGCGGGCCTTCGCTTTACCATATTTTTTACGTTCCACAACGCGTGGGTCACGGGTCAAGAACCCGCCGGCTTTCAACGCGGGGCGCAACCCTGGCTCAAACAAGGTCAAAGCACGGCTGATCCCGTGGCGTACCGCGCCAGCTTGGCCTGACAGGCCGCCGCCGCGGACGGTCGCAATGACGTCAAATTCGCCAACACGTTCGGTTGCCTCAAACGGCTGGGCCAGAATCATCTGCAATACTGGACGCGCAAAATAGGTGTCTACCTTGCGGCCATTGATGGTGATCTGACCGGTGCCACGCTTAACCCATACCCGTGCGGCGGCGTCCTTGCGGCGCCCGGTGGCGTATGACCGACCAAGATTGTCGATCTTTGGTTCGGCAGGCGCTGCATCAACAGCGGCGACTGGCGCATCGGCTGCAAGCGTTTCCAGCGCAGCCAAGCCTTCCGCCTGTGGGGCGGTTTTCTGTGTTTCTTCAGCCATGACTACCTCACATTCTTTACATTCATGCCGGCAATATCGAGCGCAACCGGCTGCTGGGCCTCATGCGGGTGGCTTGGACCCGCATAAACATGCAAATTCCGCATCGCCTGACGCCCAAGCGGGCCGCGTGGAATCATCCGTTCAACAGCCTTTTCAATCACCCGATTAGGAAAGCTCCCATCGAGAACCTTGTCGGCCGTACGGTCTTTAATCCCGCCCGGATAGCCGGTGTGCCAATAATAGGTCTTCGCGGTCCGCTTGTTGCCGGTCAGATGCACCTTATCGGCATTGATGATCACAATATGATCACCGCAATCCATATTCGGCGTATAGGTTGGCTTGTGCTTGCCACGCACGCGCATGGCAACAAGTGACGCAAGACGCCCAAGGACAAGATCTGTGGCATCTATAACGAACCACTTTTTCTCAATGTCTTTCGGCGTTGCGACATAGGTCCTTGGCAAAGGCATGTTACAATCTCCGGTTAAAGGACGTGGCCCAGCTGGTGAACCACTAAACAACTGGCGCGGGTTATATGGTGTTTTCGATAGCCCGTCAAATGCTTTATTTCGACTTTATTTATATTTTTCGTTAAATTTCATATATATAAAAATGTGGTTTTATTTTACCACACAAAATTACCGGCAAAATGTCTACGCCTACTGGGTTTGCGTTGCCAGCTAACCTTGCTATGCTATTTATTATTGCCAGTCATCCCGCATTTCGACCGAGGCCGTCTTGTTCATTTTGATCGACAATTATGACAGTTTTACCTGGAATCTGTGGCATTTCCTGTCGGATTTGGGCGCCCATGTCGAGGTGATCCGCAACGATGCGACGACCGCCGACAAGGTGATTGCCGCCGCGCCGCAAGGCATCATTATTTCGCCCGGCCCCGGAACGCCTGATAATGCCGGCATCAGCATACCGTTAATCCGTGCGGCGAAAGAGGCCGCCATTCCCCTTTTGGGGGTTTGTTTGGGCCATCAGGCAATTGGGGCCGCCTTTGGCGCGGCGATCACCCGGATCGACCCACCGGTCCATGGGAAGTTATCGACAGTCATCCGAAGCCGTAGTAACGCCGTTGCCACCGACATTTTTGCGCTATGCCCTGATGAATTTCCGGTGACGCGTTATCATTCATTGGTGGTTGATGAAGCCAGTTTACCTAGCTGCCTGACAGTCACCGCGCGCACCCCTGCTGGTGTGATTATGGGGCTATCGCATCAGACGGCCGAACTGCATGGCGTTCAGTTTCATCCAGAATCGATTGCCTCGGTCGCCGGCTATCGCATTTTGGCCAAATTTCTGGAAATTTGTGGCCACCCGGTAACCTCTGGTGACACATTTGACCAGTTGGAAGGTCAGGTCATCCGACTTGACCAACGGTTTCCGGACCAAATGCACCCGTAACATACCACGCGTTTGAGAATGGTCGCCGTCAAGCACCAGCGCGCGCCAGCTATGTGTGCCTACGCGGTGCTGGATGTTCAATCGCGTTGATATCAACCAAGTCCCAAGGTTGAGCCGCCATACGATAGAGCCGCTTGCCTTTATCCGGATAAATGGCAACGTCAAACGGCAAACGCTGCCCCACAACCAAGCATATCATCAATCCGGCGCCGGTATTTCTGAGATCATGCGGTTGGCCACCCGCCGGATAGCCGATAAAGTTACCCGCCTCGACTTGATACACAGCATCCTCAATCCGCGCCACCCCGCTGCCATCAAGGATGAATAGGCACTCTTCCTCATAAAGATGACAATGAAATTCCGAGGCGGTTGACCCGATGGGAATTTCGATCAAATGCACGCCAAGTGCCACAAGGCCAGCCGCATCGCCCAGCGATTTGTTCCGGCGCCGTGCCTGCGGGTTCAGGAAATGCACCTTATTTTCACCGTCCATTTTGGCAATTTCGGTACGGGTCAATAATTGTTTGCGGGTCATCACAACGACTCCAGAACAAGGATTAAAGGGGCCTATATGCGCTGATCACCCCCATCCTATGATGGTTAAGACTTGCTTGCTCTGAACCGGTCAATGCTGCCAAAACAACCGGCAAAACCGCTCTGCTTTAATACCCGGCCTCTACTTGCATTGAACGCCCCTGCCCCATATAGTCGTGGCCTGTCACTCTGCCACCAAAGGTGCTTTATGTCGGACAATGTCAAAACCGCGCTGACCGCGTTAATCGCTGGTGAACGCCCAACACGCACGATCATGCGCGGATGTTTTGAAGACATCATGAATGGCGCGGTTGGCGAGGCCCAAATGGCAGCCTTTCTGATTGCGCTGAAAATGCGCGGCGAGCGGGTTGACGACATCGCCACCGCTGCTGCTGTGATGCGTGAAAAGGCGCTGACGATAGACGCGGGTGACGCGGCGATTGACATTGTTGGCACCGGTGGTGACGGATTTGGCACCTATAATATTTCTACTGCCAGTGCCTTTGTTGTCGCCGGCTGCGGCATACCGGTTGCCAAGCATGGGAACAAGGCCGTCTCCTCACAAAGTGGGGCAGCCGATGTTTTGGGGGCGCTTGGGATCAAGATCGATTGCGACATGAAGTTGGTAAAAACCGCGCTTGACGAGGCAAAAATTGCGTTTTTGATGGCCCCCCGTCACCATGCGGCGATGCGCCATGTCGCACCGGTGCGCGCCGCGCTTGGGGTGCGGACGATTTTCAACCTGCTTGGCCCGCTGTCCAATCCGGCGCTTGTCAAACGGATTATGGTCGGCGTATTCGACCATAGCTATTGCGCGCCATTTGCCCATGTTCTGGCGGAACTTGGCACAACCAACGCGTGGGTGGTGCATGGGGCTGACGGGCTGGACGAGGTCAGTACCACCGGCAAAACCTATGTTGCGGCATTGGCTGACGGCAAAATCACCGAATTTACCATTTCGCCGGATGATCTTGGCCTACCGACAGCCAGCATCGACCAGTTGCGCGGCGGTGACGGCGCCCATAATGCGCGCTATCTACGGGCGCTGCTTGAGGGCGAAACCGGCCCCTACCGCGATGTTGTTATTTTCAACGCCGCGGCGGCGCTTGTCGCCAGTGGCCATGCCCCCAAATTGGAAACGGCTGCCGCCAAGGCGGTAGCGTCGATTGAAAGCGGAAGCGCCCTTGACGCGCTGACCCGCCTGATCGACATCACCAACCGCGCAGAGTAACGGGGATGCGTGACGTTCTCGCTAAAATCATCGATGACAAGCGTACTGAAGTCACGGCTTTGACATCGACAACCAGCTTTGCCGCACTTGACGAACAGGCGCGCGCCGCCGGGCCTGTTCGCGGTTTTGCCGCAGCGTTGGCGCGTGATTCCAAAACCGGCTATGGGCTGATTGCCGAACTAAAGAAAGCCTCGCCGTCAAAGGGGTTGATCCGGGCCAATTTTGCCCCGGCAACGCTGGCGGCGGCTTATGAGCAAGGCGGCGCAAGCTGTCTTTCGGTATTGACCGATCGCAACTGGTTTCAAGGCGCGCCTGCATATCTGCAACAAGCGCGGGGGGCGGTGTCGCTACCGGTGTTGCGCAAGGATTTTATGATTGATCCGTTGCAAATTGTCGAATCACGCGCACTTGGCGCCGATTGCGTGCTGTTGATACTGGCCGCGCTTGATGACGCGCTTGCCGCCGAGCTAGAAGCCTGTGCCCTTGAATATGGTATGGATGTGTTGGTTGAATGCCATGACCAAGCGGAACTGGAACGGGCCACGAAACTGAAGTCCCGGCTGATGGGGATCAATAACCGCAATTTGAAAACAATGGAAATTTCCCTCGAAATAGGGGCAGCTATGTTGCCAAAACTGCCCGGCGACCGGATTGCTATCGCCGAAAGCGGGCTGTTTACCCCAGCCGATTTAGCGACGATGGCCGCCGCTGGCGCGCGCTGCTTTTTGATTGGCGAATCATTGATGCGCGCTGATGATGTGGCCGCAGCCACCGCGGCTATTTTGCGCGATCCGATGCCACCGATACAGAAATGACCCCGGTGATAGAGCGAACCCGATATGGCTGAATTTACCCATTTTGATCAAGACGGAAACGCGCATATGGTCGATGTTGGCGCCAAACCGGCAACGGCGCGCACAGCGATTGTAAAAGGCCATGTCAAAATGCAACCGGATACACTGGCGATGATCCAGCGCGGCGACGCCAAAAAGGGTGACGTTTTGGCGGTGGCCCGCCTTGCCGGCATTATGGGCGCCAAACAAACAGCATCACTGATCCCGCTATGCCACCCGCTTGGGCTTGACCATGTCGCGGTCGAGTTTGTCGCTGATCCGGATTTGCCAGGCATTATCATTACCGCAACCTGTAAAGTCACCGGGCCCACCGGGGTTGAAATGGAGGCAATGACGGCGGTATCAACAGCGGCCTTGACGATTTATGATATGTGTAAGGCGGTTGATCGCGGCATGGAAATAGGCGGCATTCACCTGACCCACAAATCTGGCGGCAAATCAGGACGTTATGATGCCGACTAATGCCATCGCCGGTAAACCGTCACTGATGTCGGTCGATCACGCACTGGCGGCCATTCTGGCCGGTTTACAGCCAACAGCCGCCGAAACCCGCCCCATTGCCACGGCATTAGGCTATCGCCTTGCCGCAGATTTGACGGCATGCCTCACACTGCCGCCGCAGGCGGTATCGGCGATGGATGGCTATGCCGTTCGGGCTGCCGATGTTGGCACGTTACCGGTAGAATTAACCCGTATCGGCGAATCTGCCGCCGGTCACCCTTGGCCCGGCAAGATTGGCAATGGCGCGGCGGTCCGTGTGTTTACCGGCGCGGCGATCCCCGACGGTGCCGATACGATTGCGCTTCAAGAAGATGTCGACCCAGCGCCAGAGACCGATGGTGTAACGATTACCGTGCGCGCTGTCGAACCACCGGGGCGCTATATCCGGCCGGCCGGCCTTGATGTAACCGCCGGCACGGTAATCCTTGAAGCCGGCCAGTTGATGTCAGCACGCGCGATTGGCCTTGCCGTTGCCGCCGGTCTGACCGAGGCGATGGTTCATCGCAAGCCGCGGATTGGCATTTTGTCGACCGGTGACGAATTGGTGCCCCCTGGCCAACGTCCCGGCCCTGGGCAAATTATCAGCTCAAACGCCAGTTTTCTATGCGCCTTTGTTGAAAGCTTTGGCGCGATCCCGGTTGACCTTGGCATTGCGCCCGACCGGCCTGGCGCCATGTTGGACGCCATCCGCCGAACCCCGGAAATGGGCCTCCCCCCGCTTGACCTTATTGTCACATCTGGCGGCGCATCGGTCGGCACACATGACCATGTGATTGACGACATCGCCGGCGAGTCCCAACACGGGGCCAGCGGGGTCAATTTCTGGAAAATCGCCATGCGCCCCGGCAAACCCCTGATTTCAGGCTATATCGACCACATACCGTTGATCGGTTTGCCTGGCAATCCAGTCTCAACCGCGGTTTGCGCGATGGTGTTTTTGCGCCCTGCGCTGGCGCATCTTGCCGGCGGTAACGACCGGGCGCCTTGTTTTGCGATGGCGCTCGACAGTGATTTGGATGAAAATGACCAGCGTCAAGATTATATCCGTGCCTTTATCATCGAAAAACAGGGCCGTCAAACCGTCCAACCAGCCCCGCGGCAAGACAGTTCAATGATGTCAGTGTTGACCGGCGCGACAGCGTTGATTATTCGGCCGCCGTTTGATCCGGCCCGTAAGGCAGGGGAGATGGTCAGCGTTATGCCAATCCCGCCCCTGACCTGACAGCCTATAACCGCACCTATCCAAGATGATATCGCCCCGATTGGGCGCCCTCGTCGCAAAATCAATGAAATGCCTTGCATCAAACCATGAACATTGATAGAACATAACCGGAACAATTGTCTTTTTCGGAGGGCTGGCAATGCTGACACGCAAGCAAAGCGAATTATTAACCTTTCTCAAACGTCATATGCAGACGCATGATGTGCCCCCATCTTTTGATGAAATGCGCGATGCGCTGGGCCTAGCGTCAAAATCAGGCGTGCATCGTTTGGTGTCAGGGCTTGAGGAGCGCGGCTATATCCGGCGTCTTGCCAACCGCGCGCGGGCGATTGAAATTTTACCGCTTGGGCAACCGGCCTCACCGCTTGGCACGGCAGTGCAGGCCGCCAGCGATATGATCAGCTTGCCACTGCTTGGGCGGATTGCTGCCGGTACGCCGATTGAGGCGTTGAGTGATCCAACCAACCATCTTGATATTCCGGCCAGCATGATCGGCAGTGGTGAACATTTTGCCTTGGAAATCATCGGAGACTCAATGGTAGGTGCGGGCATTCTTGAGGGCGATACAGTTATTATTCAACGGTCGGACTCGGCCCAGCATGGCGAAATTGTCGTGGCCCTGATCAATCGACAGGAAGCCACATTGAAAACGCTGCTAAAAGAACCGGGCCGTATTGGGCTTGAGGCCGCCAACCCAAAATATGAAACACGCTATTTCAACAGTGGAGAGGTTGAGGTGCAGGGCAAACTTGCCGGCTTGATCCGGAACTATTAACAAGCCTAATATCTGAACTCTTATTTATAAAAATCAGGCAATTACTTTCTGATGCTAAATTGAAATAATAAATTGGCTTATCGTTTCGACAAAGCTGTGTTATGCGCCATCTGACGATAATAACATCAATATCTGGATCAGCGCATGCGGCTGTTAGGCCGCGCCGAGATACGCCGACGGCTATCTGAAGACCAGAGGGAAATTGATGCCGACAGTATTGACCGCAATCGGCAGGTACATAATCGATAATCAGTCGCCCCAGACGGCGTGAGGCCAGATCACGCGCAAAGTCGGACACGTGGCCATAAGCAATCGCCTGCTTCTCATTTTTAATCAAAACCAATGGTTTATTGCGGGACATGCCAAACAACACGCCCTTCGGGTATGCCGCATACACCCACAACACCGCGCCGACTATGCCGGGGATGGCCCCCAGAGCGCCGACTGGCCAACGCACCAACGACAGTGCGAAAACGGATGACACCAGCAATGCCAGAACCGCAAAACCGGGCGGCCTTACCAGTAGACCTGCCCCCGGCAATTCGGCAAAAAATGCTGCGATGGCAACAAGCCCGGCGATAGGCATTGCCATAAGTTGACCGAAAAACGCTTCTAGACCAACGGGAAGCGAGATAGCCAGCACCAAGCCCGCCGGCATAATTAAAAGGCCAGTCAACGGCACAGCCACGATATTGGCGATAACGCCCCATGGTGTTACGCTGCCAAAATGTTGCGCAGTAAACGGTGCGGTGGCAAGACTGGCAAGACTGGCGGTTATCACCAAACCCCATAGAAAGCGATGAATCCGGCGGCCCACCCCATAACTGGCCAGCCCATAGCGTTGCGGTCCTTGCCACCCGATCGATTCATACCACCATACAAGGATCGAGGTGGCAGCAAAACTTAACTGAAAGCTGGCTGAAAACAACGCCACCGGATTAACCGTCAATATCGCAAAAGCGGCCAGTGCCACATTTCGCATGGTCACCGCCATGCGGTCGGATAACACCGCGATCACCACCAGTACCGCCATTAAAAATGCCCGTACCGCGCTGATCGCGCCGCCAGACAACAAAACATACGCCCCGCCCGCCATCAGCGCGACCACTGCCGCCACCTTGTGCAGCAGAACCCTTACAGCATATGCGGGGACCAACGCGCCACAAAACCGCACAACGCCCATCACCCCAAAACAGACAAGCCCCATATGAAGCCCTGAAATGGCCAAAAGATGCGCAAGACCTGATTTTTGAAAGAGGCGATAGGTGTGTTGCGAAATATAGCGCCTGTCACCAACCTGCAACGCCGCCGCAATCCCTCCTTCGCGGCCCGGCAGTGCGGCAACGATCCGGTCAGCCAAATCAATCCGCAACCGCGCTAACCCCAGTCGCCAGCTGGGATCCTTGGTCGTTTGCGCGCGCGTCTGCCCCGTAGACCCATCGCTATAACGCGGCAGCGGTGTGATCACATAACCGCTGGCGCTGACATTTCGAACCCGCGCCATAGGGGCAAAATCGGTCGTACCAGCCAAAAGACGGGCTGGTGGCGGAAATAGCCTGACTTTGGCACTGATTCCCCCTCCAATTTCATGCCTATAAGTGGTGTTTTTGGTACTGATACGCACCACACTGCCGGCCGGCAACCCGTTCGCCGCCCCCACAGGATCAGCCAAACGCACCCATAATCGCCGCCGTGCATCCTCTTTGCCATCAATCGCAACAATGGTGCCGGTCAGATTAGTGGTGATCCCCTGTGTCAATTGGGGCGGATCATGCAAAACATATTGCCCGCCAGCAACGGTCATGCCGCCAAGACCGCTGCCAAGCAACAACATAGCAGCCGCCACAACGGGTCGTTGATCAAAATAATGCACGGCAACCCAACAGCACAATGTGACCGCCGCACCGCCCAAAACCACGCCAAAAAGGCGGTCACCACCCTGCCATGGTGCGGTCAGCGTATGAAACAGCACAATCCCCCACCCAAACAGGTAAAGATGCAGCAACAAACCCTGTTCAGGTGCAATCAGGGGTGCCTTTTCCGTTACCATTGGTGTAGCATGCGCCCGATTTTTGAAGTTGGCCGCCAGCTTATCAGAAAGGCGTTAACATATTATGAATGTCGTGACCCGATTTGCCCCGTCCCCGACTGGCTATTTGCATATCGGCGGTGCCCGAACCGCTTTGTTCAATTGGCTCTTTGCCCGCCGTCATGGCGGGACATATCTGTTGCGGATTGAAGATACCGACAAAGCCCGGTCAACCGCTGATGCGATTGAAGCTATCCATGATGGCTTGTCGTGGCTTGGACTTGCCGGTGACGAACCGGCGGTCAGTCAGTCGGCTCGCAATGCGCGTCATGCCGAAATCGCCTATGCATTGGTCGATTCGGGGGCGGCGTATAAATGCTACTTAAGCGATGCCGAATTGACCGAAATACGCAACCGGAGCAAGGAAACAGGGGATGCGGTGCGCTCGCCGTGGCGCGACCGTGCCGCCGGTGACATGCCGGCAGACGCCAGCTTTGTGGTGCGGATGAAAATGCCATCTGACGGCACCACCACCATAAGCGATGCGGTGCAAGGCGATGTGACCGTTCAGAATCGGGTCCTTGATGACATGATCATTCTGCGGGCGGACGGCTCGCCAACCTATATGCTGGCGGTTGTTGTCGATGATCATGACATGGGTGTGACCCATGTGATCCGCGGTGATGACCATCTCAACAATGCTTTTCGGCAATATATGGTCTATCGGGGCATGGGGTGGGATGTGCCGGTTTTCGCGCATATTCCGTTAATTCATGGCAGTGACGGCGCCAAATTGTCGAAACGGCACGGGGCGTTAGGAGTTGATGCCTACCGCGCCATGGGCTTTCTGCCTGACGCGATGTTCAGCTATCTGCTTCGCCTTGGCTGGAGCCATGGTGATCAGGACATTTTCACGCGCGATGAAGCAACCGCCTTGTTTGATCTGGGTAATGTCGGCAAATCGCCCGCCCGCTTCGATCTTGACAAGTTATACGACGTCAATAGTCAGTTTTTACGGCAAATGGATGAAGCTGTGCTATGCGACATGGTTTTGGATGCAGAAGCGCCGACAAGCCCGGATGCCCGGGCGCGCCTTTTGACCTTGATGCCGTTATTAAAAGAGCGCGCGCGAACCCATCTTGATATTGTCGATGGGGCTGGTTACCTGCTTCATGATGGTACCGTGCCTATCGTTGAAGAGGCCGCCAGCTTGTTGGACGATGCGGCCAAAGTGCGCCTTTTGCAGCTTGACCAGTATCTGCAAGGGGGCGTCTGGGGCGTGCCTGAACTAAAACCGGCGGTTGATGAATTTATGGCGGAAAACAACCTTAAAATGCGTGATATCGGCTTACCGTTGCGCGCCGCCCTGACCGGCAGTAAACAATCACCTTCGATTATCGATATTATGGCGGCCTTGGGCGCAACCGAGACCAGCCGACGGATCCGATCAGCTTGCGATTCCTGAATGTTTACGCTACAACATGTGTGTCTCGTTGCCGGTGCTGTTAGCCGCGCAGCCCCCCGTGCCACGTCATAAATAGTTTCATAGAGGTCCTGAAATGGCAGATAATGCGCGTTCCGACAAAACCGTTACGATTACCGACAACACCACCGGCAAATCCTTTGTCCTGCCGGTAAGTGAAGGAACCATCGGACCTGACGTCATCGATATTCGCCGTCTCTATGCCGAAACCGGCATGTTTACCTTTGATCCCGGCTATGGGGCGACCGGGTCATGCGTATCCGGGCTGACCTATATCGACGGCGATGAGGGTGTTTTGCTGCATCGCGGCTATGCCATTGAGGATTTGGCCGAAAAAGCTGATTTTTTGGAGCTTGCCTATCTATTGCTGGAAGGTGAATTACCGAACCCACTTGAAAAAGAGGCGTTCGATACCGCGATCACCCGCCACACCATGGTGCATGAACAACTCTCGACCTTCTATCGTGGGTTCCGCCGTGACGCGCATCCTATGGCCATCTTGTGTGGGGTAACCGGCGCATTATCGGCGTTTTATCATGACTCGACCGATATTCACGACCCCGTCCAGCGGATGATTGCCTCACGCCGCCTGATCGCCAAAATGCCAACCCTAGCGGCGATGGCGTTCAAATATTCGATGGGGCAACCCTTTAACTATCCGCGCAACAACTTGAACTATGCAGAAAACTTCCTGCATATGTGTTTCGCCGTACCAGCCGAAGAATATGTTGTCGACCCGATCCTGGCCGATGCGATGAACAAGATTTTTATTCTTCATGCCGACCATGAACAAAACGCATCAACATCGACAGTCCGGCTTGCCGGGTCATCTGGGGCCAATCCATTTGCCTGTATTGCGGCCGGCATTGCCTCTTTATGGGGGCCAGCACATGGTGGCGCCAATGAAGCCGTGTTGAACATGCTGAACGAGATCGGCGATAAGAAAAATATCAATGAATATGTCAAACGCGCCCGCGACAAAGACGATCCTTTCCGGCTATTTGGCTTTGGTCATCGGGTTTATAAGAATTTTGATCCGCGGGCCAAGGTGTTACGCAAGGCCTGTCACGATGTTCTTGGTAAACTTGGTGTCAATGACCCGTTGCTTGAACTGGCAATGGAGCTTGAGCAAATCGCCGTCAATGACAGCTATTTCATTGACAAGAAACTATACCCTAACGTCGATTTCTATTCCGGCATCATCCTGAAGGCGATGGGCTTCCCGACATCTATGTTCACCGTGCTGTTTGCTGTAGCACGCACGACCGGCTGGATTGCCCAATGGAATGAAATGATCACCGATCCGTCACAACGGATTGGCCGTCCACGCCAGCTCTATACTGGACCGGCGGCGCGCGATTTCAAAAATTTGCAGTCACGCTAACGTGTCAAATCGATCGGTCCGGCAAAAGCATCTAATCTGTCGGGCCGGATTCCAGCCAGGGTGTCAATGCCGGGCACAGCATGTCGCCAAAATCCGACATCCCGCCGCTAAGGCAGGCCCGCAAATCGCCAGCGTTCTGCCTCGCTCTGATCGCATGCGTTTCATCATCTAGGCATGATTGTACAGCTGCGGCCAAGGCATGCGGGTCAAGCTGTTGTTGAAATAAAAACGGGTAGACTTGCCGCCCAAGGATCGCATTTGGCAGTATGACCTTGTCAAAATTGACAAGACGCCGCCCAATAGCCGCGCTGATATAGCCGCTTCGATAGGCGGTCACACCAGGAATGCCGTTAAGCGCGGTTTGCAAGGTAATCGTGCCCGATGTCGCCATCATCGCGTCAGCCTGACCAAGCCACCGGCCAAGAGCGTCACCACCCTCGACAACGTCAATCCGCGGCGCGCCCTCTACCATAGTGTCTATATGCCGGCGCCATCTTGGCACCGCCGGCAGAATAAATTGTATTTTCTCTTGGTTGTCTTGGTCTAGGATCTGTGCCGCGGCCACCATGTCGGGCAATATCAGATCCAGCTCGCTCCGCCGGCTTCCGGGCAGCAACAAAACGGTCTTTTTTCCCGTGGGTGACGGGGGCCTCGGCAGCATCTTGGCCGGGGCCAGAAACGCTTCGGGATGCCCAATAAACTGGGCTGGCAAGCGATAGCGGGTGAAATAGGCTGGCTCAAAAGGAAACAGGCACAATAGTCCATCCATAGCGGCAGCAAATTTACCAGCGCGCCACGCCCCCCATGCCCACACCGTTGGCGCAACCGTATGAACGATCGGCACAGACCACCCAGCTTGCTGCATACGGCGGCGCAATCTACCGGCAAAACGAAGCGAAAAACCCTTTACATCGACTGTCAAAACCAGCCTTGGCCGCATCGCCATAACATCATCGACAAGCCTGTCCATCAAGCGAGACAGCCGTAAATATGAACTAAGGGCCCGCCCAAAGCCAAATACCGTCAAGGCGTCCATGTCCATCAGCGGCGTCAACCCCTGCCCGCACATGGCGGGGCCGCCAACCCCGACCCAGTTAACGGGTCCGAAACGGGCAGTGACCGCCTTCATCATATGCGCTGCCAATTGATCGCCCGATGGCTCTCCTGCCAAAATAAAGATCGGGGCACCGGTCATGGCGCCGTGCTGTTAAAGCCGATAAGCCCAACACCAAGACGCTGGCAGTTGGCAACTAGATGGTCGATGTCATCGCTTAAAACCACGCCGCCGGCCTCGATAGCGCATAGATCGACCCCTGAACCCGCCGCCGCTTCAATGGTGGCGCACCCGACCACCGGCCGATCAAGATCACGATCTTGGGCGCATTTCCGCATCTTCACAAAAACCGTCGGCCCATCATCGGGTTTGATCAGGTCTTTGACCCGCTTCAACATCTGGTCGGTGCCTTCTGCCGCCTCGATCGCCAGCACCCTGCCGGCTTGCACAACAACAGACTGACCAACATCCTGATCGCCAAGCGCTACCAAGACGGCGCGGCCATGTGCGATCGCGGCCACAGCCACAGGCGACAGCGGATTACCTGCCTTCAGCCCTTCTGTCATGACCCGTGACGGCATGAAACGGTCCACCCCTATAATCGCTATACCTTGCGCGGCGAAATAATCCTTGAGAAGCCGCAAAACCTTATCATCACCTCGGGTCAGCATCTTACCCAGCAATTTGACCCCGTCTCGGTCTGGCCGTAAATCGCGTAATGATGGCCATTCCACCTTGCCAGCCAGAACCAGCTGGTCAATGCCCCGATCCCGTAACAAAGACCTGGTTGTGCCTATCGCACCAAGCCTGATCGGGGCGGTCTCGAATGCGGTGAAATCGGCATCCGCCTGTCCGTTGATCGGCATCACCAGCGGCATATAGCCATCATCCGCCGCCGCATGCGCCACATCCAGCGGCATCCGCCCTTTTCCGGCAATAATGGCAAGGCGTTTAGTCACCCGCAATCTCTCCTGTTTTAGGCCGAAGGCGTCGCTCGGCCACCTCCGCCTCTATCTTTTGAACTGCTGACAGATCCCATTGCGCCCAGCGGTAGCGACAAAATCGAAAAGCTGGTCGCAATGCGGATCGCCGGCACATGACTGTTGCGCCAACGCCAACCGATCGGCAAAAAGGCCGTCACCGCGGATAAGCAGCCGGAACAGCGCGCGCAACCGGGCCACGCTGTCCGCATTAAAGCCGCGCCGTTCCAGCCCGATCACATTGATCCCCGATAATTTAGCCCGATTACCGGCGGCGATACAAAATGGCATAATATCGGCATCTACAAGGCTGTGCGCGCCAACCATCGCATGCGCCCCAACACGTCCCCATTGCTGGACCGCGGCAAACCCGCCCATCATCACATGGTCACCAATTTTCACATGGCCGCCAAGCGCTGCATTATTCGCAAAAATGACATTATTCCCAACAATGCAGTCATGTGCCACATGGGCCCCGGCAAAAAACAGGCCATTGTCGCCGACAACCGTTTCCATTTTATCAATCGCCGTCCCCGGGTGCATCGTCACATGTTCCCTGATCTGGCATTTTTTGCCAATCCGAAGGCGGGACGGCTCATTGGCATAACGGGTATGTTGCGGCGGGCACCCAAGCACTGCAAAGGGGAAAATTTCGCACCCCGCACCGATCTCGGTATAGCCATCAATCACAACATGGCTGTGCATGGTAACGCCGTCACCAATGACCGCATCCGGCCCAACCACGCAAAAAGGCCCAATTGTGACGTCACTACCAATGGTGGCAGCCGGATCAACACACGCCGTCTTATGAACAGAGGTCGGCATATCAGCGTTCCGGATCTACAATCATCGCGCCGAATTCAGCTTCAGCGACAAGCTTGCCATTGACTGTCGCCGTTCCGGTAAATTTCCACAACGGGCCTTTGGCACCGGTTTTGACCACGCGCATGACCAACAGATCGCCCGGCCTTACAGGCTGGCGAAACCGGGCCTTTTCGATAGTTGTGAAAAACACCAACTTGCCAGCGGTAAAATCAGGCGTTGTTGACGCCACCATAACCGACGCAGTTTGTGCGATAGCCTCGACAATCAGTACCCCGGGCATAACTGGAAAATCGGGGAAATGCCCGATAAAATACGGCTCGTTTCCACTGACCGCCTTGATACCTGTTGCCTCGCTGTCAGCAATGATGTTTTCAACCCTGTCAATCAGCAGCATCGGCGCCCGGTGCGGGATTAGTTTTTTGATCGCGTCGATATTGAGGACGGTACCGTCGTCTGTCATGGTTACATTTCCTTTTTACTTTTAGCGACTTTACGTTCGTCGACGGGCGCTCAGTATGGCCTGTCCGTCCTAGTCTTGTCTTCCTTTTTTCGCCGATTTAGCAAGCCGGCGTACCGCCGCTTGATCGCGCCAGAATTGACGTGCTGGCACACCCGGAAATCCGGCCACTTGCTCACCCGGCGCGACATCCTTGGTCACACCGCTGCGCGCCATTAACACCGCGCCATCACCAATCTTGAGATGCGGCGCAACACCAACCTGACCGCCCATCATCACCCGTTCACCGACATGGACACTGCCGGAAAGCCCTATCTGACCCGCTACAATAGCATTGGCACCAATCACAACATTATGTGCGATGTGGCATAGATTATCGATCATCACCCGGGGACCGATTTGGGTGTTCCCAAGGCTGCCACGATCAATCGCACAATTGCTTCCCACCGCCACCTGGTCGCCGATCACCACCAGGCCCAGATGCGGCACCTTAATCGCACCACCCACGGTCATTTCAAAGCCAAATCCCGCCTCGCCAATAACGCTGCCCGCCCCAATGTCGACATCATCGCCAAGAAGGGCAAAAGATAACACAGCATTGGCCCCAATCCGGCACCGCGCCCCAACACGCACCGATGGGCCAATGACAGCACCCGCCTCGACAACGCTGTCAGCACCGATGCGGGCCCCCGCCATGATCGTTGCCGCCGGATGAATTTTGGCACCTGCGGCGATAATGGCTGTTGGCGATATGCCGGTGGTTTGCAAGCTATCCTCGCGCGGCTTGGCCACTATCGCTGCGGCGCGCGCAAATCCAATCCTGGGACTATCAACAACAAGACAGCTATTGCTTTTGTCAAAAACCGCGGCACCGGCCGCCGTTGTTATAATGACCGCGCCTGTAACCCGTGCCTGCCTTGCAGCATCAGCATCGCCTTGATAACCAAGCATGGCCGGTCCCAAACCATCGAACGACGCCATATCTGTAACAACAAGGTCAGACGGGCCGGTGATCTCATTCGCGCCAATGGCCGCGCCAAGCTGGGCAGCGTCAATCCCACTGGCAAAATGATAGAAGTCCCGGTCGATCCCCATCGATAGCCCTATTCCACCTTGGGTTTTTTCAATTCGATTTGAATACGGGCATTTTTGGTGCGTTCATCAAGCCGTTTCAACACCTCGTCAGATATGTTGAGCCGCGGCAGGAACACGACACTGGCATCACGATTGACGATTAGGTCTATCTGACGCTCGGCGGCAATTTCCTTGATCACATCAACGGCCAGTTTCCGCACATCATTCAGCGCCTTTTGATAGGCATTGTCGATTGCTTGGCGTTTATATTGAATATCTTTCTGGACATTCGCGACCCGCTTCTGGAAGGCGGTGACCATCTTGTCATAATCTTCTTTGGCGATCACATCGCGCTTGGCAAGAAGGTCACGTTCGGTTTGCTGCAAATCAAGCTCAACCTGACGGAATTCCTGTTGAAACTTTTCACGTTGACCATCCAGCAATTCCTTAATTTTTGTATTGGCTGCCGCCGCGCGCAAAACACCTTCAAGGCTGACCACAGCAATGCGCCGGACCTCCATATTGGCACCCACATCCGCATCCGCAACCGTGCCCTGGTCTGCCGCTCTGTCACTTGCGGTTTGCGCCACCGCTACTGTGGTTATCATCGCTGCACCAAAACCCACAGCAAACAGCGCTGAGACAAGGCCTGACAAACGATTACGGTTTTTCATACCGCTCCCCTATAGCCGTGTGCCAATGCTAAACTGAAAGCTTTTGGTCTGATCATAGGATTTTTTGGCATAGGGGCTGGCAAAAGAAAAGGACAGCGGTCCAATCGCCGTATTCCAATAAAGGCCAACACCAACACTGGCCCGCAATGACGAGTCAGTAGCCCCGGTTACACTGGTCGGATAATCCGTGTCCCATAGTGATCCAAAATCGTTAAATACGGTCCAGCGCAAGCCCGAATCCTTATCAAAGCCCAGACCAGAGACAACTTCCAGACGACCGGCAAACATTTTATTGCCGCCTACCGCATCAAGCGACCCGTTGTCCCGCGGCCCGATGCCACCACCGGCAAACCCACGCACCTTGCGCCCGCCCATCTGAAAGCGGTTTGATTGCGTTACCTTTTTCCCGCTTAACCCGGTGATATAGCCAATTTTTCCACTCGCCCCCAACACGACCTCATTGAACATCATCGGCTTATAGTAACTGGCCGATAGCACTGAACTCAAAAACTTGACGTCCCCCCCAAGACCGGCGATCGATTCCTCAAGTACGATCGAAAAGCCGCTGGTTGGGTCATATTTATTGTCGCGTGTATCCCGGCCAATCGTGTAATCAACCGATGACCGCAACAAGGTTTTGCCCTCCTCGCCGGTTACCGATGTCGCCGTAGTGGTTTCGGTTGTGGTGCGTGACTTACTCAACTGATAGCTCAGCCGGTGGTAGACATCCCGCGCCGCTGAAAATCCGAGGCCTAACCGAAAACCGGTCCGTTTGATCTTAGTATCATCATCGGTGGTTTCATCGTTGAAAACGTCGATACTACCCGACAAATTGCGGCCAAGAAGATAGGGTTCGGTCAACCCTACATTAAATCCGGTCTTGGTGCCTGATGTAGATAAGGCGACACTGGCCCGGCGCCCAGTACCAAGAAAATTACGTTCATTTATACCAAAGGAAAAACTGGCCTTATCGAGCGACGAATACCCGGCACCGATTGAAAAATCACCTGTCGACTGCTCTTGAACCGCGACCCGCGTTATCGACTGATCAGCACTTGACCCGGGAAGCGTCTGCACTTTGACGTCACTGAAATAACCAAGATTGCGGATATTTCGCACCGAACGGTCAATTTTCAGCTGATTATAGGCGTCGCCTTCAACAATTTCAAACTCACGGCGAATTACTCGATCGAGGGTCCGGTTGTTATCGACAAACTCAATCCGTTCGACAAAATTACGTTGCGCCTCGTCAATACGAATGGCGATATCAAGTGTGGCTGTTTCAGGGTCTGTCTTGATATCTGGTGTAACATTGACAAAGGCATAGCCCAAAGCGCCAAGCTGCCGGGAAATGTCAAGCAGCCCCTGCTCAAGCACCCGCATATCATACCAGCGCTCGTCACCAAATTGCAGCGCCTGTTTCATAGCCGCGGGATCAACCGCATCTATCGCGCTGGTAATGGTTACATCGCCAACCTTATAGCGAACGCCCTCATCGACCAGAAAGCTGATAACAAAACCGCTTCGATCGGGTAGAAGGCCACCGCGCGCTCTTTCAATTTTTATATCGGCATAACCGCGCGCCAGATAAAATTGCCGCAAAAGGCGAATATCATATTCAAGCCGCCCTTCATCATATTTGTCATTGGCGGCAAGAAACGCCCACCATTTGGTCTCACGACTGACAATCGCTTGGCGTAGCTGCCGATCACTGAACGCCTCATTACCAGAAAAGGTGATCTTTTGGATTTTGATAAGCGGCCCCTCATCAACCTCAAACACAAGATCAACGCGGTTTTCATCGAGGGTAATGACTTTAGGCTCAATCACCGCAGCATAGCGACCTGAGGCCCGATAAATATCAATCAGCTTTTGTGTGGCATCAAGGGCCATCTTGCGATTGTAAACACGGCGTGGCTGCACATCGATAATCTCAAGGAGTCGTTCATCGGACAAAGCATCATTGCCCTCAATATTCACCCGGTTAATAATTGGGTTCTCGGTCAATTTGACAACCAGAACACTGCCGTCAAGGGACAGGGTGATATTTTGAAAAAGATTGGTCTGGTATAGGCGCTGCAACGCGTTGTCCAACGCATTTTGGCTTGTCAGGTCCCCAACACGCACCGGTAGATAGGACTGGACTGTTCCCACCGACACCCGCCGATTGCCCTCAACCCGGATATCGGTAACGCGAATTGTAGCGTCAGTTGATTGGGCAAAAACGGTGGTTGATACGCCGCATACCACAAATAGACACGCCACAAGGCAAGATAACAAATGAATACGCATCCCGGTTTTTGACTCCCACCCGCTATTGGCGATGCCACTATAGACAGACTAATTGATTTGTAACAGTCCAGTCACGCGTAAATCGCCATAAAGCCCTGCCTAAAACTGTCTAATTAGCCGACGATCCGCAACAAGTCCGTTACCACCAGAAATAGCGTCAACCCCATTAAAATGGCGACACCACCGCGCATCAACGCAGCCTGTACCGCCACCGGTAACGGCTTACCCAGCAAGAATTCAAGTCCAAAAAAGAATAAATGACCACCATCCAAAGCCGGTACTGGCAATAAATTTATCAAACCCAAATTGATCGAGATCACCGCAGTCAGCAGAACAAACGGCACCAGACCCTGATTAAGCACTGTTCCGGAGATCTCAGCGATCCGCACCGGTCCGCCGACCTCGCCCTGCTGCATATTGCCACTGGCGGCCCGGCCAAGACTTCGTAAAATCATCACCGACATATGAAACGCATCAGATGTCGCCGCGATAAGTGCGGCACTGGGGCCCATTTTTTCAAACTCGCCAACCGCCCGTGAAGTGACCCCTAACACCCCGACATTGATCCCAAGCCCTTGGTTAAAGCGAGATTCAGGCGTAATCGACACCGCCAGTTCACGCCCGTCACGCACCACGACAAAATCTAGGGGGCGACCTGGGCTTTCGACAACCAACCCGCGCATATCATTAAAGTTCCGGATCGAAACGCCATCTACCTTGATCACCCGGTCGCCCGGCTTCAGGCCGGCCGATGCCGCGGGCATATTTGGCACCACATCACCAACGACGGCCGGAATGAACTGCTTGCCGACCGCCATATAAACCATCGCAAACAACGCTATCCCAAGGATAAAATTAGCAATCGGACCAGCTGCAACAATCGCGGTACGCCAGAACAGGCTTGCCCCACCAAAACTGCCAGACTGTTGAAGCCCCCGCGCCGACGGCGTGCTTGCCGGATCTTCATCGCCGCGCATTTTCACATATCCACCAAGAGGAATCGCAGACAGCCGCCATCTTGTGCCACTTTTGGCGGTCCAGCCGAACAACTCAGGTCCAAAACCGATCGAAAACACCTCGACCACCACACCGGCCTTGCGTGCCACCCAATAATGGCCAAGCTCGTGAAAATAGACCACCGGTGTGATTAACAGCAAAAAACCAAGTAAAAGGTCACTAAAACCAAGATCCGCCATGTAAAATCCTATTTCCACACCCGATGGGTTTGTCAATCGCGATGGCGCGATCCTAAATCATTTCAGCTTTGTTTGAAATCCGAAACACGGGCGATATGGTCTGTGGCGTGGCGGCGGGAAGCCCTGTCAATATCAAGCACCGCGTCAAGGGTATCCACATCGCCGTCAATAGAGGTATCAAGACAGGCCTCAACGACGCTTGCTATTGCCGGAAACGTGATACGCCCATCAAGAAATGCGGCGACAGCAACCTCATTCGCCGCGTTCAATACCGCTGGCGTCACCCCGCCAGCGACAAGGGCAGCACGGGCCAAACCAAAGCACGGATAGCGCTGCAAATCGATCGGTAAAAAGGCCAGATCAGCGAGTTTCGTCAGATCAAGTGGCGTTCCATGCCACGGCAAACGGTCAGGCCATGCCAGCGCATAGGAAATGGGCGTTCGCATATCGGCATCAGCCAGTTGGGCCACCACCGAGCCATCGGCAAAATACACAAGCCCATGAATTGCCTGTTGTGGATGGATCAAAGCGTCAATTTTTTCGGGCGGTAACCCAAAAAGCCAATGCGCTTCAATTACTTCCAGACCTTTGTTCATCATCGTGGCGCTATCGACAGAAATTTTCTGCCCCATCTCAAAATTCGGATGCTGCAGCGCATCTTGGCGGCTTATCTGATCAAACTGGGCCAGCGGCCGGTGGAGGAACGGACCCCCTGAGGCGGTCAGACAAATATGCCGAATGTCGGCGGTATTTTCACCCGCCCGACCCGCACCATGATATCCTGGCCAGCCCGTCCAACATTGGAAAATGGCGTTATGCTCGCTATCCAAAGGCAAGATATGCGCCCCAGATTGCGCGACATGCCGCATCACCACAGCCCCGGCTGATACCAGAGATTCCTTGTTCGCAAGGCCAATTCTCTGCCCAGCATCAACCGCCGCCATCACCCCCGGCAAGCCGGCAAGACCACTGACGCCGGCAATCACCAAATCAACCGGAATCGCCGCAATCTGCGCGCAAGCTTTAACGCCGGCCACCACTTCGATACCCGTATCGGTAAGAAGATCCCGTAAGTCAGAAAATTTTGACGGATCGGCAATACCAACAATGCGGGGGAAGAATTCGCGTGCCAAAGCCGCCAGCGCCGGCGCGTTCGCCCCTGCAACAAGACCACAAATCTGGTACTGGTCAGGAAATTGGCGGACCAAGGCAAGGCTGCTTTGACCGATTGACCCGGTCGCGCCAAGAACGGTGATATGTTTAACCATACTGATATCGGATGCCCCTACAGTAAGCTGATATAGGCGAGCGCCACTGGCAGCACCAGAAGATACCCATCAAAACGGTCAAGAAGCCCGCCATGACCTGGAATGATCGTCCCACTGTCTTTAACGCCCGCGCGCCGTTTGACAGCTGATTCCAAAAGGTCTCCCGACTGCGCGACAACACCAAGCACCACTCCGGCGCCACTGGCCGCATATATACTGTCAAGATACAGAAAATCAGCCAGAATCACACAGCTAATGCTGGCCGCGACCAACCCACCCATGCTGCCTGAAAGGGTCTTGTTCGGGCTAACAGCTGCCAACAGCTTGGGCCCTCCAAAAAACCGGCCAGCAAAATAGGCAGCGCTGTCACAGGCCGCAATGACCGCCGCCAAAGATAATAAAAAGACATGTCCTGAATCGAGTACTAACAGACGATTTGCGGCCAACAAACACAGCACCAGAAATATAGTAAAAACACAAAATATCGACGGCTTATAAAAAAGCACTACGCCGCCCGCCGCTAACGCTGCAACCACCCCCAAAAGCAGATGATCAAAAAAATCCAAGGCCGGCAGCGGCACCGCAGCAAGCACCAGCAACGCCCACAAAATCGCGCCCGCTATAGCGGGCAATGCCAACATTGCGCGCAATTCGACCGCCATGATCGCCGCCAATACGACAAGCATCGCCCCTGCCACCCATTGCCCCATCGCAAACGCAGCAATCACCGGCAACAGAAACACAACACCAAACCACCGTTGTCGTGTCCCAGGTAGCTGACCGGCCACCATCAGCCAGCGTCACTTTTGATAATTTTCAACGATGGTGCAGATTGTGACGATGCGCCAAACCGGCGGTCACGTTGCCGATAATCGGCAATCGCCGCCGCTAGATCGTCGGCGGTGAAATCCGGCCACAGCCGGTCGGTAAAAAATAGCTCGGCATAAGCCATTTCCCACAACAGGAAATTTGAAATGCGCGTTTCTCCACCACTCCGGATCAACAAATCTACCGGTGGCAGCACACGCGTTGACAAACGCGCTTTGAACAAATCGTCAGTCACATCGGCCGCTGTTAAAAGGCCGGTTTCAATTTCTTGGGCGATCCGAGACGCCGCGCGAACAATGTCCTGGCATCCGCCATAATCCAGCGCCACCGTCAAATTCAGACCGTTATTATGTGCCGAGCGCACTTCAACATCATGAATAAGTGCCTTAAGGTCAGCCGAAAATCTGTCGCGGCGGCCAACAACACGAAGCCGTACGTTACTCTCGATCAACTCGTTCATGCGGGTCTTGATAAACTGGCTGATTAAACGCATCAAGCCACGCACCTCCACCGGCGACCGCTGCCAATTTTCACTCGAAAAGGCAAAGACGGTCAGCCATTTTATGCCATTTCCGGCAACATGGCGGGCAATGTCCCGTAGAACATCGGCACCCGCTTTGTGGCCTGCAAGACTGTCAGCGCCCCGCCGCTTGGCCCATCGGCGATTGCCATCCATGATGATGGCGATATGGTTCGGGTCGGACAAAATGGCAATCCGTCTCGTTAGATTGACAGGAAAGACTTATACTTGCGTTATCTCTTTTTCCTTGGCCGCCAGCGCATCATCTACTTTTTTAACATAATCGTCAGTCAATTTCTGCACATCGCCTTCCTGACCATGACGATCATCTTCAGAAATCAACCCGTCTTTTTCGGCCTTGCGGATGGTTTCGATACCATCGCGGCGCACATTACGGATAGCGACACGGCACGCCTCGGCATAACGGCCAGCGACTTTGACCATATCTTTGCGGCGTTCTTCCGACAGATCAGGAATGGGAACCCGGATCATCGTTCCTTCAGCCGCCGGGTTCAGACCAAGGTCAGATTCGCGAATGGCTTTTTCAACGGCCGGCGCCATTGATGCGTCCCACACCGATACCGTTAATAGACGCGGTTCGGGCGCGGAAATAGTCCCGACCTGATTCATCGGCATTTTAGAGCCGTAGGCGTCGACCATGATGGGTTCAAGCATTCCGGTCGAGGCCCGTCCGGCACGCAGTCCGGCAAATTCGGCCCCAAGGCTGGCCAAGCTGACCTCCATACGGCGTTGAATATCCTTGATATCAAGTTCGGCCATTTCTGCCTCCTGCTTTGGCTGGCTTTCAGGGGTAATAGTATCTAGCAAACGATGGTAAATTTACCCTGATGTTTAATCACCCGTTCAAATTCACCAGGCGTTTCGATAGAAAACACCAAAATCGGAATATTATTCTCTCTGGACAGGCTGATTGCCGACGCATCCATCACCCGCAAATCATCGGTTAGCACCTGCATATAGGACAAGCGGTCATAACGCGTGGCTGATTTGTCAATCTCGGGATCAGCCGAATAAACGCCATCGACACGCGTGCCTTTTAGCAGCACCTCGCAATTCATTTCCGATGCCCGTAACGCGGCCGCCGTATCCGTGGTAAAGAACGGATTGCCGGTACCGGCGGCAAAGATAACCACCCGCCCCTTTTCAAGATGCCGCGTGGCCCGTCGACGGATATAGGGCTCGCAAACCGCACTGATGCTTAAAGCTGACTGCACCCGCACCGGCACATCCAACTGTTCAAGAGCATTTTGCATCGCCAGCGCGTTCATCACGGTGGCTAACATGCCCATATAATCGCCGGTTGCGCGCTCCATCCCGGCCGCCGCACCAGACACGCCGCGGAAAATATTACCGCCGCCAATGACAAGGCAGACCTCGACCCCGGCAGCGGCCACATCACGGACCTGCCGCGCCACCGTAGAGACCATGTCCGGGTCGATACCATAAGGAAGGCGCCCCATCAGCGATTCGCCGGAAATCTTCAACATCACGCGCTTGTAAACTGGCGCCCCGTTGGGTTTAATTTCGACACTCACTGGTGGAACACTCCTTGATCAGTTGCTTTTGGCGCGATTGCCTTAGCTCAGCTGTGCGGCAACCTCAGCGGCAAAGTCGGTCGTTTCACGTTCGATCCCTTCGCCTAGATTAAAGCGGACAAATCCGGTCAGCGCAATATCTGCGCCAGCGTCTTTTCCGGCTTTGGACACAACATCGGCAATCCGTGTTTCGCCGTCAATGACTGACGTTTGTTCCAGCAGAACCACGTCTTGATAGTATTTCTTCATCCGGCCTTCGACCATCTTTTCAGCGATTTCCTGCGGTTTTCCGGATGCTTTGGCCTGCTCGATCAACACATCGCGCTCACGCGCAACAGCTTCAGGGTCAAGATCACTGATCGACAGGCTGGCGGGTGATGTCGCGGCAATATGCATCGCAATTTGCTTGCCAAGCCCGTCGAGACTTGCTTTGTCAGCGGTTGATTCAAGCGCGACAAGCACACCAATCCGCCCAAGACCATCAGCCGTCGCATTATGGATATATGATACAACGCTGCCACTGCCAACAGACAAGGTCTCCATACGCCGCAACGACATATTTTCACCAATTGTCGCGATCTTCTGCGTCAGCTCGTCAGCCACATTGCGGCCGGTCCCGGGAAAATCAGCGGCTTTTAACGCATCGATATCGTCGACGCCCAAGGCAAGACGAGCCAAGGTCGAGGCAAAAGCCTGAAATTCACTATTGCGCGCGACAAAGTCGGTTTCAGCGTTCAATTCAACAACCGACCCTTTCGTGCCATCGACAGCAATCGCGACCAACCCCTCGGCTGCCACCCGGCCCGACTTTTTGGCCGCGGCCGCCAAACCTTTGGTCCGCAACCAGTCAACAGCTGCGTCCATATCACCATTGGTTTCGGCCAGCGCTTTTTTACAATCCATCATGCCCGCGCCAGATTTCTCGCGCAGTTCTTTTACCAGAGCCGCAGTAACACTCATCGTCTTAGTCCCTTACATCGGTTATTGGGCAGCCTGTGCCGCCCGGTTCAGCCATATCATCGGCCAGCCACAGGCGCGATCCCGCCCCTGTCGCTGGCACGCTTTTGTTAGGCACCAGCCGTTTCGGCCGGGGCGTCAGCAGCCGCATCAGCCGCGGCGTCTGCCGCTGGGGCCGGATCAGCCTGTTCAAGGGCAGGCTCGGCCGGGGCGTCAAGCGCTTCACCCGCGTCACCACCACTTTTCATCAATTCGGTCTGCAACCCATCAAGAACCGCCGCCTGAATGAGTTCACAATAAAAAGTAATTGCGCGCATCGCGTCATCATTACCCGGAATGATGTAATCAACACCATCTGGGTTGGCATTGCTGTCGACCACGGCAACAACCGGAATACCAAGACGGTTGGCTTCTTCAACCGCAATCGCTTCCTTGTTGGTATCCAAAACAAACAGCATGTCGGGAATGCCGCCCATTTCTTTGATGCCACCAAGCGTCCGCTCCAGCTTTTCCTGTTCCCGGGCAAGCTGCAGGGCTTCTTTTTTGGTCAATTGGTTAATCTCACCACTTTCGGCCCGCGCTTCAAGATCGCGAAGACGCCGGATTGACTGTGACACCGTGGTCCAGTTGGTCAGCATCCCACCAAGCCAGCGGTGGTTGACATAATATTGACCACAATTTTTTGCTGTCTCGGCAATTTTTTCAGCCGCAGCACGCTTGGTGCCAACCAGCAGCACGCGGCCCCCACGCGCTGTCACATCACTCAGCGCTTTCAACGCGGCGTGAAGCAAAGGCTGGGTCTGCTGCAGATCCAAAATGTGAGTTTTGTTACGCTCGCCAAAAATGAACGGTGCCATTTTTGGGTTCCAACGACGGGTGCTATGTCCAAAATGAACGCCAGCTTCAAGCATTTGGCGCATAGAAAAGGTGGGGAGAGCCATATCTTACTCCTGTTCTCCGGTTAAACCTCCATAGGGAAAATGAAAGGCCAAAGCCCTCACCGGATGGCCAGACGCACAGAATTTGCTGTGCAGCAGCCGTCCCTATGTGTGAATTGGCGCTAGGTCTACTATCTAGCCAAGCGAATTGCAAGCCTTTTGCGCCGTTCCCCGCGCTAGGGTGGCTCCGATCACAGATCCTGCACGTTCAAAATACCAGGCATCCGCCGCAATTCTTGACGAAGCTCACCGCTCAGCCGGAACCGCCCTGGCAAGCCTATCGAAATTTCATGTCCGTCGACCAGCACCTTTAGCCGCACCTCGGCTTTGCCAGGCCCATCATCCTTCAGGGCAGATTTAAGCCCATCAAGCGGCTTGTCATCCTGAAGCCAGACGCTAACTCCGCCGTGCCATGCGGCGATCGCATCATCCAGCAATTCGACACGCGCTGCCAACAACCGCGGGCCATTGTCTTCCAGCTTGACATTGGCCGAAATGAATAATGGTTTTTCCGAATCGAGCATTGCGCTCGCCGCTGCCAGCACATCGGAAAAGAACGTGATCTCGAACACACCTGTCTGGTCGGTCAATTGGACAAAGGCAAACCGATTGCCGCGCTGCGAAACACGGACCTGCTTGGCGGTTACCGAGCCGGCCAGATTGATGCGTTGCGGCACCTGCCCCTGGGCGATTTTCTCGGCCAGATCGGCATAACGGGTAACGCGCAACCGGCAAAGCTGGCTGGTATAGCTATCCAACGGATGCGCCGATAAATAGAGACCAAGAACATCAAATTCTTCTTTCAACCGGTCCATACCGGCCCAATCAGCGGTTTCGACCAGACGGATCAGGTCGCTGGCCTCATCACCGCCAGCACCAAACAGATTATCTTGATTTGATTCCGACTCACGCCGCATCGCGTCGGCATGCGACAGCAAAAGATCCATATTATCAATCAATTCCCGCCGATTTTGATGAATCGGATCAAGCGTCCCCGCGCGCGCCAAACTTTCCATTTGACGCCGGTTGATCACCTCGCGCGGCAAGCGTTTCAAAAAATCCTGTAACGATAAAAACGGGCCACCATCAGTGCGGATTTTTGTCAGCCGATCCATCGCTTCGGCACCAACATTCCGGATCGCCCCTAATGCATACCGAATGGCCAGTGGCGCTGCTGAACCTGACGGGCCTGCTGGCGCTCCATAAGGCTGATTTTGCGTTGTTTCAACCGAAAAACTGGCCCAAGAGCGGTTGATATCAGGCGGCAGAACCTGAATATTCTGGCGCTGACATTCCTGCCTGAACACCGCCAATTTATCAGTATTGCCCGCATCAAGCGCCATGGAAGCCGCCAAAAATTCGGTCGGGTAATTTGCTTTCAGATAGGCCGTTTGATAGGCCACCAGCGCATAGGCGGCGGCGTGTGATTTGTTGAACCCGTAACCGGCAAAGGCGGCAATTTGATCAAACACATCAGATGCCAACTGTTCCGACAAATCATTTTTAACCGCGCCGGTGACAAAGATCTGTCGCTGTTCGTCCATTTCAGCCTTGATCTTTTTCCCCATCGCGCGACGCAAGATATCGGCCGAACCAAGCGTGTAGCCCGCTAAAACCCGCGCCGCCTGCTGCACCTGTTCCTGGTAAATCATGATGCCGTAGGTTTCGGCAAGCACCTGTTCCAGATCTGGGTGCATGTAGGTGATCTGTGAGGGATCATGTTTACGGGCCACATAATCCTTGATATTTTCCATCGGTCCGGGCCGGTACAGCGCGACGACCGCTATAATATCTTCAAACCGGTCAGGTTTCAGGCCTTTTAGCACATCGCGCATACCGCTTGATTCCAGCTGAAACACACCGACCGTATCGCCCGAAGACAGCATCTCAAAGGTTGGTTTGTCATCAAGCGGTATCGCGGCAAGATCAATCTCGATCCCACGTTGCTGCAGAAATTCAACGGCGCGCTGTAAAACCGTCAGGGTTTTCAGCCCCAAAAAGTCGAATTTTACCAAACCGGCCTTTTCGACCCATTTCATATTAAATTGCGTGACCGGCATATCTGAACGCGGATCGCGATAAAGCGGCACCAGTTCAGCAAGCGGGCGATCGCCAATCACCACCCCGGCCGCATGGGTCGAGGCATGCCGATACAGCCCTTCAAGTTTCATCGACACATCGACAAGGTCGGCCACCTGCTCGTCGGCGCGGCGGTGTTCGCGCAATTCTTCTTCGGTTTCCAACGCCTCGGCAATCGTTGTCGGCTTGGCCGGATTGTTCGGTACCAGCTTGGCAATCCGGTCCACTTGGCCATAGGGCATTTCAAAAACCCGCCCCACATCACGCAAAGCCGCCCGCGCCTGAAGTGATCCAAAGGTGATGATCTGGGCTACCTTGTCATGGCCATATTTATTTTGGACATAGCTGATCACCTCGTCACGCCGGTCCTGACAAAAATCAATATCAAAATCCGGCATTGATACGCGTTCCGGGTTCAAAAACCGTTCAAAAAGCAGCCCCCATTTAATCGGGTCAAGATCGGTAATCGACAGCGCCCAAGCGACCAATGAACCGGCGCCTGAACCGCGTCCTGGCCCTACCGGAATATTTTGCGCTTTGGCCCATTGAATAAAATCGGCAACGATCAAGAAATAGCCTGGGAACCCCATTTGGGTGATGATATCAAGCTCAAAGCTTAAGCGGTCCTCATAGGGTGCCGCGATCGCCGCGCGTTGCGCATCGGTCATGTTGGCCGCAAACACATGCCGATCAAGCCGCTTGGCAAGCCCCTCTTTGGCCTGCACCGCCAGTTCATCCGCCTCGCTCCGCCCGCCTGCGGTATCAAAGGCCGGCAGAATCGGCGCTCTGGTCTCGGCCATAACACTACATCGCTTGGCAATCACCAACGTATTGGCGATGGCCTCTGGAATGTCGGCAAACAACGCCGCCATCGCGTCGGCCGTCTTGAAATAATGTTCATCCGAAAAACGCGGGCGGTCGGTTTCGGCCAATTTTCTCCCGGTGCCGATGCACACTAACGTATCATGGGGCTGGCTCATCGCGGCCGTTTCAAACCGGCAATCATTTGTCGCGACCAGGGGCACATCCAGTCGGTCGGCAATCTCAAGCAAATGTGGCTCGGCAATCTGCTCCGGCTTCATGCCGTGGCGTTGTAATTCGATGTAAAACCGCCCCGGAAACCGGGCGGCCAACGCTTCAGCCCGCTTTGTCGCCAGCCCATCGCGCCTGTCAGCCGCCGGACGACCCACAAACCCTGCCAAAGCCCCGCCGCCTAACACAATAATATCGCGCCCAAGATCACCAATATCGTCAAGCGCGCAATGGGCACTCTCCCCAGCTTCAGCCAATAGCAATGTGTTCGACAACAGTACCGACAGATTGCGATAGCCGGTCTCGGTTTGCGCCAGCAACACAACCTCGCCTGCACCCTCAGCATCACAAAGGTTCAGCTGTGTTCCCATGATCGGTTGAATGCCGGCTGCCGCCAAGGTCTGGGCAAATTCTAACGCCCCAAACATATTGTTGGTGTCGGTAATCGCCGCCGCCGGCTGATTGTCAGCCGCAATTAAACCCACCAGATTCTTTATGCGCAAGGTCGATTCGGCCAATGAATAGGCTGTATGAAGACGTAAATGGACAAAATTGGCAGGCATTTTCATCGCTTTTGGGGCTTGGTGTCGATCAATGGCCATAGCTTAGCCGAAAGCCACCGCCGACAACAACACAATCGGCTTGGCAACGTGGTTTGATCAACCAATATTGACGACGCGCCCATTTTCAATTGTCAGCACGCCGTCCATGTTCAACGCCAGCTGCTGATTATGGGTAACCACCAGCGCGGCTGTATTGGTGGCCCGGGTTATCGCCGACAGATGGTGAAACACATCGCGCGCGGTGTCGGGATCAAGGTTTCCGGTTGGCTCATCGGCCAGCAATACACGCGGCGCGTTGGCCACAGCCCGTGCAATGGCAACGCGTTGCTGTTCACCACCGGACAGCGCTGCCGGTCGATGATCAGCGCGGTCGTCAAGACCGACCATAGCCAGTAACTGCCCGGCCCGGTCGGCGGCTTCATCGCGCGCTAAACCATTAAACATTTGCGGTATCATAATATTTTCCAGCGCCGAAAATTCTGGTAGCAACCGATGAAATTGGAACACAAAACCGATATGACTTCGCCGCAACCGGCTCCGTTTCCGCCGGTTAAGCTGTCCGGCATCAATACCGTCAATAAAAACATCACCGGCGTCGGGGCGTTCCAGCAAACCGGCAATATTCAACAAAGTTGACTTGCCGGAACCTGACGGACCAACCAAGGCTTTCATTTCACCCGGACAGACGGTCAGACTAGCATCGTACAGCACATCCAAGATCGAATCGCCCTGTGTGAACCGGCGCTGCACCCTCCGCAATTCCAGAAGCGGCCGCACCGCTGACCTTTTCGGCGCCTCATTCATAACGTAACGCCTCGGCTGGTGCGACACGTGACGCCCGCCATGCGGGATAAAGGCTGGCCACGAATGACAGGCCAAGCGCCATCGCAATCACCATCAGCACCTCTTGCGGGTCAATCTTGGCCGGCAGATTTGATAAAAAGTAAATTTCGGCGGCGAATAATTCGGCCCCCGACAGGCTTTCAATGGCCTGTTTGATTGTGTCGATATTCCAACAGAACAACACCCCGACAATGGTACCGGCCAGCGTGCCAACAATACCGATACTGGCGCCGGTCATAACGAAAACCCGCATAATGCTGGCCCCACTCGCCCCCATGGCGCGCAATACGGCAATATCAGCATTTTTTGACCGCACCAGCATGATCATCGATGAAATAATATTGAACGCAGCGACCAGAATGATCAGGGTCAAAATCAGGAACATAACATTCCGTTCAACCCGCAACGCATTCAAAAAGCTACGATTACGGTCTAGCCAATCAAATACCCGCAACTCGCTGCCTACGGCGGTCGCAACAGCGCGCCGCAACGCTGCAATCCGTTCCGGCGCCGCAACATAAATTTCCAATCCCGACACTGTATCGTCATAGCCAAGGAACCCAGCGGCCGCATCCAGCGGCATGAAAACAAAGCTGGAATCATATTCATACATGCCGACATTAAAAATGCCGGCAACCTGAAAAGCGCGTCTTGTCGGCACGGTTCCAAAGGCCGTTGCCTTGCCGCGCGCCGTTGTCAAGGTCAGTTTATCCCCCGGCGCAACCCCCATTTTGAAGGCCATATCACGGCCGATCAGCACACCGCCATCGTCACGAAAGCGTTTAACAGCCGCTTCATCAAGCGAATCCCACAGCGGTTTGCGAACCGCAAGGTCCGACCAACGCACACCGCGAATGACCGCCCCAAGACTAACCCGCCCGCGACTGGCCATCACTTGACCTTCAATTTGCGGCGTCACAGCAATCACCCCTGGCAATTCGGTGAGATTCAGCGCCATCTGGTCATAATCCGGTATCCCTTGGCCGCCGGTTGCATAGACCGCAACATGCCCATTCAAGCCAAGAATACGCCCGACCAATTCGGCCCGAAACCCATTCATCACTGACATCACAACGATCAAGGTCGCCACACCAAGCGTAATGCCGGCCAGCGAAAACCACGCAATGACCGAGATAAATCCCTCCGCACGCCGCGCCCGCATATAGCGGAACGCCAGCATCCGTTCAACCGGAGAGAAAAGAAACGCCATTAAAGTCCCCCTTTTGATATCAGGGCCGTTTTTAGGTATCTAGCAAACATGTGTTCTGGGGCGCGCCGAGGCCCATCCGCGCTTAGCCGTTTCGTTGCTGCACCATTTCAACCGCATTTTGCGGCGAAATTTCGACAGTTTTACCCGATCTACGGTGCTTTACCTCAACCTGCCCCTGTTCCAAACCGCGTGGCCCCACCACAATTTGCCATGGAATACCGATCAAATCCATCGCCGCCAATTTGGCCCCGGGGCGCTCATCACGATCATCAAGTAGCGGGTCCAGCCCATTAGCCTGCAATTGCTGATATAATGCCTCGGCGGTACTGTCACACGCCGCATCACCAGGTTTCAAATTCACCACGGCCACGCCGAATGGCGCAACTGCTTCTGGCCAGATAATACCTTTGTCGTCGTGGCTTGCCTCGATAATACCACCCACAAGACGCGACACGCCAATCCCGTAAGATCCCATATGCACCGGCACCGGCTTGCCGTCAGGTCCGGTTACGCTGGCCCCCATTGCCGCCGAGTATTTTGTACCAAAATAGAAAATATGACCAATTTCAATGCCGCGCATTGACATTAAATCCTCGGCCGGGACCGGACATTTGGCCGGATCATGCTTTTCATCGGCACGCGCGTAAATAGACGTGAACCGATCAACGAAGGGCTGCAAATCGTTGTCATAATCGATATCTGCCAGCAAATCGGTTTCAAGCCAGTCTTTGTGAAAAAACACACCACTTTCACCGGTTTCGGCAAGAATGATGAATTCGTGACTCATATCACCGCCGATCGGGCCGGTGTCGGCCTCCATCGGGATTGCCGTCAACCCCATCCGCGCAAAGGTTTTAAGGTAAGACACAAACATCTTGTTATAGGCAGTCCGCGCCGCATCAGCGTCAAGATCAAACGAATAAGCGTCTTTCATCAGGAATTCACGCCCGCGCATGATCCCAAAGCGTGGGCGCACCTCATCGCGAAACTTCCATTGAATATGATATAAATTCAGCGGCAAGGATTTATAGCTCCGCACATGCGTTCGGAAAATATCGGTTACCTGTTCTTCATTTGTTGGCCCATAGAGCATGTCGCGGTCATGCCGATCACGGATCCTCAACATTTCGGCGCCATAATCGTCATAACGGCCTGATTCCTGCCAGATTTCAGCCGGTTGCAGCGTTGGCATCAGAATTTCAAGCGCGCCGGCACGGTCTTGCTCCTCGCGCACGATGGTCGCAATCTTGTCCAAAACACGCTTGCCAAGCGGTAACCACGAATAAATACCAGCGCTTGATTGCTGGATCATGCCAGCCCGCAACATCAATCGATGCGAGGCAATCTGTGCCTCTTTGGGTGTTTCTTTCAAAACCGGCAGAAAATATTGGCTCAAGCGCATATGCTGTTCCTTCAGGTCACAACAGACGAGGTTAGAAATCGGCCCGTCAGGACCGCCAAATTAAGCGGTGAATCAACTTAACGCAAGGGCGGCAAACCGGTCCCGTCGAAAACCGCGTCCAACATCGCCGCATCGATGGCTTCAAGCCGGTCTGGCTGCCATTTAGGGGATTGATCTTTATCCACCACAACAGCCCGAATTCCCTCGACAAAATCATCCCGCCGGATCATCCGCATCGCCAGCTGAAACTCCAATGCCAGCGCCTCGGCCGGTTGGGTAAAATCACGCGCCACATCCATCATCCGGCAAAATACTTTTATCGACATCGGGCATCGTGCAGATAGCGCGGCCGCCACCGCACCCACAAACCTGTCATCAGGGTAAAGCTGCGCAACATCGCCAGCCCGGTCGCGGATCGCTTCGGGCGACAGCCCATCAGCGAAAATATGATCAATGCGCGGCCGATGCGCGGCCAATGACGGCGCGCCGGAATCAGCACTATAATCGCTAATCAGATCATCAACTGCGCTGGCATCGACCCGCAATAGCGCCTCTTGCAACGCCGCAATATCGTCACTTGGCACCATAGCGGTCGCTAACCCCAAAAGCAGACAATCGGCACCATTTATACCATGACCAATCATCCCGAGAAGGCGCGCCACCGGCCGTGGACATCGACCAAAAAACAAACTTGCCCCGGCGTCCGGAAACAGACCAATACCACTTTCCGGCATTGCAAAACGTGTCGTTTCGGTCACCACAACATGGCTGGCATGGCAGGCTAGCCCGGCGCCGCCCCCCATCACCACCCCGTCAGCCAGCGCGATGACCGGCTTGCCAAACTCGGCGACTGCGAGATCGCCAAGATATTCATCGCGAAAAAACTGATCTACCTTAGCATGCTGACCCGCCAGTATCACATCACGGGCAAACCGGATATCACCGCCTGCGCAAAACGCACGCGGTGCCGAGCTGGCGATAACCACATGCGTTATTGCCCGGTCATCCCGCCACCGGTTTAGCTGCGATGTAAACGCCCGTATCATATCCTGGCTCAGCGCATTTAGCGCTTTTGGGCGGTCCAAAACGATTCGGCCAGCACTGCCGACAACCTCAAAATGAATATCTGCCTGCGGCATTGCGGAAACTCCACCAGACCGGTATGAATAGCTGAACCAAGACCATAACCGGATACAAAGCCCATGAGCAGAGGTCAATACCCATCAACACGGATGCGGCGCACCCGTATGGCCGCTTTTTCGCGCCGCATGGTTGCCGAAACGCGTCTTGACTGCGCCGATCTGATTTGGCCATTATTTGTGATTGAAGGCACCGCACAGCGTGAACCAATTGCCTCGATGCCCGGCGTTTTCCGCCAGTCGATTGATTTACTGGTTGAACAAGCGGCCCGTGCCGTTGCCTTGAACATTCAGGCCATCGCTATTTTTCCATCAATTGATAACAGCCTGAAAGATGAGGCTGGCAGTCTGGCGCGCGACGGTGACAATCTTGTCTGCCGGGCGGTTAAAGCGGTCAAGGCCGCCTATCCGGATTTGGGCATTATTTGCGATGTGGCGCTTGACCCGTTCACATCGCACGGGCATGACGGTCTGGTGCGTGACGATGTTGTCTTAAATGACGAAACGGTCGCAATCTTGTGTGAACAAGCGGTGCATCAGGCCAATGCCGGGTGCGATATTATTGCACCGTCGGATATGATGGATGGACGCGTTGGCGCGATCCGCGCGGCGCTAGATGCGGCCGGGCATCAAAATGTCCAGATCATGGCCTATGCCGCCAAATATGCGTCTGGATTTTATGGGCCGTTCCGCGATGCGGTGCGGGCCGGCGCATCGCTTGGCAAGGCGGGAAAATCCACCTATCAGATGGACCCGGCCAATAGTGACGAAGCGATGCATGAAATCGCCCTAGATCTGGCCGAAGGCGCCGACATGGTGATTGTCAAACCGGGCATGCCCTATCTCGATATTTTGGCCCGTGCCAAAGCTGAATTCGGGGTACCATGCATCGCTTATCAGGTATCGGGGGAGTATGCGATGCTATGCGGCGCGTTTGATCAAGGATGGCTTGATCGTGATCGCACCATTCTTGAAAGCATGATATGCTTCAAGCGCGCAGGGGCTGATGCGGTATTGACCTATTTTGCGCCAGAAATTGCCGCATTGCTGGCAAAAGGCTGACCATCCGTCGCCCTAGTGCCGATCATCAGCCGGTGCGGCGCGGTTAAAAGGGGGAGTCATGACTATCACTGCAGATGACATTCGCCGCGCTGCCAGCGTGCTGGAACAGCATATTATCCGCACCCCAACCCTGCCCGCCCCGGCCTTGTCACGGCGGCTTGGCTGTGACTTGTTTGTCAAACTCGAATGTTTGCAGCACACATCATCGTTCAAGGCGCGCGGTGCCTTTCTGGCGATGCAACACCTTGATGAGCGTCAAAAACAGCGTGGCGTGATCGCCATGTCGGCTGGCAATCATGCCCAAGCGGTCGCCTATCATGCCGACCGCATGGGGATTCCCGCGACTATTGTGATGCCGGCACAAACACCGTTTGCCAAAGTCGCCCGAACCCGCGCCTTTGGCGCCAAGGTCGTGCTTCAAGGTCGCAATCTGAATGAATGTGAAGAAACTGTCGCCAAGCTGATCGCGGCGGATGGGCTGACATTGATCCATCCTTATGACGATGAACTTGTGATGACCGGACAAGGCACCGCCGGACTGGAAATGCTGCAAGATGTTCCCGATCTCGATATTTTGCTGGTTCCGATTGGCGGTGGTGGGCTGATCGGCGGCATGGCCACGATTGCCCGCGACATGCGGCCCAACATAAAAATTTACGGGGTGCAGACCGAACTTTATCCGGCAATGAAAATGGCTGTTGCCGGTAAGGAAGCAGCATATGGCGGTGAAACCCTGGCCGAAGGCATCGCTGTCAAAAAACCGGGTAAAGTGACGGTCCCTGTGGTGAAATCACTGGTTGACGATATTTTGCTGGTCGGTGAACGCGACCTTGAATGGGCGGTTGGTGCGCTTGTCGAACAGCAACGCATTGTTGCCGAGGGAGCCGGCGCTGCCGGTATTGCCGCGCTTTACGCCCATAACGGGCTGTTTGCCGGAAAACGCGTTGGCGTGGTGATATGCGGCGGCAATATAGACCCGCGCTTGCTGGCCTCGATCCTCAATCGCAACATGGCTGTCGATGGACGGATTGCCCGCCTGCGGATTGATATATCTGACGAACCGGGCATGTTGGCAGCGATTTCAACGGCGATTGGCAATTGTGGCGGCAATATCGTTGAAATCTATCATCAGCGCCTGTTTTATGATGTGCCTGCCAAGCTGGCAAAGATTGATGCGGTGGTTGAAACGCGCGGCCCGGACCATGTTGACGAAATCATAGCAGCACTGAATAAGGCCAAGTTTCAGGTCCGACAACTTGATGACAGCGCAAACTAAACAAACGCGCATGTATGATATGGCTTGATTTGAAACCGTTGTTTCGTCCAGTTTAGCCTTATGGATCAGGATTGCCGTCTTCATCGCCCAAAACCGTTACCCATGCGCCTTAGCATGCGTAGCGCCTGCCCCTATATTGACGGCGAGACCGAACAACGCATCGCGGTTGATATATCGGTCAGTCCCCACGTACATGACGGGCTGGCGCGCGCCGGTTTCAGGCGGGTAGAAAATTGGGTTTACCGTCCCGCCTGCCCCTCTTGCAGCGCCTGTACCCCGTGGCGGGTTGATGCGACCGCGTTTCAGCCAAGCCGCAATATGGCCCGCATCACGGCCCGTAATAGAGATTTACGGCGGGAGATCACCGGGCCAGATATAACTGACAGCCATTACCCGCTGTTCAAATCTTATGTCACCGATCGGCATAATGAAGGGCAAATGGCCATGATGGACCGGATCGATTTCATCAGCATGATCATGAATAGCCCGGTCGAAACCGTCCTTGTCAATTATCATGACCCTGACAACGGGCTTGTCGCCACCGCCCTTACCGATATCCAGAGCGATGGTTTGAGCGCAGTTTACAGCTTCTTCAACCCGCAACTTGCGAAACGCTCGCTTGGTAGCTTCATCATCATTGACCTTTTGGCATTGGCAAAGGATATGGGGTTGCGATGGGTCTATCTTGGCTATTATGTCGCCGCAAGCCAGAAAATGATGTATAAATCGCGCTACCAGCCGGCCGAAATTTACCAAAACGGGCGCTGGCAACCTTTTACCAGCGCGTAGGAGTAAACCGATGCCAGTATCTTTTGAAACGATGCGCCAGCAAGACCGTGACACCGTGCGCGCCCATATTCGGTGCGGCGATTATTGCGACCACACCTCTGGTCTTGCACATGGATATTTACAGGCCAATCTGGTGATTCTTGATCAGGATTTTGCATTGGACTTTATGCGCTTTTGTCAGCGCAATCCAAAACCCTGCCCGCTTGTTGGTGTTACCGATACCGGATCACCCATTATGCATACCCTTGGCCGGAATATCGACATCCGAACCGATATTCCATCCTATAATATCTATCGTGACGGCGTGCTGGTTGAGTCGCGCCATCAGATTGCTGATTTATGGTCCGACAGGATGGTCGGTTTTGCGCTGGGCTGTTCGTTCACCTTTGAACATGCATTGATCCGGGCTGGTATTCCGGTCTGGCATATGGCGCATGATAAAACGGTACCAATGTTTAAGACCAGGATTGAAACCAACCCTGCGGGGCCATTTGCCGGCCCGATGGTGGTCAGCATGCGCGCCATAGACCGCGACAAGGTGGCGTTGGTCACAGAGATTTCCGGGCAATTTCCAATGGCGCATGGCAAACCGGTCCATATCGGCGACCCGGGCGATATTGGCATAAACGACATCATGCGGCCTGATTGGGGTGATCCGGCCCCGATAGGCGATGGCCAACTGCCGGTTTTCTGGGCTTGTGGCGTTACCCCGCAAGCCGCGATCATGCGCGCCAAACCGCCCTTGTCGATCACCCACAAGCCAGGTCAGATGTTGATCACCGACATCCCCGAAGATGCCAAAATTCCGATTATCGGTGCGGCGGCCTGAAGGGTATTGCTGGGCGTTGTTGTCGTGCAATAACGCTGGCAAAAAAAGGGTAGCGGTCAGGTAAATTTTGCCGGGCGCGGAAAACCGGTTGGCGGCAATTTGCCCGCCCCACCACGCTTGGCCTGCCACGCGCTGATGTCGGTTTCGGTGCGGGTGCGCCCCCCGCCAGCCTGCCAACTTAGGCCAGCAGCCTTTTCAAAAACGGTAATATCGGCCAACCCACCATCTTTGAAACGCTGTAAAAACACACCCTTACCACGGGTCATTTCCGGCACTTCATCAAGGGCAAAAATAAGCAATTTCCGGTTAACGCCTACCGATGCCACCATATCGCCCGTGACCGGCGCACAGGCCACCGCCCGCGCGCTGCCGCTGATGTTCAAAACCTGCTTGCCATTGCGCGTTTGTGCAACCGCGGCTTGCATATCCACCACCAAGCCATGTCCGGTACTGGCCGCCACCAGCAGCTTGCCCTCACCGGCCTTGACCAACTCGACAATCGCACTGTCGGCGGGCAGATCAACCATCAGACTGACCGGTTCACCAAAGCCCCGCCCGCGCGGCAATTTGTCAGCGGCAAGCGTGTAAAACCGACCATTATCGGCAAACAGCAAAATCTTGTCGGTGGTTTCTGCATGCAGGATATGACCCGCCGCATCCCCCTCTTTGTAGCGATAATCACCATCCAGATCTTGATGGCCGCGCATCGCCCTGATCCAGCCATTAGCCGAGCAGATCACGGTGATAGGCTCGCGCTCGACAAGAATCTCGGTAGGGTCAAAATCAATCTGTGGGGCATCGGCCAGCGTTGTTTTGCGGCTGTCGGTTTTGGCAAAGATCGCCTTCATATCCCGAATCTCGCCAGCTATCCGTTCCCATTGCAGGTTTTCATCGGCCAATAGGCCGGTCAATTCTCCCTGCTCTTCGGTCAGTTTGGCACGCTCGCTCCGCAACGCCATTTCTTCCAAGCGGCGCAATGACCGCAAGCGCATGTCAAGCACGGCATTGGCCTGATTTTCGGTCAAGGTAAACCGCGCCATCAACTCATCGCGCGGATGATCAGATTCGCGAATAATCCGGATTACCTCATCCAGATTCAGATATACGATAAGATAGCCTTCAAGCACCTCAAGCCGGCTGGCTATCTTGCCAAGCCGAAAGCGTGACCGGCGTTGCAACACCACCCGCCGGTGCGCCAACCAGGCGTTAAGCGCCGCCCGCAAATCCATCACCACAGGCCGCCCTTCAGCATCGAGCACATTAAGATTTAGCGGCACGCGCACTTCAAGATCACTCATCTTGAAGAGGCTTTCCATCACCAGCTCGGCTTCAAGCCGTCGTGATTTCGGCTCTAGCACGATCCGCAAATCTTCAGCCGACTCATCACGGATATCTGCAAGCACCGGTAATTTTTTCGCCTGCAGCATTTCCGCTAGCCGTTCGATCAGACGCGACTTTTGCACCTGATAGGGAATTTCAGTGACAACAATCTGCCAGCCGCCACCTTTTTCGGTTTCGACATGCCATTTGGCCCGGACACGAAACCCACCACGACCGGTGGCATAGGCGTCACGTATCTGGTCGCTTGGTTCGATCAGTACCCCGCCAGTTGGCAAATCCGGGCCTTTGACAAATTGCATCAATGTGTCGATCGATGCGTTCGGGTGCTTGATCAAATGCAGCGATGCGTCTGCCAATTCGATAATATTATGCGGCGGAATCGATGTGGCCATACCAACGGCGATCCCCTGTGCCCCATTGGCCAGCAAATTCGGAACCCCGGCCGGCAGCAACGCCGGTTCCTCGGACTCGCCATCATAAGTGGCTCGAAAATCGACAGCATCCTCGTCAATCCCGTCTAGAAGAAGGCGCGCCACCTCGGTCATTCGGGCCTCGGTATACCGCATCGCAGCCGCGTTATCTCCATCGATATTGCCAAAATTGCCCTGCCCTTCGACCAGGCAATAGCGCATTGCAAATTCTTGGGCCAGACGTACCATCGCGTCATAAATGGCGGCGTCCCCATGCGGATGAAATTTACCCATCACATCACCGACGACACGCGCCGATTTTTTGAACCCCTGTCCTGGATCCAGTTTTAATTGCCGCATGGCAAACAGCAGACGCCGATGCACCGGCTTCAGACCATCACGCACATCGGGTAACGACCGTGAGGTAATCGTCGACAATGCGTAGGCAAGATACCGCTCTGACAGGGCATCAGAAAAGGCGGTTGGCTGAATTTGACCACCAGCCGTCAGTTCGACATCGTCATGCATCACAGCGCCTCGTTTGGAATCATATCGATGTTATACCGGGTCTGAACCATATCGGCCAGTCGTTTACGCGCGGCCGGCAAATCGGTATTATAGGCGGCAAACACCCGCGTTGCCAAAAAATGCCCGGTCAGGTCAAGCCCTGCGACCCAGTCATGTTTGGGACAATGAACGCCGCCCAAAAATTCGGGCAAGGCCAACATGCGACTGACATAATCCCCGGCCGCATGACGGGCCACGGCGCGTCCTGAACGCGGGCTGACATAGGCAAGACCTTGCCCCTGCCCGGTCGCCGCGCAACGCGATAAGTCAAGCTGGTATCCTACCGCTGCCAATAACCCAAGTTCCCACCGGATATATCCTTCAAGCCAACCGGCATTAGTGTCGTCCATCTTGATCACATCTAACAGCGCTTGGCTGGCGGCAAACAGCGCCGGCTGCATTTCACGTTCCGGTAAGGCGCTGTCCAGAAGCGCACAAAAGGCGGAAACGCCAGCAAGACGCAACGGCGAGTCGAGCAACAAAGCCGGCACCGATTCGGTTAATTCCAGCTGCATCTGCCCCAATTGTTCGGTCAAGCGCGCGCGCCAACTGGCCCGAACCCGGTTTCCCGGCTGCACCGTCCCCCGCAAGCGTGACCCGCCACCGCCACGCACCAGGCCAGCATGGCGCCCTTGGGTCGCCGTCAGCACCGAAACAACCGCGTTCCCTTCGCCATGCGGACGTACCGACAAAATAATCGCATCAGCCTGCCAATCAGGCATTATAATCAAGATCCCACAGGTTGTAGCGGGCCGAATCGTCCATCCAATCCTTGCGATATTTCACATGGGCAAACAGATGCACCCGGCGATCAAGCGCTGATTCCAATTCGCGCCGCGCCGCGGTACCAATACGCCGCATGGTTTGGCCACCCTTACCTAGAATAATACCCCGATGCCCCTCGCGGGCCACAAAAATCGACAAATGCACCTCGGCACTACCATCATCGCGTTCGGTCCAACGATCGGTTTCAACGGTTAGCTGATAAGGTAATTCCTGATGCAGATTCAAAAACAGTTTTTCGCGCAATATTTCGGCGGCAAGAAGACGCAGTGGCATGTCTGATAAATCATCAGGATCGAACAGAAACGGGCTTGGCGGCATTTTGTGCGCAAGCCATGCTTTCAAATCATCAACGCCATTGCCGGTCTCGGCCGACACCATAAACACGCGTTCAAACGCATATAAGGCCGACATCTCGGCGGCGCGCGCCAACAGCCTTTCTGGCGGCGCAAGGTCAATCTTGTTCAACACAAGTGACAATTTGGCATTGTTTTCGGACAGTTTTGTAACAATCGCCCGTGTATCGTCATCAATGCTTCGCCGCGCGCAATCATGCAGTAGCAACACCACATCACCATCTTCCGCCCCCTGCCAGGCGGCATTGACCATGGCCCGGTCAAGGCGCCGTTTGGGTGTGAAAATCCCCGGTGTATCGACAAAAATAATTTGCGCGTTTCCGGCCATCGCAATGCCCCGGATGCGGCTTCGCGTGGTTTGTACCTTTGGCGTCACAATCGATACTTTTTGACCGACCATAGCGTTCATCAATGTCGACTTACCGGCGTTAGGTGCCCCGATCAACGCCACAAAACCGGCGCGTGTCGGCTGGTCAGTCATGTCTGCGGCCGGGCTATTCATCATCGTCCTCTCGGCTATGGTTTTGACCTTGAAGCTTTGACAGCATTTGTCTGGCGGCTTCCTGCTCGGCCTGCTTGCGATTGGGGCCAGTTGCGGTTATTGCTTCATATCCATCAACGGTGACGGCGTACGTCAATTGTGGCGCGTGTTCGGGGCCCGCCTTTTCGACAAGCTGGTAAATTGGAAGCCCCAAGCCGCGCTTTAAACACCATTCTTGAAGCTGTGATTTCGGGTCCTTTACCGCGGTCTTGATGCTTTTGCCGCGCAACGGCCAATGACGCATTACAAAGGCCCGCGCCGCCGACAAACCGGCGTCAAGATAAATGGCGGCAAGCAGGCTTTCCACCACATCTGACAGAATATTGTGATTTGCCGCCACGTCAAAGCCGGTTTGCGTCTGAATATGGCTGGCAAGATCCAGTTTGCGGGCCACCATCGCCAGACTTGCCGCCTGTGCCTCGGCGTGAAGGCGCAATGACAACCCGCCCTCATCATCATCCGGATATTTATGGAAAAAATGATCGGCCAGCAGCAAACCCAACACACGATCGCCGAGAAATTCTAGACGCTGGTAGCTTTGCCCATCGGACTGGTAACTGGCATGGGTCAGCGCTTGGGTCAACAATGTCCGGTCGGCGAAGTCATGCCCGATACGGGCTTCAAGTTGTGTCAGCGCGTCTTCGGCCATCAGGTGATACCGTCGCCGATCCGTCCATACCGTATCGCAAACGGCCATTTCCATATTTCCCACAGCCGTGCCTTGCCATTATGGCTGAAGAATAATCGATCGGCGCGCCCAACCAAGTTCTGCGCCGGAACCATGCCAACCGCGCTGGTGCGGCTGTCACGCGAATTATCGCGATTGTCACCCATCATAAAATAATGATCAGGCGGCACGGTATAAACCACCGTGTTATCCAGCGAGTCATTATCCGAACGCTCCTGAATGGTATAGCTCTTCCCATTCGGCAGCGTTTCACGATACACCTTGAAATTGATTGAATTATAGCCGTCCGACAATGTCGCCTGTCCGGTCAGTTCACGTTGTACGGGCACATCATTGATATAAAGCACCCCATTCATCACCTGTACCCGATCGCCGGGCAAGCCGATCACACGCTTGATATATGCGACATCAACATCGGTCGGTTGCCGAAACACGGCAACATCCCCTCGCTCGGGTGCCGCCCCAAAAATTCGGCCATTGAACGGCACCAAGGCCAAGGGAAAGGAATAGCGCGAATAGCCATAGGAAAATTTTGATACAAAAAGATAATCGCCAACCAGCAATGTCGGGCGCATCGATCCTGACGGAATATTGAACGGTTCAAACATCAAAGAGCGAAACGCCAGCGCCACCGCCCCAGCCACCACTATGGTCTTGATCAGTTCAAATTTACTTTCTTTGCCGTTTTTAGCCATGTGGCATTTTCCATTCTATCGGAACAGCGTCAACCACGACAAAGGCCAGCGCATAAGGCGGCTCATCGCTTATCGACACAAACAGTGACGCCTTATACCCATCCGGGGTCATTGTCTCAAGTGCCGTTTTGCAACGGCCATAAAGCCTTACCAGCGGCGCGCCATCCGCCGCATTGATGGTTTCAGCATCACGCCAGCCAAGCGGCCTGACGCCGGAGCCGCTCAACGCCTTATAAACCGCTTCTTTAACGGCAAATCTTTTCGCTAAAAACGCAGCTTGATTGGCCGATTGGACTGCCGCCGCCTGTTCTGAATTGGTAAAAATGCGGTGAACAAAGCGGTCTTGGTGCCGGTCGAGGACCGCTGCGATCCGGCGCGTGTCAACAATATCCGTACCGGTACCGAGGATCATCTTATCGCGCACCCCTGCGGCCGGCATCCATCAGCTGCCGCATTTTGCTAATCGCGCCGCCAAGCCCGCTAAACACACTCTCACCAATCAGGAAATGGCCGATATTCAACTCAACAATCTCGGAAATGGCGGCGATCGCTTCAACCGTGTCAAAGCCAAGGCCATGACCGGCATGCACCTCGATACCACACGCCGCGCCATGTCGGGCGGCCCGCGTGATCCGATCAAGTTCATCGGACGTCGGCGCATCGCAATAGCGCCCGGTATGCAGTTCGACAATGTCGGCACCAATTTGCGCCGCCGCATCGATATCGGCCTGATTGGCCTCGATAAACAACGAAAGCCTGATCCCGGCCGCTTTCAGCGGCAGTAGGATATCGGCCAACCGGCTTTCATGGCCAATCACCGCAAGCCCGCCTTCGGTGGTGATCTCGGCCCGGTTTTCCGGGACAATACAGGCTGCGTTAGGGCGGGTTTTCACGGCAATAGCAATCATTTCGGCGGTGGCCGCCATCTCAAAATTCAACGGCACATCAATAGCCGCCTTAATCGCAGCGATATCAGCATCGCGGATATGACGCCGGTCCTCGCGCAAATGGGCGGTAATACCATCAGCGCCGGCGTCAATCGCGCACAGCGCCGCCGCAACCGGATCAGGGTGATGACCACCACGGGCATTGCGCAAGGTCGCCACATGGTCAATATTCACCCCAAGGCGTAGCGGTGCGGGTTGAACGGACATGACCTATTTCACCTTTCCGGCTGTTTCGAGAGATTCTGCGTTTCTGGTTGACGCGGGCTTATCCCTGACTGGGCCCGCCTTACCGCAACATCCGCTGCCGCTTTTGCCAATTTGCGGACCCGATGCGCCCGCCATGCTTTGACCGCATTATAGGTCAGATAAAAAGAGATCAACCATGCGACAGTTCCCAGAACCAAACCGCCAAGAAGCAACGGCATCAAAACATGTTCGAGGCTGGCTTTCAGATCAACCCATGCGATTTTATCTGAGAAGGTCAAAAACCGGGCAATATCACCCATAACCGACAGTAATTCATCAATCGTCAGCTGGGCCGCGCTGCCATACCCCGCGTTGAACTGGATGATTTCAAACCCAACCTCGTAACTGAAAAGCCAAATCGGCACAAACGTCCACGGGTTGCCAAAAAAGGTACCGATCGCTGACGCCAAAACATTGCCACGAAGCGCCAAGGCCAGCGCCGCCGCCAAAATAAAATGCAATCCCAAAAACGGTGTAAAAGAGGCAAACACCCCACAGGCAATGCCGCTGGCAATCGAAAATGGTGTGCCGGGCAAGCGAATAACACGCTGAAAAAGATAAGAAAAAAGTCGTCGAAAGCCACGTTCTGGCCAAACAACAGACCGAACTTGGTGGATAACAGACATCTGTTTTCGACGACGAAACATAGTGATTCCGGTGGTTAAAAAACTCTGGGGTCAGGCGTTACTGGCACGTTCTACCCGTTCCACAAAGTTGTTGGCCTGTAGCGCGGCGATGATCGTGCGCATATGTTCTACATCCTTAACTTCAAGATCAAGCGCAAAGCTGAAAAAGTCGGTGTTTCGATCCGTCAGCCGGATATTCGATATATTGCCACCCTGCTGGCCAATGATCGTTGCCACCGCTGCCAACGCGCCGGGTTCATTTGACAGCACGGTATCGATCCGGCCCAAAAACCGCCGCGGCCCTTCACGCTCCCAGGCTACGTCCAGCCATAATTCCGGCGTATCATTGAACTCGACCAGCGTTGAACAATCAACGCGATGCACCGTAACGCCCTTGCCGGTGGTGAAAATGCCAACAATGTCTTCACCCGGCAGCGGATGACAACAGCGTGCCAGCGTGATGCCGACGCCGGTATTGACCCCGCGAATTTTCAATAATTGTTTACTACCAGCGCCAGCCGCATTGTTTTGCCCCAGTCCGGTTCTGGTTCGTTTCTTACTGCTGGCAAGATCAGGATAGAGTTTTTCCAAAACCGATATAGGCGGTACGCGCCCTTCACCAATTTGCGCGAATATATCGTCAATTTTTTGCGCGCCGAAAGCGGGAGCCAATTTCTCAAGCGACCGGGTTTGCACCTTTTTGCCGAAATTACGCGCCGCATTCTGCAACATGGTTTTACCGACAAGACTAAATTCCACCGCACGTTCCGCCCTTACCGCACGGCGGATGCCTGATTTTGCCCGACCGGTTTTGACAAAGCTTTCCCATTCCGCCAACGGGCGCGCATTATCGCGCGTGATAATTTCAATTTGGTCGCCATTTTCCAACTCGGTTGCCAATTGCCGGACCTTGCCATTGATCCGCACCCCTTTACATTTATCCCCGATTTTGGAATGGACTGCATAGGCGAAATCCACCGCTGTTGCGCCTTTTGGCAACGCAATCAAATCGCCGCGCGGCGTGAAACAAAACACCTGATCATGGTAGAGGTCCATTTTGGTGTGTTCAAGAAGCTCTTCAGCACCAGCTTCCTCATCAAGAATACCAACTAGTTCCTGTATCCATTTGAATTTATGTGTATTTTGTTCAGATGCCGGATCTTTGTAATTCCAATGCGCTGCGACACCATTTTCGGCAATATTATGCATTTCCGGGGTCCGGAGCTGGATTTCAATCTTATGATTTTCCGGCCCAATCACGCCGGTATGCAACGATTGATACCCATTGCGTTTCGGGGTTGATATATAATCCTTGAACCGTCCCATCACCATCGGATAGGTGGCGTGTATACCACCAAGAGCCCGGTAGCAATCATCGTTGGTAGGCACCAACACCCGAAACGCCATGATATCCGACAGCTGGTCCATCGTGACCTTTTTGCGCTGCATTTTCCGCCAAATCGAATAGGGTGTTTTCAGCCGCCCAGATACGCTGCATTCGACACCTTGTCGTTCGACAACATCCTGTAATTCGACACTGATCATCGGAATAACAATTTCAGACTGGGCAACCATATAATCGAGCCGGTTGCGTATCGTCTGTGCCATTTCAGGATAGAGTACGGCAAACGCGTTATCTTCCATTTCATGCAACAGATTGGTTACGCCGATACGTTCGGCAAGCGGCGCGTAAATGTCCAGCGTTTCGCGCGCGATACGGGCCTGTTTTTCAGGCTTGGGAATATGCGATATTGTCAGCATATTGTGGGTACGGTCGGCCAGCTTGACAAGCAGGACACGCACATCCTCGCTCATCGCCAGCAGCAATTTCCGGAAATTTTCAGCCTGTGCGCTGCTTTGCCGGTTTTGCATACCAATGCGACTAAGCTTGGTCACACCATCGACAAGCTGTGCGACACTCGGCCCGAACTGAGACTCCAATGTATCCAGCGATACATCGCAATCCTCAACAGTGTCGTGAAGCAGTGCAGTGATGACCGTGTCCAGATCAAGCCGCATATCCGCCAACATATCGGCGACGGCAATCGGATGCATAAAATAGGGCTCACCAGAGGCACGGCACTGCCCGTCATGTGCGGTCATGCCGAACACAAAGGCACGGTGTAACTTGTCGCAATCAGCCTGCGGGTCGTACCCGCTGATTTTTGTGCAAAGTTTGTCCGCTGCTTCGATCATTACGCTGCTATGCCGATACCCTATCCAGCCCGGCACAGGCGCATGGATTTGTGACCGCCAACCGGACTAGCAATCAGTCTGCGCCCTGCAATTCGGAAAGGTCAACATCCTCAAAGCCTGATGGCTCCATCTCGGCGGCACTGGCGATCTGCATGCCGCTGTCTTGGGCATCTTCATCACCATAATCGCCGACCATCTCAGACAGGTCCACCTCGGCCGCAATCGCGGCATCATCACGAACTTCCTGCTCTTCACGCACGGTCACACGCTGCAGCTTTTTGACAAGCCCTTCTTGAAGCACGTCCAGATCAACTGTTTCAGCGGCAATTTCACGCAACGAGATAACCGGGTTTTTGTCATTGTCGCGGTCAATCGTTGGCATGTCGCCTTTCAGGATACCCCGTGCGCGCTGCGACGCCGTCAAAACGAGATCAAACCTGTTCGGGATCTTTTCAATGCAATCTTCAACGGTGACGCGTGCCATATGAAACTCCTGCTTTACCGAAATGCGCTGACCCCGCATGAGGCAGCCCTAAAAAGACATCGCTATCTTTGCACGGCAAAAACCCAGTGTCTTGGCTAAATGTCCTTTATAGGTCGCGGAAATACCCCAATTTCCATTGCAGAACAAGTAAAAACCACAATTGCGGCCCAAATGTCGGTCACTTGGCCAGACGGATCTGCTGACCAGTAGGCAGTGCCATGACAAGACCATCGATAGAGATACCACTTATTGGATGCCGCCAGCGCGGCGCCAGCTCCTGCATTGGCAGCAAAACAAATGCCCGTTCATGCATGCGCGGATGTGGCAGCGTCAATTCTGGTGCGTCATTCACAAGCCCGCCGAAATCAATTAAATCCAGATCAAGTACCCGCGCCGCATTCCGCACCCCGCGAACCCGCCCGAACGCCGCTTCAACCTGGTGCAAAAACGCCAGAGTCTCAGTCGCCGTGCGGCTTGTTGTGGCCATCGCCACCGCATTCAGATACCAAGGCTGGTCGGACATTGGCACCGGCGCTGACTCATACCAGCGCGACATCACAACAAGATCAATACCGTAATCCGCCAATCTATCGAGCGCTGCGCGGCAACCGGCCCGTGGACTGTCATAGCCTTCCGGCGTCAAGTTAGCACCAACGCCGATAAAAACGGTCGAGACTGACATCCTGTCATCCTTTGCCTGACAAAACCCGGGCACAGCGACTTGAGGTCAGGCCTCAACATCAGCTTATGCCTTGCAATACAACAAAACTTGGCGTTCTATACTATTATTTTTTGCACTATTTTATGAGATTTGATTATGACCGAAAAAACCGCACTATTCATCGACGGATCCAATTTTTACGCGGCCACAAGATCGCTGAATATGGATATTGATTACGCCAAATTGCACGCCTATTTCAGCCAGGGCACCAATCTGATCCGCGCCTATTATTACACCGCCCTGCCCGAAGATCAGGAATTTTCCCCGCTTCGGCCTTTGATCGACTGGCTTGATTACAACGGCTTTGCCGTGGTCAGCAAACTGACCCGCGAATTCACTGATCCGGAAACCAGCAAAAAGCGGATCAAGGGCAATATGGATATGGAAATTGCCCTTGATATGCTGAAATTGGCCCCGTTTATTGATCACGCCATCCTGTTTTCGGGTGACGGTGATTTTTGTCGTCTTTTGGAAGATGTGCAAGGCATGGGGGTGCGCGTGAGCGTGGTATCAACAACCAAGACAAACCCGCCCATGGTCGCCGATTCTTTACGCCGCATGGCAGATATTTTCATTGAGATGGATCAAATCAGGGCGCATATCGAACGCCCCCCACGTCAGGCCGAAACCGCCTGATCGGGCAATCGCGGCCCCATATGTTGGGCCCGCCCCAATCTGCGCTATTTCGATCCCAATTTACTTGCGGTATTTTAGGCGTTACGGCTTCGCAACAGACGCGCCTTGTCGCGTTGCCAACTGCGGTCCTTGTCGGCCTGACGCTTGTCATGTTTGCGTCGCCCCTTGGCAAGACCAAGCAATAATTTGGCCCGGCCCCGTTCATTAAAATACATCACCAACGGGATCAGGGTCATGCCGTCACGCCGGATTAACCCCAGCATGCGGTTGCGTTCACGGGCCTTGACCAGCAATTCGCGCGGCCGTTTTGGTTCATGGTTAACCCGCGCCGGCTCATAAACCGGAATGTTAGCATTAAACAGCACCAACCGGCCATTATCCTCACCAGCATAGGATTCGGCGATACTAACCCGTCCATTACGCAAGGATTTGACCTCGCTGCCAAGCAAGATCAATCCGGTTTCAATCGTTTCCTCAACCTCATATTCGTGCCGTGCCTTGCGGTTTTCGGCAATACGGCCGGTTGTGATCGCTGGTTTTGCCATTATTACGCCCTCAAAACGGCGCCCTTCATCGCATCAATCGCCAAGCAGACCGGCGATTTTCAGTGCAGATTCAACCTTTGCTTTGCTGCTTGGGGCAATTTCACACAAGGGCAAGCGGGTGTCCGCCGCGCAAATCCCCAACAGTTCGGCCGCATATTTGACCGGTCCCGGGCTCGCCTCACAAAACATCGCGTCATGTAGCGGCATCAGGCGCTCATTGATAGTTTGCGCCGTTGCCATATCACCAGCGGCCCATGCCGCATGCATATCGCTCAACTGTTGCGGGGCGATATTGGCCGTTACAGAAATACAGCCATGCCCGCCAGCGGCCAGATACGGAAGCGCGGTAGCGTCCTCACCCGACAATTGGGCAAAAGACGCGCCCAAAAGATTGCGTAAAACGGTGGGCCGCCCCACATCAGCCGTCGCGTCCTTAATCCCTTGGATCATCGGAAAATCAGCCGCCAGACGGGCCAATGTGTCGTCATTCACCCGCACAATCGACCGGCCGGGGATGTCATAAACAATCACCGGAATTTCAATGGCCGAAGCAACAGCGCCAAAATGCCGGTAAAGCCCCTCTTGTGTGGGTTTGTTATAATAGGGGCTGACAATCAAAACCGCATCAGCGCCTGCCTTGGCGGCATGTTCAGCCAAACGCACCGCCTCGGCTGTGCTATTTGACCCGGCGCCGGCAATAACAGGCACACGCCCGGCGGTCTGCCGGATACAGGTTTCGACGACCTCGTCATGCTCCTCATGCGACAAGGTCGGCGATTCACCTGTGGTGCCGACAGGGATCAATGCGGCTGTACCGGACTCGATCTGCCAGTCGACCAATTTGCAAAAAGCGTCCTTGTCAAACCGTCCAGATTTGAACGGCGTTACAAGTGCCGTGCAAGAGCCGGAAAACACGGGGGATGCTGGGGTCGGTGACATTATTTTCTCCTCAAGCCGGCCATGCCATGCTGCAAAAAAATCAGCATAGTCATGGCACAAGCGTGCTGTTTGAACCCGCTAAAATAGGCCGGCCAACGCACAAAAACAAGCCAACAAATTGCTGTTGATAGCCGGATGCCGAGTGATGTCATATTGCCTTGCATCCAAAAAGCCCATAGGCTTTCGGTCATCCTTTATTAGCCGTGGTAACAACATCCATGACCCACCCCGTCTCGACCTTAGCGCAAACTCCGGCCGGTGCGTTGCAAATCGACATTGATGCGATTACCACCGCTGCCAACCGAATTCGGCCCCATATCTTTCGCACGCCGCTGCTGGAATCACCGCGACTGAATGAATGGCTTGGGCGCCGGCTGTTGATCAAGCCCGAATGTCTGCAACATACAGGATCATTCAAATTGCGCGGCGCCTCAAATGCGGTATGGGGGCTTGATGAAACGGTCAAGCATGTTGTGGCCTTTTCCAGTGGCAACCACGCCCAGGGCGTTGCGCGTGCCGCCGCGACGCGCGGCCTGAAAGCCACGATTGTGATGCCTGAGGACACGCCAGCAACCAAAATTGAAGGCACTAAAGCTTGGGGCGCCCGTGTCGTGACCTATGACCGTTACAGCGAGTCGCGCGAAGAGATTGGCGCCGCGATTGCCGCGCGCGAAAAGGCCAATCTGATAAAACCTTATGACGATACCAGAGTGATCACCGGCCAAGGCACTGTTGGCCTTGAAATTGCCCAGCAAACCGCCGAAATGGGGGTGCGCCCGGATGCGGTGCTGTGTTGTTGTGGCGGCGGCGGGCTGATTGCCGGGCTTAGCATTGCCGTCCATGCCCACATGCCTGATGTGAAAATCTGGTCAGCAGAGCCAGAGTTTTACGACGATACCAAACGTTCACTTGAAACGGGCCGTATCGAAACCGCCGATCTCAGCCATAAATCGGTATGTGACGCAATTGTGACACCGGAACCGGGGCAATTGACCTTCCCGATCAACCGACAGCATTTAAGCGGCGGCGCGGTGGTCAGTGATGAGATGGCCTTACGCACCATCGCAACCTTGTTCAAACATCTGAAAATCATTGTCGAGCCCGG
>JAYOFA010000008.1:55333-68738 GCA_038116935.1 Puniceispirillum sp. (SeqCode) | reverse complement strand
TCCTCTGGCTCTAGCCCAAGCGGATCAAGATTGGCAAGAAGATGACCGCGGATGCGATAGGCCCGAATCAGCATGACCGCACGCAGCGAATCGGTCGTCGCGGCCCGCACATCATCGGCATTCAGCGCATGATCACTGCTATGCGCCTTGGCGACCGCCTTGATTGATGATTCAGGATCCAGCGCGCCAACAACGCGGCTTTGTGGCCGGCCCCAACTTGGCCCGACCTCGACACCATCACCCCCGTCGCCGTCACCTATGTCGGCAGCATCCACCAATTGGCCGAAATATGCCGCCCAATGCGGATCAACCGACGCTGGGTTAGCCCGCCATGCCCGGTTCATCTCGGCGATGAATGTCGCATTGGCACCAGATAGAAGACTGAGATCGATAGATCCAGACGCGGATCCATCACCGATATTTGAAGAACTGTCATCCATAAAACAAACCAACCCCTGCCTTTGGTGATGTCTTATTCACACTTTATCCATCCCAGTCTATTCAGCCATCGGGCTATTTCAACCCGATAACCGCACAGCGCGATGGTTTAGAGACCGTCAACCACGGCATTCAATGCTTTTACCGCGGCCACCGAATTGTCAAACATCGCCTGTTCTTCCGCATTGAGATCAATCTCGACGATCCGCTCGACACCGCCAGCGCCCAAAATCACTGGCACGCCAACATAAAGCCCGTCCAAACCATAGGCACTGTCAACATAGGCGGCACATGGCAACAGCCGCTTTTTATCCTTGAGATAGGCATCCGCCATATCAATCGCCGAGGACGCCGGTGCATAAAAAGCTGAACCGGTTTTCAGCAGCCCAACGATTTCAGCACCGCCATCACGGGTACGTTGGACAATGTCGGCGATTTTGGCATCGGTTGACCAGCCCATTTTTACCAGATCCGGCACCGGAATGCCGGCCACCGCCGAATAGCGGACCAGTGGCACCATCGTGTCGCCATGCCCGCCCAGCACAAAGGCAGTAACATCTTCAACCGATACGTTGAATTCTTCAGCAAGGAACAGGCGGAAGCGCGCCGAGTCCAAAACCCCGGCCATGCCAACAACCTTGTTGGTTGGCAAGCCTGATGCTTTTTGTAACACCCCAACCATCACATCAAGCGGGTTGGTAATACAGATCACAAACGCGTCCGGGCAGTTTTCCTTGATACCGGCGCCAACCTGATTCATCACATTGGTATTGATGCCGATCAGATCATCACGGCTCATGCCTGGCTTGCGCGCCACACCCGCGGTGACGATCACAACATCACTACCGGCCAGCGCGGCATAATCATTAGCCCCGGCAATCGTTGCGTTATAGCCTTCAATCGGGCTGGCTTGCGCCAGGTCAAGCGCCTTGCCTTGCGGAATTCCCTCGGCAATATCGAACAACGTCACATCGCCCAATTCTTTCAAACCTGCCAACAGCGCCAAAGTACCGCCAATGTTACCAGCGCCAACGAGTGAGATCTTATTTCGTGCCATAATATAAATTCCGTCAGTTTCAGGAGCGTGGAACGCCGCGGCCAAGCCTGAAGGGCCTATCCCGGTCGACGCTTTGCTTCGATTTACCTAACTATCAAAAAACATACAAGGACAAACCCTAAAAATCGCGCGATTACCGCAGGGTTACGGCGGGTGAGGCAAGACCGCCGCACTGGGTCATCTCGCCAAGCCGTGACGCGGTTCGGCTGAATTCAAACTGCCACTGATCACCCTGATAGAGATGGTCTATACCCGCCGCCGCTGACGCCATTAAAAATCGTTGCCGGTCATAAAGCGCATCGATCAGCCACATGAAACGGCGCGCCGCATTTTCATTGGCAGCGGTGAACAGCGGAATGTCGCTTAGCACCAATCCGGCAAAGCGACCGGCCACTGCCAGATAATCTCGCGCCGCCAGCGGCACCTCGCACAGGCTGGCAAAACTGACATATCCAATATCACCAGCGACCCGGTCAAAGATAATATCGCGGCCCGCAACCCGCACCGTATCGGTCCCGACCGGCCGATCGCCGGCAAGCTGGGCAAAGGCCGCATCAAGCGCCGTGTGACTGGCCTCGCCAAGCGGCACATACCATTGCGGCAAATCAGCCAACAGCCGGCCGCGCCAATCGGTGCCGTCATCAAGCAACAGCATCATACAACGCGATTTCAACAAGGTGATAAATGGTAAAAACCGATCGCGATGAAGCCCGTCTTTGTAAAGATCATCAACCGGCCGGTTTGAGGTGGTGACAAGCACGGTTCCGCGTTCCAGAAGGCCAGAAAAAAGACGCGCCAAAATCATCGCATCGGCAATGTCGCGGACTTCCATTTCGTCAAAACAAACCACCATGCCCCGGCCCGCGAGATCAGCCGCCGCCGTTTCGATCGGATCATCGGCACCGGCCTGACGGGCAGCATGGATCAGGTCTTGGGCCAGCACCATGAAATCATGAAAATGCAGCCGCCAAACAAGGCCCGCCCCGCCCGCTTGCTGTAATGTCTGATAGACCATATCCATCAGCATGGTTTTGCCGCGGCCGACCCCACCGTGGATATATAGCCCCTTGATCTCGGCAAAGGGGGCGCGGTTGAACAGCCATCCGCGTGCCCGTGACGCCCATGACTCGCGGCGCGATGCAGCGGCCAAGATATCGGCAACAAGCTGGTCAAGCTGCCGCGCAATCGCGGCTTGCGCCGCATCCGGCTGCAGTTTACCGCCCGCCACCAGCGCCGCCAGCTGCCGGCTTGGTGTTGACGTCAGGTCTGGCTGGCCTGACCGCATGAAAGAGTAACCCCCCGGCTGGCGGCCAGCCCCAACTCAGCGGGCCGCAATCTCGCTTTTGATATGCGCAATGGCCTTGCCCGGGTTCAGACCCTTTGGACAGGTTTTGGCACAATTCATAATGGTATGGCAGCGATAGAGCGAGAAGCTGTCATCAAGCGCTTCAAGCCGTTCCGTCTTATGTTCATCACGGCTGTCGGCGATCCAGCGATAGGCCTGCAACAACACCGCTGGCCCCAAATATTCATCGCCATTCCACCAATAGCTTGGGCACGATGTCGAGCAGCTAAAGCACAATACACATTCCCACAGCCCATCAAGCTTTTCGCGCTCGGCCGGTGATTGCCGCCGCTCGCCATCGGCGGGAGCGGCGCTGTCGGCTTTCAACCACGGTTCAATCGATGTCAGCTGCCGGTAGGGCTGGCTGAGATCAGGCACCAGATCCTTGACCACCGGCATATGCGGCAACGGGTATATTTTCACATCGCCTTTGACATCACGGATGCTTTTCAGGCAGGCCAATGTATTGGTGCCGTCGATATTCATCGCACATGACCCACAAATACCCTCGCGGCATGACCGGCGAAAGGTCAGGCTGCTATCGATTTCGTTTTTGATCTTGATCAACGCATCAAGCACCATCGGGCCGCAGTCGTCGAGATCAACCTCGAATGAGTCAATCCGCGGATTGGCATCATCATCTGGCGACCAGCGATAAATCTTGAAGGTCCGGACATCACCGCCAGCATTGCCAACCTCGTAGGTTTTGCCGTCGGTCATCGTGGAATTTGCAGGAAGCTTGAACTCGGCCATAACTGATCCTCGTACCTTGTCCTAATAGACCCGTGGCGCCGGCGGGATGGGCGCAATATCATTGCTCAGGGTTTTCATCACCACCTGCCGGTATCCCAGCCGCGACTTGTTATGTTCGTCAAGCCACATAACCGTATGTTTCATCCAATTGTCATCGTCACGTTCTGGCCAATCTTCATGGGCATGCGCGCCGCGTGATTCCTGCCGCTGGTCGGCCGACCGGATCGTCACCAAGGCTTGTCCCATCAGATTTTCAAGCTCAAGCGCTTCGATCAGGTCAGTGTTCCAGATCAATGACCGGTCCTTGACCCCAATATGCGCCATTTTGCCGGCGATCTGGTCCATTTTGCCAACGCCCTCGGTCAAGGAATCGCTTGACCGGAACACCGCCGCATGCCGCTGCATCGCCTGCTGCATGTCAAGCCGGATCGACGCCGCGCTCGACTCGCCATCGGCATGCCGCATACGGTCAAAGCGATCAAGCGCCTTGTCGGTCGCGCGTTGCGGCGCCATGTTAGCCGGGGCGCCGGCGGTCACGATTTCATTAGCCCGGTGCGCGGCGGCGCGGCCAAATACCACAATATCCAGCAACGAGTTAGTGCCAAGACGGTTGGCACCATGCACCGACACACAGGCCGCTTCGCCAATTGCCATCAAACCCGGCACCACGGCATTTTCATCATCCGCGGTTGGTGACAACACCTCGCCATGATAGTTCGTCGGGATACCGCCCATATTATAATGCACGGTCGGTAAGACCGGAATCGGCTCGCGGGTCACATCGACACCGCAAAAGATTTTAGCGGTCTCGGTGATACCGGGCAAACGCTGACGCAGCGTGTCGGCATCAACATGCTCTAGGTGAAGCATGATATGGTCTTTATTTGGCCCAACACCGCGGCCTTCATTGATTTCGATTGTCATCGCCCGGCTGACCACGTCCCGACTGGCCAAATCCTTGGCCGTTGGCGCGAACCGTTCCATAAACCGCTCACCTTCGGCGTTGGTCAGATAACCACCTTCACCGCGCGCCCCTTCGGTAATCAGCACGCCAGCGCCATAGACACCGGTCGGATGAAACTGGACAAATTCCATATCTTGCAATGGCAGGCCCGCCCGCAACGCCATCGCATTGCCGTCGCCGGTGCAGGTGTGGGCTGAGGTGCATGAAAAATAGACCCGACCATAGCCGCCCGTCGCCAGCACCGTCTGCTGTCCCCAGAACCGATGCAGGGTGCCATCTTCCATCCGCAAGGCAATAACACCGGCACAGGCGCCATCATCGGTCATCAACAGATCCAGCACAAAAAATTCGATATGGAACGCGGCCTTATATTTCAGGCATTGCTGATAAAGCGTATGCAAAATGGCGTGGCCGGTCCGGTCAGCGGCCGCACAGGCGCGCCGCGCCATTGATTTACCATGGTTAAGGGTATGGCCGCCAAACGGGCGCTGGTAAATCTTGCCCTCTTCGGTACGCGAAAATGGTACCCCGTAATGTTCAAGCTCGATCACCGACGGTATGGCGTTACGACACATATATTCAATGGCGTCCTGATCACCAAGCCAGTCCGATCCCTTGACCGTGTCATACATGTGAAACTGCCAGTTGTCGCCTTCGCCCATATTGTTCAGCGCGGCGCCAATACCGCCTTGCGCCGCCACCGTATGTGACCGCGTCGGAAATACCTTGGTGATACAGGCGGTTTTCAGCCCGCCGGCCGCCATGCCCAATGTTGCGCGCAATCCGGCCCCGCCAGCGCCGACAACGACAACATCATAATGGTGGTCAGTGATTTCATAAGCACTCATTGCACATACCTTTTCAACTGTGGTTGCCGGCATCTTGCAACAACCGGCCCCGCTGATCCCGTAAACGGGATATCCACTGCCCCCTTTAAATAACGCCGGTAATCACCGTCAACGCCGCCAGACCAGCCACTGCCAGCAGCATAAATACGCCTTGCGACAACCGTACAAAACGCTGCCGGCCCTGAGCCAGCGTCACATAATCCTCGATAATCATCTGCACCCCAAGTGCCGCATGAAACAGCCCGGCGACCAGCAGCACGACCAAACCAAGCGCATGCACCGGCACCGCCACAAAGGCAGCAGCGGCGGCATAATCCATCGGCCCGATTCGCGCCACCATATAGGCAAAATAGACCATCAGCCCTAGGGTCGTGAGCGCGCTGATCCGCTGCCAACGCCAATGGCCAAGACCTTTGTAAGGCGGGGCGGTGGACCGGGAATGTGTCATTTGTGCCATCGCTTGCTGCCCTTCATATAACCAACCAGAGACAGGCGGTCACCACAACCGTCATCGCCAGAACTAGATACCCGCTGCGGTAGACCTGATCCACCTCAAGCCCAATACACAAATCCCAGACCATATGCCGCACACCATTGAGCCCGTGATAGACCAATGCCAGCGAATAGCCAAACAGCACAAATTTGCCAAGCGGGTGTGCCAAAGCCCCGGCGGCCAGCGCAAACCAGTCAGCCCCGGCGGCCAGCATCACCAGCCACAGCACCATCAGCACTGTTCCGCTGGCCAAGGCGGCCCCGCTGATCCGGTGCATGATCGACATGACGGCCGGCAAGGGCAGGCGGTAAATCTGAAGATGCGGCGATAGCGGGCGCGGCTTTGCCATCTGGTACCTCTGGTGGTCAGACATTCGACCAAAAAGCGTTTGGACATTGTATCGGTCTATATGTGTTATCATTGCCCAATAGTCAATATTGAAGCCCTCTATCGCCCCGACAGCGACATGCTGCAGAGGCGTCACGCAACGCATGCCCATTGCCATTTCCGTAAAATGGCGGCAAAACGTCAGACCATGGAAAAAATTCTGTCAATCCAATCAACTGTCGCTGTCGGCTTTGTAGGCAACCGGGTGGCTGTGCCGGTCATCACCCGGTGTGGCCATTATCCGATAGCGGTCGATACGATGCAGTTGGCTGCCCATCCCGGGCATGGGGTGATCGCCGGCGGGCCACCACCAATCGACCAGTTCAAGGCGATTTTGGCCGCCTTGCCACAGCTTGGCATAATGGCCGACTGTCCTTGTGTTATCACCGGCTATTTAGGCGCTGTTGCCCAGATCGACCCGATCGCCACGGTGATTGATCATTGGCGCGCGGCGCGGTCGGCAGGGCAGTATATTCTGGATCCTGTGCTTGGTGATAATGGCCGCATCTATGTCAGCGATGGGCAGGTACAGCAGATGCGGGCAGGTTTGTTACCTCGGGCCAATTATGTGACACCAAACCAGTTTGAATTGGGCCTACTGGCAGGCCAGCCCGTCACCAATAGCGATGATGCCAGCGCCGCCGCCCACCACCTTCTTGACCAGCACCCCCCGCTACAAGCGGTGATTGCCACCGGCATTATTGGCGATGATGGGTGCATTTATGACCATTTTATCGGCCGCGATGACGCGGTTTCACTGGCCTATAGCAAGCGGGTGGCCGGCATTCCCGGCGGCGGCGATTTGGTCACAGCGCTGTTTGCCAGCCACTGTGCCAGCGGCTTTTCGGCACCTGACAGTTTTGTCGCCGCCAGCCGCACCGCCCACAAGATCATCGATGCCAGCACCAGCCATCTTGATATCGCGCTGTTGGATCATTTGGACAGCCTGATGCCAGACTGCTAGTTTTTGATCACGCCGCGTTCGACAAGCAGTTCGGCGATTTGCACCGAATTGAGGGCCGCCCCTTTGCGCAGATTGTCCGACACGCACCAGAACACCATACCATTTGGTACCGTCGGATCCTTGCGGATACGGCTGATATAGACAGCGTCCTCGCCCGCTGCCTCATGCGGGGTCACATAGCCCTCATTAGCACGATGATCAACCACCACCACACCGGGTGCGTCGGTCAGCAATTGCCGCACCTTGGTTTCGGTCATCGGCTTGTCGGTTTCGATAAACACCGCTTCACTATGGCCAACAAAAACCGGAATGCGGACGCAATGCGCCACAAGCTCGATCGCCGGGTCCAAAATCTTTTTGGTTTCGGCGGTCATTTTCCATTCTTCTTTGGTAAAGCCGTCATCCAAAAACACATCAATATGCGGGATCGCGTTAAACGCAATCTGCTTGGTAAAAATTTCCGGTGTCACCGTTTCATTGACGTAGATGCCGCGTGTCTGATTAAACAGCTCATCCATCGCCGGCTTGCCAGCACCCGATACCGCCTGATAGGTCGACACCACCACGCGCTTGACGCTGAACGCATCATGCAACGGCTTTAAGGCGACAACCAGCTGGGCGGTCGAGCAGTTTGGATTGGCAATGATCCGGCGGCCACCCTTTTCAACAAGACACCCCTCGATCGCATCCGGATTAACTTCCGGCACAATCAACGGCACATCGCTGTCCATGCGGAAGGCCGATGAATTGTCGATCACATAGCAACCGGCAGCGCCAGCCACCGGGGCATATTTTTTGGATATGTCGCCCCCTGCCGAAAACAGCGCAATATCAGCCTTGGCAAAATCAAACTTGTCGAGGGATTCAACCTTCAAGGTCACATCCTCACCATAGGATACCTCGCGGCCGGCCGATTTTGACGATGCCACCGCATAGACCGTCTCGACCGGAAAATTACGCTCGGCCAAGGTTTGCAGCATTTCACGCCCAACCGCACCGGTTGCGCCAACGACAGCCACTTTATATCCCATCATTTTACCCTTTTTAGAATCCCGCTGGCATCGTACCTGATGCGGGTTGTTGATATTCGCCGCGACTCGCTCGATCACCTAAAGCCGCCCACTACTGGGCCAACTACCGGGCGAGACGATCCATCGCATCGAGAACAGCCTGGGTCATGCCATCAGTGCCGGTCTGCTCGCATCCTGGTGCCATAATATCGCCGGTGCGTTTGGTCTCTAGGGCGGCGCTGACCGCCTGCTCAACCAGATCTGCCTCATCGCCTTGATCAAAGCTATAGCGCAGCATCATAGCAAAGCTAAGGAATTGCGCCAAAGGATTGGCCAGGCCTTGGCCCGCGATATCGGGGGCCGAGCCATGCACTGGTTCATACATCGCCTTTGGAAGACCGGTTTCCGGGTCCGGATGGCCAAGTGATGCCGATGGCAACATGCCAAGCGAGCCGGTCAACATCGCCGCACAATCCGACAACAAATCACCAAACAAATTATCCGTCACAATCACATCAAACTGTTTTGGATTGCGAACCAGCTGCATCGCGCAATTATCGGCATACATATGGCTAAGCGTCACGCCGTCGCCCTCGGCGGCGTGCAATTTGGTCATGACCTCACGCCACAATACGCCCGAATGCATCACATTGGCCTTTTCTACCGAGGTCAGGCGGCCATCACGCTTGCGCGCCAAATCCATGCCAACCCGGCCAATACGTTCAATTTCGGGGGTGGTATAGGCGTTTGTATCAAAACCTTTCTTGATACCGTTACCCAAATCCTCGATACCGCGGGGCTCGGCAAAATACGACCCGCCGCACAATTCGCGCAGGATCATGATATCAAGACCTGACACCACTTCGGGCTTCAAGGTTGAGGCCTCGACAAGCGCCGGGAACACCATCGCCGGCCGCAAGTTGGCAAACAAATCCATTTCTTTACGCAACCGCAACAATCCCGCTTCAGGCCGGACGTCAAACGGAACACCGTCATATTTTGGGGTGCCAACAGCGCCAAACAGAACCGCGTCACTAGCGATTGAATCGGCCAGCGTTTCGTCGGTAAGCGGGGTGCCATGCACATCATAGGCGGCCCCGCCAACAAGCCCTTCAGAAATATCGAAACCAAGGCTGCGATGTTTGGCCAACCAATCCACCAGCTTCATATTGGCTTTCATTACTTCGTTGCCGATACCATCCCCCGGCAACACCATGACCTTGCGGTTAGACGCCATCTTTTTTGTCCTTTTATCGTGAATACGGGGCCCGCTCAGGCCCCCAGCGGAAGGCCCGTTTTACAGCCACGGCTGGGCGCTGGCGCGCTTCGCCTCAAAACTGTCAATGTCCGCCCCTTTTTCCATGGTCAGACCAATGTCATCAAGCCCCTCAAGAAGACATGTCTTGCGGAACGGATCAATATCAAATGACACCGTCACACCATTCGGCCGGCGGATCGTTTGGGCGACAAGATCAACAGACAATTCCGGATTTTCCGTATCGGACGCATCAGCCATCAGCGCGTCACGGTCATCGGCACTGACAACGATCGGCAACACCCCGTTTTTGAAACAGTTATTGTAGAAAATATCGGCAAAGCTGGTCGAGATCACACAGCGAATTCCGAAATCGAGAAGCGCCCATGGCGCATGCTCGCGGCTTGATCCACAGCCGAAATTGTCACCAGCAACCAGTATTTCAGCGTGGCGATATGGGCCTTGGTTCAGCACGAAATCGGCTTTTTCCCCACCGGTAGTGTCATAGCGCATCTCGTCAAACAAATTCTTGCCAAGACCGGACCGCTTGATCGTCTTCAAAAACTGCTTTGGGATGATCATGTCGGTATCGATATTGAGGATGTTCAGCGGCGCCGCTACACCCGTCAGCTTGTCGAATTTCTGCATTGTCTTAACTCCCCCTGCCTAAAGCGCGCGCACATCGGCCAAATAGCCAGATACCGCGGCCGCAACAGCCATTTCCGGGCTGACAAGATGGGTCCGCCCGCCGCGCCCCTGCCGGCCTTCAAAATTCCGGTTCGAGGTTGACGCACAGCGTTCACCCTCGGCCAGCTTGTCAGCGTTCATCGCAAGACACATTGAACAGCCAGGTTCACGCCATTCAAAGCCTGCCTCGATAAAAATCTTGTCAAGCCCTTCCGCCTCGGCCTGTTCCTTGACCAAGCCTGACCCGGGCACGATCATCGCCCGCATACCGCTAGCAACCTTACGGCCCTTGGCCACCGATGCGGCGGCCCGCAAATCTTCGATGCGGCTGTTGGTACAAGACCCGATAAACACCGTATCAACCTTGATATCGGTCAGTTTCTGACCCGCGCTCAGCCCCATATAGGCAATCGCGCGCTCCATCTTGGCGCGTTTGGTCTGATCTTTTTCCTTGGCTGGATCCGGCACCGCACCAGTGATCGCCAGCGCATCTTCCGGGCTGGTCCCCCATGTTACGGTTGGCGCAATATCAGCGGCGGCCAAGGTGATTTCGGTGTCATAGCGCGCGCCCTCATCCGACGGCAGCGTCTTCCAATAGGCAATCGCCTGGTCCATCGCATCTCCAGCAGGGGCCATCGGCCGGCCCTGCAGATAGTCAAATGTGGTTTGATCCGGCGCGATCATGCCAGCACGCGCACCGGCCTCGATGGCCATGTTGCAAACCGTCATCCGGCCTTCCATGCTCAGGCCGCGAATCACCGAGCCGGCAAATTCGATCACATGACCGGTGCCACCGGCGGTGCCAATCTTGCCGATGATAGCCAAAATCACGTCCTTGGCGGTGACCCCGGCGCCCAGTTCGCCATCAACCGTGATACGCATGTTTTTGGCCGGCTTTTGGATCAGGGTCTGGGTGGCCAACACATGTTCGACCTCGGACGTGCCAATGCCGAAGGCCAGCGCCCCAAAGGCGCCGTGGGTTGCGGTGTGCGAATCACCGCAGACAATGGTCATGCCGGGCAGGGTAAAGCCCTGTTCCGGTCCAATCACATGGACGATGCCTTGACGAATATCATCCATCGCGAAATAGGGAACACCAAATTCAGCCGCATTGGTTTCCAAGGCTTCAACCTGAATACGGCTCTCTTCATCGGCAATGCCAACACCACGGTCGGTGGTCGGGATGTTGTGATCAGCCACCGCCAAGGTGCGGTTCGGGGCACGGACCGCGCGACCAGCGTTCCGCAACCCTTCAAAGGCTTGCGGGCTTGTCACCTCATGGACAAGATGCCGGTCGATATAAATCAGGCAGGTTCCGTCATCCTGTTGATGCACCACATGGGCATCCCAGATTTTGTCAAAAAGTGTTTTTGGAGCCGACATATCATTCTCCCGATTGCTGCCGGCGAGGAGGTCATCTCAAGGCCGGTCTGGCAATTCAAGAGGATGACGCCTCGCGATAGTTTGTTTTTTCAGCGATACGCGCCGCCTTACCGGTACGGCCACGCAAGTAATAGAGCTTGGCCCGACGCACCCGGCCACGGCGCATGACCGTAACACCGGCAACCTGTGGGGCATAAGTCGGAAACACACGCTCGACCCCTTCGCCATAGGAAATTTTGCGAATGGTAAATGATGAATTCACACCATCATTCTTGCGGGCAATGCACACCCCTTCAAAGGCCTGAATCCGCTCACGCGTGCCCTCGATCACCTTCACGTCAACACGCACAGTGTCGCCAGGGCCGAACTCTGGCAACGCGCGCTGCTCAAGAACCTTGTCGATCTGTTTCTTTTCTATGCGGTCAATGATGTTCATCGCCCCATTCCCTTCATCACATCCATATCAGGCTTGTCACCGATCCGACCGGATCGCTCAAAGCCTATGCCTTGCCTTTTTGCCCCGCCGTCCAGTCCAGATAGTGTTGCCACAAATCGGGTCGCCGCCGTTGCGTCTCTTTTTCTGCCTCCGCTTGTCGCCATTCGGCGATTTTGCGGTGGTGCCCCGAAGCCAGAATTTCCGGCGCTTCGATGCCGTTCCAGACACGAGGCTGGGTGTAATGCGAATGCTCCAGCAGCCCGGTCTCAAAACTTTCCTCGCGATGGCTGGCGTCTTTACCCATAACCCCGGGCAATAGCCGGACCACCGCATCCATCACTGTCAGCGCGGCGGTTTCGCCGCCTGACAGAATATAGTCACCGATACTGACTTCCATCATACCGGCCGAATCGATCACCCGCTGATCGACCCCTTCATAGCGTCCACACAAGAACACCGCCCCGTCCTCCGCCGCCAAACGGCGAACCAGCGCTTGGTCAAGCACTTGGCCGCGCGGCGACAGATAAATGCGCGGGCCCGGATAGCCGGCCGCCGCATCAAGCGCTGCTGCGACCACATCCGGTTTTAACACCATACCGACACCGCCGCCAAGCGGGGTATCATCAACGGTCCGGTGCTTATCGCGCGCAAAGTCGCGAATGTCCAGTGTTTTCAGCGTCCAAATGCCGTCATTCAGCGATTTTCCTGCCAATGACTGTGCCAATGGACCCGGAAACATCTCTGGAAACAATGTCAGAACCGTCGCCTGCCATACCGGCGATGGTCCGGCATCAGCTTGGTCTGGATGCCTTTTGCCATCTGTCATTATTCCCTGCCTTCCCGGCTAGCTGTCGTTCGTATCCTCATCTGACGGCGCCGCGTCAAATGCCAGCAACCCATCGGGTACATCCAACACGACCTCGCCAGCGGCTAAATCAAGGCTGATCACCCGCTGGCCGCCAAAAGGCAGCATCACACTGGCCCCATCCGCCGGGGCCACTTCAACCACATCGCCGGCCCCGAAATTATGCAACCCGACGATCTTGCCAACAAGCTGGCCGTCACCGGCAACCACCTGCACCCCCAAAAGATCAGCATGATACAGCTCATCTTCAGCCGGTTCAGGAAGGCTAGATCTGGCAATTGCCACCGTCTGACCCCGCAACGCCTCGGCCGCATCACGGGTGGTAATCCCTGCGGCGGCGACAATGGCCAACCCTTTGGCATTGATCGATTTCACCTGCAATTGCAGGGTTCGGCCATCGCCAAGGGTCACCGGCCCATAGGCCGACAGCGATTCGGGCGTCTGGGTAAAGGGCTTGATCTTCACATAGCCCTTTAGGCCCTGTGGCCCAAGAATAGCACCGATCGGCAACAGGCCGTCA
>JAYOFA010000008.1:0-55233 GCA_038116935.1 Puniceispirillum sp. (SeqCode) | reverse complement strand
ATAGCCCTTTAGGCCCTGTGGCCCAAGAATAGCACCGATCGGCAACAGGCCGTCACCCACTAGCTGTCAGCCTTTTCCTCGCCAGCTTCAGCCGCCGGCGCGTCTTTGGCAGCCTCCTCCTCTGCAGGAGCTTCAGCAGCAGGCGCGTCTTCAACAGCAGGCGCGTCTTCAGCAGCAGGTGCATCTTCGGCGGCAGCCTCTTCTACCGGGGCTTCGGCAGCAGCAGCTTCAGCAGCGGCGGCGGCCTCAGCTTCGGCGGCAGCAGCAGCTTCAGCAGCGGCGGCAGCGGCGGCGGCAGCTTCAGCTTCACGCTCGGCACGCTTTTTACCGGGGGCCGATTTTTTCGGCTGGTCACGGAGTACTGGGGCCGCCATGAGACCGGCAGATGCCAGCATTTTTTGGACACGTTCGGTAGGCTTGGCGCCTTTGCCAAGCCAGAAGGTGATGCGCTCACCATTGATGATCAGCCGCTGATCATGGTCTTTTGGCACCATCGGGTTGTAGGTGCCGACCCGTTCAACATAGCGCCCATCGCGTGGGGATGACGCTTCGGCCACCACAATCCGATAAAATGGGCGTTTTTTTGCACCGCCGCGTGCCAGTCTGATTTTCAATGCCATGAATTTATCCTCTCATTGGCTTTTATGTTGTCATTTCGCTTATTTCTTTTTGCCCGCGGGCTTGCCGCCCAATCCGGGCAATCCATTGGCTAGGCCGCCGCCAAGTTTTTTGGCAAGACTGCTGCCCAATCCCTGTCCGGGCGCGCCAAGACCGCGTGCCAGTGCGTTCAAATCCGGCATAGCGCCCGCATTCATGCCACCCGCATTCGGCCCACCCATGCCGCCCATACCGCCCATGCCGCCACCAAGCAGCGCTTTCATCGCCGCCGCGCCAGTTTTCCCACCCAGCTTTTTCATCATCCGTGCCATATCCTGATATTGTTTGACGAGCCGATTGACGTCTTGCACCGACGTGCCCGACCCGGCGGCGATCCGCTTGCGGCGCGACGCATTCAACAGCCCGACCGATACCCGTTCTTTTTTGGTCATCGACAGGATAATCGCTTCCTGCCGTTTGATCATATTGTCATCGATACCGGCAGCGGCGATTTGCTTTTGCATTTTGCCGATCCCGGGAAGCATGCCCATCAACCCGCCAAGGCCACCCATTTTTTGCAACTGGCGGATCTGTGCGAGAAAGTCATTCATGTCGAACTGACCTTTGGCCATACGTTTGGCCAGCCGTTCAGCTTCTTCAATTTCGATCGTTTCGGCAGCCTTTTCAACAAGCGCGACAACATCGCCCATGTCCAAAATGCGGCCCGCCAGCCGTTCAGGATCAAACGCTTCAAGCGCATCCTGCTTTTCGCCAACACCGGCAAATTTAATCGGGCAGCCGGTTATATGCCGCATCGACAGCGCCGCACCGCCGCGCGCGTCACCGTCAAGCCGGGTCAACACAATGCCGGTAACCCCGACCGCGTCATGAAACGCCGCGGCTGTATTGACCGCATCCTGACCTGTCATCGCATCAGCGACCAACAAAATTTCATGCGGGTTGGCCAGCTTTTTGATCTCGCGCAACTCGGCCATCAAGGCCTCATCGATGCTAAGACGGCCAGCCGTATCAAGGATCAGCACATCATAGGCTTGTAGCTTGGCGGCCTGCACCGCGCGCTTGGCGATCTGGGCCGGCGTTTCACCCGCCGCTTCAGCCAGCACCCCAACCTCGGCCTGTTCACCAAGCATCCGCAATTGTTCGCGTGCCGCCGGCCGAGTGACATCCAATGACGCCAGCATGACCTTTTTGCGTTCGCGGCTTCTCAGGCGCAGGGCCAGCTTGCCAGCAGTGGTGGTTTTACCCGACCCTTGGAGGCCGACCATCAGGATAATGGCAGGCGGGTTGGTGGCAAGGTTCAATGGCGCCGCATCGCTGCCCAGCATTTCGACAAGCGCGTCATGGACAATTTTGATGACTTGCTGGTCCGGGCGCACCGCGCGCATGCTGGCCACACCAACCGCCCGTTCGCGCACCTTTTCGGTAAAGGCCTTGACTGCCGGCAGCGCGACATCGGCATCAAGCAGGGCAAGCCGTACCTCGCGCAGGGCCGCATCGACATCCGATTCGGTCAGGGCGCCTCGCCGTGCCAGCCCGTCAAATACATCCGCCAGTTTGTTTTTCAGCGATTCAAACATGCGTTACGCCCGTTTGCTCCGTTATCTAAAGCCGGGCTATCGCCCCAAAATTACCATCCGCATCGACCCATCACATCGGTGATAATGGCTGACAGCAAAACGGCACCCGTGCTCGAAAACTTCAAGGACGTGTGGAACCCGTAAAGGTCATGTAAGTCGGCGATGGCCTGATGTGCAACAAGCTATTGCGCTTTTTGCGCCATATTGTCAAGAATAACCCATGTTCTTTGTTTTGTCGAAAACCCTTGGCCTGTTGGTCGAACCGCTGGTTATCCCCTATATCTTGTTGGCGCTGGCCATGCTGGCACGGTGGCGCCGCCGCCGCCGGATAGCTTTTTGGCTATGTGCTGCCGGGCTATTATTGCCCGTGTCCTATTGCTTTTTGCCGCTGTCGACCCTACCGCTGCAATTTCTGGAAAATCGCATTCCCCGCGGCGATATTAACAGCCCACACATTGACGGCATCATTGTGCTGGGCGGTTTTACCGGCAATAGCATGGTGGCCGAAAGCCGGCAGACCTATGGTCTTTCATCGAGTGCTGAACGATTTACCGCGGCGCTGGCATTAGCGCATGACCGGCATACCCTGCCGATCATCTTTAGTGGCTTTTCGGGCAAGCTGATCCCCGATGGCTGGAGCGGGGCCGACCAGATCCGTGACCTTGTGGCGCGGCTTGGGGGGCTTGGCCGCACTGTCCTTTATGAAGAGCAAAGCCGCAACACCTATGAAAATGCGGTTAATTGCCGCGAGGTTCTGGCCGCTAGCGCCGGTAGCCGATGGATTTTGGTCACCTCGGCAAGCCACATGCCACGGGCTATCGGCAGCTTTACCGCAGCCGGCTGGACCGGGCTGATTCCCTATCCGGTTGACTATCAAACAATGTCAACCGGCGCCGATGGATTATGGGGCGTTAGGGGCATCAGTCGCATGCGAAACGCGCTTCATGAATATGCCGGCTTGCTGGTCTATTATCTCACCGGACGCAGCCACAAACTGCTGCCTGATTAAGACAAACGGGTTAATCAGTGCCAACGCCGGCCAGCGCCTTGGCAAATTCATCCGCAGTAAAAGGCTGTAGATCATCGGCCCCTTCACCCACCCCAACCGCATGAACTGGCAGGCCGAATGTTTCCGCCAACGCCACCACAACACCGCCCTTGGCAGACCCGTCAAGCTTGGTAACAATCATGCCTGTCACATCGGCGACGTCGGCAAAGGCTTTTACCTGTGACAGCGCATTTTGGCCCACCGTGCCGTCAAGTACGATTACCGAATCATGCGGCGCGCTGGCGTCCAGCTTGCGGATCACCCGCACGATCTTGCCAAGCTCATCCATCAGTTCGGTCCGGTTTTGCAAGCGGCCGGCGGTGTCGATAATCAGAATATCGGCATTTTCGGCCTGGGCCGTCGACAGCGCCCGGTAGGCCAGCGCCGCCGCATCGCCGCCGGTCGCATCGGCAATCACCGTGGTGCCGGTACGTGTACCCCAGATTTGCAACTGTTCAACCGCCGCCGCGCGAAATGTATCCCCGGCGGCCAGCATCACCTTTTTCCCTTCGGCCTGCCATTGCTGGGCCAATTTACCAGCTGTCGTGGTCTTGCCAGACCCATTGACCCCGACCAAAAGCACCACATGCGGGCGATGTGCCGGATCAATGATCAAGGGTTCGGCCACCGGTGCCAAAATGGCTTCAAGGCCGCTGGCCAAGGCCGCGGCGATCGATGCCGCATCAACCGGCCCATCAAATTTATGCGCTCTCATCGACTCGGCGAGGCGGCGTGCCGAGGCGGTACCAAGATCGGCCGCAATCAACGCATCCTCGACATCTTCAAGCGACGCTGCATCCAGCTTGGATTTGCCAATCAGCGCCGACAAAGATGGTAGGCTGGCCAGCGATTCGGTTACCTTTTTGCTGGATTTGCTTAACCCGGCCTTCAGCTTTTGCAACCAACTCATGCCGCTTGTTCTTCCTGCTTACGCCCAATCAACCGGTCGCCTTCCCGCCCGATAATCTCGACTGATACCACCTTGCCTGCCGGCACATAATCACCATCCAACCGAATTTTGCTAAAATGCCGCCCATGGCCCCGATTGCCTGATTCAACAAGCAATTCATCAGATGTCCCGATCGATTGATCCAGAAACCGGTCAAGCTGTTTTGTGCCAAGTTGCCGCAACGCCCCAGCCCGGTCCTTGATGATGGCCGGGTCAAGCTGCGGCATCGCCGCCGCCGGTGTGCCGGGACGGGGTGAATACGGAAAAACATGTAAATGGGTGATATTGGCCGCCGTCAACAGATCAAGGCTTGCCGCATGCGCGGTCTCGGTTTCGGTCGGAAAGCCGGCAATCACATCGGCCCCGAATACCACATCCGGCCGGCGGCGGCGCGCCTCGGCACAGAACCGTTCGACATCGCGCGCCAAATGCCGCCGCTTCATGCGTTTCAAAATCAGATCATCGCCATGTTGCACCGACAGATGAAGATGCGGCAGCAACCTTTCCTCTTCGGCCAACACATCCATCAATTCGGCATCGGGTTCCGCCGGATCGATCGATGACAGCCGCAACCGCGGCAATGTTGGCACCGCCGCCAACACCTGCCGGACAAGCGACCCAAGCCGCGGCCGTCCCGGAAGATCACGGCCCCATGAGGTGATATCGACACCTGTCAGGACAATCTCGTTACACCCGTTTTCGACAAGCTGGGTGGCCGCCGAAATCAGATCGGCCGCTGTGGCCGAGCGGTTGTTACCGCGCCCGTAGGGAATCACGCAAAAGGTGCAGCGGTGGTCACAGCCCTGCTGGACCTGTAAAAACGCGCGTGTGTGATTATGAAAACTATCGATTAAATGCGCTGCCGTTTCGCGTATTTCCATCACATCGCTAACCAAAAGCTGCGGCGCATTCGCCGCTGCAATCGCCGTCCAGCTTTCGGGTTGTAGCTTGTCATGATTGCCAACCACCTGTGATACTTCAGGCATGGCGGCCCAACTGTCAGGCGCAATCTGGGCGGCACAACCGGTTACGATGATCGGCGCGTCCGGATTGTCACGCCTGGCCTTGCGGATCGCTTGGCGGGCCTGTTTTTCGGCCTCGGCGGTGACAGCACAGGTATTGAATATAATCGCATCGCCAAGACCGGCTGCATTGGCGTGATCACGGATCACTTCCGATTCCCAGATATTCAGCCGGCACCCAAAGGTTTCAACAAGCGGGCTGTTGCGGCGGCTCATCTGTCGGCCTCCAACAACGCGGCCAATGCGGGGCATAACGTCCCCTCAAACACATAGGCAACCGGCCCCCGCATGATCACGCGGCCACCGGGGGTTTCATCTTCTTGCCAATCGATAAACACACTGCCGCCATCCATGATGATTTCATTGTGCCGGGCGCCATGCCCGGCCCGCGCAATCGCCACCCCAACTGCACAAGCGCCACTGCCACAAGCATAGGTAATGCCGACGCCGCGTTCCCAGACCCGCATCCGAAAGCGGCCTTCACCAAGCTTGTGGACAAAGGATATATTGGCCCGATCCGGAAACAGCGGGTGATGTTCAAGCGCCGGGCCAAGGCGCGCCAGATCAACCGCTTCGGCATCATCAACAAACAACACCGCATGCGGATTGCCCATCGAATGACACACCGCCGGCACCGGCCCCCCGATATCAACAGCCAGCGTATCTTGCGGGCTGGCCAGCGGCACCTGCTGCCAGTCAAGCCGGACCCGGCCCATATCGACAGCAATATGGTCAGGCACCGCGGCCGGACGCCAGCTTTGCAACAGGCCGGATGCGGTATCGATACTGATTTTGTCGCGGCCAAGATCACGCATCACGTAATCGGCAACACAGCGTGTGCCATTGCCACAAGCAGCCGCATCACTGCCATCACTGTTCAGAATTTGCATAAAAATGTCGGCTTTGTCGGATGGTCTGATAACCAGAATTTGGTCACAGCCAATACCAAAATGGCGGTCGGCCAATCGCGTGGCCGCCGCCGCATTGATCACCGACGGAATCCCCGCCGCCGCATCACGCGCGTCAAAGACAATGAAATCATTGCCAAGCCCATGCATTTTCAAAAACCGGATCATGCACAGCATATAGCCGGTTTTTCGGTTGCGCGAAAGGGGTTCGGCCGATCCCCTGTCAGCCAGTCAGATCAAGACTGATCGGCACATGGTCAGATGGTTTTTCTGCCCCGCGATATGGGCGGTGGATATCGACCTTTTGCACCTGTCCGGCAAGGTCATGGCTGACCCATATATGATCAAGCCGCCGACCCCGGTCACTGGCGGCCCAATCGCGGGCCCGATAGGACCACCAAGAATATAGCTTGGCCGCCGCGCCAAAATGGCCACGCACCGCATCATGCCACCCACCTTCGGCCATCAAGCGTTTGAGCCCATCGGTTTCAACCGGCGTATGCGAGACAATTTTCAACAGCTGTTTGGATGACCAGACATCCATCGCCAATGGCGCAATATTCAAATCGCCAACCAGAATTTCTGCCTGCGGCGGATGCGCGGCAAAATAGCGAGTCATCTCGTCAATAAATTGCAGCTTGTAGGCAAATTTGAGGTTTTCATCGGGATCCGGCACATCGCCGCCAGCCGGCACATAAAAATTATGAATCTTGATCCCCGATTCCGTCTGCGCCCAAATATGCCGGCAATCGCCACGACCAGCCCAGTCAATATGACCGGACCCGGCGAATGGCTGACGCGACAGAATGGCTACACCATTATAGCTTTTTTCACCGCGAATCGCCTGATGTGGCCAACCGGCATCGGCAAAGGCCGCTGCCGGAAACGCATGGTCTTGGGTTTTGGTTTCCTGAAGGCATAAAATATCGGCATCGCTGGTGTTCAAAAAATCCAACACCAGATCGAGGCGCAACCGTACGCTGTTGATATTCCAAGTCGCAAGTTTCATCTAAAGATACAGTCCTATGGGGTAAAACAACAAAACAAGGGGGCAATCAATTATTCGACTCATAGGTCGGCACCCGGAACAGGCTGACATCCATCGCTTTGTCATAGACAGCGTTTTGCAGGGTGACGGCGGTTTCGATCCCGGCCGAATCAACGATAATCCAGCGGCGCAACGCAAAGGGTTTTTCGCTGAATTCGAGGGTCAACCGCCCAGCATCGTCACCGCTATCTTTCGAAATCTCAATACTGATCACACCGGCACGCCGGGCCGCCAGCCGCGTCGTATAGCCGGCCGTCCGTAACGACACGGTCTCGGCGAGGATCAATGACAGCGGTGTTTCGCTGAGCGGATAGCTGACGATCGTGCGTTCATCCGGACGATCGACATGAAGCCAGATCGGCGTGGTGATCAGGTTCAATGGCGCCGTATCCTCATAAGAAATTTTCATCCGGGCGGGGCGCAGAAACTGCAGCTTGCCCTTGGCCGCGGTACCGTCTGACGCAATCTGCACAAAATCGGCCGTTATGGTTTTCAGATTGTTGAACCAGTGTTCGGCACGGTCTATCGCATCTTTGGCCGATGCCGTACCGGCAGGCACCAGCAACAGCAAAATGACCGCGATCATCGCCTGCCAATGCCGTAGCCACAGATCGACCTCTTGTCTCACCGCTATGCCCATCATGAAGACTCCTCGTTGGACAGCAAAACGTCACGTTTGCCGACATGATTGGCGGCTGAAATAATGCCGTTGCGTTCCATTTCCTCGATAATGGTCGCCGCCCGGTTATAGCCAATTTTCAAATGGCGCTGGACAAAACTGGTCGAAGCTTTTTGTTCGCGCACCACCAGCTGTACCGCCTGTTCATAAAGACTGTCACCGGTTGGCATGCCAATATCACCGTCACCGGCAAAATCGCCACCGGTATCGGCGTCTTCAACAACCCGTTCATCATATTCAGGTTCACCCTGCTGGCGCAGGAAATTTGCGACCGCCTCGACCTCGCCATCATCGACAAATGGTCCATGCACCCGTACCACGCGGCCACCGCCTTCCATGAATAGCATATCGCCCCGACCCAACAGCTGTTCGGCCCCCTGTTCCCCCAAAATGGTGCGACTGTCGATTCGTGACGTCACCTGAAAGCTGATCCGCGTCGGGAAATTAGCCTTGATGGTGCCGGTAATCACATCGACCGACGGCCGCTGGGTCGCCATAATGACATGGATTCCCGCCGCACGCGCCATTTGCGCCAGTCGTTGCACAGCCGCCTCGATTTCCTTGCCTGCAACCAGCATCAGATCGGCCACCTCGTCGATGATCACAACAATGAACGGCAGCGCCGCCAAATCAAGAATTTCTTCCTCATGCACCGGCTTACCCGTTTCCGCATCAAATCCGGTTTGCACACGCCGGGTCAGCACCTCGCCCTTGGCGCGGGCATCGGCAAGCCGTTCATTGTAACCACCAATATTGCGAACCCCCATCTTGGCCATATTGCGATAGCGGTTTTCCATTTCGCGAACCGCCCATTTCAATGCGGTCACCGCCTTGGACGGGTCGGTCACAACCGGGCTCAGCAAATGTGGAATACCGTCATAGACCGACAGTTCGAGCATTTTGGGATCGATCATAATCATCCGGCAGCTTTCCGGCGTATGGCGATAGAGAAGCGACAGGATCATCGCATTGATCCCGACCGACTTGCCAGACCCGGTGGTTCCGGCCACCAACAGATGCGGGAATTTTGCCAAATCGACCACCACCGGCGCCCCGGCAATATCCTTGCCAAGCGCCATTGGCAAGCTTGACTGGTCCTTGCGCCACGCATCATGGTCAAGAATATCGCGCAGCATGACGGTCTGGCGGTCTTCGTTCGGCAGTTCAATCCCGATCACATTTTGCCCAGGCACCACAGCCACCCGTACAGAAATGGCACTCATCGATCTGGCGATATCATCAGCCAGTGAAATCACCCGTTGCGATTTGGTGCCGGGGGCCGGGTTCAGATCATAACGGGTTACAACCGGTCCATAGCGCACATCCGTGATTGATCCGTTAACGCTGAAATCCGACAATACATTTTCCAGCGCCGCTGCATGGTCTTCAAGTGCGGCTTTTGACGGGCCCGATTGCGCCTTGGCAGGGGGGTTCAACAGCTTGGCTGGTGGTAATTGAAACCCGGTGCTGGCACTAAAATCAAACATTTCCTGCTGGCCGGTCTTTTTGGCGGCGCGAGATGCCCGCGCCTTGGCCACGGTAGCCGGCGCCGCATCCGCCGCGTCACCAGCACCCGCCACCAGAACCGGTTCACGCCGCGGTTGTTTGGCCGCTTTTTTGGGGGCCGGTTTCGGGCCTGACGGCGCGGCCTTGGCAACGCCGCTGGCCATCTGTCTTCCAAGCCGTTGGACCGGCGTCAGGACGCCACCAATACGGCCCATCGCGGCGGCGGCACGGGCCCAGCCTGCACGCGAAATGGCCAATAGCCAAAACAATGACAGCAATCCGAAAAACGCAAACACCGAGCCAACGTAATGAATTGTTTCCAGCCCCATAAAACCGGGCAAAGGCTGCATCCAGCGCATGATAAACCCAACAGCCACCGCCCCAACCGCGCCGCCATTATCGCTGACCCCGCCGCCATCAAGCGCAAACAACCCGCCGGCAATCAGCAGCAAACACAATGGCAAAAGACCGATCCGCCAGCGCAAATTTGGCACCGGTTCCTTGCGCAAATAGCCTAGCCCCCAGAACAAGGGCACCACCGCCAGGGCAAAAGCGCCAAGGCCAAGCACCATATAAAGTACGGCCGAAATATTGGCACCGATCGACCCAAGCCAATTGCTGACAGGCGCATCCGATACCAACGCAACCGACGGATCACTCTTACCCGCGGTGATCAAGGAGACCAATAAAATGGCGCTTATCACCAACAGGACAAGACCCAAGATCTCCATCAGCCTTGCCTGCAAAAACTGCATCATAGCATTCGAGACAATCGGCTTTTTGTCGTCACTGTCGTTCATTCTGGTCCTTTTGCTGACATCGCCGTTAGGCCCATCTACCGGATAGGAACGGCGGTTATTGGCTATGATAGACCGTGGCAATACGCGTCATCGCTGTTTCGGTCATCGCTGCATCATGCACCAGCGCCAACCTGACATAACCAGCCCCAGGATTACCATCGTCGGTCGTCATCGCCATCAATGATCCTGGCAAGGCCCGAACCGCCTGTTCGGCCATCAACCGTTTGACAAAGTCTATATCATCATCAACCTTCAGCCACAAAAAGAAGCCACCAACCGGCGCCGGCACGCCAAGATATTTTTCAGCCAGCGCAAAATTAGCGTCATAATAGGCGCGAATGGCGGTGACATGATCCTCGTCATCATAAAGATCGGCGGCGACTTCCAACAACGGCATTGGCACCAAAGACCCACCATTGGCCACCAGCTTTAGATATTGCGTAACCACCTGCCGGTCGCCGACCATGAAACCGGCCCGAAGGCCAGCCGCCCCGGACCGTTTTGACAAGGAATTCAACACCACCACATTGGCCAGCGGGTCAGCCGTGAGGTCCGCGCCAGGTTCTGCCGCAAGACATGCCGCCGCCTGCATCATCCCGACCGGCTGCTGGCCACGCCAGATATCGGCATAGCATTCATCCATCACCAGTAAAAAATCATGCTGGCGCGCAAGACGCAAGGCCGCTGTCAGATACTCAAGATCCATCACACTGCCTTGCGGATTGGTTGGGCTACACAAATACAAAATGGTTGTGCGGTCAAGCAAACCTGCATCAAGCGCGGCCAAATCCGGCAGAAAATTCTGGTTGGCACCGCTATTCAAAAAAATGGTCTCGCCACCACTGGCAAGCCCACCAGCCCGCCAAGCGTGATAATAGGGATTGCTGACCAAAGCCGCCGCATTGGGCTTGGTGCCGGTCACCAGATGACCCAGAAAATGCAATGGTTCACGCGTTCCGGGAACCGGAATAATCTGATCAGCTGTGGCCAGACCGGCCGCCTCTGGCCACCGCCGCGCGATATAGCCCTCGATTGCGCCGGTAAAGCGCGCATTACCGACAGCCTTGGGATAGAACTGCCATTTATCGTTGTGCCGTGCCACACTGTCGAGAAGATAGCGTGTCGGCGGCTGCTGTGGTTCGCCGATCGACATGTCCAAAAGCGGCAGGTCAGGCGGTGGTGTGACCGTGTCAAGCATGGCGCGCAGCTGGACAAACATATTACCATCGAAAATGGCATGGGCGGGGTTCAGTTTCATTACTTGTCCTGTATACTCACATACCTATGCTAACATAAGACCCATACTGACCTATAGCAGGGTGCGATACCAGCCACGCGGCCGAGGCCCCGATCAACTATTGCTCCATTCCTAGCGCAAGCCGGACCGCCCGGCAATGGCTGTCAGTGATGTTCGGCGCTGGTAAATCAGCCGAATTTGCGTAAACTGGCAAGCCCCTGCCGACCGTGGGGCCGGCAACCAGCAAAGGACCATCCGTGATGACCCGAAAAGCGGCTATTTTTTTGGACCGTGACGAAACCCTGAATCAAGATCGGGGCTATATATACGACCCTGCCGAATTTGCCTGGATGCCGGGGGCAGCCGCCGCATTGCGGCGTTTTCATAACGCCGGTCTGCCGGTGTTCGTGGTCACCAACCAAGGCGGGATCGGGCGCGGCATGTTTACCGAGGCCGACATGCACCAATTCAACAACCATTTGATAGACAACGCCCGCGCCGCCGGCGGTGACATCACCGACATCGCCTTTTGTCCGCACCACCCGTTAGCGCCTGATCCAGCGATGGCGACCGCATGCCGCTGTCGCAAGCCAGAGCCAGGCCTGATCATCCAGCTAGCTGAAAAATGGCAGATCGACCTTACCCATTCGGTGATGATCGGCGACCGTGACAGCGATGTCGAAGCTGGCAAGCGCGCCGGTATGCACAGCTATCTTTTCGACAAGACCGACCTTGATCATTTGGCAAAGCAGGTGCTGGCGTCCCATTTCCCGGCACAGTGGCGGCTGGCGCCATGAGCATCCCGTCCGCAAAAACGCCGCGCCGCCCGATCTTTGACGATCCGTGTTATGATGTGGCCGTTGTCGGGGGCGGATTGACCGGCATGATGATGGCGGTTGCGCTGTCCTACAGCGTCGCTGGCACGGCCGACAAACCGGCGCTCATGCTGATTGATCGCACCGACGAATCCGACCGGCCGACCGGCAGCACCGACCAGCGCACAACCACCATTCATGCCGCCGGCAAGGCGATGTTGGCACGGCTTGGCATCTGGGCGCGGCTTGACCAAGCGCCAACGCCAATTCACCGGATCAAGGTTGCCGAGGGGTGGCCGCGCGACGGGGGCTTGGCAGGTCGCCGAAACGCGCCGTTTCGTCTTGATTGGCATGACGACGCGGCGCCTATGGCCTATGTTGTCGATAATGATGACCTGTTGCAGGCGTTGCGGCACACGCTTGAAAGCCGGCCGATTCACTATCTAACGGGGGCCAAGGTGACCGGCTTTGTTCCGGGTGACGGCGGCACAGCGGCGCGGGTGGAACTGGCCGGCAAGCCTGCTGTCATCAGCCATCTTGTGGTCGCCTGCGACGGGGCCAAAAGCCCGCTTCGCCAGCTTGCCGGCCTGCCTTGCTATCCAGAATCACACTGGCAAACCGCTATTGTGACGAACCTGTCTGTTGAACGCGACCATGACCATACCGCTTTTCAGCGGTTTTTGCCGTCAGGCCCGCTGGCCTTGATGCCGTTTGGACCACATCGCATGTCCCTTGTCTGGAGTGTGGACAGCGCCGAGGCAGACCGCCTTCACGCGCTTGACGACGCCGATTTTGCCGCCGCGGTCTATGCCGCTTTCGGGCCATCGCTTGGCGGGATACAGGCGCCCAATCCGCGCCGGCTATGGCCGCTGATCCCGGCGATCATGCCAAAATTGACCGGCGACCAGCTGGTTCTGGCAGGCGATGCAGGTCATGTGATTCATCCGCTTGCCGGACAAGGCTATAATCTTGCGCTTGGCGATGCGGCGGTTTTGGCTGATGCGATTGCCGCGGCAGCGGCGCGGGGCTTAACAGCCGGTCATCTGTCTGTTCGGCGCGACTTTGTTGCCGGAAGACAGGCCGAAATTCGAGCGATGAGTGCGGTTACAAGCGGGTTAAACCGGCTGATGTCGGGGCCGCCAAGGCTGGCAAAATTAGCCGGAGCCGGCATGGCATTGGTCAATGCGAGCCCGCTAAAACCACTATTGGAACAGGCCGCCCGCGGTGGCCATCTATCGCGCGCCAGCTTGCTGGAAGGGCGCCTTCCGAACGAGCCGGCACGTTAACGCGGGTCGCGGCTGGTGCCAGCGGCAAGCAATCGTCCCAGATAATCTGCCATCAACTGATCCTGCCGCTGGCCGTAATCATAAAGAAGGGCCCAGCTGAAAATGCCGGTATCATGCCCATCATCAAAGGCAAGCCGGACCGCATAATTGCCAACCGGTTCGATGCCGGTAATCTTGACAAGACGTTTGCCCGTCGGCGTTATCTTTTGTCCGGCGCCATGGCCCTGTACCTCGGCTGAAGGCGATTCGACACGCAGCAATTCAGCGGACAGACTGACCGCCACGTCATTGTCGAAGGTAATGTCAAGACAGTCTCGAGTCTTGGCCAGCCGGATTTCGGACGGCCATATCGGTGTTTCTTGGGGCGGTGCTTGGGTCATTTTGCTGTTGCTGGCCTTGGTCTTGTTAATCGAGGTTGCGCGCTTCATCGACCAGCATAATTGGCACACCAGCGCGGATCGGATAGGCCTTGCGGGCCTGATGGCTGATCAATTCCTGCCGGGCTTGATCATAGATCAACGGGCCCCTGGTCACCGGGCAAACCAACACTTCAAGAAGCGCCGGGTCAACCGGGGTTTGGATGTCTTTATCAGTGTCTTGCGTCACGCTCACCTGTCTCCTCATGCAACGCCATCTCCATCATGGCGATCAGCAAATCGGCGCGGTGCGACATGGTATCCGCCTCAAGTAGCGCCTGTTTTTCAGCAACCGCAAACGGACACACCATCGACAAGGTCGCCAACAGCGCTTGGTTATCCGACTTTTCAATCTGCGTCCAGTCTGTCTCAAACCCTTTCATGTCAAAATAACGCTTCATCACGGTGATCAGCGGGCGTCGGTCAAAATGGCTGATGTCGATCCGTAAATCATGGTCAAATTCCTGCCAGTCAACTGTGGCTAGGCGAAATCCATCCTTGTGCATCGCATCACCGGCAAGCCGAAACCGGTTCACGCCCGACAAGGCAATCATATACCGCCCATCCTCGCTTTCCTGAAAGGCTGCAATACGGCCGGCACAGCCGATCTGAAACAGGTCGGGTACCGGATTCTTGTTGTCATGGGGCGGGCTTGTCGGGTCAACCGGTTGCACCATGCCAATCAACCTTGTTGGTGTGGCAAGTGCATAATTAACCATTGCCAAATAGCGCGGCTCAAAGATATTCAGCGGCAGTTGCCCACCTGGCAACAACAACGCATTTGGCAATGGAAAAATCGGAATGTCTGATGGCAAATGCTGAAATTCAGGGTCAAACTGACGTGCTGTCATACTTGTACTCCTTGATATGAACCTGGTGCGAAAGACGTTCCCCCTTTAAGATCCGTGATCATGCCGACCTGCTACAGGTCAACAGGATATATCGCTTTACGAAAACAACATAGTCGACAATTGCCGGCGCGCACGCATCACATGCTGGTTTGCCGGCCCCAAGGTTTTGAAAAACTCCAACAGCTGGGTGCGCGCAGCGGTATCGTTCCAGTCACGGTCAATGCGGATTGATTCGAGAAGCTGTGCCATCGCATCCGCTTCCTCACCAATCGCAAACAAGGCCATCGCCAGATCCTGACGGGCTTGCAAATCCTGTGGATTAGCGTCCACCGCCGTCCGGGCGGCATCGATACCGTCGGCCGCACCGGCAGCCTTTTCGGCCAGTTCCACCGCCGCAATCGCCGCGATGATTGCCGGTTTGTCGCGAAACCCATCATCAAGCTGGTCGACAATATCGCGGGCCGCCGCGATATCGCGCATACCAACAAAACAGCGGATCATACCACCAAGCCCTTCAGGTGATTCCGGATCAGCGGCCAGGATTTCGTGATATTTGGCCATCGCCGCCGCAAAATCCTGTGCCGCGACAAGCGCCGTCGCCGCTTCGACCATTGTTGCGATATCGGGGCCTTCGCCAGACAGGGCTGCCAGCTTCTGCACAAATTGTGTCACCGCCGATTCAGGCTGGGCACCGGCAAACGCATCAACCGGCTGGCCATTGAAAAACGCATAGACCGTCGGCACTGACTGCACCCGCAACTGGGCGGCAATTTGCTGGTTCTGATCGATATTGACCCGCACCATGCGAACCTTGCCCTTGGCCGCCGCCACCACCTTTTCCAGCACCGGTCCCAATTGTTTACACGGCCCGCACCATGGCGCCCAGAACTGCACGATCACCGGCTGTTTGGCCGAACCGTCAATGACTTCGGCCATAAAATTATTCATATCGACATCCACAGGCGCGGTGTCAGCGCCGCCGGAAATGAGTTGTTCCATTTTTTCGTCAACCTTTATCGTGATAGGCCCTGACCGCATGTCAAACCGGGTGGCGCATACTGACGCGATGACGTGCCGGTATCATCCCGGTCTGGGGTATTTAATCCTGCTTACAATGTGGGATATCACCGCGCCCAAAGCAAGAGGCATCACGCCCGACCAGCGCATCACAAGTCAAGCCATTGCGGCACATGACCGGTATGGTCTAAAAACCGCACAAGGCCGGCGCCGGTCATGCCAAGGGTGATATCATTCACCAGCGGATGGGCATAAATGCGGGCGCTATCCTGCAACAGATTGTCAAGCAGTACGCTGACCCGGTGCGTGGGATCATTGATCAACGCCAATGGGCTGACCGCGCCGGGGCGCACACCAAGCATTTCCATCAGCCGCTCGGCGCTGCCGAACGACAGACGATCACAGCCAATCATCGCTTGCACCGCTTTCAAATCAACGATCCGGTCCTCTTGGGCCACCACTAAAAAATTGCGCTTTTTGCGATCCCGCAAATAGAGGTTCTTGATATGCAGGCCCGGCATATCGCCGCGATAGGCTTTAGAATCTTCAACCGTGCGCAATGGCGGGTGGTGATGCGTTTTATAATCAATGCCAAGCTGGCCAAGGCAATCCATGACCGTTTCTGGCGGCGTTGGCAAACTATCCTTGAATTGTGACGATGCATCCATGTTAGGCAATGACCTCGCTTTGAAATGACCGTTGCGGCTATATCCTTTGGTAGCGGCGACAGGCGCCAATCGGCGTCTTTTTGTAACGGCATGCCGCCGCCGCCGCAAGTCCCGCCGAGCCATAGCCAAACACCAGCGAACACCCACCATGCCATCCCCATGCCATCCCCATGGCACCACAGTCGAGAATGTAACGAAATGCAACAATTGACGCGATTCGCTGCACCCTCTAATACCGGTGGAACAGGGCTGTCATATCGTGTCAAAACAGCCATTTGATCGGGGATTAAAGACCAACGTCATCATGATCAAGATCGGGCTAATCGGCTGCGGCATGTGGGGCCGCAATCTGGCGCGCAATCTGGCGCAACTTGGCGTTTTAGCCTGTGTTGCCGACCGTAACCATGGACAAGCGGCCGAATTTGCCAGCCAGTTTGGGGCAACCGCCCTTGATGTTGACACGTTAATCACGTCTCAAGAGATTGACGGGGTGGTGATTGCCACCGCCGCCCCAAGTCATGATGATTTGGCGATTGCCGCGCTTGCTGCCGGCAAACATGTTTATATTGAAAAGCCTCTATCATTATCACTGGCCGGCGCCGAGGCGATTGCCGTCGCCGCCACCACCGCCGGTCGGCAGGTAATGGTCGGGCATTTGATCCGCTATCATGCTGCTTTCATCGAGTTACAACGCCAGCTGGCGGCTGGCGCGGTAGGCCGGGTGCGCCATATTCAGGCCAACCGGCTGGCGATGGGCCGCATCCGCAATACCGAATCTGTCCTTTATGATCTATGTCCGCATGATTTGTCTTTAATATTGGCGATTGCCGGCAGTCAGCCGACGGTGATTGCCTGTGCCGGCGCCAGCCATATGACACCGGGTATCGTTGATTTTCTGTCTTGTTCGCTTGGGTTTGCCGGTGGCTTGTCCGCTGGCCTGCAAACAAGCTGGCTGTGCCCCTATAAAGAACATCGACTGACCGTGACCGGCACCGCAGGCGCATTGGTGTTTGATGACACCAAGCCATGGCCCGAAAAGCTGACGCTGTTCCCGGACCAGATGCGCCTCAATGGTGAACATTTTATCATCGACCGGGGCAGCCCGATCAATCTGCCGGTGGATGAAGCCGAACCGCTGAAAGACGAAATGCGCGCCTTTATCCATTGCTGTGAAAGCGGCATGCCAGCCCCAACCCATATTGGTGAGGCGCTTGGTGTGCAAAAAGTACTTGAGGCGATGCAGGCCCAGCTTGTCGATGTTAACGCCGCCGCAGCTACCACAACCACCTGAAACGAGACCGCCGCCATGATGGATATCGCCTTTATTGATCTGAAATCCCAACAATCGCGGATCCGCGAAAAAGTCGAGGCCGGATGGCGTCAGGTGCTTGACCATGGGGCCTATATCATGGGGCCAGAGATTGGCGCATTGGAAACACGGCTTGCCGAATGGGCCGGCAGCCAGCATGTTATTTCCTGTTCTTCCGGCACTGATGCGCTGGTGTTGGCGTTGATGGGTCTGGAAATCAACCCGGGCGAGGGGGTCATTGTGCCGTCCTTCACCTTTGCTGCCAGCGCCGAGGTGATGCCAACGATGGGGGCAATACCGATTTTTGCCGAGGTCGAGGAGGACAGCTTCAACCTTGACCCGACAAAGCTGGATGATGCGCTGGCCGCAGGCCACGCCGCCGGAATAAAAATTGTTGGTATCATCGGTGTTGGTCTTTTTGGTCAGCCGGCCAATTACAACGCTATTCGGGCGTTCGCTGACACGCATGGATTATGGCTGATCGATGATGCGGCGCAAAGTTTCGGCGCACGTCTTGACGGGCGGCCTGTTGGCCAGCTTGCCGACATCACCTGCACCAGCTTTTTTCCGGCCAAACCGCTTGGCGCTTATGGCGATGGCGGCGCGGTGTTCACCGATGATGATCGCCTCGCTGCCATTATACGGTCCTGCCGGATACATGGTATGGGCCAAGATAAATATGAAAATGTGCGGATTGGCATGACCGGGCGGCTGGATAGCCTGCAAGCGGTGGTGCTTGATGCCAAGCTTGATATTTTTGCCGACGAGCTGGCAGCCCGGCAGACCGTCGCCGACCGCTATGCCGCGTTGCTGGATGATCATGTCACCTGTCCACGGCTGGCCGCTGGCGCAACGTCAAGCTGGGCACAATATGTGATCAAACTGCCGGGCGGCACTGACCGCAATGCGCTGTGCAAAACATTGGCACAGCACCATGTGCCGACAGCGATTTATTATCCGATTCCGATGCATCGGCAATTACCGTATCAAAGCTATCCGGTTAGCCGGTGCGGCCTTGGCGTAACGATGGATTTATGTGCCCGAGTTTTGGCACTGCCGATGCACCCCTATCTGCAAGCTGCCGAGCAATCCTATATTGCTGACCGGCTGCAAGACGCTGTGGCAGGTGGTAGCAAGCTGGCCGCAGCGCAGCATTAAATGGCCGGGGAAAAGTTGGGTAAATGTCGGGGCAGGGCTGCACTTTGCCTCTTGCGCGGCGCCACGGCTTGGATTATACACCAGCCAGCGGTTCGCGTTATCGCCGTAACGCGGGTGTAGCTCAGTGGTAGAGCACAACCTTGCCAAGGTTGGGGTCGTGGGTTCGAATCCCATCACCCGCTCCAATTTTCCAAAAAACAGGTCCGTGGACCGTTATCCAAGTAACTGTTTCAGACGGTTGGCGTTCTGGAACTGATGGTTGCTGTTATCTGTGATGGACTAGCCTGAAGATGGCTTTCAACACCCTAGCGCGGCGGGTTGCAACAAACCGTCCTCTGCCGCGAATTTCCGCATGACAGATCTGTGGTGATTTGCTTCACTCCGCTGGCAGTAACAGACACATAAAAGCAGGAATTACGTATCATGACCACCACCGTCGAAGATATGGCCACCGCCTTTCGCGATATGGGAACGCCGTTTATTGTTGGCCATCCGGGTGGCGAATCAGTCGAATTGATGGATGCTGCCAAGGCGCTTGGCATGCGGTTTATTTTGATGAAGCAGGAAGTTGCCGGGGCAATGCTGGCCGCGACATGGGGCGAGATCACCGGCCGACCAGGCGTGTGTTTATCAACCCGCGGACCTGGCGCAACCAACATGGTCAATGGTATTGCCCATGCATTTTTGGATCGGGCGCCGCTGATTGCGATTACCGACCGTTATTCCAACCCCGAACAGCAGATCGGCCTGCGTCAGCGGCTTGACCAACAGGCAATTATGCAGCCGATTGTCAAATGGTCGACAGCGATTGACGCGGCCACGGTCAAACAGCAATTGCGGCGGGCTATCCGTATAGCGACCGCCCCCGCCCCTGGCCCGGTGCATTTTGACCTGCCACAAAGCGAGACCAAAAAAGCCGCGGGAACGCCCGCCACTTTGCCTGAGCTGATGCCAAATTACTATCATCCAGCGCCCGACCCGCGGGCACTTGAGTCAGCCGTAACGATGATCAAGGCAGCCGCGCGGCCCGTGCTGCTGGTCGGACTTGGCGTGTTTTGGGACAATGCCTGCACCGCCATGCTGGAACTGGCTGAACATCTTGGTGCGCCGGTGCTGACCACATCAAAATGCAAAGGGGCAATCGCCGAGGATCATCCGCTACGCGCCGGCTGCATCATTGGCGGACTCATCGAACGTGACGTTGTGGCCAAGGCCGACCTGATCATCACCATCGGACTGGATGCGGTAGAGTTGCAGCCCAAAGGCTGGCCCTATCCGACCAAGGTCTTGTCGCTTGCCTCTACACCATCACTTGATGGGCTGGTGGCCAGTGCAGAAGAAGTGGTTGGCAACCTTGCCCATGTAATGACGGCTTTGACCGGCTTATTGCCGGCTGGCACAGGCTGGGGCCTTGCCGCCGCCGCGACATTTCGGGCGCAAGTACATGCCGCCCTCGACACGCCAGCCAAGGGCCTGTCACCGCAACGCGCGGTTGAGTTGGCCCGGGCCATTCTGACACGCGACACCATTGCCACCTGTGATGCCGGCGCCAGTCGTCTGCTCGTCGTACAGAAATGGCAAAGTTACGGCCCCCGCGAATTTTTGACATCCAATGGTCTTGGCTCGATGGGATATGCGATTCCGGGTGCATTGGCGGCGCGTATCGCCCATCCGACCCGACCGGTTGTTGCCTTTACCGGCGATGGCGGCTTTTTGATGGCGGTGGCAGAACTGCAAACCGCGGTGCGCGAAAAACTGCCGATCATCATTCTGGTGTTTGACGATGGTGAAATCGGCCTGATTCGTACCAAGCAAAGCATTAAGGGAATCGACCCTTATGGCGTGCATCTTGGCGGTCTTGACTGGGAACATTTAGCGCGCGGATTTGGCGCCAATGGCGTCACTGTCGATACTGAAAATGGTCTGACCGACGCGTTGCAGGCAGCGATGAAGGTCGCTGAAACCACCGTGATCGGCGTCAAAATTGACCCGTCCGGCTATATCAACCAATTCAATGCGTTGCGCGAGCTTTGATAACCCGCCGCCAAGGCCGATTGCGGGTCGGTACTAGCATACCAACTATCTGGCCCAATGATTGAAAAAATCCGCGTCAAAGCCGCGCCTAATTGGGTGTGATTTAGATCGGACGCCTGACGGATTTTGTTGCCATTTCGGGAATTTCTGCTAGGGTCATCGTAAAAGATTGCTTCAAGCAACGGCTACTTAATGGTTATTCCAGTTGGAGGGAACAGATTTATGAAACGCAGAGATTTTATTACCAAGGCAGGTCTGGTAGGCGCCGGTACCGTTGCCGCGTCAACATTGGCAGCACCAGCCATTGCCGCTGACCGGATCGAAATTGCGATGGTGTCAACATGGCCGCGCGACTTTCCGGGCCTTGGCACCGGCGCGCAGCGTACCGCCCAGCGTCTTAGCGATGTCAGTGACGGCCGCATTCAAGTAACTTATTATGCCGCAGGCGAACGTGTCGGCGCGTTTGATTCGTTCGATGAAGTAGCCTCTGGCAACGCTCAGGCCTATCATGCTGCCGATTACTATTGGAAAGGCAAACATCCTGGCTGGGCCTATTACACCGCGGTACCATTTGGCCTTAGCTATGTCGAAATGACCGCATGGATCCACTGGATGGGCGGCCAACAGCTATGGGATCAGCTGGCTGGCGAATTCGGCCTGAAATGCTTAGCTTGCGGCAACACCGGCGTTCAATGGGGCGGCTGGTTCAACAAGGAAATCAACTCAGCTGATGACCTAAAAGGGTTGAAGATGCGTATCCCTGGACTTGGCGGTGACGTCATGGCTAAGCTTGGTGCGTCTCCAGTATCGCTTCCTGGCGGTCAGATTTATGAAAACCTGGTGTCTGGCGCTATTGAAGCTACTGAATGGGTTGGCCCATGGAACGATGAAGCGATGAAGTTCTATGAGGCTGCTAAATATTATTATTATCCAGGCATGCATGAGCCAGCATCACAGTTGGCGCTTGGCTTTAATGCGTCATTCTGGGGATCGTTGAGTAAGTCTGACCAGGCCTTGATCCAGGCCGTAGCTCAGGCCGAAAACGACAACATCATGGCTGAATATAATGCCAAGAATGGCGCGGCGCTTGAGCGTCTTGTCAAAGAACAGGGCGTAGTCGTTCGTGAATTCAATGACGACGTTTATGCTGCATTTAAACGCGGTTCGGATGAGGTTTACGCCGAGGTGGAGGCGCACTCTCCACTAGCAAAGAAAATCCACGACTCATGCATGGCCGCCCGTAAGACAGTTGGTGACTATGTTCAGTTGAACGACGTGGCCTACACGCAAAAGCGGAACGCGGCACTGCGCTAATAACCATACAAGGCCTGCCGCGGTAACGGCAGGCCTTTTTCCATTGATCATTGTGCGGACCGGCTATGGTATCGTCATCTCATAATTTCCTGTTTTCCGTGCTTCGCATCACCGGGTTTGCCAGTGCCTTGCTAGCACTTTTGTTTGTCATCAATAATTTTTTGATTTTTGGTATCGGGGCACCGGGTGTGATCCAAACCATTGGGTTGGCCGACATGTTCGGCGTTGCCACCCCAAAAGATGGCTATAGCGGCAGCCTGATGGCTTTAGGGTTTTTGCAAACAGCCGGTGCCGCTATCTTAGTCGGCTTTGCCATTTACCACACAATATCAACAGCCAACTTACGCCTAGACGCTGCCTTTATGGACCGGACATCAGCCTATATCGTCAGGCTGGCTTTTTGGGCGGTATTGATGGTCGGGCTGGTTGACGCGATCCTGTCCTTCCTACGAGTTGAAGATTTTCACAAAACTTTGTTCGGCGAGGCCGGTGGGGCCGCCATTGCGCTACCAAGTGACCGCGGTCTTTACATCCATATCCCGTTGATCCTGATCGCCGGTTTGATTGCGCTAAAAGAAAAGTCGGTATCACTTGTCTGGTTGACGTTGCTGGTGGTGATTGCCGAATTTCTAATCGTTGTAGCGCGTTTTATCTATGGCTATGAGCAGACCTTTATGGGCGACCTTGTGCGCTTTTGGTATGCGGCGCTTTTCCTGTTTGCATCTGCCTACACGCTGAAAGAAGACGGTCATGTCCGAGTTGACGTGCTTTATGCCGGCCTGACAAGACGCACCAAATCGATCCTCAATGTGATTGGCACCGTGTTTTTTGGAATCCCGCTATGCTGGCTTATTCTGGTACGGGGTATGTGGGGCAAATCCAGCCTAATCAATAGCCCTATGATGAATTTTGAAACCTCGATGAGTGGCTTTGGCATGTATGTCAAATATCTGATGGCTGCGTTTCTCGTGGTTTTCGCGCTAAGTATGATTTTTCAATTTACATCGTATCTTTTCCAGTCGCTAGCCGATATCGAGGACAAAGTCGTCGAAGAAGATGCCAGCGAAGAGGTTGCCTAATAATGGAACTCGTTTTCCTCGCTCTGTTATTTATATTGATGATGTATGCGCTTGGCTCCGGCTATCCGGTGGCCTTTGCACTCCCCGGTTCGGCGATTGTCACTATTGTTCTAGCCGGCCTTACCGGGGCTTTGCTTGAAGGCGATAGCAGCGCCTATTTTATTCAAGATGGTCCAATCGAATGGCTGACCGCGGGTGTAACCAATTTCCGCGGCATCTATTGGGAAGTTGAACGGGACACGCTGATTGCCATTCCGTTATTCATTTTTATGGGCATTATGCTGCAACGGTCCAAAATTGCCGAGGATTTGTTGGTCACAATGGCGCAGCTGTTCGGACCAATTCCAGGGGGATTGGGTATTTCGGTGGTATTTGTTGGCGGGCTTTTGGCAGCGACGACCGGCATTGTCGGTGCGACCGTTGTGGCAATGGGACTGATTTCATTGCCTGCCATGTTGCGTAACAATTATTCAAAGCCGCTGGCCACCGGCGCCATCTGTGCGTCGGGTACCTTGGGGCAGATTATCCCCCCCTCTATTGTGCTAATCATTTTGGCCGACCAGCTGGCCAGTGCAGCCGATCAGGCCGCCACCATGCGCAAGGACCTGTATAAACAGGCAACCGGCCAATTCAGCATGCCATCCGAATTCAACATCATTTCAACAAGCGCTGGTGATATGTTCCTTGGCGCGTTTCTGCCGGGCATTATTCTGGTGGGGCTTTATATGGCCTATATCCTTATCGCCGCCCTGATCCGGCCGCAACTGGCGCCGGCTGTGCCCTATGATGGCAAGCTTCTTGAACGCTCGTTCCTGTTCAAGGTGGCCTTGGCGCTGGTACCGCCGTTGCTGTTGATCTTTCTTGTTCTTGGCTCGATCATCGCCGGTATTGCCACGGTGAATCAGGCTGGGGCAATCGGCGCCATCGGGGCAATGATCATGGCTGGCTATAAGTTGCGGGAAGGCACCAAATCGGCCTTTTATCCGGCAATTCTGACAATTGTGTCGCTGTTGCTGATTTGGCTGATCTCGTCCAATTTCAACCTCAGCATCAAAACCATCACCGCAACATCTGACTGGATCGGCCTTGGCTTTGTGACCGTTGCGGTCATTGGACTTCTTGCCGGCATTGCGTGGAGTGGGTGGCGCGCCTATGTCACCGAAGACACGCTTCGTGACGTGATGGCCGAAACCGCCAAAACGACGTCACTGGTCTTTATCATTCTGCTTGGCGCCGCGATGCTGACGGCAGCGTTCCGCGGCTTTGGCGGGGAAGAGGTGGTAAAGCATTTCCTGTCAAGCTTGCCAGGCGGCTTCTGGGCGCAATTCATTGTTGTGATGCTGGTGATTTTCCTGCTTGGGTTCTTCCTTGATTTTATCGAAATTGCCGTTGTCGTGGTGCCCATTGTCGCACCGATCCTGTTGGCTGATCCATCAGCCAACGTGACCGCGGTCTGGCTTGGGGTGATGATTGGCTTGAACATCCAGACATCATTCCTGACACCGCCATTCGGCTTTGCCCTGTTTTATCTGCGCGGCGTGGCCAGCAAAGCGGTCAAGACCTTGGATATGTATAAGGGCGTCGTCCCGTTCATCGGCCTGCAACTTCTTGGCCTGACTATTGTCGGCTTTAACCCCAGCTTGGTAAACTACTTGCCGACAAGCACGTTCCTGTCGAGTGAAACCGCACCGCCGCCGAAAAACCCGCGGTTGCAGCTGTGCCTTGAGGACTATCTTTTCGACTTTTACGATACGCAAAAGGCCGCCTATATGGGCCAGCTTGATCAGCTGAAATCAGCCGACCTGTCAACATTGCCTGACAGCAAACAAAAGGCAATGGCGCGCAATATCAACAATGCCGGCCAAATTTTCGACCGCGTTGCCGAGATCAAGTCAGCTAAATTAGCGATTGCCGACGCCGCCGGTGCCTATGCGCCGATCCATAGCGAGGTGCGGGCAATTGAACGAATCATCCGGCAGGATGAAGCCGAATTAAAAGCCCTTGGCCGCGCCATCCGCGGTACCGATAATGAACGCAAAAAAACCGACATGAAAGCCCGCATGGCCGCACTTGAAGCTGAAATTGCTGAAAAACGCGGCCAGATTCCGGCAGACTGGAACAATATCAACAAGGATTTCAAGAAGCTGACCGCACAGCTAAACCGGGCACGGATGCAGTTCCGTCGGCAGTCTGACCAAGCCTATGCCGACATCCGCATGCTGGTCCACGCCATTGATGCCGAGTCAGAACTTGCGGTGATTGGCGATGAACTAAGACAAATTCGCAGCACAATTAACAATGCGCCAGTGGCCGACAGCCTTGCCAAGATCAAGACAAACTACAGCGCCCTGAACAAAATCCCCGATGCACAGGATGCGGCCAAGGCCCTGTCCAACGCGCGGCGCGCCCTCGACAGTAAAACACCTGATCAAGCCAAGGCGTTGACAATGATCGATGAAACACTGGCCGTGATCAACACTGAATTGGCGTGGCGGGCGGCCGCCAAAGCAGGCCCACGCGCCAAGCTCGCGGCGTTTGAAACCTTCACCCGCAGTAATTTAGGACTTCGCGAGCAGGACCGGTTGACCGCCGAGCAGGTGGACATCATCACGCCATGTATTGCACAGCATCAGGATATTTCATTGCAATTCTGATGGTCCAAACATGACCAGCTAGGAGAGGAAAGCACGCCATGACCGATGGTATCAACACACAAGCGGTTTTGGCGATGCGCGGTGCCGGCTATTATTCAGAGCGGACCGCCGGCGCGCGCGATGTGATCAATGATGCCGCTACAATGGTATTGGCGGCCTTGGCTGACGGACCGGACACACCACAGCTACGCATTGCCGATTTCGGTGCCGCCGATGGCGGCACCAGTCGTGAAATGTGGGACCGGGTAATCGGCCAACGGCGCGATGCCGGTGACCACCGCCAAATCGAAATGCTCTATACCGATTTGGCAAGCAATGACTTTTCGACATTGTTTCGGATGATGCAGGGCATGCAAGGCGATCCGGCCCATGCCTACCAAAGCCGATATAGCGATGTGTTTGTGCATGGCTGCGGGACCGGCTTTCACCAGCAGTTGATGGCCGACAATACACTCAACCTTGGATTCAGTGCGACAGCAATGCATTATGTATCTGTCAAACCGCTGGAAATTCCGAACCATGTGCATGCCGCCTGTGGCGATGCCGCCAGCAAAGCGGCGTTTGCCGCGCAAGCCGCACAGGATTGGGAGAAGATTTTATTGGCGCGCGCCGCCGAACTGATCCCCGGCGGCCGGTTTATCTGCCTCAATTTCGGCATTGATGAAGCCGGACGCTATCTTGGTCACACAGGCGGCAAGCATATGTTTGATCATTTTCATAAATTTTGGCTTGCGCTCTATCAGCACGGTACCATTACCGCCACCGAATATGAACGCGCGACCTTTGCCCAATATTACCGCTCGGTTGAAGAGTTTTGCGCGCCCTTCAACGATCCGGACAGCGCGGTTCGCAAGGCCGGGCTGACATTGAAATCCTGCCACAGCAAACTGACAAAATGTCCCTATGAGGCGGCGTTTTTAGCGGCTGATGGTGCGATGTCAAACCAAGACTATGCTGACACTCTGATCCCGACCATGCGGTCATGGTCGGAAACGGTGTTTCGCACAGCGCTAGATCAAAGACCGGCGGCTGAAGCTGACCGGATCATTGATCTTTTTTATAATGCCTACCGCGATGAGGTTGCCGCCGATCCGGCCGGGCACGCGATGGATTATGTCCATATCGTGCTGGATATTGAAAAGACGGCGTAACCGTTAATAGCCCATCGCACAGCCGTCCTTGCGCGGATCGGATCCGGCAATCAGCAAATTCGTGTCCCAGTCGATAAAGATCGCTTGCGACCCCCCGATCGGCTTGTGCGCGGGCTGAATATTATGCCCAAGCGCCCGCAACGCATCACGCATCTCGTCGGTGATTGGTTCTTCTACCTCGACAACGTCGCTGAACGGGTCCGGGAAAAACCGTGGCATATCCTGCGCCTCTTGGACATCCATGCCGTAATCAAACAACCTGGTCAGGAACTGCATATGGCCAAAGGCCTGATATTCACCGCCCATAACCCCGAATGACATGACGGTTTTACCATCTTTGGTCGCCATGCCCGGAATGATCGTGTGCAACGGCCGCTTGCCAGGTTCTATACAGTTTGGATGCCCCGGCTTGACCACAAAACCTTGACCACGATTTTGCAGAATCACACCTGATTTCGGCGCCAGAATACCGGCACCAAAATTATGGAATACAGTATTGATAAAGCTGCAGGCATTCCGGTCCTTGTCGACCACCGAAATATAGACCGTGCTTTTATGTGGTGGCAGCGTTGTTTCCGGCAAATCATCAAGCGCCCGATCAGGGTTGATCTGGGCACGAATCGCCGCCGCATGGTCAGCGCTCAACATCGCCTCGACCGGTACATCGCTGAATGTCGGGTCAGCCAGATAGAGATTGCGATCACGATAGGCAAGGCGGCCAGCCTCAATTTCGTGGTGCATCCGCGCAACACTGATCGGATGGTCACCAAATGTATCGATGCCCGACATGATATTCAGCAACATCAGCGCGATCACACCCTGGCCATTCGGGGGGCATTCCCAAATATCATAGCCACGGAAATTGGTCTTGATCGGGGTGACATAATTGGCGACAGCCGCGTCAAGATCAGCCTGCACATGATGCCCGCCAAGCGACTGCAATTTGCCCAAAATATCGGCCGCAACCCAGCCCTTGTAAAAGCCATCACGCCCGTGTTCGGCAATCGCTTCCATTGTTTTGGCAAGGTTCGGGTTGGTAAAGCGATCACCAAATTTATAGTCCTCGCCATCCTTTAGATACAACGCGCTGATATCAGGATCACCCGTCAGCAAATCATGGCTTGCTGCAAAATCGGCGGCAACCCGCTGACCAATCGGAAACCCGTTACGCGCATAGCCAATCGCCGGTTGCAGCAAATCACCAAGCGGCTTTGATCCATAGTCGCGGTTCAATTGAACCCACGCATCAATCGCTGTCGGCACCGTTACCGCATGGGGCGACTGTTGCGGGATTTCACTGATACCCTGTTCCAAAAGCCAGTCAGCGGTCAGCCCCATTGGCGCCCGTCCGGACCCGTTCATCGCAATGACCTTGTCGCTTCCCCCCTGCGAATATAGGCAAAAACAATCCCCGCCAATACCGGTTGATTCGGGTTCGACAACACCTTGAACCGCGCATGCCGCAATCGCCGCATCCATGGCGTTGCCGCCATTTTGCAAAACCGTCACCGCGGCTTGGGTTGACAACGGGTTGGAAGTGCTGGCCATACCTTCAGGGGCAAGAACCGGTGAACGGCCGGGGCGCTGTAAACTACGCATGATGTTTCCTTTGCCAAACGATATAAATTTCTTGAGGCCATAGTCTTACCGCATCTAGTCTTAACGCTGCAACCGAATATGACACTGGCGTGCCGGCAACTATTATGCGGCACGCAAAAACAAGGTACAGAGGGGGAAAGACACATGAACATCGGCTTTATCGGACTTGGCAATATGGGGGCGCCGATGGCGCGCAACCTGGTGGCGGCCGGCCATGCGGTAACCGGCTTTGATCTTGACGCCAAAAGCCGGTCTTCACTGCAGGATGTGCTGACGGTTTCCAGCACAGTGACCGCCGCCGCGCGTGGCCAAGATGTCGTGATCACCATGCTGCCGCATGGGCCGGCTTTGCGCGCTGTCGCCGCCGAAATTATCCCGGTTATGCAGGACGGCGCCTGTCTTATTGATTGCTCGACCGTTGATATTGCCGCCGCCAAAGATGTGGCGGCGATGATCGCCTCGGCGGGCCTTTATGGTCTTGATGCGCCGGTATCAGGCGGGGTTGGTGGGGCGGCTGCCCGAACGCTGACATTTATGGTTGGCGGCAGCGCTCAAAGCCTGGCTATCGCGGCACCTTTGCTCGATATCATGGGCCAGCGGGTCATTCATTGCGGTGACGCCGGTGCGGGTCAGGCCGCCAAAATTTGCAACAACATGATTTTGGGGGCAACGATGATTGCGACCTGTGAGGCGTTTGCGCTGGCAGACCATTTAGGCCTTGATCGACAAAGCCTGTTCGATGTTGTTAGCACATCATCTGGCAGCAGCTGGTCGATGAACACCTATTGTCCTGCCCCCGGAATTGGCCCACAAAGTCCGGCCGACAATGATTATAAGCCCGGCTTTTCAGCGGCGATGATGCAAAAGGATTTGGGGTTGGCACAGGACGCGGCCAGTCTGACCGGCACCGATTGCCGCATTGGCAAACTGGCCTTTGAAATCTATCAAGACTTTGCCGCCAGCGATGATGGGGCAAACCGCGACTTTTCGGCCATCCTGACCCGCTTGCGTGACGGCGGGGCGAAAAAGCCGGTGTAAACCCTAACTTGCTGCCGCCAGCGGCGGGTAGCCAAGCACCATATCGGATCCCTTTTCGGCAATCATCAAGACGCCAGCATTGAGATTGGCCGATAGCATGGTTGGCATGATCGACGCATCGATCACCCGCAAGTTCTCGATGCCATGCACCCTTAGCTGGTCATCAACAACAGCGGTTGGGTCAGTGGCCGGCCCCATCCGGCATGTGCCCATCAAATGATAAACGGTGGTGCTTCGCTGACGCGCCACATCAAGCAGCTCATCATCAGATTGAACAGTCTGGCCGGGATAGGCTTCATAGGCGAAAAAGGGCGCAAGCGCTGCTGTATGCATCAGCTTGCGGCTAAGCTTGATACCTGCCAAAAGCACCCGCTGATCTTCTTCATGCGCTAAATAATTTGGCTGTATCACCGGCTTGGCAAACGGGTCAGCTGACCGCGCCCGCACATAGCCAAGGCTTTCTGGCCGTTGTTGCCATGATGCCAAGGTAAAGCCAGGTTCATCATCAAGCCAGGCTTGCATGCCTTCTTTATAACTGGCTGGGGTAAAGCTGATCTGCAAATCCGAATTGCGGACGGTCTCATCCGAATGCCAGAAACAATACACCAAGGTCGGCCCAAGCTCGAGGATTGAGCGCCGGCCAAGAAAATATTTGGCGATTTCTCCAACAAGCCGCGGCCCACGCGCCAATTCATTGATGGTACGCACATTTTTGGCGCGCGCCGTCAGGCGGGTGCCATAATGGTCACGCAGGTTTTCCCCAACCCCGGCAAGGTCATGCCGGACCTCAATGCCAAGATCGCCAAGCAGCTTGGCCGGGCCAATACCCGACAATTGCAACAGCTGTGGTGAATTGATCGTGCCGCCTGACACAATCACTTCGCGCCGGGCATGGACCTCTTGCGGCTTGCCTGATGCGCCGCCGCGATGATAGGCAACGCCAACCGCCCGCTTACCATCGAGCAAGATACGGGTGGCATGGGCGTTGGTAATGATATGAAGATTGCCGCGCTTTTTGGCCGGATTCAGGAACGCGCGCGCCGCGCTCATGCGTAACTTGCCAGTCGAGGTGCGCTGCACATAGGACGTGCCTTCCTGAATGGCACCGTTATAGTCCGGGTTACGCGGAATGCCAATCGATTCGGCGCCTTTGATAAAGGCCTCACACAGCGGGTCGCGCCAGGCAAGATCGGTGATCCGCATCTCGCCGGTTTGCCCACGATAGCTGGCGTCAGCGCTGTGATCATGCGATTCATACCGCCGAAAATAGGGCAACACATCATCATAGGACCAACCGCGATTGCCCTTTTGCGCCCAGACGTCAAAATCCATCCTCTGACCACGGTTAAAAATCAACCCGTTGATCGAACTTGACCCACCGATGACTTTGCCGCGTGGGGTCGGGATGCTCCGGCCATTGGTGCCGGCACTTGCCTCGGCTTCATACATCCAATTAACGTTAGGGTTGACAAGAGTGCGGATAAAGCCTGCTGGAATATGGATCATCGGGTTCCAGTCGGGCGGGCCGGCCTCAAGCAAGCAAACGCGGTACTTACCACACGCCGTCAAACGGTTTGCCAATACACAGCCGGCGCTTCCCGCGCCAACAATCACATAATCAAATTCTTTGGCCATTATCTGGTTCCTGTTCATCGCCGGCGATGGGTGAACGCCATTTGCGTGCGGTTTATTTTGATCACTCGACAACAGGCTGACAAGTCACATTATGAGCCAACCTGCCGACGGGGTTGTTCACCCCTAAGATTGTTGACGATAGCGATCAAAATAATCAATGCGCCAACGATAATGGGCCATTCAAACGCCTCGCCATAGGCCAAAAAGCCAATGACGCTGATCAGCGGTAGCCGCATAAAATCAAGCGGTATCACGACAATGGCCGGGGCCAGCGCCAAGCCGCGGGTGATACAGAAATGCGCCATCAGCCCGCCACAGCCCACTGCCAGCACCCAGACAATGTCAATGTCATGCGGCATCACCAGCCCGCCAGTGATCATCGTTGCCACCGCCCCCATGCCCAGCTGCATAACCGTCAGCCAAAACAAAATACAGGTAATCGACTGGTCGGCTGTCAGCTTTTTGGTAGCCATCAGCGAACCGGCAAAACATACCGCACAGGCAATCGCCGCGATAATTGCCGGATCAAGTTGGGACAGGTCGGGCCGGGCGACAATCAACACCCCAACAAACCCTAGGGCAACGGTTAGCAACCGGCGGCGTGTCAACGTCTCGCCAAGAAAGATCGGCGCCAACATTGCAACCCAGATCGGCGTAGAAAATTCCAGCGCGAATAATTGGGAAAAAGGGATATAGGCAACCGCTAAAAACCACAGATTTTGCCCGGAAAAATGCGCGGCGTTGCGAAGCAGATGCAGGCCCAAACGATCGGTTTTTATCTGGCTCAGGGTACCAGCGACCCCCGCCACAGCCAGCACAATAACAAGCCCGATCAATGACCGGAAAAACATAATCTGAAACGTATTCAAGTCCGGCGCCAACTCACGGCCGGCGACCGCCATCACACTGAATGACACCATCGCGCCAATCATCCATAGTGCGGCTTTAAGCGGTTGTGATTGCTGTGTCATTTAGATTTGCCATTTCTGATTGGCCCAACCATGCGACGCGTGGCAAGGCATACCCGGACCCAAAACACCTACCGGGCCTTCTTTTAGGCGCATTCGGGCAAATATGCCATGCCAAAATCGGCGGCATGGGCAGGGTCGCGCCAAAAGGGGGCATGGACTATAGCGCAAGCGCGCATCGCCGCCATCAGCATCCTGGTCAATAACGCCCTTAAATCTGGACCGTTTCTGTGGTTAACTGACAGCTGTTCCGATATGGACAGCACCACAAGCCAAAGACGCAAAAGATGACAGATGCGATAACGCTTTACGATTGTTACAGCAAGGCCACCGGCCCCGCCTATATGACCGGGACCCAAGCGCTTGTAAGATTGCTTTTGGAACAAGCGCGCATTGACGCGGAAAACCATATCAACAGTCGGGGTCTTGTCAGCGGCTATCCGGGCTCGCCACTTGGCGGGCTTGATCTTGAACTGACCCGCCAAAAGGACCGTCTTAGCGCCGCCGGCATCGTGTTTCAGCCGGCCGTGAATGAAGAACTGGCTGCCACTGCTATTTGGGGATCACAACATATCCACCTTTATGACAAGCCTGACATCGATGGTGTTTTTGGCTTGTGGTATGGCAAAGGGCCGGGATTGGACCGGGCGCTTGATGCGCTGCGACACGCCAATATGGGCGGGGTCGCGCCAAAAGGGGGCATGGTACTGGCTGTTGGCGATGATCCGACCGGTAAATCATCCACTGTCGCCTATCAATCTGAACAGACATTGATTGCCGCCGGCATACCGTTTTTCTATCCGCGTTCCATTCATGATATCATCCCGATGGGGTTGCAGGCCTTTGCGCTGTCACGGCACGCCGGTTGTTGTGTTGGTTTGAAAATTACCGTCGATACAGCCGATGCCAGCGCGGTGGTCAATCTTGACCGGATCCGTCCCGCCATCACGCTGCCTGACGCGCCGGCAGACGTCCATGTTGGCCGGCATGATCCGGCGCTGTTACGCGAATCACGTCTGTTCACCCAGCGCCTTCCCGCGGTGGCCAAATTTCAACAAACGAATCATATCAATCATCCGTCAGGTATCGGGGCACAGTCAGGCAAGCTGGGGCTAATCGCGGTTGGCAAGGCCTATTTGGAGACGATTGACGCCTTGCACAGCCTTGGCATCAAAAATCCGGCCGGCGCCGGTATCGGGCTAGTGCCGGTGGTCATGCCATGGCCGTTGACGCCGCACCCTTTGATTGCGTTTTGTCGTCATTTTGACGAAGTGATGGTGATCGAGGAAAAGCGACCGATTGTCGAAGAACAATTAGCACGCGCTTTAGTCAATATGTCGGCGCATGCGGCGCTGTCTGGCAAAACCGCACCAGATGGGTCGGTGCTTTTGCCCGAGACCGGTGAGATTACGCATCACCAGCTAATGACAGCGATTGGCTCGCGCTGTGCGGCACGCGAAATTGCGGTGCCGCATGCCCCGGCCGGTGCTGGCGCGCTACCGTCATTGTCGGCAATCCCCACCCGCACCCCGTGGTATTGTGCCGGATGCCCGCATAATTCTAGCACCAAATTACCCGATGGTGAGATTGGTGGCATGGGTATCGGCTGCCATTCGATCAGTGGTTTTTTGACCCCTGACGAGATTACCAATTTTACCCAAATGGGGGGTGAGGGTGCGTTTTGGATTGGCCGCGCCCCGTTTTCCAGTCATCAGCATAGCTTTCAGAACATCGGCGATGGCACCTATGCCCATTCAGGTTATCTTGGGGTCAGGGCGGCGGTGGCGGCCAAGGTCAATATGACCTTCAAGATTCTTTATAATGGGGCGGTCGCCATGACCGGCGGCCAGGCCATTGAGGGGGCGCAGCCACCATGGATGATATCGCGCCAACTGGCGGCTGAAGGCGTCGTCAAAATTGCTGTGGTCAGCGATACAGCTGATGCATTCCCGCGCGATGCAGCGTGGGCGCCCAATAGCCAGATCTATCATCGGCGCGAGCTGATGGCCGTACAGCAAGAACTAAGATCGATCAGTGGTGTCACCGCCATTATTTATGTTCAAAATTGTGCGACCGAATTGCGTCGCCAACGCAAGCGGGGGCTTGTCGCTGACAAGCCGGAAACCATCGTGATCAATCAGGCGGTGTGCGAGGGATGCGGCGACTGTGCGACCCAATCCAATTGCGTGGCGGTCAAACCGGTGATGACCGCTGAAGGCGAAAAAAGACAGATTGACCAAAGCCTGTGTAACAAGGATATGTCATGTCTTGACGGGTTTTGCCCCAGTTTTGTCAGTGTCGTTCCAGGTGATGAAGCACCAGCCGTCACCCCGTTGCCGGCCTTGCCAAGCGATATAGAGATTCCCGCACCCGATGCGGCCGGTGATGATCGGTGCAATATTTTCATTGCCGGTATTGGCGGCACTGGCGTTTCGACCCTTGCCGGTATCATAATTATGGCAGCACGGATTGACGGCCTTGATGCAACGGCGGTGAATCAAACCGGCTTGTCGCAAAAAAATGGCGGTGTGACCAGCCAGATACGGATCGCCAAGCGCGGCGGTCTTGACGGCCATATGGTACGCTTGCCAACGGCGGGGGCTGATCTGTTGCTGGCTTGTGACGGCGTTGTCGCCGCCAACGACATGGTCCTTGGATTACTGAACAAGTCCAGTCGGGCGATACTGAATGACAATCTTGACCCGGTCGGCGTTGCCGGGGTCAGCATTGGCAGTGTTGTCGATCTGTCCCTGGTACTGGATCGTCTTGGCGCGGTGATGACCGCCGAAAAAATTGACCGGTTTCCTATATCCGACCTAGCCAACAGGCTGCTTGGCAGTACCATGTCGGCCACTATCATCATCCTTGGCTGGGCGCTTCAAAAAGGGGTGATTCCGCTTGGCGTTGACGCGGTGCGGGCCGCCCTCAAGCTGAATGGCAGCGCCGTAACCACCAACCTTGCGGCGCTCGAATGGGGCCGTTTGCTGGCATATGCGCCGGACCGGCTTTTTGCCCTTTTGGACGCAGGCCAGATGGGCGATGATTTGCTCGAAACCACCGATGATGCAGTGGCCTGGTTCAGCCAGCAATTGACCGATTATCAAGACGCCGCCTATGCACAATCTTTCGCCGCTGTGATGACCAGCGTGATCGGCACATTGGAAGCCAAGCATATCGACGCAGATGTGATCGGGATAAAGGCCGCACGGGCGCTGTATCGTGCGATGGCAATCAAGGACGAATATGAGGTTGCACGACGCCTGACCGCGGCCGATTTCACATCATCCGTCACGCAGCGGCTTGGGGAAAAGGCGGTGATCAGCTACCACCTCGCGCCCCCACTGCTGGCGTGGCTGAAAGACGGTCGAGGCCGCCCCCGCAAATGGCGTTTTGGCCCCTGGTTTACACCATGGTTGCGGCGGTTGGCAGGCTTGTCCTGGGTTCGTGGACATTGGTTTGACCCGTTCGGGCACAGCGCCGAGCGCCGGCAGGACCGGGCGCATAAAGGCCGGGTCGAGCAGTGGATCACCCAACTTGCGGGCGCCGCTACCCCTGACAATCTTGATCAAATCGAAACCGCCCTTGATCTGATTCTTGCGATCCGCGGCTATGGGCCGGTGCGCCACGCCAATAATGACCGGCTTGTCCCCCAAATCGAGACGCTTGTTGCCAGCTTGTGCGACAAGCCACCCCCGTTGAAAAGCGCTGCCGCATAAACCGGTTAAATATAGTTCGAAACTTCGATTAGATTGCCGTCCGGATCACGCACATAAAGCGAGAGCAACGGCCCGTTGGCGCCAGTCTTTCGCACTGGCCCATCCTCAATTTCTATATTATGCGCGGTGAAATGCGTCTGCCAATCGGCAATCGGCTGGGTCGTGATGAAACATAAATCGACACTGCCGGCAACCGGACAGGCGGCATGCGGTATATAGGGCGCCGCGGCGTCATGAAGATTGATTTTCTGCCCGCCAAAATGCAGCGATTGCCGCACCGGCCCGCCGGTTGGGGGCTGAAATGATTCGGCGCGCATACCCATAATTTCGGTATAAAATGTGATCGTTGCTGCGAGATCAGCCGCTTGCATCACGATATGATCAATCGATTCAATTTCCAGCTTGGTCATAAATACCTCGTCACACCGTCACCGGCCAATCGATGAATAGCGTAGCCCCGCCGCACGCATCACCGCCGGCTCATAGACATTCCGTAGATCAACAATCACATTACCGGCCATAGCCGTCTCAAAACTGGCTGGCGTCAGCGCCCGAAATTCGTTCCATTCAGTAACAAGGACCGCCGCATCTGCGTTGTCGAGGCACGCGTTGGCGCTGGTACAAAATGTGACAGCGGCCGGCAGCATCGGCTTGGCCTCATCCATCGCTTTTGGATCATAGGCGCGAATGGTGGCGCCGGCATCAACCAAACCCGCGATGATTTCAAGCGCTGGGCTGTCACGCATATCATCCGTTTCAGGCTTGAAGGCAAGGCCCAAAACAGCCACCGTTTTGCCCTGTACCCCGCCGTCAAGCGCCGCAATTACTCGTGTGGCCATTGCCTGTTTACGCGCCGCATTATACGCGACCACCGCATCGACAATTGTCACCGGCGCACCATGTTGGTCGGCGGTGCGGGCCAATGCCAAAGTATCTTTGGGGAAACATGACCCGCCATAACCAGGACCGGGATGGAGAAATTTGTTGCCGATACGTCTATCAAGCCCCATACCCTTGGCCACATCATGGACGTTAGCCCCAACCTGTTCGCACAAATCAGCCATCTGGTTGATGTAGGAAATTTTCACCGCCAAAAACGCGTTGCTGGCATATTTGATCAATTCGGATGTTTCGAGATTGGTGAAAAGGATCGGTGTTTCGATCAGATATAACGGCCGGTATAGCGCCCGCATGACGTTGCGGGCGGCATCGCTTTCGGTACCAACAACCACCCGGTCGGGCCGCATGAAATCGGAAATGGCCGCCCCCTCACGCAGAAATTCCGGATTCGATGCGACGTCAAATTGGGCATCAGGATTGGCCTTACGGATCAGTGCTTCAACCTCGCGCCCGGTGCCTACCGGCACTGTCGATTTGGTGACCACGACCGTGTAGCCGGTTAAAAATGCCGCCAGTTCCTCGGCCGCCCGATAAACAAAAGACAGATCGGCATGACCGTCACCGCGCCGGGTGGGTGTGCCAACCGCAATAAAGACCGCATCGGCATCCGCCACCGACGGGCCAAGATCGGTGCTGAATGACAAACGGCCAGCCTCGACATTGCGCACCACCAAATCGTCAAGACTAGGTTCATAGATCGGCATCACCCCCTGTTCAAGAGAGGCAATTTTGCCGGCATCCTTATCGATGCACGTAACGGTAAACCCAAATTCGGAAAAACAGGCGCCAGATACTAGTCCGACATAGCCGGTGCCAATCACAGCAATTTTCACGATTATGACCCTTTTTCAACTGATGATTTGTCTTAGCAGGCAGCGCCAAAATATTCAACATTCAGCGTGACGCCAAGCGGTGGTGTTTGACGATAGCCGGTGCTTTGATGATCACAAATCCCGACTAATCGTTACGATATCCCGGATCGAGGGTTGAAAATCTCATGCCTGTCAGTTAAGACAAATTTGTTTTTGCCCCCCTTCCCGACTTGTCTCGGGTCGCCCTCTTTTAATCTATGGAGCAGACAATGTCTGATTTTACCGTTCGGGGTGGTCTGACCGTCGCAAACGAATTGTTCGATTTGGTCAATAACGAGATTTTGGTTGATACCGGTATCAGCCCCGACCAATTTTGGTCAGCCTTTGACACAGCGGCGCACAAGCTTGCGCCGAAAAACCATGCGCTGCTGCAAACGCGCGCCGCCCTGCAGGCGCAAATTGACGACTGGCTCAAGCAACATGCGGCGAATGGGCTCGATGCCGCTGCCTATGAAAGCTTTTTACGCGATATCGGATATCTTTGTGACGATGCTGGGGATTTCAAAATTGACACCGCCAATGTCGACCCGGAAATCGCTACCATTGCCGGGCCGCAACTGGTGGTGCCGATCACCAACGCGCGCTATGCGCTGAATGCGGCAAATGCGCGCTGGGGCAGCCTTTATGATGCGCTTTACGGTACCGATGCGATCGCCGATGACGGCGGTGCGGAAAAAACAAACGGGGGCTACAACCCGGTCCGCGGCGCCAAGGTCATTGCCTTTGCCCGCAAGCTCCTTGATGAGTCAGCACCCCTTGTCGGCACCAGCTGGTCCGATATTTCAGGTCTTGCGGTCGAAAATGGTGCGTTGCAAGTAACCACGCCCACTGGCCAGATCGGGCTTGCCGATGCCAGCCAATTTGTTGGCTATACCGGTGATGCGGCCAGCCCGACAAGTGTCATTCTGATGCGCCACGGGCTTCATTTCGAAATTTTGATCAATGCGAGGGGAACGATTGGCGCGGGCGATGCGGCGCATATTGATGACATTATGGTCGAATCGGCGCTGACCAGCATTATTGATCTGGAGGATTCTATTGCCGCGGTTGATGCCGAAGACAAGGTGCTGGCATTTAGAAACTGGAACAAAATCATGCGGGGTACGCTGACCGCCGACTTTGTCAAAAACGGCGCCAAAATGACCCGTCGGCTGAATGATGACAAAACCTATATTGCGGCCGATGGCAGCACCGGAACCTTGCGCGGCCGGGCTTTGATGTTGGTCCGCAATGTCGGGCATTTGATGACCAATCCGGCGGTGCTGTTGTCAGATGGCAGCGAAATACCCGAAGGTATTTTGGATGCATTTGTCTCGGTTGCCGCCGCCTTGCCAGATATGAAAAGCCGGCAGAATTCGCCGGCAGGATCAATTTATGTGGTGAAACCCAAGCTTCACGGGCCGGACGAGGTTGCCTTTACCAGCGAAATTTTCGATATGGTCGAGCAGGCGTTCAACTTGCCGGCCAATACGGTCAAGCTTGGCATCATGGATGAAGAACGGCGTACCACGGTAAATTTGAAAGAATGTATCCGCGCCGCGAAATCACGCGTGGCCTTTATCAATACCGGCTTTCTTGACCGCACCGGCGATGAGATTCATACATCGATGCATGCCGGCCCGATGATCCGCAAAGGTGACATGAAGGCCGCCACATGGATTGCCGCTTATGAGGACTGGAATGTCGATATCGGTCTGGCCTGTGGCTTTTCAGGCAAGGCACAGATCGGTAAGGGCATGTGGGCCATGCCCGACCGCATGGCTGATATGATCGCGCAGAAAATCGCCCATCCGCAAGCTGGTGCCAATTGTGCATGGGTGCCGTCACCAACCGCGGCAACATTGCACGCGCTGCATTATCACAAAATCAATGTGATGCAGCGGCAGGCTGAATTGCGCGGCAAAGCACGTGCCAGCCGGTCGGATATTTTGTCAATCCCGCTGGCGCAGCGGCCAAACTGGTCGGCCGATGATATTCGCGCCGAAATCCAGAATAATGCCCAAGGCATACTTGGCTATGTGGTGCGCTGGATCGATCAAGGGGTCGGGTGCTCCAAGGTGCCAGATATACATGATATCGGGCTGATGGAAGACCGCGCCACCTTGCGGATATCATCACAACATATCGCCAACTGGCTTCATCATGGTGTTTGCGATGCGGCGCTGGTGACCGAAATCATGCAAGACATGGCCGCGGTTGTGGACAAGCAAAATGCGGGCGATGCCGCCTATGAACCAATGGCCGGCCGGTTTGACGAATCGATCGCGTTTCAGGCGGCGATGGATCTGGTATTCAAGGGCCTGTCACAGCCATCGGGCTATACCGAGCCGATCTTGCATGCGCGGCGGCTGGAAAAAAAGGCACAAGCCAAGGCCGCCTGAAACAGGCCAGTCACGATTATATGATATAGGTGAAGGGCGCTGGTCAATGGCGCCCTTTATCAGTTTTTATGGCCAAGTTCGGCGCGGATTTGATCACGAAGCTGGTCAATCAATACCGGTTTTCCGTTGCGCTCTACATGCCAGAACTGCCAGCCATTACAAGATGGCAACCCCTGAAGCGCCGCGCCAAGGCCATGGATAGATCCGGTCTTTCGATCCGCTGCCAGCAACGAACCATCCGCCCGGACTTGGGCCGAAAACCGTTTTTTGGCGTCAAACAGGCGATCACCAGGCTTGACCAGCCCCCGTTCAACCAAATGCCCGAAAGGAATTTTTGGCAGCGCCCGCTTTGGTGTTGTTTCAAGAAGCTCGTCAGCGCCGATCGGCGTTACCGCGGCAATTCGGCGGGTGGCGATTTTGACATAGCTTGAATCCTGTTCGATACCGATGAATTGCCGGTTGAGCCGTTTGGCCACCACGCCGGTGGTGCCCGTACCGAAAAAGGGATCAAGCACAATATCATCGCGGCGGGTCGAGGCGAGGATCACCCGTGCCAGCAAATTTTCCGGCTTTTGCGTCGGGTGGGCTTTTTTACCATCTTCCTTGATGCGCTCATGGCCGGTGCATAATGGCAATTCCCAATCGGACCGCATCTGCACATCATCATTCAACGCCTTCATCGCTTCATAATTGAACACATGACGCGATTTTTGCGATTTGGCAGCCCAGATCAAGGTTTCATGCGCATTGGTAAACCGCCGACCCCGGAAATTCGGCATCGGGTTCGTCTTGCGCCAAACAACATCGTTCAAAATCCAGAAATCGAGATCCTGCAACAATTTGCCAACCCGGAAAATATTGTGATAGCTGCCAATCACCCAGATCGCCCCATCCGGTTTCAACACCCGGCGCGCCTCGGTTAACCAGGCTACGCTAAACGCATCATAGGCGGCAAACGAATCAAACTGATCCCATGCATCCGTTACCGCGTCGACATGGCTCTGATCCGGCCGCGACAAATCACCCGCCAACTGCAAATTATAGGGCGGGTCGGCAAACACCAGATCGACCGATTGGTCAGCCAATTTTTTCAATTCGGCGATGCAATCACCATGAATAATCCGGTTCGTTTTCACTATACCGCGCCCTGTCAGTCTCGTTTTCAGGCCAGCTATGCGCTGTTGCCTCCTCCTAAAAGAATCACAGAATCTATTAAAGTCAATAGCTTGTTCGCTTTTCTTAAAGTGTATCTATATATTGTATGTGGCGCGTGGGCGATTATCTCTATCTTGTAGGCGTCTTGAGCAGCGGCGCGTATGACCACCTGCTTGGCTTGAGATATTTTGCGTTTTTTCGGGTGTGTCGCGGTTCAAGCGCTATCGGCACAATAGCGCTTGAACCGGCTTGAAGCTGCGGCGGTGATGCGGGGTAGCGCCATGCGATTCCAGCCCGGCCCTATGTGCTTTGGTACCATAACCCCTATTGCGGTCCCAGCCATAGGCCGGATAGGTTGCATGAAGGTCCTGCATATAGCGGTCACGCGTTGTTTTGGCGATAATGGACGCCGCCGCGATTGACAAGGATAGGCTGTCGCCTTTGACCAGTGCGGTGGCTGGCAGCGGCATATCCTGCGGCAATAAATTGCCATCCACAAGGGCATGAACCGGCCTTGGCTGGCCCGCGGCGATCATTAGTTCGGTCACCGCCTTGGCTGCACACACCATACCAAAAAAGGTGGCGCGCAAAATGCCGATCCGGTCAATCAACTCTACCGGTACGGTTTCGGTATGATGGATATAGGGCGGTGTCATCAGCCTGTCGGCTAACGCATCACGGCGCAGCGGTTTTAGTTTTTTAGAATCATCGATGCCGGCTGGCAGCTTGGCTGCATCCGCACCAAGCCAGATCGCGGTCACCGTGACCGGTCCGGCCCATGGTCCCCGACCGGCCTCATCAATACCGATCACCGGTCCGACAAATTTGGTTTCATGGGTAAGGTCAGGCATCACCCGCCACGGCGCGTTGTTGGCGATTCGGTCAGTCGCGGCATGATTTCAACAAAATTGCATGGCCGGTGCCGGATATCCAACTGATAGCGCAAAATCTCGTCCCACCCATCGCGGCAGGCCGATGGCGACCCCGGCAGGGCAAAAATATAAGTGCCGCCAGCCACCCCGGCCACGGCCCGTGACTGAATTGTCGAGGTGCCAATCTTTGCATAGGAGATATAGCGAAACAGTTCGCCAAATCCCTCAATTTCTTTATCAAACAAGCTACGCAAAGCCTCAGGCGTTCCATCGCGGCCGGTCAGGCCGGTCCCACCCGTGGTAACCACCACGTCAATCGCCGGATCATCAATCCAGCGCCCTAGCTGATCGGTAATCGCGGCAAAATCATCGGTGACGATCTGCCGGGCGGCCAAATGATGCCCATCCTCGGTCACGCGCGCGGCCAATAAATCGCCAGACCTGTCATCATCGGCGCGGCGCGAATCAGATACCGTCAAAATCGCAATAGAGACCGGCACAAAGCTGGCCGACTGATCAATCCGTTTGCTGTGATCCATAAACGAGCCTCCTTCTGGATATACCGACCGGACTAGGGGGTCGATTTGGGGACGAACACCCCACCATTGCCCGCCGCCAGCCCGGACAGTGCCGGTGCCGCCTGACCAAAACGCTGCCGATACATGCCAAGATTGGAAATCACATGTTTCACATAATAGCGTGTTTCACGCGCCGGCATCGATTCAACCAGTAAAAACGGATCATCTTGATGATCAACCTTGTTCAGCCATTTGCGCAAATTACCGGGCCCGCCATTATAGGCGGCCAACAGCCGCACCAGCGAACTTTCAACAAGCGGTTCAGCCAGCAAATGCTGGATATAATCTTGGCCCAAGCGCAAATTGACCTCTGGGTCAAAAAGTTGGTGGCGTTTACGCCCTCGAAAACCACGATCACGCGCGATGAAGGACGCGGTGGCAGGCATCAATTGCATCAGACCTGCGGCCTTGGCGCGGCTTTTGGCGCGTGGGTTAAAACCCGATTCCTGTCTGGAAATAGCCCAGACAAGCGCCTCGTCAATATCGTAATCAAAGTCAAACTGGGGATGCGGATATAATGCCCCATACCAGCTGACCCCAGTGTCCTTGCGAATGATTTCGGCGACCCGGAATGACAGGCCGGCCATGCCATTTTCCGCGGCAAATCGCATCACCTCTAATTTATAATTTTCCGGCATTTCCATCCACAAATAACGCATCTCCCGCTCGGCAGCATGGGTTTCGCCAAGCTGCAGAAGGGCAAATAAACGCTGACCGCCCGGGCGCGCCAATAACCAGTCGACAAAACCGTCCTCAACCGGTGGCAGGTCGAATGACACATTGATTTTTTGGCCAAGCGCGTGCCGGGCGACAACACCGTAAAAACTGTCAATTTGCCGCGCCGCCAATTCGAGATAGGCAATCGCCTCAACCGGACGGCCTTGGTGCATCTCGACACGATAGGCCCAAAAAGCGGCGGCGCTTCGGCGTCCCGGACTAACATCTTTCAGTTCAGTCAATGAGCGGAAAAAGCTCCCAGCCAGATCAATTTGGCCACTTCGCCACGCCGCAAGCCCGCCGGCCCAATAGGCAACATCCGCATGATCGCGGCCATTCGCGATAGCATAACGCGCCTGCCTGATCGCCTTGGCATCGATCCCAAAAATAAAATAAGCATGCGCCACCTCGCCGCGTAGCTGGCCTTCTTCGTCATTCGTCAGATAGCGGCGGTTTTCTGGCTTGTCCAAAATATCCAACGCCCCGGATGGCCAGCCCCGCCGGATGGCCCGACGCACTGAACGCGCCACCGAGGCAGTACGGGTTGGTGAGGCGCGCCCCTCGATACGAGCCGGGATGCGCGGCAGATACCCGCCACCGCCAGCCTGACCATAACCATTCAGATAACCGGGCTTTGGGCTTTTCGGGGCCGTGGCGTTTTTCGGCTTGCGGCGGTTGGCAAGCCAGTAAATGCGACTGGCGTCAGGATGGTCATTATATTTGGCAAGCCAGCCTGACAATTCTTTATAGCTAGACCGCCAAGCCGTTGGATGGAGATAACGCTGGGCCAGCAAATGGCCGGTCAACAGCGGATTCTCGATCCGCCCCATTTCACGGATGGCCTGTTTCATATTACCGTCTTTTTGCAACGCAATAAGCCGGCTATAAAGCGCGACGTCAGACTCGCCAAGCGGCTTTGGCACTGTCGTTGCCGTTGCAGCACCCGCCGCAACCATCAGCCACAGACCGACAATCAGCCGTATCGCTTGACGTCCTTTTCGCATCAAGATTACGCCGCCGATGTCAATGAAACTGGATGTCATGATTGCCTATTACGTTAATCAGCCCTGAACCGGCCCGGCAGATGTACCAAGCCGGCCGGCAAGGTTGATCAAATCGTCAAACGCCAGCCGCTTTTGCGCGGGCGAGCGTAACAGATAAGCGGGATGTAAACTAGCCATAACTGGCCGGCCTATACCATCACCAAAATCGATATTTTGCCAACGGCCACGACATTTCAAGATACCGTCCTTCTGGCCGAAAACAATTCGGCACGGCATGCCGCCAAGCAGCAAAATCACCGATGGTTTGGCAAGCTGGATATGGCGATAGAGCCACGGTAACAACAATGCCAGCTCCTCGTCAGTTGGCGTGCGGTTACCAGGTGGTCGCCATGGCAATAGATTGACAAGATAGCTTGATGATCTATCGCGGCCGAAACTGGCCAACATACGATCCAGCAGCTGTCCAGCTACCCCGGCGAACGGAATACCAATCCGATCTTCATCACGGCCCGGTATCTCGCCGATAATCATCAAATCGGCCCCTGGGTTACCATCAGCAAAACACAAATTGCTGGCGGTATGTTTCAACGCACAATTGTCCAGTGCCAACAACCCGTCGCGCAAACCATCTAAATACGTAAAATGCGATAAAGCCGATGCCCCTTTTATCGCCTGTTCATGCAATGTCGCTGCAGCTGATGTCGGCAGATTCGGCACCGGGGTCGGCACCGGGGTCGGCACAGGAGGCCGGGCGGGCACAGCAACCGTTTGACTGTCAGCGCCATCTTTTGGCTGATCGGTTAAACGATCGTCTGAACGGCCGGTGATAAAGCTGTCAGCGGTGTTTTTCGCTGGCCGATCCAAGAGGGCTTCATCAGCACCCATTTCATATTGCCACGCCAGCATGTGGCGCGCATCGTCAATTGTGAAATTTTGCATCGACATAAAAACCTGCCGTATTTGAACGGTTCAGCCAGACCGAAATAGGTTATTTGACCCAAAATACAGTGTTTCGATAGTCGCACGGCGCACGCGAATTATCAATTGGCTTGAAGGTGGATCAAAGGCTTCTTATGGTAGGGGCAAGCAATCAGAAGGGCAAAACAAGAATGACAACTGAACGCGATGTAATGGAATTTGATGTGGTCATCGTTGGTGGCGGTCCATCAGGCCTGTCGGCAGCGATCCGGCTAAAGCAGCTGGCCACCGATGCGGGTAAGGATATATCGGTCTGTCTGATTGAAAAAGGCAGTGAAATTGGCGCGCATATTCTGTCGGGTGCGGTGTTGGAACCGCGTAGTCTGAATGAGTTGTTTCCTGACTGGCAAGATCGCGGCGCGCCGTTGGACACGCCAGTGACGTCTGACAAGTTTGTCTATTTGACGGAAACGGGGGTGATGCGTCTGCCAACCCCACCAAGCATGAACAATCATGGCAACTTTATCATTTCGCTTGGTAATTTCTGTCGCTGGCTTGGCGAACAAGCCGAGGCGATTGGGGTTGAGATTTATCCGGGATTTGCCGCGGCCGAGGTGCTGTATGACGAGACCGGCGCAGTAAAGGGCATCGCCACCGGCGACATGGGAGTCGGCAAGGACGGCACCCCCACTGACGGCTTTATGCGCGGCATGGAACTTCATGCCAAACAAACTATTTTCGCCGAGGGGTGTCGCGGTCATCTGACCAAAACCTTGTTCGATCGGTTCGATTTGCGTGAGGGTAAGGCTCCGCAAACCTATGCGATTGGTATCAAGGAGCTGTGGGACATTGACCCGGCCAAAGCCAAGCCAGGCCTTGCATGGCATTCGGTTGGCTGGCCATTGAAAAGCGATACCTATGGCGGATCATTTCTCTATCATCTTCATGGCAATCAGGTGGCTGTTGGTTATGTTGTCGGGCTTGATTACAGCAATCCGCACCTGTCGCCATTTGAAGAATTTCAACGATTCAAGAACCATCCGGCGGTGCGTGATACCTTTGTTGGCGGACGCCGCGTGGCCTATGGGGCGCGGGCGCTAAATGAAGGAGGGTTTCAATCAATCCCGAAACTAACCTTTCCGGGCGGCTGCCTTGTTGGCTGCACCGCTGGGTTTTTGAATGTCCCTAAAATCAAAGGTACGCACACGGCGATGAAATCGGGGATGTTGGCTGCCGAGGCGATTTTCGACTCGCTTGACGCGATGGATGCTGGCGCCGAGCCAGTAAGCTATGGGGAGCGGATCAAGGATAGTTGGTTATGGACCGAACTTTACAAGGTGCGCAACATTAGGCCCGGATTTGCCAAAGGGTTGTGGCTTGGCTTGGCGCATGCTGCGATTGACACCTATCTGTTATTTGGTCGGGCGCCGTGGACGTTGCGTCACCATGCAGACCATGCCCAGCTAAAGCCAGCAGACCAAGCGCCAAAAATCGACTATCCAAAACCCGATGGTGAGGTCAGTTTTGACCGGAATTCGTCAGTTTATCTGTCGGGTACAAACCATGAGGAAAACCAACCGGTACATTTGACATTAAAAGATTCACGCGTGCCGATTACGCATAATCTGGCCCTTTATGACGCGCCAGAACAGCGCTATTGCCCGGCCGGTGTTTACGAGATTGTCCGTGATGAAGCGGGCGGTAATCCACAGTTGCAAATCAACGCGCAAAATTGTGTGCATTGCAAAACATGCGATATCAAGGACCCGTCACAAAATATTATTTGGGTGACACCGGAAGGTGGCGGCGGACCCAATTACCCCAATATGTGAGGCGGCTTTGGGCCGTATGATCGTAACGCCAGTCCTGTCAACCGCACATCATTCGGCGATAATCCGGTGGTGGGGCGTCATCATGATGCTTGGGATATTGGCAGCAGCGATCGCCCCGGTTGCCGCTAACGCTAAGAGCAAAGACAGCGCACACCACGCATCGCGCGAAGCTTATTATCTTGCCGCCCGTCAGGCCACATATCTGAATGACATCGCCGCTGCCGCCGATTTTTATCTGGCCGCCTTGCAGATGGCACCGCAAGATTCGCATCTTTTGCAGCAAAGTTTTGCCACCCAATATATGAGCGGCCATATCGATGTGGCGGCAGCGTTGGCCCGGCAGATGGAAGCACGCAATCTGCAAATTGACCATGCGCATGAACCGGCAACGATTCAGGCGGTAAAGCGTCAGGATTGGGAAGCCGCGCTTGTTTTAGCCGACAAGATGGCCGAAACAGTCAATGCCAGACCGCTTGCCGCTATTGTCAAAGCCTGGGCGCTTGCCGCGCAAGGCCGTGGCGCCGCCGGCCTTGAATATATGCTGGAAACCGGGCGCAACCTTGCAACCGATGCCGGTGGTATCGCGCCCGCATTTTTAATACAGGCGGCGCTTTTGGCCGAACACACGAACGACCGTGCCGCCCAAGACAAATTTGTCAGCCACCTAAAAGCACAGCAGAACCTGCCAACACATATCACACTGCAATTGGCCAAAATGCTCTATCGGAGCAACGATAGTGACGCAGCGATGGCGATTGCCGGCGGGCTACCACGCGGCTTTGACGGGCGGCATGTCATGCGGTTTATCCGTACCGCCAGCGGCCCGATCACGATCCCCCGCCAGATCGCGGCGGGTATCGTTGATGCAAGCCTTATTAGCCAGGATCCACGGGCAACGCGTATGCGGGTGGCGTGGTTGTCGCTGGCGCTTTATTTAGACACGGACGCGGATGCAGCCCGGTTTTTGCTGGCCCGCGCGATGGGTAATGACGGACCTGATGCGCCGATCGACCAACAGCTTGCCAGCATTCAGGCCGACAGTGTCTGGAACCAGCCACGATTGCTGATCCAGCTTGACCGCCGGCGGCGCGATGATTTGACTGGGGCTATCGCCCAGCTTGAAGAGGTGGTCGCCACAGATCAGGACAATGGTTTTTTGTTCAAAGAGCTTGCCGATCTTTATCGGTTTAACGACCAGTTTGCCAAAGCCCGCGACGCCTATCTTACCGCACTCGAGCTTGGCTATACGGCCACAGACATTGATGGCAGCCTTGCGATTGCCTATGAGCGGCTTGATCAGAATGATTTAGCCGAACGGCATTTTTTCAACGCTCTCGATATCAATCCGAATGACCCCTATACCCTCAATTATCTTGGGTATTGGTGGGCAGATGAAGGACGTAATCTTGATCAGGCGATCCAGCTGATCGAGCGTGCGGTGCGATTGCGACCCGACAGCGGCTTTTTTGTCGACTCATTGGGTTGGGTGCATTTCAAACTTGGGAATATTGATCTTGCGGTCGCGTTTCTGGAAAAAGCGACCTTGTTGGAACCCGCCGATCCGGTGATTACCGACCATCTTGCCGATGCTTATTGGCAGGCAGGACGGCTGAATGAGGCCCGCTTCAAATGGACCTATGCCCTGTCTATTGCCAAGGACCCAGCATTACGCGACAGCATTCAAACCAAGCTGGCCCAATGATTACCGGTATTGCACCCGCCAAAATCAATCTATTTTTGCGGATTTGCGGCAAAACCAACAGCGGCTATCACCTGCTTGATTCGGTTATTGCCTTTACCGATTTCGGCGACAAGCTGACATTAAACACGAAGGCGCAGACCGCCGCGCAGGACCAGCTTTACATAAGCGGGCCATTTGCAGCGATGTTGACCCCTCAACAAGACACTGGCCAACAAGACAGCCATCAGCAGAACGATAATGCTGATAATCTGGTGATGCGGGCCGTTGCCGCTTTTCGGGCGGCCGGTGGGCGCATTGGCCCGGTTGCGATCACGCTTGAAAAACATATTCCGGTTGGCGCTGGCCTTGGGGGCGGGTCAGCCGATGCCGCCGCGGCATTGCGGCTTGTCAACAACTGTGCTGACCGGCCATTGAATGACAAGACCCTGCACGCAATTGCTGCCAGCCTTGGCGCCGATGTGCCGGTATGCCTTGGCAGCTACAGCGCCCGCGTGGCCGGCATTGGCACCGAATGCACCCCTTATCCGGTCAAGCGCGTACCTGTTTTGTTGGTCAATCCACGGCACCCCATGTCCACAGCGGCCGTGTTCGGCCAGTATAAAGCGATACCTTCCGGCGATGCTGGCAATTTGACCAGTGCCGATCCGACCACGCTTTTGGCTTATGGTAATGATTTGCTGGCGCCCGCATGCCGGCTTGTGCCGGAAATTACCACTATTTTGGGGCAATTGCGTGCGGCCCCCGGTTGCCTGGCGGCCACTATGTCCGGCAGTGGTGCCAGTTGCCTTGGTATTTTTACCAGCCCTGATCAAGCCGCCGCCGCCGCCGCCGCTTTGCGCGATGTTGGCTATTGGGCGATGCCTACATCGATAAAGACTGGTGATTAACAAAGATCGGGCTTGATTGCCGCCACGTTGGTCGCTACATTGCAGCCACCTTCGGATTGGGGCGTAGCCAAGTGGTAAGGCATCGGTTTTTGGTATCGTGTACCGTAGGTTCGAATCCTACCGCCCCAGCCAACTCCTTTACCCAGATTTTGAGATGTGCGGCGTGGTTCAGGCGAATCCGACCATCGGGAGGTAGCGGATGAGCGCCACAATCAGTTTGATCAAAGGCGACGGCATCGGCGTCGATGTCAGCGACGGTGCGATAGCTTTGGTCAATCAAGCGATGGCACGATGCGGCCTTGGCCCACTGATCATCAACGAGATTGATGCAGGCGCCGCCTATTTTGCTGAAACCGGCATGGATATAGAACCTGGCGGTGAAGAAAAAGCCGGTGCTGCCGACGCAATTTTTCTGGGCGCCATTGGTTTGCCTACAATACGGCACAAAGACGGCACCGAAATATCGCCACATTTGCGGTTGCGCGAGCGGTTCCAGCTCTATGCCGGCGTGCGGCCGGTCAAAGCCTTTACCAATGCACCGCAAGCCTTGGCAGATCCGCGCGCCCAGAAAATCGATTTTGTGATCATCCGCGAATCAACCGAAGGGCTGTTTTATTCGGCGGCTGTGCATGGCCGAAGCCAGGTCATTGATAACAGCTATTGCGATGAAACCTTGCGTATCACCCGGGCAACCACCGAAAAACTGCACAGCTTTGCCTTTCGGCTGGCGGCCCGCCGCAAAGAGCTTGGACATCCCGGCTCCGTGACTTGCGTCGACAAGGCAAATGTGTTTACCGCAATGGCCTTTTTTCGGCAGATTTTTGACGAGATAGCCACGCAGCATCCGGATATCACCACGCGCTATAATTATGTCGATGCGATGGCGCTGGATCTGATCCGCAAGCCATGGGCAGCTGACGTATTGGTGATGGAAAATATGTTTGGCGATATCTTGTCCGACCTCGCCGGCGGGCTTGTTGGCGGCATGGGTATGGCCGCATGCGGTGAAATTGGCGACAGCATCGGCCTGTTCCAGCCAGCGCATGGCAGCGCACCCGACATTGTCGGGCAGGACAAGGCTAATCCTCTTGCCGCAATATTAAGTGGTGTCTTGATGCTTGACTATCTGGCCGAACAGCTTGGCAAGCCTGCATTTGCCGACGCCGCATTGCTGCTTGATGGCGCGATCGAGGCCGGCTTTGCCGCCAAGCAATTGTGTCCGGCTGAATTTGGCGGGGATATGGGAACCGAGGCCATTACCAACGCCATTAGCGAGATTCTGACCGCGTAAACCGCCGCAGCATTGGGTCAGTCGCCAAGGCGATAGCCACGATCGGTTGTCACCACCAGCTGGCGGTCAGACAGGCGCGCAATCTTTTGCCGCAGCCGGTAGATATGGGTTTCCAATGTGTGGGTGCTGACGCCGTTTTGATAGCCCCAGACCTCGCCTAGAATTTTTTGTTTGCTGACATCCTCGGGAAAGGCCCGATAGAGAAACTTCAAGATCATCGCCTCTTTTTCCGTCAGCGGCAACATCTTGTCCAAACCTTTATGACGCAGCATTTTATTGGCCAGCAGAAAACTGAGATCGCCAAGGTCAAACCGGTCATCATCCAACGCTTTGAACTGACGAAGTTGGGTGCGGATTCGGGCCAATAATTCACCCATCCGCAACGGTTTGGTGATATAATCATTGGCCCCGGCCTCAAGGACGCGAACAATATCATCCTCGGCGCCTTTGGCCGTCAGCATGATGATCGGTTTACTAAAACCGGATCGACGCAGGCGCTGACAAATATCAACACCATTCCCATCAGGCAGTTGGTCGTCAAGCAATATCAAATCGGGATTGGCACGGGCCAGCATCGGGTCAAGATCAGCAACAATACCAATCTCAAAAATGTCGGAAAACCCCTCTGCCGCAAATTGTTGACGCAACGTTGCCCGTAAATAGGCGTCATCATCAACAATCAACAAGCGCGATGTCAGGGCGGCGTCTTTGGACATATGTAGTTGAAGGTCTTGCATTATCCAATATTACCCAATACATCAGTGGCACGACATGAATAATTATATTAACCGGATAAACCAACCGTATTAAATGTTTTTCCGGCGATTCTTGCCGTCTAACAGAACCATGGGAGGCCACTATGCAACATTCGCGCGCGCGCAGTGCCTTCACCAAGATTGAACGAATCAGTGCCGAACTACGCCGGGGTGGTCTAGTGATGTTGCGGCTTGCCGATGGTGAGGCAGCGCTATTTCGGGGCGCCGAATTTGCCGATGCGGATGATGTGCAGGGATTGGCGCGGCTGGCGCGGTCCGGCCCGGTGCTGGCGCTGACGGCAAATCGGGTGAAAAGTCTTGGTCGGCAATTGCGCAAAGGTTGGCCAGTAGCAAGCATCGCATTGGGGGCACGCCAACAGGCGCAGATCTTCGATTTGGCCTTTGGGCATGCTGGTCTTGGCGCCGGTCTTGATATCAGCCTCGTTGCCGAAAAAAACGGTTCATTGGCTGATCATGCGACACGGCTTTTACGCCATGCCAAACTGTTGCCGGCGGCATTGCTCGCACGGCTGCCATTCCGCGATGTCGCCGCACAGGACAGATTTGCCACCGAATTGAACATCCTGTCGCTGGACGTGCGTGACCTTGATGCCTTTCAGCATAGCAACGGCGCGGTGCGGGTCGCGGCACGGGCGCGAGTGCCGCTGGCGGTGGCCGAGGATGCCGAGGTGGTGATGTTCAGAACCGACAGTGGGGGTGAAGATCATTTTGCCGTGCTGATCGGTACCGGTGCCTGCGACCCGGCGCCGTTGGTGCGGCTTCATTCGCAATGTATCACTGGCGATGTCTTGGGTAGCCTGAAATGCGATTGTGGTGACCAGCTTCAAGGTGCGATGCGGTTGATGGCCTCGGCAGGCGGAGGCATTTTGGTCTATCTGGCACAAGAAGGGCGCGATATCGGGCTTTTGAACAAAATGCGTGCCTATGCATTACAAGATGATGGTATGGATACGGTTGATGCCAACCATGCGCTTGGGTTTGATACCGATGAACGGGTGTTTGTGCCGGCGGCACGCATTCTTGCCGCCCTTGGCGTATCGCAAGTTCGGCTGATCACCAATAATCCCGATAAAATGGCCCAGCTTGAACAATGCGGTGTCCATGTAACGGCACGAGTACCGCTGGTACTGGCCAGCAATCCGCATAACGCCGCCTATCTTGCGACCAAAAAGGCGCGTACCGGCCATTTGTTTGAGGATACGGTCGTTGCCGCCGACATAACCGACAGCACGCCTGACAAAAGCGGCGGCTGACTGTTTTTAGGCATTACGCGCCCCGAAAATAGCCGAACCAACCCGCACCGCGGTGGCGCCAAACCCGATCGCGATGGCAAAATCGTCGCTCATCCCCATTGACAGATTGCTGATACCATTCCGGCGCGCAATCGTCTGCAGCAGAGCAAAATGCATCGCCGCTTCTTCATCAATTGGCGGGATGCACATCAGCCCGGCAATATTAAGGCCAAGCTGGTCACGGCAAAGGCCGATAAACGCATCGGCATCATCCGGGCTTATCCCTGATTTTTGCGGCTCATCGCCGGTATTGACCTGAATATAGCAGGCAAGATGCCGGTTTTGCCGGTCCATTTCTGCCGCCAGTGCGCTGGCAAGCTTTGGCCGGTCAACAACCTCAATCACATCAAACAAGGCCACCGCATCGGCCACCTTATTGGTTTGCAACGGCCCGATTAAATGCAGGCGCACATCTGGATAGCGCTGGCGGCGGGGCCCCCAGCGTGCGGCGGCTTCCTGCACCCGGTTTTCGCCAAAGACCCGCTGGCCAGCGGCAAGGGCGGCCTCAATCCGCGCATCGGGCTGCCGTTTGCTGACCGCGACAAGCGTAACCGGCGGGGCGGCCGGAACCAGCGACCGATAATCGGCACTGGCAGCTGTTATCTGCTGGCGGATTTGGGCCAGATTGGTGGCAATAGCGGGCGTCTCAGCCGTGGTCATGCGGTGTATCCTTGGGTCATTTTGCCAGCGACTGGATCGTATTACTGTCCGTTAGGCGGGGGCTTTTGATCCAGTCCAACAGCGGCATTGATGAAAAAACTGTTAGCCGATTATCAGTATAGTCGCAGTTTTCCCTGCCATATAGCGATATTTTAAGGCTGTTGTGGCCGACGCGAAGCGTCTTTTCATATTCTATCAACCCAGAAAAGGCGCGGTTTTTGCACAGTTTCTGCGCGCCAGATCGTGGCCTGTTGCAAAAATATCACATATTAGAAAAAACTGTGTCCTTGCAGTTCATCAACCCTTGTTAAATTAGTCTTAGCTTATATTTTGGGAGCGTTGCCAATGGTGGCAACAATCTTTTCTCAAGGGAGATTTAACATGCGTAAGGTTCTTCTTGCGACTACTGCTCTGGTAGCACTTGGTAGTGTATCAGTTGCTCACGCTGACATCACAATTTCTGGCACAGCTGAATTTGCTTACGACCGGCCAAATGGTGCCGACGGCACAATGTCTTCTGATGGTAGCTTGGTTATCAAAAGCTCAAACACTACAGACAATGGACTGACCATCAGTGCTATTGTTGACCAAAAGTGGGAAGCTGGCACACCACAGGATTCATACATTGAAGTCAAAGGCGATTTCGGTACCTTCATGTTTGGTAAAACCGATACCGCTCTTGACCGCCAAGACTCGAAACTTACCGGTCGTTCTCTGGCAGTTCAAGAGGCTGGTGACCTGACAACTAGCCGTGACAAAGCACAGGTATACATCGGCGGTGACAGCGACTCTGTTAACTTCATCAGCAATAACATGAGTGGCGTGACTGTTTACTTGTCAGCTGACCAAACTAACACTGACTATGGTGCGACCTATGCTATGGGCCCAATCACTGTTGGTATGCAGAAGCGTAACGGTGCAACTGATGACACATTGGTTGGTATGGGTCTATCAGCTGCTGGTTTCAAAATCCAGGCCGCAACTCTTGAAAAAGAGACAGATACTGGCACAAAGACAAAAGCAACTGACTTTGGCATTTCTTACTCACTGGGTGAACTTGGTCTCGCAGCCTTTACATCAAACGGTCAAAGCGACTCAATCACCGGTATTGGTGCAACCTATGATATCGCACCAGGCCTGTCAGCTCGTTTGGAAAGCTATTCAAACGAAACTTCTGGCGCCAAGACAGAAGGCGTATACACTGAACTTCGTGTAAAGTTCTAATATAGGATTTTTTCGAAGAAAAGGGAGGGGTGTGCCCCTCCCTTTTTTCTTTACAAATAACCTTCGGCTTTG
>JAYOFA010000007.1:0-81176 GCA_038116935.1 Puniceispirillum sp. (SeqCode) | reverse complement strand
CTCCTATGCAACGCTTGGCGATGTGATCGATTATATGGAATGGCTTGGCAGTCGGGTAACAACATCGACCGACCGTCGGCAACGCTTCATCGCGGCCGGGACCGCGATCCATGCACATGAACAAACGCTGACCGATGCGATGATTCATGGCACCGGCAATTTACCGGGACTTGCCGCTATAGACGGGGTTCATATCATTGGCGGCACCGACAATCCGGCGCGTGAAGGGCTGGTATCGGTCTATGTTGACGGGATTGAGTCGGCAGAGGTGGTGGCGCAGCTGAATGATGCCGGTATTCGCACCCATCTTCGCAAAGCCGATCATTATTCCGGCAATATTCTGGCGCCGCTGTCGCTGTCCGGCTGTGTGCGGGTATCGCTGTGCCATTACAACAGCGAGGCCGAGGTCGCGCAATTTTTGGCCACCATGCGCGATATCGCGGCACAGCGGCCCAGCTAATTACCAACTTTTAACAAGCTGGTTTGCGGCAAAAATGGATCTAAGTAACAGTGCGCCAAGCCGCCGGCCGGTCTGACGTGACATCGTGGTCAATGGCAGGGGTAGGTGCGTTGGATCATCACCGGCAAGAAGGCCAGCCATGCTGTGGCCAAACAAGGTGCCGGTGGTGATGCCACGCCCGTTATAGCCAATCGGGGTGAAAAGCCCGTCATCAAGCTGATAAATTTTCGGCAGGTGATCCGCCGTCATCGCGATCTGACCTTCCCACGCACTGACAAAGTCAACCGGCCCCAATTGGGGAAACAATCGGGTCAGTGTCTTGTGTGCCCAGCGCGCTGAAACGCCCCAATGACAGGTGCCCATCAACGGTCCCATCGAGCCGATGAGTAACCGGCCATCTCGGTCGCGGCGCACCGAAATCATAATGCGTCCGGTATCCCACAATCCCTGACCGCCGGGCAGAATTCCGCTTGACCGCGACCCCAATGGTGCGGTGGCCAGCTGGAAATACGGGATCGGCATATAGCTGTCGGCAAGGCCGGGCCAAAGGCCGTCGGTATAGGCATTGGTCGCAAGCACCACCTTTTTCGCCGTCATCACATGGTCGGCACTGTGGACAAGCCAGCCGCCGGCCTGTTTTTCAAGCCGGATCACCGGACAGTGCCGTGCAATGCGCGCGCCGGCCGCCAGCGCCACCCGCGCAAGCCCATGACAATAGCCCATCGGGTTAATCGTACCGGCCCGATGATCGAGCAGGCCGCCGTAAAACTGGTCACTTCCGGTTTTTGCCGTCACCTCGTCACGATCAAGGACATCAACCGGCGCGCCGGACTTGTGCCAATCAAACCATCGCCGTTCAAGATCGGCATAACCGGCAGGAGAATGTGCCGCATGGATCGTACCAGTGCGGGTCGCGTCACATTTGATCTGATGCGTTTCAATCAGATCAAATACGGTTTCGGGGCCGGCCGCAAATTTGTCCATGAACCGCGGTCCGTATGTCGGGCCAAGCGCCGCAATCGTTTGCGATGGCGGCAACCAAATACCCGCATTGACCAGCCCGACATTACGGCCCGACCCGCCATGCCCAAGATCATGCACTTCAAAAACCTGCACATCGATGCCCCGCTTGGCCGCAAAAAGCGCCGTCGACAAGCCGGTGAACCCGCCGCCTATAACCGCAAGATCGGCGCTGTCACCGGGCTGGTTATTTGGCAGCTTTAGAGTGTCCAGCGGGTTGGGTTCAGATACCGTCTCGCGCCACAATGACACCGGCATGCGTGTCATGCCGACGCCGCCGCGGTATCCGAAAACCCGTTGCGTCCCGGAAACTGTGGACTAAGTGCCCTGGCGTTATCCATTTTCAGCCATAGGCGCAATTTCTTGCGTTGCCGGGCCGGGTCGTCATCATCCTCAAACCGGCTCCGCGAATGCATGACCATGTAATTATTTGCAAATTGGATATCACCAGGGGCCAGCATCATATCAAGCCGCAAGGCCGGGTCGTGGGTAATCTGGTCAATAAGATCAAGCGCCTCGGTCGCCAGCGGTGACAATGGCGCGTCCATGATCTCATGACCAAGTTCGATATATTGACGCAAATAACGAAAGGCGAGTTTCCCCCGAAAATAGCTGAATAGGGGTGTGCGCTTGGGCAAATCACCCCCAAGATGCGCATAGTAAAATGGTTCAAACAGCGCTTCCAAATGGCGCGGGTGATCCTGAAGAAGCCGGTTATAGAGCGCCGCCACACTAACCAGCGAGCTAAGCCCCCCCGATTTGGCGGGCCGGACACACAGCAGCCCGACAACATCGGACGGATCAGTGTGATAGGGAAGATAAAGATTGGTTTCATACACCCGGGTGTTTTTGTCACGCCTGTCGCCGACATTCATCACCAGACCAAGCAGATCGCCGCGGGGATTCTGTGTGACAGGACGGCCCATATGAAGGCCTATGCCATAAAAGGCAATCGCGGTTTCCGCGTCATCATACCGGTCAAGCGGCAATCCCCGCGCCAGCAAAAATCCACGGCCGTCTTCAAGGTCACGGGCGAACGCCGCCAACCGCGGCTGCCACCCCGTCAACGGAAAATCGTCGCGGGTAAAGTTGGGAAAGTCTTTGCCGGCGCGTTTGACCGCCGCAACCGCCCTGTCCAACGCGGCTATTTCGTCAGCCGCAAAGGTGACGCACCAGTCCGTATCATGTGCAATATCGACACCGCGCCAACAGGCGGGTCCAGTGATCGGCTGTTTATGGATTTCACCCATTTATCTTGCTCTCCACCATCATGGCTTTTTGGACTGGTACCAAAACCCGATCATCAGTCGGTTTCCGGCATCTCGATCATATCACACCGCATATGGCGCTTGTCGGTCAATTGCCAGTCGCCATTTTGCCAAACATAATCATAGTCATATTGTCGGTTCACCGCGATGTTCAGTAAACGTGACGATTTCGCATATGGCCGACTGTCCGGCGTGATCCGGTATGTCTCGACACACCAAATTTCATCACCCTTTATGGTTAAGGCGGCGATCATGCTGCCGGTGTCGGACGACTGGCAATAGGCGGTGCGCCCGGCCGCTGTTTGCCGGCTGACCGAGGCACCGAGAAAAGACCCCTCAATAACATAGATCGCGGTTCCACATGTCATCTGGCGCGATGCAGCATAGGTAGGCAAAGACGGCGTCACCACCATCCCGATCGCCACCCATAGCCCCATGACCACCCATGGCCCATTGACATGGTCTCGCCATATCATCTTGTCTTGTCTCCCCGTCCTCAATGCTTTGCCCGCTATGCCTTGCCGACTGTTCTTTGCCTGTTATGCAAGGGGCTACCCTCATCCAACACTGCCACGCTGTGCCACCGGGTGCAAACCGCGATTGATCATGCGTGAATTAGCCTACCATATGCCAAGCTCGGATTGACACAACCGTTATGGTTCGCATTATTAACCCTGCTGCAACGAACAGCGGCGCCACAATGACGAAAATTGATAAAGGTCATCGCACGAGCATGACAAAAACCACCCCCTCGGCATCACGCCAAGACATCATCCGCCCGGATTTGTCAAACCGCGCTTTACGCATGGCGGTATTGTTGCTGGCCGCGGCGCTTGCGGCCTATTTCGTCGCAAAACCGGCGCTAGGCCCGTTGTGGCAAAAGCCCGGCACGCCGGTGATGCAGAGTCTTGCAATCATCGGCAGCCTGTTATTACTGGTGCCGTTTTTATTTTCCTTTGGCAAGCGCGGCGGATACAGCCGGGTGCCCAATCGGCTGTTTATTCTGCATATCGGGGCCAGCCTTGCCGGCATTGGCTTGGTCAGTCTGCATGCGATGGCCCAGCTTGACGGGCCGCCCCTTCTGATACTTGGCGGGTTGGCAGCACTGGTCCTTACCGGCATGGTTGGCCGCATCTATGCCGGGCCGGTCTTTGCCACGACATTTGGTATGAAAGCGGCACCGTTCAGCCCGCCTGACGCGGCGACAAAAGACCAGCTTCGCGCGATCATTGCCGAAAAAACCGCACTTTTGACGCGGCTTGATCCGGCCGCCAGTGAGGCCTTGTTTTCGGTGACGCTCGCACATCTGATGAAACAACCCCGGCTATCCGTTGCCTATTTGCGTCTGGCCCGCCTTGAGGCTGACCTGATCGGGACTCGCCGGTCAGTGCCATGGCTTGCCGCATGGTGGCGACCGCTTCACATACTTCTGGCTTGGCTATTTGTCGGCGGCATGATTACCCATATCATTGTGGTGAGTTTTTTTGCCGGCTATGTGGCCGAAGGCCGTTTGATTTATTGGTGGCATATTACCGCATGGTGATACCCCTGCCTGGCGATAAGGAATAGGACCTGTCATGTCACAACTATCCTTGATGATCGATCTTGAGCGCTGCATCGGCTGCAAAAGTTGCGAGGCGGCCTGTAAGGCTGAACATGGGCTTGGCCCGACCGAAAACCGCAATCGGGTGGTTTGGTTTGGCGACACCACCCAGCCAGGCCTCGATTTCCTGACCCTGTCCTGCCAGCATTGCGAACGGCCGGCCTGCCTGCGGGCCTGTCCGGTGGTGCCAAAGGCAATCACCAAAGATCCGGATACCGGTGTGGTCGCGATTGACGAGACCCGTTGTACTGGCTGTGGTGAATGCGTGGTGGCCTGCCCCTATGGCGCGATGGGCTATGATATGATCGATCATCATGCGGTGAAATGCGACCTGTGCGCCGACCGGCGGCAGGAGGGTTTGCGCCCCGCCTGTGCCACCGCCTGCCCGGGCGGTGCGATCAATTTCGATACCCGCGACAACAATCTGGCCAAAGCAGCACGCGACAGCCGCCAGACAATCGACCATGATGCGTTCCTGCTTGGCCCATCCAATATATTTCTGGAACGGCAATCGCCCTGCCCCAGTGATGCCGCACCAATCAACCTGTTGGCCTTTACCGCCGACCAAAAGCAGCGGCCACCGGTGGTCGATGATGCCAAGCGCAAAATGGCATTTTCACAAGATGACATCACTTTTCCCTATCGGCATACGCGCGCCGCGCGGACGGCAACGCATGTTGTACCGGGGGGATGCAATATCTGTTTCAACTGTTGTCCGGTTAACTATCACATCAAGGATGACAAGCTTGTCCGTGTTACCGGCAATGAAGACGACCCCCAATGGCAAGGCAAGATCTGCCCGAAATCACAATTCCTGCTGCAATTGCATAACAGCCCAGAACGGCTAACAACCCCGTTAAAGCGGGTTGGCGCGCGCGGCGAAGGTCGGTTTGAGGCGATCAGCTGGGATCAGGCGCTTGACGAGATTGCCGCCAAGCTGGGATCGATGCGCGATCAATTTGGCCCTGAAGCACTGGCTATTTTTGCTGGCACCCGCACCGGCACCCTGACCCGCCGTGGCTATATACGGCTTTTCACCCAAATGTTTGGCACGCCCAATTACGGTGACACCGAGGCATTTTGCTCTGAATCCAAGCGGCTATCCTATCAAGCAACGATGGGCGCCGGCGGCAGCGGCAATAGCTATACCGAAACCGATCTTGGGTCGGCCGCGCTTTATGTGTATTTTGGCGATAATCAGGCTGAAACCCGCCCGGTTCATTTTGGCATGATCAATAACTGGCGGCTTAAAAACAAGGCCCGCATGGTGGTGATTGATCCGCGGATGACGGTGACCGCCACCAAGGCCGATCAATGGCATGCGATCCGCCCGGGGACCGACCTTGCCTTGGCATTGGCCATCACCCACCATATTTTTGACCATAATTTGCATGACGCGGCCTTTTGCCGGGACTGGATCTTGGGCTGGGAAACCTGGCGCGATTTCATCGCTTCGCGCGGCTATTCGCCGGAATGGGCGGCGGCAATTACCGGCATCGGCGCCGATGAGATTCGCCAGCTTGCCACCGCCATCGCCACTGCAGACGGGGCGGTGCTATTTGCATCACGCGGTATCAACCAGCATACCAATGGTGGCCAGACCAACCGCGCGTTGATGTTTATCGCCGCGATTACCGGCAATATTGGACGCAAAGGCGGGGCGTATTTCAATCTTGGCACACCTGTCCCGGTGGTCGCAAACGCCCCTGAAGATCGCCGGGTCTATCCGCAAAAACCCAAGATTGGGTCAAATTCAGTCACCTGGCTTGACGCGATAGAACATGCCGACCCCTATACCTTGCGGGCGGTAATCACGTCGAACAACCCGATGATGGCGTGGCCAAACCAAGACCGGGTGCGCGCCGCCTTCAAAGACCTTGATTTGCTGGTCCATATTGATTTGTTCCGTAACGAAACCAGCCTTTATGCCGATTATCTGTTACCCGCCGCCACCGGCATTGAAAAAGGCGAAATCAGCCGTGCCTCCGAGGACCGGCGCATCGTCTGGCTTGACAAAATCCTCCCACCACCTGGCGATGCCAAGCCGGATGACTGGATCTGGATCGAGCTTGGCAAGCGATTCGGATTCGATGATGTGCTGAAAGATGATTACAAGGACCCGGCCAAATTTTGGGACGACATGTTGATCAATGACCCGATCATGCAAGGCTGCACGCAAGACCGGCTTCATGCCGATGCCAAGCGCTGGGTAAGGGTGCCCCTGCCAGCCCCGGATGCTGATGAAATTGAAACATTGTATCTTGAAGGGACAACCGCCCACGGCAAACCGGCCGGCCACCGGTTTCCGACCGACAGCGGCAAGCTTGAATTCTGGACGCCCAAGCTGGATAAGGTCTTCACCGATCTTGGGTTATCGGCGGTACCCGAATTTTACGCCGACCAAGAACATCTGATCGACCTTCCTTATGTGGTCCGCAAACCGGTCAATCAAGCCACCGTCGAGCGGCCGTTTGTACAAAGCTGGATTCTGACCAAACCCTATGAAATCACCCAGCCGCACGAAAATTCACCCGCCCGGCAATTGCAGGCCCGCGGCTTTGACACGCATCTTGTGACCGGCCGCCCGGCCGCACCGCATTTCCATTCCTGGACGCATTACGCGTGGCAAGCCCAAGAAATGTGGCCCGACATGTATGTGCAGATGCACCCCGACAAGGCCGCCAAACATAATATCGAGGATGGGCAAGAGGTCAGTATTGAAACCGAACATGGCACCGTGCAAGCGCGGGCATGGCTTTATGCCGGCATTCGGCCGGATACGGTTTTTGTGCCGATCGGCTGGGACGCCACACAGCCCTATCACCCTTGGAATTCAGTGAATTATCTGACTGATGAGGACCAGCGCGACCCGCTGTCTGACCATTCAAATCTGAAAAGCTATCTATGCCGGATCAAAAGCTGACGCGGTAGGGCGGTCTAGGTGCCGCTGGCGGCCTCACTAAAAAAAGCCGGCCTTGTGGCCGGCTTTTCTCATCGGTTTGATCTTGGTATTACGAGAACATATCGCTGGTGATCCCGTCATACCAGCCGATTGATTCTTCATAAGTTGTCTTACGAAGATCGGCTGACTCTTTTGTCTGTGAGACAAATTTGTCAACAACATCGATCTTTTCGGCACCGGCCTTGTAGTTGGCGCCAACCTTGACCCCGTCATTGGTGGCAATCAAGCTCCAGCAGGTGTTGGCAAAACGCGCATCATATACCCGGCTACCGGTCAACTCGCCGCGGATTGCATTGGCTGCCACCTTGGCCTGACTGTTAGCCGAGAAGCCCGATTTCGGCATCGCCGAGGCAACCGACGCATCACCAAGAACATGGATGTTCGCATCAGCCTTGGACGCCATTGTCGCTGGCACGATCGGTGCCCAGTCACCATCGGTTACACCGGCGGCATGGGCAATCACCCCGGCACGCATAGCCGGCACGACACAAGCCGCATCGGCCTTAAAGGTTTCTAGGTCAGTGACAATTTCCATCGTTTCATGATTGACCGATTTGATACCGCCATGGGTGTCTGGCCCAAGCCATTCGATCATGCCGGAATAATGCTTTTCCCAGCCTTCCATGAAAAGACCCATTTTCGAGAATTTCGCTTTTGGATCCAACACGATAATTTTGGCGGTTGGGTTACGCTCTTTCAGCAGATGCGCGATCATCGACACACGCTCATATGGTCCTGGCGGGCAACGGTAAGGGTTAGGCGGCGCCACCATCACGAAGGTACCACCCTTCTTCATGGTCAGCACCTGATTACGGATTTGCTGGGCTTGGGTGCCCGATGTCCAGCCATGCGGCATCCGCCCTTGCGCGGCAGGTGAATAGCCAGCGACGCTGTCATATTTCAGCGCAATACCCGGCGACAGCACCAGCTTGTCATAGGTCAGCTTGCCACCCGATGCCAGATTGACCGTTTTGGCAGCCCCATCAACCGATGCTGCCCATTCATGCACAACATTGATCCCGTTATTGACCGCAAGCCCATAATAATTATGGCCGATTGAGCCATATTTCCGAAACCCGCCAATATAAAGATTGGAAAAGAAGCAGGTGTAATAGCGCTTGGATGCCTCAACGAGGGTAACGTCAATCGCCCCTTTTGAATCTTTGGCAAGGTACCGCGCAGCCGTCGCCCCACCGGCACCACCACCGATCACAACAACCTTTGGCCGTGCGCCAAAAGCAATCGACGGCATCGCCAAACCGACAGCCGACGCCCCCAGCAAGCCGGCAAAACCGCGTCTTGAAATTGAAGTCATTTGATCCTCCCTCTTCCGAACGACAACATCATCGTCAGATAATTAAAAACTCTATATATAGAGAAAACCATTCTTGTCGGCAAAAAACAACTTATTTTTTACATATTTTGTCAGCGTTGCCATACAGACAAACCCTTATTCAAACCCTCATTGCGGTGGCAATTTGGAAAAATAAGCGGCCAAAGAAACCAGTTGTTCGTCATCGAGCCGGCCGGCCACCATCTGCATGACTTTGTTATCAAGTTCTTTTTGCCGATAGGCTGTCATAATTGACACAAAGGCTTGGCCGTCAATGCCAGCGATTGATGGAATACCCCTGCTGACGCCGGATTTTTGGTGACAGGTCACACATTCACCTGCCAGATATTCGCCATACTCGATATCGGCAGCGGCAATTTTTGCTGCCAGAGCATCATCCGCCTGTGCTGATGACGCCACCACACCAGCCATCATCATACCACCGCTAACCAATGCCGCAAAACACTGCCGCCCCATTTTGTCCATCACTTTGCCCCGCTGCAAAACCGAAATAATATATAGATATAACTATATAAATCGCCCAAAGGCAAGGTGCTAGGTCCCGGCAAACCGGCTGTTACCGGCCCAAGACCGCTTGTGTTTACGGTAGTTTACCGGAATAATCACCCCGCAACAGATAAAAGGCATAAGACATGTTTGGCACCCTCATTCCGACAACATTGGTCGGCAGCTACCCGCAACCATCTTGGTTGGTTGATAAGGATAAACTTTTGGCCGAAGGGCCGCCGCGGGTCCGCATGACCGAGGTGTGGAACGTGCCGCCGGCGCAGCTTGACGAGGCCCAAGATGATGCCACCCTGACCGCGATCCATGATCAGGAACGCGCCGGGATCGACATTTTGTCTGATGGCGAAATCCGCCGCGAAAGCTATTTCAACCGGTTTGCCAATGCGCTTGCGGGCATTGATATTGATAATCCCGCGATGGTGCCGAACCGCCGGAATGTGCCAATCCCGGTGCCGCGAGTGGTTGGTGAAATCCGCCGCATTGCCCCGGTTCAAACACATGATGTGGCCTTTTTGCGGGCCCATACAAACCGGCCGATCAAGATCACGCTTCCCGGCGCCTTTACCATGGCCAAGCTAGCCAAGGATGAATTCTATCATGACCCCGCCGCCTTGGTCGGGGCCTATGCATCAGTGCTAAACGCGGAAATTCGTGATCTAAAAGCGGCCGGTGCTGACGTTATCCAGATTGACGAGCCCTATATGCAAGCTAACCCCGAAGCGGCCGCTCACTATGGTGTTGACGCGATCAATCAGGCGCTTGACGGCATTGACGGCCCAACCGTGGTGCATCTGTGTTTTGGCTATGCCTATGTGGTCAAAGACAAGCCCGCCGGCTATTCCTTTTTGCCGCAGCTTGATCAGTGCCGGGCCGACTATGTGTCGATTGAAGCGGCTCAGCCCAACCTCGACCCGGCCATTTTGACCGAATTGCCATCCAAGAAGTTTCTTTATGGCGTTCTCAATCTTGGCACCCATGACGTTGAAACAGCTGACATGGTCGCCGACCGGTTGCGCGCCGCACTCCGCTATGTGGGGCCAGACCGGCTTGTTGCAGCCCCCGATTGCGGGATGAAATATCTGCCGCGTGCCGTTGCCTTTGGCAAGTTGCAGGCGATGGTTGCCGGGGCGGCTATGGTGCGCCAAGAGGTCAGCTGACCCCTTTTATGCGCTGCCGCCGCCGGCTACAGGATACCCCGTCTTAATGGATATCTTTGGTCTGGCCCATCGCGTCCTTCAATTTGGCCGCGTTAAAGCCGGGGGCTTTGGCCGCGTCAAGAATCACCTTTTCACGCCGCGTCAGCATATCGATGACGGCGGGGATTTTCTTGACAGCATGATGCGGGATCATCACCGCGCCATGACAATCGGCGTGAACAATGTCATTATTGACCACGGTCAGCCCATGAATGGTGACCTGACACCCGATATCGACAAGGTGAACATAGGCATGGCTTGGGCCAACCTTGCCGCCAATCAGATTAAAGCCCCGCGCACTGTCGGCAAGATCACGAAACGAGCCGTTCGTTACCGCACCAAGCACCCCAAGCCCCTTATGGACGGTGGTTTGCACCTCGCCCCAGAACGCGCCAATGCCTGGGCGCGGGTCCAGATCCTGAATCACAGCGATCGTCGGGTTCGGTGCCTCGGCAACATAGGCATAGTAAGCGGCGCGTTTTTCGGCCATTTCGGCAGGGCTGTCGGCCGATGGTTCCGCCGCCCGAATGGTGGCGGTGCGCGCAAAACCGCAAATTGGCGGCAACGTCGGATCAAGCGGCACCAGCGGTTCGGTGGTAAAGCCATGACCCCGGCGTTCGGGAATAATTTCCTCAAGCGCATTGCAAATGGTTGGTGTGTCCCATTTGGTCAGTGTGGCAAGGTCATCAGCGGTAAAATCGTAGCCCATATCAAATCCTTTCGCGGCAACTTTCACGCCTTCATCATACCCGGTCACGATGGAAAGAAAACCACCTTGTACCCATGGCAAAATAAAAACCGCATCGGCCTGACGCCGGTGCGGTTCTTTTCTGGCAACGACCGGTTTATGCGGCCGTTTGTCAGGCGTGATAGAGGGGCTTAGACCTTGAGGATCAGTGCCTTGGCTTTTTCGTGATCGCCATTCAACGCGGCATTTGCGGCCTCATTGGCAATGCGCGCCACCGCAAAAAAATCGGCAATCGCGGTGAAGCTGGTCACCAACGCCACTTCAATTGCATCACAGTAGCGGCATGTAGTTTTATAAACAGATAATACGGACATCAGAAAGTCTCCATAGGGCAAAGGCAAGCACACAGACACCCCCAGCAGACAGGCCAACCCCGTCCACAGGCACGCTGTGTTGCTCCCAAAACCAGTTTGTTGATTGTGTAACGCAAGGCATACGGTCTGGTACCGGCCTCCCACTGATCAGATAGGCGCAAAAACTGACAAAGGGAAGCGGTAAAATTGCGATCTTTTGGCGCACCCCCCGGCTATCAGGCAAGCGCCTATGCGCGCCGGCATCGAGCCAATGACTAGACTTGGTCGCCCGCCATGCTATAGAACAAAAGACCATCTGCATCGGCAAGTGCGGCAACCATAGGGGACTATATGATCGGCAAGCTGATTATCTTTGCCATTGTTGGTGTGATTGGCTATGCGCTGTTCCTGCGGATCAAAGCCCGGATCAGCGGCCAGTCAGACTCATCGGGCCGCCAGCTCAACGATACATCCCGCCCGGCCAAGGGTGCTGGCCTTGGTGGCGATGTGCGGATCAGCAAACTGCATCTGATCATTACCGGTCTTGCCCTGCTCTATCTGGTCTGGGCCGTGATCACGTTGTATCGCTAGGCTGTGCCATGACCCCTTCCGCCGCCCCATCATCGGATCAATTATGGGATTTTGCCCTAGCTGTTTATCGGTGCGATGGCGTACCGCCTGCGTGTCTTCATCTTCAAGACCAATGCGCGGTCGATGTGCCCTTATTGCTGGCGGCCGGCTTTGCCGCCTGCACGGCGCGCCGGTTTGATCGGGCTGCCTATGATGCGCTTCATCATCTTGCCGATGACTGGCAACAGCAGATCGTAAGCGCGCTACGGGTCATCCGGCGGCAGTTGAAAACCGGGCCACATCCTGCACCCACCATCGCGACCGAATCGCTTCGTGACAAGATAAAGTCCGCCGAACTGGCGGCCGAAAAAATTCAAATCGACCTGATGCAGGACGCCATTGACCGGCTGGCCAGCACCGCTGGGGCGGCGACGCGTGACCAGCTTTTATCCTTGCTAACGATGGTTGTCGCGGCGGGTCACGACCAGCCGCTTGGCGTTGCAGAGAATCAGTCGATCGCCCTGATTGCCGATTCAATGATCACGGTGCGGGCTTAATCGACGCCGCTGCCAGTCCATCTTTTGACCACTGGTAATTGAATATCCAGCAGGTCTAATGCCCGCCCAACCGACTGGTTGATGATATCATCGAGTGTTTGCGGCCGCGCATAAAAACCGGGTACCGGCGGCATGATAATCGCCCCGCTTTGGGTGGCTTGATCCATCAGCCGGATATGACCGGCATGAAACGGCGTTTCACGCAACATCAACACCACACGCCGCCGCTCTTTCAAACACACATCGGCGGCGCGGGCGGTCAATTCTTCATTAAAACAATTGGCAATAGCGCTCAATGTCTTGATCGAACAAGGCGCCACCAACATGCCGTTGGTTTGGAATGACCCTGACGAAATCGCCGCGCCAATATCCTTGTGATTATAAAGGTGATCAGCTAGGGCGCGCATCGCGTCAGGACTATAGTCTACCTCGGCCAGGGCGGTCCGATAGGCTGATGGCGTGATAATCGCATGGGTTTCCACATCATCGACCGCGCGCAACAATTCGAGCGCCCTGATCCCATAGATGACCCCGGATGCCCCGGTTATCGCAATAATCACGCGTCGCATGATTGACCACCTTTCTTAGTTGACCCTTATCATAAGTTGCGATTTGAAAAGCACCAGCCCTTTTAAGGGCGAATATCACGATCATTTATTTTGACCGCACCCGGTCAAACCGCTAGCGTGGCGGCATGACAACATCACAACTGCACCGCCGTGACGGCGCCCTGGTGAATTGGGTTATCCTGGCCACGCTGGGACTGATTTGGGGCGCTAGTTTTTTGGGCGTTGAACTGGCCTTGACCGGCTTTGGACCGGTGACCATTGCCGCCGGCCGGGTATCTGTTGCGGCGCTGATTTTGGTATCATGCGCGCTTGCTTTTGGTGACGGTTTGCCAAGTTTTACAACACCGGTCGAACGACGGATCTGGCTTCACTGCTTTGGTATGGGGTTATTTACCAACGCCTTGCCGTTCAGCCTGTTGTCATGGGGACAACAGACGGTTACATCGGGCTTTGCCGGCATCACCATGGCGGTGGTGCCGTTGCTGGTGTTGCCACTTAGCCATTTTCTGGTCCCCGGCGAGACCATGAACCGGGTCAAAACCATCGGTTTTTTATTTGGATTTGGCGGCGTCGTACTGCTTGTCGCGGGTGATGAGCTATTCAACCAGACCACGCATACCGGCCCCGCCGGCGGCGTTATAGAATGGGCCCAGATCGCCTGTGTGGTGGCCAGCTGCTGCTATGCCATTGGCAGTATTATCACCCGGCTTTGCCCACCGGTCAGCACCCTGTCCTATGCGGCGGCCGGACTATTGCTTGGCGGGGCGATGCTGGTGCCGGTTGCCCTTCTCACTGACGGCCTACCGCATCAAGCGCCGGTCACAGCAATGGCCGGCCTTACCTATCTCGCCATTTTCCCAACCGCGATTGCAACGATTTTGCTGACCGTGCTGATTCGGCGCGCCGGGCCACCGTTTCTGTCGCTGGTCAATTATCAGGTGCCTGTCTGGGCGGTGATTTTCGGCGCGGTGATATTGGGCGAGGCGCTACCCGGCCATTTCCTGTTGGCGCTTGGCGTCATCTTAGGCGGTTTGTTTTTATCGCAAATCAAACTACGCCGCATAGTGGCCAGCCAGAAATCCTGACATAGCCGTCTGGTACAAGGCGGATTTTTAGGACCGGTTTTAATGTCCAAGAATTTGACTAAGGAACAATTTGGTCCGGTCGGATTGCGGATTATTAAAGAAGGCTTCGGGTTCGTTCTGCTCAACAATCTGGCCTTCATCCATAAAGATGACGCGGTTCGCAACCTTGCGGGCAAACCCCATTTCATGGGTTACGCACAGCATGGTCATGCCGCTTTCGGCCAGTTCAACCATCGTATCAAGCACCTCTTTGATCATTTCCGGGTCAAGTGCCGATGTCGGCTCGTCAAACAGCATCAATTGTGGCTGCATGCAGAGCGCCCGCGCGATCGCCACACGCTGCTGCTGACCACCGGACAATTGGCCCGGATATTTATGGGCTTGCTCGGGAATTTTTACCCGATCGAGAAAATGCATCGCAATCTCTTCGGCCTCGGCCTTTGGCATTTTGCGTACCCACACCGGCGCCAGCATGCAGTTTTCCAAGATCGACAAATGCGGAAACAAATTGAAGTGCTGGAATACCATGCCGACTTCACGCCGAATTTCTTCGATATTTTTCACATCATTGTTCAGCTCGATGCCATGCACCCGAATCTCGCCATCCTGATGGCGTTCAAGCCGGTTCAAGCAACGGATCAAGGTTGATTTGCCTGAACCGGATGGCCCACAAATCACGATGCGTTCGCCCTTTTGCACGGTCAGATTGATATCGCGCAACACATGGAATTGGCCAAACCATTTATTCACACCGGTCATCGACACCACGGTGGCGTCGTCGGCTTGGCGATCCGTCTTTTGTTGTGCTTGTGCCATTTTGCGCTCCTTTGTGCCGATGCCTAGCGTTTGTGGCCGCGGCTGAGTTTGCGTTCCATATACATTGAATAACGAGACATGCCGAAACAGAAGATGAAGAACAGCATGCCCACCACCAGATAACCGGTGATCCCCTGAACCGGGGTCGACCAGGCCGGATCAGCCAGCGTCGATTGTGCCGCGCCAAGCAAATCGAAAATCCCGACAATGCTGACCAGCGCGGTATCCTTGAACAAGCCGATAAAGGTATTGACGATCCCCGGTATCACATGGGTCAGGGCTTGCGGCAAAATAACCAACCGCATCGATTGCCAATAAGACAGGCCCACCGCATCGGCGCCTTCATATTGTCCTTTGTCGATCGCCTGCAATCCGCCACGCACCACCTCGGCCATATAGGCGGCCGAAAATAACGTCACCCCGATCAGGGCCCGAAGCAACATGTCAAAATTGACTCCTTCAGGCATGAACAAAGGCAACATGACCGACGCCATGAACAACACCGTGATCAGCGGCACACCGCGCCAGAATTCGATAAATACCGTCGACAAAAAGCGGGCGACCGGCATCTCGGAACGTCGCCCCAGCGCCAGCACAATACCAAGCGGCAGTGACGCAACAATGCCAGTGATCGCGACCACCAGTGTGATCAGCAACCCGCCCCAATCACGCGTATCAACCGCCGGTAAATTGAAATCGACACCAACCAAGACCAAGATCGCCGCCAGAAAGATCAAAACCCAGCCGGCAACACCCGCAATTTGCGCCAAATCGGCAAGCGGACCGGTGATCCGGCCCAGCTTACCAAGCCGGCCAAAGGTAATCGCCGCCAGGCCCAAAATCGTATAGATGCCGACCGTGGTCGCCGACAGGCCAAACCCGCCACCGGTCAGCAACACGGTGGCCAACACCGGATAGGCGGTCAGCAACAACAACCCGACAGGCTTGCGGTAGGGAAGCCGTTCGATCATCACCCAAACAAGCATCACCGCACCAACCACATAGGCAAAATTGACCCGCCATAATTGGTCTTCAGGATAGGCGCCATAAAAAATGAATTTGGCCTTGGCCGCGATATAGGGCCAGCACGCCGCATGCCAGCCGGCCGGCAACGCCCCGCCTTGCTCGACAGTCCAGCAGGCTTCGCGCTTTACCCCGTCAGGGTCAGACCATACCGCCGAAAATAACGCAAAATCCAACAGGCCATAAAATTGGGTCGCCAAAAAATAGAGCAGGATAACAGTCAGGCCGGCCATCAGCACCGACTTGACCGCCGCGCCGATTGAACCAAAATCGGACATGCTGGCAAAAATATTCTTGTATAACCACCCGATGAGTCCGGCCTGCGACGGCGGTGGCGGCAACAACGGGGCTTCTTCACGCCGCACAAACGCCACCGGCATACCCACTTTAGACTGTCTTTGCGTTTCTTTTGCCATTTACCGCTCCACCAGCTTTACCCGGCTATTGAACCAATTCATAAACGCTGCGGTCAGCAACGAAAAGGTCAGGTAAACCATCATCATCATGAAAATCATTTCGATTTCCTTGCCCACCTGATTAAGCGCTGTGCCGGCAAATACCGACACCAATTCAGGATAGGCAATGGCCACTGCCAATGACGAGTTTTTGGTCAGATTCAGATATTGCGATGTCAGCGGCGGGATGATGACCCGCATCGCCTGGGGAATGATCACCAGCCGCAAGGTGATATTTGGACGAAGGCCAAGCGCATAGCTGGCCTCGGTCTGCCCTCTATTAACCGCGAGAATACCGGCGCGCACGATCTCGGCGATAAAGGCAGCGGTATAGAGTGATAATGCCAGCCACACCGACAACATTTCCGGCACCAGCAACATGCCAGCCCCGTCCTGATAGCCTTGCCGCAATTTCGGCCCGGTGTCTTTGAATTCTGGCAAGCTCCACTCAAGGGGGCTGCCGCTGGCGTAAAACACAATCATCGGCAAGATGGTCATAATGCCAAGCCCGATCCAGAACATCGGCAGTGCCTGACCAGTATCGGCCTGCCGCTTGATCGCATAGCGCCGCACCGCAAGGGTGATGCCAAGCGCGACCAGCACGGCAAAAACACTATAGATAAAATCAGCATCAGCCATCGGTGCTGGCAGATAGAGACCGGTGATATTCAGCCCGATCACCCCGTCAATCAATTCGATCCGGTCGCGTTTGCCGGGCATCGCCCGCAACACCGCAAAATACCAGAAAAACAGCTGCAACAGCAGCGGGATATTGCGCAATAACTCGATATAGATCGTTGCAAAACCGCGAAACACCAGATTGTCCGACAGACGCATAATGCCGATGGTAAATCCAAGAACAGTCGCCACGACAATACCAAGGATAGCCACCACAAACGTATTGACGATGCCAATAAAATAAACGTCGAGATAGGTTGATACCCCAACTTCATAATCAAAAAGCCATGTCCCCAATGTCGGAATAATCTGGAAACCGGCAGTGCTGGTCAGAAAGTCGAAGCCAAGCGATTTACCCTGATTGGCCAGATTCTGCAGCGTGTTGTCCATCAACCATTTGCCGCATAGCACCAGCCCAACCGCAAGCAGGATCTGAAACAAAATGCCCCGATATTGCGAGTCGTTCAAAAATGTTGCCACTGTCCGGGTCTTACCTGCCATCGGTATCGCCTTGTTTTACAACGGGAATCCTACGTTACAGCGTTGGGCCAAACAGCGTCGGGCCAAAAGCCGTCTAATATGGCCAGTCAATGCAAAGCCTTGCCACCACAACCGTGAAAGAAAGCCGCCCAGCCCGATCAATCATATCGTGCTGGACGGCTTTTATATTTCGTCGCGCTTAGCGGATTGGCGCGGCATACAGGATACCGCCCTGGCTCCACAACGCGTTAACGCCGCGATCAAGCTTCAGCGGGGTGTTTGGCCCAACATTGGCTTCATAGCTTTCGGCATAGTTACCGACTTGCGAGATCACATTATAAGCCCAGTCGTTTGACAGACCCAACTCTTCACCAAACTTGCCTTCTTTGCCAATCAAACGGGCAACTGATGGTGCAAGACCTGTTGCATATTTCTTGCCGTTAACATTTTTCGAGGTCACGCCAAGTTCTTCGGCATTGATCATTGCATTCAATGTCCAGCGGACAATGTTGAACCACTGGTCATCACCCTGACGGACAACCGGGCCAAGTGGCTCTTTTGAAATGATTTCAGGCAGAACCATATGCGCATCCGGCTGGGTCAGCTTGGTGCGCTGGGCAGCCAGACCTGACCGGTCAGTGGTGTAAACATCACAACGACCCGCATCATAAGCGGCCACAACCTCGTCGGCCTTTTCAAAGGCGACCAGCTTGAAGCTCATCTTATTGGCACGGAAATAGTCGGTGATGTTCAGTTCGGTGGTGGTACCGGTGTTGGTGCAGATATTAGCACCATCCAATTCCTTGGCTGATTTCACGCCAAGTGACGTTGGGACCATCATGCCCTGACCGTCATAATAGTTGACGCCAGCAAAGTTCAGACCAAGCTGGGTATCACGGGTCATGGTCCAGGTGGTGTTGCGTGACAGGATGTCAATTTCACCCGAGCTAAGCGCGGTAAAACGCTGTTTGGCTGACAGTGGGGTAAATTTCACCTTTGATGCATCGCCGAATACAGCGGCGGCAACCCCGCGGCACAAATCAACGTCGATACCGGTCCATTTGCCACTGTCATCAGCATTTGAAAAGCCTGGCAGGCCTTGCGATACACCACATTGGACAAAGCCTTTGGCCTTGACTGATTCCAAAGTAGTGGCGGCATTAGCCGATGCTGCCGCACCAAGCGCCACGCCGCAAATCGCGGCCATGATTGAAAATTTCTTCATTGTGTCACCTCTGATTTTGATTTGATTATGCAATAGCATAATTGGCCGCATCCTAGCTAAATCACGCACAATAACCAACGTGAATCAGCAAAACTTCGTAGCGGACGCAAAATTTTACCTCTAAAATCGCATATGCGCGCTGTAACTGTTAAAAAACTGCGCATTTTACTCAAAACAGCGCGATCCCATTTCTCTATTTAACAGTCCCTTGCCCTGATTCGTTCGGTATTCGCCACCGCGAAACAGTCGGCTGATTGACAGCAACAGGCAATAACGGCACTGTCGGCCAGCTTGTTTCACAGTCGGGCGGTGTTCGCTTTACTGTCCAGCCAAGCTGGTTGTGGTAGGGGGGCGGTCATGCCCGATTTTTTTGTCAAATTACGCGACACCAGTCCGGGCCGGTTTGGAACAATGCTGGCGCTGCTTGGGGTGCTGGTGCTCACACCCGACACCTTGGTTATCCGGCTGTCTGGCCTTGAACGCTGGGCGTTGATGGGCTGGCGCGGGATTTTGATGGGCGTGATGTCACTGCTGATCTGGCGTTATATCCTGTCGCGTGATCCTGGCCGTGAATGGCGCAGCCTTGCCAGCTGGCCTGGCCTTCTGGTGATCGCGACATTCGGCATGAATTCGGCCACCTTTACCCTTGGCATTGTCGAAACTTCGGCCACGGTGGTGTTGACGGCGGTAGCGACGATGCCGCTATTTGCTGCCGCTTTGTCGTTTTTTGTGCTGGGCGAACGGCAAGGCTGGCTTGGCTGGCTGGCCATTGTTGCAGCGATGTGCGGTGTGGGGGTAGTTGTCAGCGATGGTGATAATGCTGTTGGCAGTCCCGACGGGTCGGTACTCCTTGGGGCTTTTTTTGGTGTGTTGACCGCATTTGGCTTGGCGCTGACCTTTACGATGGCGCGTAAATATACGCGTCTTGGTATCTTGCCGGCGGCCGCAATTGGCGCCATGATCAGTGGCGCAATCGGCCTGACAATCGCCGGTGCGCCAACGCTTGACCGTTTGGCAACCGGCGATACGCCCTTATGGACTGTCGGCCTGATGGGGCTGGTGATTTTGCCGCTATCCTTTACCTGCCTCAATCTGGCGCCACGCTATACCAGCGCCGCGGTTGTTAGCCTGTTGATGCTGCTGGAAATGGTGATCGGCCCGTTCTGGGTTTGGCTTGGCACTGGCGAGCGACCTAGCCTTGTGATGATCACCGGCGCCGCTTTTGTGACCATAGTTCTGGTCCTTCACATCATGCGGACCCAGATTTTGACCAATGATGGCAGATGATCGCCGCCGGTCACTGGCTGCCGGTCACTGGCTGCTGGTCACTGGCTGCTGGTGACTGGCCAATAGTTAATGGGAAGTCGTTAATGGGCAGGCCCTGATAGGGACGAGGCGCGCCAGTTTGCGTCTGGGGTGTCTGGCTCACAGGCAAGACCGGCAGCGTGAATCGCTTCAATCGCGCAAAATTCGTCCTTTTCCGATGTGTCGCCGCTGATCCCCACCGCGCCAATGACGGTGCCATCCGGCTATTTGACCAAAACGCCGCCGGGCACGGGAATGAATTTGCCATCAGCCGCAACCCCAAGGGCCGCTTGGAAACTGGGACGCGATGCCAGCCGGTCCCTGATTAGCCGGCTTGACATGCCCATCCCCAACGCGCCCCACGCCTTGCCCCGCGCCACGTCAAATCGTAATAGGCCCGACCCGTCCTCGGATTGGCTGGCAACGATGCGGCCACCAGCATCCAGCACAACAACGGTCATCGGCAGCATGGCCTCGGCGCGGGCGGTGGCCAGCGCGACATCAATGATCTGTCGCGCGGCATCCAATGTCAGACTGGTTTGCAACTGCATATACGGACCTTTCGTGCAGATTAACCGCGGCTAGATTGCGCGGATCAGTCGCGTGGCGGTGCGCTTTCGGCAAAACCCGGCACCGCCGCCGCAAAATCGGCAAGCCATGTCTCAAGGCCGGGGGCGTGGTCACGCCAGTTCAATTGCTTGCGAAAATCAAGATAATCAAGCACGCAGGCCAGCCCGATTTCACCAACATCCGGCATCGCCCCATTTGTAAAAACAGGATTACCGGCGGCAATCGCCGCCAAGCCGCGACTGATCTTGCCACGCTGCCGCGTGACTACCGATTCGACATATTTGTCGTCTGGCCGCATCCGGCTTTCATAAACAATCAGCACCGCAGCATCGAGAATACCATCCATCAGGGCCGCCCGGGTTAACGCATCAAAACGGGCCGGACCGCTGGCCGGAATGATTTTGCCACCACCGGCCTTGGCATCAAGATATTCCATGATCACCCGGCTGTCGTAATAGGTCTTGCCGTCATCCTCAAGTGCCGGGATTTTGCCTAGCGGATTAACCTCACAAATACTGTCATTCGGATCCATTGTGTCGGTCAGCACCGGCGAAATCTGGTCGGCAAGACCAAGAATATAAGTGGCCATTTTAACCTTGCGGCCGAATGGTGATGACGGGCTTGAGCGCAACTTCATGGGTCTGTTCCTTTTGCAGCAACTGTTGGTATCAGCTGATAAATTAGTGATGACGGCCACCGATCTGGTCAGGGCCAAAAAAATCCTAGAACCTGTGCTGGCGAAATGCCAGTCGTATTTGCCCTAACGCCGCAAAGGGGGACAGACTCAAACAGCAAACCGATCAACCCGGAACGGTGCCGCATCAATCGGCGGCGGCGTTCCGGCAATCTGGGCGGCCAGTATCAATGCTGACCCCGGCCCCATCGACAGGCCAATATGCTGATGACCGAAATTGAACCATAAATTGGCGTGGCGTGGCGCCGGGCCGATCATCGGCAGCGAATCGACCAAGGTCGGGCGGCGGCCCATCCACGGTTCGTCCTCGACCGGCGTTCCAAGCGATACAACATCTTTGGCCAGCGCGACCGCCTTATTGATCTGACGAAATTCTGGCGGCGCATCACGATCGGTGATTTCAACGCCTGATGTAACCCGCATGCCTTGGCGCATCGGCGCAATCACAAATCCGCCTTCAACATCATAAATCGGCTGGCGCAAGCGCGGCCCGTCAGCCGGGGCAAGATGCTGGTGATAGCCACGCTCCCACGCCATCGGGATATCATAGCCAAGCCACGCCGCAATCTCGGCAGACCATGCACCGGCAGCAAGCACCAGCTTGTCAGCATCAAAGCTTGCCCCGCCGTCACAGGTCACCAGCCAGCGGCCATCATCGTCAGGCGCAACGCCGGTGACTGACGCTGTCTCGATAACGCCGCCGGCGGCAACAAATATCGCAACATAGGCATCGGTCAAATCGGCCGGGCTGGCTATGGCCGCGGTATCATCCATCATCACCGCCTTGTGATAGCGTGGCATCAAGGCCGGTTCCATCTGACGAATTTCTTCAGCTTCATAGACGGTGAAACGAACCCCGACCGACCGCATCAGATCCATTTCGGCCTGATAATTGGCAAACCCCTTTTCGGTACGAAACAATTTTAGCCAACCACCATCGGTTTTAAGCAAATGATCCACACCCGCCTCGGCAATCCAGCGCTTATGCTGGGCTTGCGACACTGTCAAAAGTGCGCGCAAGGCGCGCGCCGCATGATGCATATGACCCGGCCGGCAATGCGCCAAAAACCGGGCGACCCAGCCGATACGCCGCAACACGAACCCAAGGTCATAGCGCAGTGCATTGGATCGGCCCAACAGCAATTTTGGTAAATTCTTCAACAGGCCCGGATTATTCAACACCATCACCGACGAGTCTGACAGCACCCCGGCATTGCCATAGGATGTTTCGCGGCCCGGTTGTTTCCGGTCAATCAACCGCACCTGATAGCCATCACGTTGCAACTGCAAACCGGCCGACACCCCGACAATTCCGCCACCGATGATAATGATCGTCTGTCCCATGAAACACAGCCTTATGCCGAAATGCCGCCAATTATATAGCCATATTGATCAAGCTCAACAGCACACCGCCGACAATCGCATAGGCAAAGCCCGACCACAAATTGGGGCCCAACGCCAGTTGCCGTGACGGCACCCGGTAAAGGCTTGTCGACATGATAACCGACAGGGACGCGACTGATGCCATTGTGCCTGCCCCCCAGCCGATCAGATGCGCCTGCATCAACAACGCCGGCTCAACCGCCGCATGGCCGCCACTAAACACCGCCATCAAGGCAGTACTGCTGATCACCGGATGCACCCCGATTACCGACAACAGCATCATCGCCAACGGGGTTATGGTCAGGGCAAACCAGCCGGGGATTACGCCGGCATAAAAACTCGACACAAGGGCGGTAAAAGCGCCCGTTCGCAGCGCAAAATATCCGATCAACATCGCAATACCGATAATCATAATGTCATCGGCAATCGCTTTCATACTGCGATCAACCTCGGTCATGATCGGCGTTATCTGCCGCGGATAGCGGGCAAACTGCGCCAACACCAGAACCGGCATCACCACCACTACGGCAGAAATGGCGGTAAAATCAAAAATCAATGCCGATGACAGCACCGCGCCCAACACGATCGACAACCGCAACAAAACCGGCTTCAGACATGCCAATGCCAGCTTCAGCTGACCAAACGAAAAGGACCGGTCAAAGACCCGAAAGGACACCAACGCAAACACCGTCGATGTGACCGCGCCCATCGCGATCGCAACCCAAGCGGCGGTTTCACCAACAAAACTTTGCCCGATCGCAAAGGCCACAAAAAAGGGCGACCAAGCAGCGGCTGTCACCATGCCGCGCAAGGCGGCCTCGGCGGCGCGGCGGCGCTGCTGTTCACTCGCATCATCGGGCAAGGCCGCGGACAAAATCGCCAACGCCCCGGTATTGATTACCGCCCCAAAAATATTCGCCGCAATATGAAAGCCGCCGGTCGACGCTGATTCGGGCAAGCCAGCCAACGCCCCTTGTGCGCGATGTACTGACGGCATCAGTGACGCGGTCGCCCGTACCAATGCCATGGTCGGCAGCAATGCGGTAAAAATCAATACATAGCGGCCACCCGCAATCCATTCATCATTAGTGGGAAAATGATCAAGAAGCGCCCAAGCGACCACCACCAAAACCAATAAGATCACCACCGTGTCACGCCGTAGGCGGGTCAAGGTCAAGGCGACAAAGGCAACAAAGGCCAGCACCCCAATATGCACCAGCCATACAAACCTATCGCCGGTCAGAATTTGCAGTAAGGCCGCCGCCCATGCGACCGATAAAAGCCCGACCCGCAAACGCCCAAAAATGGCGATGGTATTGTCAAACATGGGTTATTGATCCGGCAGACAAGCAGAATAGCCACCAGCGACCGCTGATGCGACACGCACGAATGTGAGGGTAGGCCGCCCTTGGCAAAAGCGCAACCCGTCACGCTGTTTCAAGACAGCCCCTCACTGGCGGCAAGGGCCGCCTCAAGCGCTTCTTCGGCGGCAAGCCATTCACTTTCCGCCGCTGCCAACGCCGCGGTGGTTGCGGCCAGCTTGCGGGCGGTGGCCTGCATCACATCGGCGTTGTCGCCATCATAAAAACCGGGGGTGGCCATCGTCGCCTCAATCTTGGCCTTTTCATCGGCAAGGCGGGCCATATCACGCTCACAGGCCTTGATTTTGACACGCAACGGACTTGTCGCCTGGCGTTTTTCGCGGCCCGATGACATCGGTCGGGGCGCCGGCTGACCGATAGCTGTTGTCTTGTCGCTGCTGGCAGTCGATGGGCCGGACCGGTGGGCCAAAAGCTGGCGCTGGTAATCGGCCATATCGCCATCAAATTCTGATACGCGGCCGTCTTGGACCAGCCACAGCTGGTCGGCTACCATTTCGACAAGGTGCGCGTCATGACTAACCAGAATAACTATGCCTTGATAGCTGTTCAGCGCCTGAATCAATGCCGCACGACTCTCGATATCAAGATGGTTTGTCGGCTCGTCAAGAATGAGAATATGCGGCGCATCAATCGCCGCCATCGTCATCAAAAGCCGTGCTTTTTGCCCACCCGACAGTCGTTCGACCGGATTATCGACGATATCGGCGCCAAAACCAGCCCCGCCAAGCCGCGTTTTCACCGCCAAGGGCGAGTCTTTCGGCCGCAACCGTTGAAGATGCTGAAACGGGCTTTCACCCGGCACCAACTCATCAAGCTGATGCTGGGCAAAAAATCCGATCCGCAATTTCGGGCCGCGATTGACCGTTCCGGCCATCGGCTGTAGGCGACCGGCAATCAGTTTGGACAGGGTCGATTTGCCTTCCCCATTCGCCCCCAACAGCGCAATCCGGTCATCGGCATCAAGACGCAAATCGATATGGCGAAGCACCGGCTTGTCATCATAGCCAACCGTCACCCGGTCAAGCTGCAGCAATGGCGGCGGCAGTTCTTCCGGGGTCGGAAAGGAAAATCCGGCCACCGCATTTTCCGACAACGCCATGATCGGCTGCATTTTCGCCAATTGTTTCAGCCGTGACTGGGCTTGCCGGGCTTTTGAGGCCTTGTAGCGGAACCGGTCAACAAAAGATTGGATATGTTTGCGCTGGGCATCTTGCTTGCGGGCCAAGGCGTGCTGTTGTTCCAGCTGCATACGGCGTTCGGTATCAAATTGGTCATAGCCGCCACTATAATAAGCAAGGCCATGATCGCGAAGATGCAGGATACCGGTCACCGCGCGGTTCAGCAACTGGCGGTCATGCGAAATGACCAGCACTGTGTGACGGTAGCGCGACAGGAAATCTTCAAGCCACACCGCGCCTTCTAGGTCCAGATAGTTTGTTGGCTCGTCAAGAAGCAGAAGATCAGGCTGGGAGAATAACACCGCGGCCAACGCCACCCGCATGCGCCAGCCCCCAGAAAAAGCGGCACATGGCCGGGCTTGGGCGGCGGTATCGAACCCAAGCCCGGCCAAAATCGAGGCGGCCCGCGCCTCGGCCGACCATGCGTCTATATCGGCAAGCCGGTCATGAATATCGGCAAGCCGCGCCGGGTCGGTGGCATTATCCGCCTCGGCCAGCAGCGTGGCGCGTTCAGTATCAGCGGCAAGAACCGTCTCAAGAAGGCTGATATCGCTGGCCGGGGCTTCCTGGTCGACCCCGCCAACCCGAAAATAGGGCGGATAATCAATCGCCCCGGCATCCGGCATCCATTCGCCCTTGATCATCCGGAACAGGCTGGTTTTCCCCGTACCGTTTCGGCCGACAATCCCCACCTTGTGACCGGTCGGAATGGTCGCCGTTGCATTCTCGAAAAGCGGTTTTCCCTCAATCGCGAAGGACAGGTTGCGTATGGCTAGCATGGCTATGACAGGTGCCTCGACCGGCCGTGATTGTCAATGATATTGCAAAAATCAACTGCCCGCTAGCCTGCCAGCGCGTCAATCTGATCCCAATAGGGGTTTTGGCCATAAAGCCCTGATATGAAATCGATAAACCGACGGGTGCGCTTGGGCACGACGGTGGTTTTCGGATAAACGGCAAAAATGTCGAACGCGCTCCAGTGATAGGATGGCAGCAATGGCTGCAACAAACCACGATTGATTGCTTCATAATGCAAAAAGGCCGGCAAATTGGCGATACCAAGGCCGGCAATCGCAAGATCCCGCAACACATCGCCATTATTCGCTGTCATCCGCGCGGTCACACGAACGCTGCCGGCATCGCCGTCAGCTGTCCGATATGACCAGTCAAGCGGGTTCGACTCATTGTCATAGATCAGCGCTGGCCAATCGCGTAAATCATCGGGATGTTGCGGGGCTGGGAATTGCGCCATCAGGCCTGGCGAGGCCACCGGCACAAGCCGTACCGTCGATATTTTCTTGGCAATCAGGCTGGAATCGGTCAACGCCCCAATCCGAATAGCCGCATCGATCCCCTCGGCGATCATGTCGACACGCTTGTCACTAAGGTCCATTTCGATGCGAATGTCGGGATGCTCATACATGAATTGGGCAATGGCGGTCGACATATGTCCGACCCCAAAGGATAGGGGCACGCTAAGCCGGAATACCCCGCTGAGCGCGGTGCCGGCATTTTGCACTTCTAACTCGGCATCCTCAAGCGAGGCTAATATCTCTTTGGCGCGCTGATAGAATAGCTGCCCCGTTTCATTCAAGAACAAGCGCCGGGTCGAGCGCTGGATCAACGATGTGCCAAGCCGCAATTCAAGATCGCGAAGCCGCCGGCTGACGGCCGACACCGCCACACCCATACGATCCGACGCTTGGGTCAGGCTGCCGGTCTCGACAATCGTTACAAAGGCACGCAATTCTTCAATTTGGCTCATGGTCCCTTTATAACCTATTTTTCTCTAAATTAGAAATATATTTTGTTTTTATCCCTCTTTATTTGTGGTAACAAGAAATATTAGGGTGTTGTCAGCCATGGGGGTCCTCCCCCCTCCCATGGCTTTCTCTTCCCCGTTTCCGGGGCGACATGGTCCGATAAAAAGCATCAAAGTCGAGACTAAAGCGTGGTGGTACTATGAACATCCTGAGGCTTGATTCAAGCATGCGGCACAGCGGTTCAGACAGCCGTGCGCTTGCTGATAGCTTGGTCGCCAAATTGCAGGAAAAACTGGGATCGAGTACGCTGGCCTGCCGCGACCTGAAAGCCGGTATGGGGCATGTGTCTGGTGCGTGGCGCGATGCCAGCCTGAACAATGCAGAAACCCGCTCCTCTCAAGATCGTGCGGTTCTGGCGCAATCAGACGCGCTATCGGCCGAACTTGACCGCGCTGATATCCTTGTGGTGGCGATGCCGGTCTATAATTTCAGTGTGCCGACATCATTTCGTGCGTGGGTTGACCTGGTGTGCCGCGACAATGTTGACGGTGCCAGCGCCACAACGCTTGATAAACGAGCCCATAACAAACGCGCGGTTGTCGTTTTAACATCCAACCACACCACAGCTGGCGCCGGCGATGATTTTGCGACCGGCTACGCCACATTCATTTTACGGTTTCTAGGCGCCACAACGGTCGATATCGTCGATGCAACCGGACTTGCGGGCGATCGTGACGCGGTGCTTGCCCGGGCGCGCGCGACGATCGACAGGCTGGCCGACCAATTGAGCGATGAGATCGAACCCTTCGCCGCCAAATAGACATCTTGCCGCCAACGGCCAGACCGCTTACCCTTTACCATGATCATCCCTATCGCCTTAGCAGCAAACGAGGTTATTGGCCCGAATCCGGGCCCAAATGATGAATGGTACGATGCCTGACATCAAGATAGAACCAAGCTGGAAAGCCCAGCTTGCCGATGCCTTTGCCACCGATCAGATGCGCGCGCTTGGCCAATTCCTGCGTAATGAAAAAGCCGCCGGCAAAATCATTTATCCGCCTGGTGCCGAGATATTTGCCGCCTTTGCCCTGACCCCGTTTGACAAGGTCAAGGTGATCATTCTTGGCCAAGATCCATATCACGGCCCGGGTCAGGCGCATGGCCTTAGCTTTTCGGTACGTCATGGTGTGACGCCGCCGCCATCCCTACAAAATATATATAAGGAATTGGCAACCGATCTTGGCCTGCCGCATCCAGGCCATGGCAATTTAGAACGGTGGGCCCGTCAGGGGGTGTTATTGTTAAATGCCAGCCTGACCGTTGAGGAGGGTCGCGCCGGTGCCCATGCCGGCAAGGGGTGGGAGCCATTCACCGATACGGTCATCGCCCGCCTCAATGCCGCCCGCGACCATCTGGTGTTTATTTTATGGGGCCGCAAAGCCCAACAGAAAGGCGCGATGATCGACCGGCATCGCCATTATGTTATCGAGTCTGCCCACCCGTCTCCGCTGTCGGCCCATAACGGCTTTTTGGGAAGCGCCCCGTTTTCCCGAACCAACCGGTATCTTGAATCGCATGGCATGACGCCGATCGACTGGCGCGCCTGATCAAGCGGCCCATCACCGGCTGACAAAATGTCCGATCGGTCATTTTTATCGCGCATTGATAGCTAATTGGGCGTATGGTCACGCTTGTTGCAGCGGTTTCCCAGATGGCGTGGGTTGCGATATTTCGATTGGAAGTAAGGTATCTCTATGAAAGATAATCCGCGCCTTGGCATCATGTTGATGATTGCCACCGTGATCGTTTTTTCCATTCAGGACGGGCTGTCGCGATACCTTGCTGAAAGCTATAATGTGATCAGCGTTGTGATGATCCGCTATATGTTTTTCATGCTGTTTGTCATAGCCTATAGCGCCCGTCTGCCGGGCGGTATCATCGGTGTCGCGGCAAGCCGGCAAACAGGTCTTCAAATAGTCCGTGGCATTCTGCTGGTTGCCCAAATTTGTGTTGCAGTTCTTAGCTTTAGCACGGTGGGGTTGGTCAATTTTCACGCTGTCTTCGCCAGCTATCCGCTGATGGTCATGGCGCTATCGGTGCCGATTCTGGGCGAGGCGGTTGGCTGGCGGCGCTGGCTTGCTGTCAGCGTTGGGTTTATCGGCGTCCTGATCATCCTGCGGCCGGGGTCGGCCATGTTCAATTCTGCCAGCATTCTGCCGGTGATCGCCGCCTTTATGATGGCCGTTTATGGGATCATGACACGCTATGCGGCACGCCAAGACACGGCGCAAACCAGTTTTTTCTGGACAGCCATTGCCGGCGGGGTGGCAATGCTGGTGATTGGTCCGTTTTTCTGGCACCCACCACAGGGGCATGACTGGTGGTGGATGGGTGTTTTATGCCTGACCGGTACTAGCGGCCATTTTCTGCTGATCAAGGCGCTTGATTCGACCAAAGCATCAACCATCCAGCCATTTGCCTATCTGCAGCTGGTGTTTGCCTCGACGATTGGTATTCTGGTGTTTGGCGACAGCCTTGATCCGATGCTGATCGTCGGCAGTGCGGTCATTGTCGGCTCGGGCCTTTTTGCCCTGCAACGCGAACGCAAGGCGGCCGCCTGACCATGCCTTAGCCTGATTGACCGACCAGACGTGGCGCCGATACCCCCACGGTCATCCAGCAATCTTGCAACGGGCCGCTAACCACCTTTTGCACCACCCATGACAAATACAGAACTTCGCCCTGCGCGGTTTCAACCAGCACGTCGAATTTGCGCCATGCCGCGCCCGATGCGTGCTGACCTGCCGGGTTTGTCTTGGCCGGTCTGATCTGGTGCGCGCGGTGATTCAATAGCTGGCTGAAAGCCGGCCCTTTCAACATCATCGCAAAGCGCGGCAACGGGCCGGTCAGGCGGCGGTTTTGTGGATGCGCGAACGCCCAAGTCTGGCGAATGCCAAAATCCAGCTCATCAAGGTCATTATGTTTCAAGCTGGTCATCTGAATAGCAACCACCTCGGCCGGGGCAATCAACGGGTCGGGCGTTACCAGCGTGGCGGCACGCACTGGCAATGCCGTCAACGCCAAAAATAATAGTAGTTTAACAAGCCAAAGATTCATGCGGACCGGCTCCTTTTCACTGCCTAGCCTTTCCCCAACTTGTGAAACCAACACTGACATCATATCTGTTAAAAAGCAACCAACACGGGCTGGCAAAAAGGATCCAACAGCATCATGCATGTGATTATTCAAGGCGCCGGACGCGGCATCGGGCTGGCCCTTGCCAAACAAGCCCTTATCGCCGGCGCATCACATCTTTATCTGACCGCTCGTCACCCCGCCGCGTCTGCTGGCTATTGCGAGCTGCCGCCATCGGCGACAATTCGCTGGTTCAGCATGGATTTTTGCGATCCGGCCAGTATTGCCGCTTGCGGCGCCGCGCTGTGCGCGGCAACGCCCCGCATTGATCGGGTGATCAGCACCGCCGGGCTGCTTCATGACGCCGACATCCACCCTGAAAAGACCATTACCGCGCTTGGCACCGCTGCGATGATGCGCCTCTATCAGGTCAATGCGATGGGGCCAGCCCTGTTCTGGCAAGCGCTGTGGCCGTTATTGCGGGCCAGCAAGGGCGTGAAAATCGGCAGCCTGTCAGCCCGGGTAGGATCGATCAGCGACAACCGCCTTGGTGGCTGGTACAGCTACCGCGCCAGCAAGGCTGCCTTGAACCAATATCTGCGCTGCATGGCGATTGAACTGGCCCGCTATAATCCTGACGCCGCTGTTGCCGCGCTTCATCCGGGGACCGTCGATACCGCCCTTTCCAAACCGTTTCAAGGCCATGTTGCGCCACATAAGCTGCAAGACCCGGCCACCACCGCGGCCCACTTATGGGCGGTGCTTGACCGGCTGCACCCTACCGAAAGCGGCCGGTTCTTTGCCTATGACGGTAGCGAAATCGAATTTTAGACAGGCTTGTCCGGCGGCAGGATCACCCGTCCCCTTAAGGTGACCGGCAATTGTGCCAGCATGAACAAAAAGCTGGCCGGGGCCACAAAAAAGGTTTTATAGGCCACCCATTCGGCATCGGTGAAATGTCGCCACACCACTTCATTTAGCGCCGCCAAGACCAAAAAATAAAGGCCCCAGCGCTGACTAAGGATAAACCAGGTCGCGTCGTTCAGATGAAACTGCATGCCGAAAAACTCACGCATCATCGCCCGCTTGAACAACAAACCACCAAGCAATACCGCCGCGAACAGGCCATTGAATAAGGTCGGCTGAATTTTGATGAAAACCGCCGCATGAAAATAAAAGGCGGCGACCGTCAGGCTGCCGGACATGATCACCGAGAACAGGGCAAATCTGGCAAGCCGCTTTTCACGCCACCAATTAACCGACATCACCAGTGCCCCCAACCCGACCGACACCGCCGCCGCAACAAACAGCCCATAAAGGTGAAAGCCGATGAAAAACCCGACAAGCGGTAAAATTTCGGCAAAGAATGTGCCAAGTCGCATCCGTGGCATCGCCGCGCTGCTGTCGCTTGGAACCGCGTCTTTGGGGCTCTTGCCGGTCACTGCGCCGCGCTACCCGCAATTGGCGAGGCAACCCATTTATCAAGGTTCAGCGGCATCACGGCGGCCGCCGCCTTGCCACGCAAAAACACGATTGTTACCGATCCGATTTCCATGCCGAATTTGCTGACATAGGCGCGGTTAATCGCAATCTCGTCACTTTGGCGATAGATCCAATCGTCAAAATGCACCTTGGTTGCGGTGCCACCCATGGTCAGTGACACATCATAAGCCCAATTCAACCCGTTGCCGGCGATACGCCCCGATGCAACACCGTCAATATCGGCTGCCATCCCCTGATAACGGATATTGCCATCAGCATCCGGCCCCAGATTGTCAATTGTCCAGATACGCGTTGCCGCCTCACCATCTTCATAGAGGAATTGCTCATTCAGTACCAACCGGTTGCCGGTGACCGCGCCATTTAACGCAACCCTGAACTGACGACGCAGATTACCGAACCTGTCCTCGAAAATACCAAAAGCGACCGTATCACCAGCAAAAAACTCTTCCAGCACCAATGCCGGTTGCCGCGTTGCCAGCGCGTTAACATCGCGCCGCGCACATGATGATATCGCCCCCAAAGTAACCGCCACGACCCCGACGCTTAACAACAGGCGCATCGCTGCACCCCACAGGCCAAACCCCTGCCGCCTGTTCCCACGATACCGACCAGCCATATCTTACCTCTTTCGTTGTCGTTACCCGCTATAATCGCCAGCGTTTGACGCTTCATCAACCGCCCCAAGCCTTGTCAAAAACCGGTTGGCATCGGCGGTAATTTCCTGCATCCGCTCGGCCGCCATGCGGTCAAGGGTCCGATAGATCATCCCCAACCGGGCATTATTTGACAATTTGTCCCGGTGGCGTATCAAAAAATCCCAATAGAGATAATTAAACGGGCAGGCTTTGTCGCCCGATTTCTTGGCAACCTGATAGGCGCAGTTTTTGCAATAATTTGACATGCGGTTGATATAAGCACCCCCCGCCGCATAGGGTTTGCTGGCAAGATAACCACCATCGGCATAGAGCGCCATTCCCGACACATTCGGCAACACCACCCAATCATAGGCATCGGCATAGACAATCAAAAACCAGTCATTCACTTCGGCCGGCGACAGGCCGGCAAGCAGGGCAAAATTGCCAACCACCATCAACCGCTGGATATGATGCGCATAGGCATAGCGTGTTGTCTGGTCGATCGTTTGGTGCAAACAATTCATTGCGGTCTTGCCAGACCAGAAAAATGCCGGCAGGGGGCGCGTTGCTTCAAGGAAATTGGCATCGGCATAATCTGGCATCCGCAACCAATAAAGGCCGCGGACAAATTCACGCCAGCCGAGAATTTGCCGGATAAACCCCTCAACCGCATTCAGCGGCGCCCCACCGTTGTGATAGGCGGTTTCGGCAGCGCGGATCACCTCAAGCGGCGCCAGCAACCCCGCATTCAGATACAGCCCGATATGGCTGTGATACATCCAAGGCTCATCAGCCAGCATCGCATCCTGATAATCACCAAATAATGGCAATCGCTGGGCGATGAACCGATCAAGAACCGCCATCGCTTGGGCTCGGGTGACCGCAAAATCAAACCCGTCAAGCGTTCCAAAATGATCGGCACAGCGCTGTGTCACCATCGCCAGCACATCGCGGGTTATCGCGTCCGGGGCAAAGCTGGCAGGCGGTGGGACTGCCAATCCAGATTTTGGCGGCTGCCGGTTTTCACTGTCATAATTCCATTTGCCCCCAACCGGCGCATCGCCATCCATCAACACGTCATGGCGGCGGCGCAGTTCGCGATAGAAAAATTCCATTCGCAAGCTTTTGCGTCCGCTGGCCCAGGCGGCAAATTCATCAAGGCTGCATAAAAACCGGCTGTCCGGCAGGATCTCGACCGGTATCGCCAGCGCCTGCTGCCAGCCCTGCATATCAGCCAGCAACCGATATTCACCCGGCGCGGTCACCACGACCCGGTCCGGGCGACAGGTGGCGGCAGCCAGCTTGACCGCATCCAACAGGCTTTTCGGGCCAGCCGGATCATCAAGCTGGTAATAGGTCACCGCAATGGCGGCGGCGCGTAATTCGGCCGCAAAATGGCGCATGGCCGCAAACAGAAATGCAATTTTGCGCTGGTGATGCTTGACATAGGTGACCTCATCCATCACCTCGGCCATCACCACCAGATCGGTGGCCGGATCAAGCATGGCTAGACTTGGCAGATCCCGGCCAAGCTGGTCGCCAAGCACCAAACGTAGCGTTTTCATTCGACGGACTTCAGGGCTGAAAAAGCGGCAAGCGCCGCCTCACGCGACGCCTTGGCATCGACCATCGGATGCGGATAGGTCACCCCAAGCCGGACCCCAGCGGCCGCCAGCACTGTATCCGATGCCGTCCACGGGCTGCATAAAAATGCGTCCGGAAGGCCGGCAATTTCCGGCACATAGCGGCGGATATAATCACCATCAGGATCAAATTTTTCGCCTTGGGTAATCGGATTGAAAATCCGGAAATAGGGCGCTGCATCTGCCCCACATCCCGCGATCCATTGCCAGCTGGCACTGTTATTGGCAAGGTCGGCATCGACCAGACAGTCCCAAAACCAGCGTTCACCATGGTGCCAATGAAGGCGCAAATTCTTGACCAGAAACGATCCGACAATCATCCGCGTGCGGTTATGCATATAGCCGGTTTGCCAAAGTTCGCGCATCGCCGCATCAACAATCGGATAGCCGGTCATGCCCTGTTGCCAACGGGCCAAGGCAACCGGATCATCACGCCAGTCAAAATGGTCAAAGCGTGGTTGCAAATTTTTGCGCGGCAAGTCCGGAAAATGATACAGCAACGAATGCGAAAATTCACGCCAGCCCAATTCAGACAGGAAATGGTCACCATCGCGTTCGGGACAAACCCCGCTGTCGATCTGATCGCGCACCGCATACCAAACCATGTTTGGTGAAATCTCGCCCCAATGCAAATAGGGCGAGAGGCGTGATACATGCCGGCGCGCCGGAAAATTCCGCCCGTCCTTATAGCCGGCAAGCCCGTCGTCAAGAAAGGCCGAAAGCCGGTCTTTGGCTGCGACCTCGCCAACCGCCCAACTGTCTTCCAGCCCATTGATCCAGTCAAGATCGGGCAGCAAGCCAAGATTATCAATAGCGCCCTGCCCCTGCGGACAGCCAGCATCGGCAACAAGGTCAAACGGGGACGGCAGCGGCACAGGCTGGCGCGGCGGCGGCGCTTTCAGACAGCCGCGCCGATAGAAGGGGGTGAATACCCGATACGGCGTGCCATCATCTTTCAGCACCTCCCACGGTTCCCACAATAACGACGCATTGAAACTGTCGGCGGCGATCCCGGACTCGGTCAGCGTTGCCTTGATGCGGCTGTCCCGGTCAATCCGCCATGGCTCATAGGCGCGGTTCCATGTGACCATGGCCGCACCGCAATCGCGGGCCAGCGCGGGCAACAATTGTGCGGCGTCCCCGGCCAGTACCACAAGGCGCCCGTCAAGCGCGTGATTAAGCGCGTTCAGCGACTGATGAAGCCACCAACGGCTGGCCCCGCCCATCTTATGCGCTGCGGCATTATCATCATCAAGAATATAGACCGGCAATACAGGACCATTCGCCGCCGCATGGGCAAGGCCCGGATTATCGGCAAGACGCAGGTCTTGGCGAAACCAGTGAACGATGCATGGGTTTGTCATGGTGACCCCAGCCTCCATAAATCAGTGATAAACAGATAGTAACAAATGTTAAGCGTGCAACCGCGCGTTAGGACAGCGGGTCAGCCACCACCCGTTGTACCTGTTTACCAAGCTGATCAATCTCAACCGTCATCACATCACCGGCACGCAAATAAACCGGCTCAGGTTTCAGCCCCATGCCAACGCCGGCTGGCGTTCCCGTGGCAATAATGTCACCGGGGTGAAGGGTCATCAATTCAGACAAATGGGCAATGATCTCGGCCACTGAAAAAATCATATCGGCCGATGTGCCATTCTGCATCAGCCGATCATTGACCAACAGCCGCATACCAAGCGCTTGCGGGTCAGGCACCTCATCGCGGGTCACAAGCCACGGCCCGACAGGCCCATAGGTGTCACAGGATTTGCCCTTGGTCCATTGGCCAGTCAGATGCATCTGCATATGGCGTTCAGACACATCATTGACAATGCAATAGCCGGCCACATGGTCAAGCGCCTGGGCAACCGACACATATTTCGCCGGCGTGCCAATCACCGCCGCCAATTCCACCTCCCAATCACTGTGGGTAGACCCGCGCGGCATGATCACATCATCATCCGGCCCATTGATTGACGATGTTGCTTTCATAAAAACGATCGGATGTTCGGGGATCGGCAGGCCCGTTTCGCGTGCATGTTCATGGAAATTCAGCCCGATACAAATAAATTTGCCAACCCCACCAACACAAGGCCCAATCCGGGGCGATCCGTCAACCGCCGGCAGGTTGACCGGATCAAGGGCGCGCAACCGGTCAAGACCGCCATCATTCAGCATCGCGCCGTCAATATCGGCAATATGTGCTGACAGATCACGAAGTACACCATCAGCATCAATCAGACCGGGGCTTTCTTTACCGGCAACACCATAACGAACAAGACGCATCTATTTTTTCCTCACGCTTACTATGATCCCCCAATCATAACCCCCCGCCTGTCATCGATCGATCTTGTCATCGACCGATCTTGTCATCGACCGATGGTCATCATTCAGCCTCGTCAGCCAAGCGCTGACGAAGCGCATATTTTTGAATCTTTCCGGTCGATGTTTTCGGAATCGGTTCAAAGCGGAATTCGCCTGGCACTTTATAGCCTGCCAAATTCGCCCGGCACCAGTCGCGCAATTCATCACTGCTGGCCGATTTGCCGTCAACAAACTCGATAAAGGCACACGGTGTCTCGCCCCATTTTTCATGGGCCTTGGCCACCACCGCTACGCTGGCGACAGCCGGGTGTTTATAAAGCGCATCCTCGACCTCGATCGATGAGATATTCTCGCCGCCTGAGATAATGATATCTTTTGACCGGTCTTTTAACTGCACATAATTGTCGGCATGGACCACGCCAAGATCGCCCGAATGGAACCAGCCACCGGCAAAGGCCGCTTGGCTGGCGCTTTCGTTCTTGAAATAGCCTTTCATCACCACATTGCCCCGAAAGACCACCTCGCCGATGGTCTCGCCATCGCGTGGTACCGGTTCCATGGTTTGCGGGTCCACCACATCAAGGGCTTCGAGCGCCAGATAGCGGACGCCTTGGCGCGCTTTTAACGATGCCTGCTTGGCGCTATCTAACTGGTCCCAACTGGCATCCCAGTCATTCACCACCGACGGGCCATAGGTTTCGGTCAGGCCATAAAGATGGGTTACATTGAACCCGGCCGATTTCATTGCGGCCAGTACCGCCTCAGGCGGCGGTGCCGCGGCGGTGAAAAATTCGACCGCATAATCCAGCGCGGCCGATGCCGGCTTGCCCGACACCACCAGTGACATAACGATCGGCGCACCGCACATATGCGTTACCTGATGGTCAAGAATTGCCGCCCAGATATCCTCGGCGCGTACTTCGCGCAAGCAAACTTGGGTGCCAGAAATTGCCGACAGCGTCCACGGGAAACACCAGCCATTGCAATGGAACATCGGCAAGGTCCACAGATAGACCGCATGTTTTTTCATCGAGGCAGTCAGCGCGTTGCCTTGGGCCAGCAAATAGGCACCGCGATGATGATAGACAACGCCTTTCGGATCGCCGGTGGTTCCCGAGGTGTAATTGATCGAAATCGCATCCCATTCGTCATCCGGCATGATCCAGTCATAGTCAGCATCGCCAGCCGCAATGAATGTCTCATAGTCAATCTCATCATAGGCACTTCGGGTGCCCTGATAGACAGGGTCATCATAGATCACCAGCTTTGGCCGCACCTTGCACAAGGCCAGCGCCGCGCGAATTTGCGGCAACAGTGCGATATCGGTGATCAACACCTTACTTTCGGCATGGTCCAGCTGAAAGGCGATAGTGGCCGCATCAAGCCGGGTATTGAGTGAATGCAACACCGCCTGACACATCGGCACCCCGTAATGCGCCTCGATCATCGCCGGTGTGTTTAGCAACATTGCCGATACCGTATCGCCGCGCCCAAGGCCCATACCCGCCAGCACGCTGCCCAGTTGCCGACAGCGGGCATAGAGATCAGCATAAGACCGGCGAAGATCGCCATGAATGACCGCGGTCAGGTTAGGAAACACCATCGCTGCACGTTGCAAAAACGTAAGCGGTGTCAACGGCTGATAGTTTGCCGAATTGCGGTCCAACCCGATATCATAGGGGTTTGTCATGGTCTTTACCTTTCATTGGCCTGCCAATGCGGTGGGCGTTTGTCGATAAACGCATTGATTCCCTCAACCGCGTCTGAATGCAACATATTTTGTACCATCACACCAACCGCGTAATCATACGCATCGGCAACCGCCATTTCACGCTGCTGGTAAAACGCGGTTTTCCCGGTCGCCAATGTCGCTGTTGATTTGGCGGCTATTTTGGCAGCGACATCCCGCACATGATCGGCCAGCGGCTGCGCGGTGACAACGGCATTGACCAGCCCCATTTCAGCCGCCCGCGTAGCCGGTACCACATCGCCTGTCAGCAACATTTCCATCGCATGTTTGGCCGCAACATTGCGTGACAGCGCGACCATAGGCGTTGAACAAAACAGCCCAATATGAACCCCGGGTGTGCAAAAGCCGGCATCTGGCCCAGCATAGGCAAGATCACAGCTGGCAACAAGCTGACAGCCGGCCGCGGTAGCCAGCCCGTCAACCGCCGCGATCACCGGTTTCGGATTGGCCATAATCGATCGCATCAAGGCCGCGCAACGCTGTAACAATAGCGTGAACCGGGCGCGGCCAGCATCGGGCTCTTGTCGCGCCGCGGTCATTTCTTTAAGGTCATGCCCGGCGCAAAATACCGGTCCGGTAGCTGCCAGCACAACCACCCGCACTGCCGCGTCACTGGTGGCGGCGTCTAGGGCGGTGGCAAGCGCGGCCATCATCGCGTCAGACAGCGCGTTACGCCGCTTTGGATCAGCCAGTGTTAACCGCCTGACGCCGGGCGCGATCCAATCGACATGCAGCAGATCGCCGCGGTCACTATCGGTTTGTGCTGTCATCACATATCGCCTCCCTTGTTTAATAAAACCGAAAAACCCTGCCCCCTTCAATGGCTGTCAGCACATCGATGAGTCTATCGTTCCGACGCGGCAAACCGCCGCTCAAGCCAGCGCACACCAGCCGATACCAGCAAAATCAGCACCAAATATTCAAGCACCAAAACAGTGTAGATTTCCAGTGGTCGATATTCGGTCACCACCAGTTCATTGGCGCGGCGGGTCAATTCCTGCATACCGATCACCGACACCAGCGATGACATTTTCAGCATATAGACAAGCTGGTTACCAAGGGCCGGCAGGATACGTTTGATCGCTTGCGGCAAAATCACATAGCGCATTGTATCATGGTAATTCAGTGATATCGAATGGGCGGCCTCATATTGGCCACGGTCAACCGACTGAATGCCGGCACGAAATATCTCGGCCTGAAACGCACTATCCGAAATCGCCAACGCGATCACCCCGGCCCAAAAAACCGAAATCGATATCGCGGCAATTTGCGGCAGGCCGTAATAGACCCACAGGATCAACACCAAAATCGGCACCGCACGCACCAGTTCGACATAGGTGCGGTTGATGGCCCGTGGCAGCCGGCGCGCAGCAAGCCCCGGCAGCGCAATCAACAGCCCTAGGACAATCGAGATCAAAATAGCGGTGACCGACAAGCCGATCGTGAAATACAACCCGTCGACCAAAAACAGCAAATTACGCCAGCCGGTCGGCGTTGCCGGATTAACAACATACCATCCCCAGTTTGACGAACAGCCGCCAAGCATCAATAGCCCGGCCATGCCCGCCAGTCGACAGACCCAGGCGCCGATCATAACCGCACCTCATGGCGCAATATCTGGCCTAAAAATGTCTTACAGCGGGCGCTTTGCGGCGTGGTGAAAAATGTCCGAGGCGGCGCTGTCTCAACAATTCTGCCCTGATCCATAAACAGCATCATATCGGCAACCTGCCGCGCAAAGCCCATTTCATGCGTCACACAAATCATCGTCATGCCGGTATCTGCCAGTTCTTCAATAACATCGAGAACCTCGGCAATCACCTCCGGGTCAAGGGCCGAGGTCGGTTCATCAAATAACATGATCTGCGGGGTCATACACAGCGCCCGCGCAATCGCCACCCGCTGCTGCTGGCCGCCTGACAGCTGCGCCGGATATTTATCCAATTGTTCAGGAATCCGCACCCGTTCAAGATAATGTATCGCCAGATCACGCGCTTCGGCGGCGGGCAATTTGCGGGCGCGCATCGGCCCTAAGGTTAGATTTTGCAAAATCGTCAGATGCGGAAACAGGTTGAATTGCTGAAAGACCATGCCGACATTGTTGCGGAGCGCCTGCCGCCCTGCGGCGCTGTCATCGATTACAATGCCGCCAATGGTAATCACCCCGGTTTCATGTTTTTCCAGCCGATTTATACAGCGGATCAAGGTCGATTTACCAGAACCTGACGGGCCGCAAATGACCAGCTTTTGCCCGGCATCAACCGTCAGCGATACATCATCCAAAGCCTTGAACGCACCAAATGATTTGGACACGCCGGATAATGTAATTAACGGCTTTTCAGACATGCGCAGTTTCAACCTTTTCATCGCCAAATACCGGATCGCCTATCGCGGCCTGCGGGGGGATCGGGATTGATGGCGGCTGTCCCGACCTTTCAAGACCTAACCGATTCTTGGGACCACGCCTAGCCCCCACCATCGATCATCGGCACCCGTTGACGGCTGACGGTTAAATTGTAACTAACAGTTGAAATCTCCAGCCCAAGGCCCCATCTCTGGCTACGACAATCTGTCAAAGCTATTTCTGACGCAAGCCGAGGAGAGATGAAGGATGCGCCTTTTCAAATTATTCGCCGCCATGTTGGCCCTTGTTACTGCCACCGTTCCGGCACATGCCGCCAGCGTCCTGCAAGACATTCTATCCGGCGGTGTTCTGAAGGTCGGAACGACCGGTGACTGGAACCCGATGACCATGCGTGATCCTGCCACTAACAGCTATACCGGCTATGATATCGATGTAATGAATGAACTGGCCAATGATCTTGGCGTCAAGCTGGAGTTGGTGCCAACCGATTGGAAAACGCTGGTCAGTGGCGTGACCTCAGGCAAATATCACATGACCGGCTCGGCGTCGATTTCGCCAAGCCGAGCCAAGGCCGCTGGCTATTCAAACAGCTATTTTTCGCTGGCAACGGTGCCGCTTACCTTGAAAAAAAATGACGGCAAATTCACCGACTGGGCCGACCTTGACAAACCATCAGTCACTGTCGCTGCAACCCTTGGGACAACCCAAGAAAAGCAGGTCAAAGCCTTCTTTCCAAATGCCAAGCACAAGATCGTTGAAGCCCCGGCCCGTGACTTTCAAGAAGTGCTGGCTGGCCGCGCCGATGCGCATATCACCTCGAATGTCGAGGCCTACAAGCTGGTTGCAAAATACCCTGAAATGATGATCGTACCGGTGCGCGCGCCCAAAGCCCCTACCCCGATTGCGATGCTGCTGCCCCAAGCTGATCAGGTGTGGATCAATTATGTAAATACATGGATTGCGTTGAAGACCGAACGTGGCTTTTTTGCCGATTTGGGGCGCAAATGGCAATTGTCCAACTAGGGCACTTATGCACATAATCACGAAGAGGGGCGGTTTCGTCCCTCTTTTCTTATTTTGACTCTTGAAGGGTGGGCATGCCCACAGGACCACAGCCCGATGCTTGTTTTATATGATTTACCGATCAGCAGCTATGGCTGCAAAACGCGCATATTACTGCGTCATAAGGGCCTTGCGTGGACGCGCCGCGCCCCCCCTGACGGCTATGGAAGCCCGGCCTATTGCAAGATCGTGCCAACCGGCACCATCCCAGCGCTTGATCATGACGGCTTTATCATCGCCGAATCTGAAGCCATCGCCGAATATCTGAACGAGCTTGTGCCGGCCCCCGCGATGCTGCCGGCCGACCTGCGCGACCGTGCCGCAGCCCGCGCCCTGTCACGGATCCATGACGGCCGTATTGAACCGGTGTTGCGGTCCTTTTTTGGACAATTGGCGCCGGCCACGCGGAACCCGGCCTTCATTACCGAAAATGCCGCCCTGCTACAAACACGGCTCGACCAGCTGGCAGCGATGATTGCGCCAGCGCCGTTTCTTGCCGGGTCGGATCTCAGCCTTGCCGATTGCGGCTTTGCCCCCAGCTTTGCGATCTTACGTTGTCTTCAACATCATCTTGCCTTTTCGCTGGACCTGCCAGCGGTGCTGGCCCGGTATGAGACCGCCTTACGCGCCCATCCTTCGGTGCGGGATGAGCATGCGGCCTATGTGGCAGCGCTGGATGAATGGGCGGCAGCAAAACTGGCGTGAATGGCCGGCGATTGACGCCCTACCGCTTTCACGCCTAAGCTAGGCCCTGTTTTTGACAGGCCGGCGTGACCTATATCAACATCTGGCCATTGACCGGACCGTTATATCAATGGCCTTTCATCAGCTATCGGCACAGACACGCGCAACGATCTTGATGGTTGTCGCGCTGTTCATGTTTACCTTGATGGGCATTTTCATTCGCCTGTCGGCGGCTGGCCTGCCGGTCATTGAGGTGGTGTTTTTTCGCAATGGTCTGGCGGTGTTGCTGTTGTTGCCGCTGGCCGGCCATCGCGGCTGGTCCTGCCTGAAAATGCAGCGTCCGCCCTTGTTCTTTTTGCGGGCCTTGGTCAATGCCGGTGGCATGTTTGCCGGCTTTACCGCCTTGACCTTGATCCCGCTTGGCGAGATGACCGCGCTTAGTTTCACCAGCCCGCTATTTATCACCATAGGGGCGGTATTGTTTCTTGGCGAGGTGATCCGGGCGCGGCGCATTGCAGCGCTGGCGGTTGGCATGTGCGGCACCTTGATCATTTTGCAGCCGGGTATCACCGCGGTGTCGACCGGGGCGCTGCTGGCCCTTAGCAGCGCGGTGGCCATTGCCATGGCCTCGTTGATCGTCAAAAAGCTGACCGCCACCGAAACACCCGAAGCCATCGTGACCTGGATGGTGGTGATGCAGGCGCCGATTGCCCTTGTGCCGGCGCTTGGTGTCTGGCAATGGCCAACCGCTGCCGAATGGGGGTTTTTATGGGGTATGGCCCTTGCCGGTACCATCGGCCACCAATGTTTGACCCGGGCCTACCGGCTTGTTGATATCACCGCGCTGCAGCCCTTGGAATTTGTCAAACTGCCATTTGCGGTGATTCTGGCATGGATCGTTTTTGCCGAATGGCCGGATATCTGGACCTTTGTTGGCGGCGCCATCATCTTTGCGTCAACCGTCTATATCACCCAGCGAGAGGCACGGGCCAAAAGATCGATCCGTCCAAGCGCTGGCCCCAGCGAAACCAAGCTGTAAATGCTGACCTCGGACAATCTAGCCGGTGGTCTATGATTTCACCGTCCAATAAAGCGGTGTACCACAATCAAAAATGGTCAACGGCCCATCGGCCGTTTCACGGCTTGCGGGGTAAGTTACCGGCTGGTCTTGTTTAACCAAGGTCATCATCGCTTGGTTCACCGGCAACCGGTAAAAGGCAGGGCCGTTCAGGCTGGTAAAGGCTTCAAGCCGGTCTAGCGCATCATGCGCCTCGAACATATGGGCCAAGCAGGACATGGTATTTGGCGCCGTATAGACCCCCGCACAGCCACAGGCCGCCAATTTTGCGCTGTCAAGATGCGGCGCGCTATCAGTCCCCAGAAAAAATGCGCCCGCCCCCGATGTCGCTGCCGCCACCAATGCGGCACGATGATGTTCGCGTTTCGCTACCGGCAAACAATAATAATGTGGCCTGATTCCACCCGCCAGAATATGATTACGATTGATAAACAAATGATGCGTGGTGATCGTGGCCGCGATCGTGGCCCCCCCGCCCTGAACATAATCGACCCCGTCCTTGGTGGTCACATGCTCCATCACCACCCGCAAGCCGGGTAATTTCCGGCGCAGGGGATCAAGCACCCGGTCAATAAACACCGCCTCGCGGTCAAAAATATCAACCGCCGGGTCGGTGACTTCGCCATGCACACAAAGCGGCAGGCCCATCGCCGCCATCCGTTCCAGCACCGGCATCACAAGATCAATATCCCGCACCCCAGAGGCGGAATTGGTTGTGGCCCCGGCCGGATAGAGTTTCACCGCATGCACAAGACCTGATGCAGCGGCGGCGGCCACATCGTCCGGGTCGGTTGTTTCGGTCAGATACAACGTCATCAGCGGGGTGAAATCATGTGCCGGATCAATCGCCGCAACAATGCGGTCCCGATAGGCGACAGCATCAGCACCGGTTACCACCGGCGGCACCAAATTGGGCATGATGATCGCCCGGCCAAAATGCCGCGCCGTATCGTCAATTACCGCGGCAAGCATGGCGCCGTCGCGCAAATGCAAATGCCAATCATCAGGCCGGTGAATGGTGATTTCATGCATGACGAACTCCGTAAACAGATGATCAAGCGGTAACCGGCCACAACTCTACACGCGGTGGCGCGGTCCGTCATCCGCTTTTCCGGTCGCCTATCATATCACCGCCGCTGACCCGCCAGCCGCTAGCCAACCGGCCAGCGCACCGGACAAGGGACGCCGCGCAAATTTCTGCTATGGCGATCAGCGCTGTTATATTATAACATTTTGGCAATGCGATAAGTGACGATAACCAGAGCCGATGCCTGTTTCGAAAAACCCCTTGATCCAGCTTGCCAATGCCGGCGTTGAACGCGATGGGCGCTGGCTTGTGCGCGGCATCAATCTGGCGATCAAGGCCGGTGAGATCGTGACGATTATCGGCCCGAACGGTGCCGGCAAAAGCACCACGGCAGGGCTGGTGGTCGGCACGATACAAGCCGATGTAGGCAAGGTCCACAGAACGGCCGGCTTGCGGGTCGGCTATGTGCCGCAAAAGCTGCATATTGACCCGGCACTGCCACTTCAGGTCGGCCGGTTGATGGCGCTGACCGCCACCGCCACCGCGGCAGATATTACCGCGGCGCTTGACGCGGTCGGCATTGGCCATTTGGCCAATGCGTTTGTCAATCATCTGTCAGGCGGCGAATTTCAGCGGGCGCTGCTGGCGCGGGCGATACTGCGGCAACCAGACCTGTTGGTGCTTGACGAGCCAGTGCAGGGCGTCGATTTTGCCAGCGAGGCGATGCTTTATAAATTGATCAAGCAAATCCGGGACCGCACCGGCTGTGGTGTGTTGATGATCTCGCATGATCTTCATATCGTAATGGCCGACACTGATACGGTTTTATGCCTCAACGGCCATATCTGTTGCAGTGGAAGTCCTGACAATGTTGTCACCGATCCCGAATATCTGCGACTTTTCGGGGCGCCGGCATCGGCAGCGCTTGCCGTTTACCAGCATGACCATGATCATGTCCATCTGCCAGACGGGCGGGTACAGCATGCCGACGGCACCATCAGCGACCATTGTCATCCGACCGAGGATCAGGCCCATGCTGGGTGATTTTTTTCTGCGCGCCCTGATTGCCGGAATTTGTCTTGCGGTGGTGGCCGGCCCGCTTGGTTGTCTTGTCGTGTGGCGAAAGATGGCGTTTTTTGGTGATACGCTGGCGCATGCGGCCTTGTTGGGCATTGGCTTTGCCATTTTAACTGACCTGCCGCCCTTGATTGGGGTGCCGCTTGTCACGCTTGGCACCTGTGTCGCCCTGCTGTTGGCACAACGGTCGACACAATTGTCAAATGATACAATATTGGCCATCTTGGCACATACGACATTGGCCTGTGGTCTCGTGCTGATTGCCCTGACCGGTGGTCGCACAGTCAATCTTGAAGCGTTGCTATTTGGCGACATATTGACTGTCAGCCAGACCGATGTCTTGGTGATCTTTGCCGGTGGCGCAACCATTTTGGGTATCATCATCTGGCAATGGCGACGCTTGCTGGCGGTAACGGTCAGCCCGGATATCGCCGAGGCGGAAGGGCTGGCCCCGCGGCAGGCCGAATGGTTGTTCATGATCTTGATCGCGATATTGGTCTCAATCGCGTTGAAATTGGTTGGCATATTGTTGATTACCGCGCTACTGATTATGCCGGCCGCCGCCGCACGGCATTTGGCAAGCAGCCCTGAATCGATGGCGCGGCTGGCCGCGCTGTGCGGTGTTATTGCGGTAACAGGCGGGCTTTACAGCTCGGCCGGGCTTGACACGCCATCTGGCCCGTCGGTCATTGTTGTCGCCGCCTTGCTGTTGGTGGTGGTACGCCTGATCCCGCGCCGGCATATGATGCCAACACCATCATCCGGACCAAAGGATACGCCATGACCCGTAATGAAGCGCTTGTCTATCAGCTTCTCAGCGCGTCGGACCGGCCGCTAAGCGCCTATAATATTCTTGACGCACTTCGCGATGACGGCTTTAAGGCGCCCCTGCAGGTCTACCGCGCCCTTACCAAGCTGATTGAGCGTGGTGCCGTGCATCGCATCGAGAGCGTTAACGGATTTGTCGCCTGCCGTCAGCATGATTGCGGCGACAATGCGGTGAGTATCTTTATGCTATGTGAACGCTGTGAACGCGCCGAAGAATTCACCGATGCCGGCCTTGACGCGACACTCGACAGCTTGGGACACCAGCGCGGATTTGCCGCGGGTCATAAAGTGATCGAGATAACCGGTATCTGTGCCGCCTGCCTAGATGGGTCCCCCTAACACGACCCCATTGGCGCGGATCGCATTGGCACGGATCGCATTGGCACGACTCAGACATTCAATAGCAAATATTCGCGTTCCCACGGGCTGATCACCTTCAAGAAGGCTTCTGCCTCGGCCCGTTTGACCTCGATGAACAATGTCACAAACTGATGTCCCAGCACGTCATGCAAGGCCTTGGCACGCTGCAACGAATCCAGCGCAACATCAAGATTGCGTGGCAGCGTCGCCAACCCTTCACCGCTTTTGCTGCGCGGTTTGGTCGGTTGGCGTTTGTCTTCAAGACCAATCCAGATCGCTGCCAAGGTTGCGGCAATCGCCAGATACGGGTTGGCATCGGCACCGGGAATACGGTTCTCAATCCGGCGACTTTCCGCGTCACCGATCGGCACCCGCAACCCAACCGTGCGGTTGTCCATGCCCCAGGCTAGATTGGCCGGCGAATCCTCGCCACCGGTCGACCGTCGATAGGAATTGACATATGGCGCCATCAGTGCCATCGCACCGCCGAGGTAATGCTGCATCCCGGCAAGTGCGTAATAGAATATATCGCTTGGCGACCCGTCAGCAGCGGAAAACACATTGCGTTTGGTTTCACTGTCGCGCAATGACACATGCACATGCATCGAACTGCCAGGCTGATACTGCATCGGTTTGGCCATAAATGTTGCATGCAAACCATGATCAAGCGCGGTTTGCCGCAAGGTCCGTTTGAACAGGAAGGCTTGGTCAGCCAGTTCAAGGGCATGGCCATGGTTAAAATTGATCTCCATTTGTGCCGCCCCAGCCTCATGGCTCAGCGTATCAACATCGATCTTTTGCGCCTCGCAATGGTCATAAATATCTTCAAACAGTGGATCGAACTCATTGACAGCGTCAATACCATAGGCCTGCTTGGCGGTTTCGGCCCGCCCCGACCGGCCTTTCGGCGACACCAGCGGCGCATTCGCATCATGGCTTTGTTCGACAAGAAAAAACTCAAGCTCAGGCGCAATCACCGGCTCTAATCCGGCGTTCTGGAACAGCGCTAAAACATGTTTGAGAACGGCACGTGACGCAAAGGTCACTTCTGACCCGTCTTGATGAACCGCATCGTGAATAATCTGCGCGGTCGGTTCTTTGTACCAAGGCACCAAACGACAGGTTGACAGGTCAGGCACGAGCCGCACATCACGCCCTATTTCATGCAAAATGGCGCTATCGTGATAGTCACCCATCACCGATTGACCAAGCACATATTCGGGAAGCCGCAATCCATCGCCGTCCAGTGCGGTGACGAATTTATGCACCGGTAGAATCTTGCCACGCGGAATACCGGAAATATCACTGACCAGGCACTCGACCTCGGTGATTTTTTGCTCGGTGAACCATTTTTGGATATCAAAACTCATTCTCAATGCCGTCCTGTCGGCGATAGGTGCGCGGTCTTGCGCGGGTCATGCTGGCGGTCTATGACGGCCAGCTTGCCGTTTCATCAACGGTCTTGTCGAGCGCGGTCAATAGCCGGTCAATCATCTGGTCAATATCCGCGGTCTCAAAGGTCAGCGGCGGCGACATGATCATCGCATCACGCACCGCCCGCACCATCAGGCCGCCCGCAATCGCATGATCTCGGCAAATTTCACCAACCTTGCCAACCGGATCGAACAGCACCGGCCCATGCCGGTCTTTGACCAGTTCAACCGCGGCCAGCAACCCCAGGCTACGCACCTCTCCAACCAACGGATGGGCGGCAAGCCGGCCAAGTGCCATCGCAAGATACGGGCCGGTTTCGTGGCGCACCTTGTCACCCAGCCTGTCGGCTTCGATCAGTTCAATATTACGCAACGCCACAGCAGCCGCCACCGGATGACCGGAATAGGTAAAGCCATGGAAAAACTCACCGCCATCGGCGATTAGCCGCGCCGCCACCCGGTCGCCAACCATCACCGCCGACATCGGCATATATCCCGACGTCAGGCCTTTGGCCAGCGTCATCATGTCAGGATGCAAACCGAATTTATCGGCGGCAAACCAGTGTCCGGTCCGGCCAAATCCGGTGATCACCTCATCAAGAATGAACAGAATATCATGCTTGCGGCAGATCTCTTCGACATGGTTTAGATAGCCGTTTGGCGGAATGATGACCCCACCCGCGCCCTGCACCGGCTCGGCAATAAAGGCCGCCACCCGGTCCTTGCCAACGGCGTTGATTTTATCTTCAAGCCATCCAGCAGCTGTCGCGGCAAAAGCCGCCTCGTCCATATTGCCCTGATAAAGAAAACCATAGGGCGGTTTGATATGGGCAAAATCCGGTTCATCGGCGGCTTGGCCATGCATGGCCGTCATCCCGCCCATGCTTGCCGACATGATTGTGCTGCCGTGATAGCCATAGGTGCGGCCGATGATCACCCGTTTTTCGGGTTGTCCGGCCAGCGCCCAGAAATGTCGAACCATGCGGATAATCGTGTCATTCGCCTCGGACCCTGAATTGGCAAAGAACACATTGTTCAGCCCGTCAGGCGTCAGTGCGGCCAGTTTTTCGGCCAAGGCCAGCGACGGCGCATTACTGGTTTTGAAAAAGTTATTGTAATAGGGCAGCTTGCCAAGCTGTGCGGTGGCCGCCTCGACAAGCTCTTGCCGGCCATAACCAACATTCACGCACCACAGCCCGGCCATAGCGTCGAGAATCTGGTTGCCCTCATTGTCATAGATATAATGCCCATCGGCATGGGTAATGACGCGGGTTCCGGTTTGGCGTAATTCACGATAATTGGTGAACGGAGCCATATGGTGCGCGGCATCAATTCGGCGCCATTCCTCGGTTGCTCTGTCCTGCATGAAGTATCTCTGTTACAGCCGACCGGCCACCAGGCGGCCCAAACTACGGCGTTATCATCACCTTTCATTATAGCCATAAATCACCCCCCGCCCTAAGCGAATTCGTGGCCCACAGATCATAATTTTTTGCCGGTCACTGCGGGCAGTTGCACATATCTTTTCAACTGGATTAGACTGTCCGTTGGAACCGGTATCGCCCGGCAAATGACTGGCCAGCGCACCATCGTTATTGCCCGCACAGCCAGCATCATCAAACGAAAGAGGAGGCCATGATGCCGGGGCCAGATTCGATTTACGCCACCGCGATAACCGCACCGCCATCATTTCCGGCAGCCAACGCCGATCTTGACTGTGATACCGTGGTAATCGGCGGTGGGTTCACCGGCATGACCGCCGCATTGGTTTTGGCCGAAAAAAAGCATGATGTGATTTTGCTCGAGGCACAGCAGATCGGCAGTGGTGGGTCGGGCCGCAATGGTGGCCATCTGTGCCAAGGCTGGCCGAATGATTTTCGCCATATCAGCCGACACCTCAATGCCGATGATGCCAAAACCGTGTGGGATGCCGGTATGGCAGCGGTCGATATGCTGGCCGACCGGGTACGCAAACATAATATCGAATGCGACCTGCAGTTCGGCTATCTTCACGCCGCATTACATGACCGCCAGATGCGTGATCTGGTAGCGCTTCACGATGATTGGCAGGCCCGCGGCTACCAGCATCTCAACCTTGTCGAACCGGGGGCAGGACTGGCCGCTCATATCGGCAGCAGCGCCTATATTGGTGGGTTGCATGATGCGCGAAGCGGTCATCTGCATCCAATAAAATATCTATATGGGCTGACCACAGCCGCCGGTCAGAACGGGGCGCGCATTTTTGAAGGGACCGCCGCGCTTGCCATCGCGGATGACCAGCCTACAGGCGCTAAAGTGATTCGCCTGTCGACTGGCCATAGGGTGCGTGCCAAATCGGTTTTGATCGCCGGTAACGCGTATCTTGCCAATATTGACAACCGGATCATGTCACGCCGCTTGGCGCCGGTGATTTCGTCGGTTCTGGCCACCAAACCAGTGTCGGAAAACCTTGCCAGACATTTGTTGCCACAGCGCGCGGCGGTAGCCGATTGCAATACCGCCCTCAATTATTTTCGCCTTGATGCAGACAACCGCATGATCTTTGGCGGACGAGCCAGCTACAGCAAAATTGACCTTGCCAATATCACCACGTCATTGCGGCGACGCATGCTGGCGGTATTTCCTGAACTCGAGGCTGTTGAAAACGAAATGGCGTGGTCTGGCCGCATTGGCATAACCGTTAACCGCATTCCGCATTTTGGCAGTCTTGATGAAAATGTGTTCTTTGCCCAAGGCTTTTCCGGGCAAGGGGTCGCGCTGACCGGCCTTGCCGGCACTGTCTTGGCCAATCATGTGATGGGCGATAGCCGCCTTTTTACCCTGCTTGCCAAAATACCGCATATGCCATTTCCAGGCGGCGTTTTACGCACACCGGCGCTGGCGATTGGCATGAGTTGGTACAAGATGCGGGACTGGTTGCGCCTTTAGAGCCGCCCGACCGTTTTGACCGAAGCACCCCGTTTTTTCGCCAGAACCGCCAGCCAGTCATAGGCCATAGAGGCCGCGGCAATTGCGGTAATTTCGGCATGATCATAGGCCGGCGCCACCTCGACAACATCCATTCCAACGAGATTCAACGGCACCAAACCACGGATAAATTCCAGCCCCTGCCAACTGGCAAGACCGCCAACCACCGGCGTTCCGGTACCGGGCGCAAATGCCGGATCAAGACCATCAATATCGAATGACAGATACACCGGCGCATCACCGGCACGCTGGCACACAATCTCAATCGCCGCCTCAATTCCGTGGCGATGTACCCACGGGCTGGTCAGAATGTCAAAGCCGTGATCGCTGTCATTGAATGTACGCAACCCTACTTGTGTTGATTTGGCGACATCAATCAGCCCTTCATGTGCCGCCCGCGCAAACATCGTTCCATGATCAAAACGGGTACCATCATCGGGCCAAGTATCACAATGCGCGTCAAATTGCACCAAGGCAACCGGCCCATATTGCGCGGCATGGACCTTCAACAGCGGATAGGAGATGCTATGATCACCGCCAAGACTGAGTAATTTTGCTCCGCCCGAGATAATCGTTTCGGCATGCGCAACGATCGTGTCAAACACCGTGGCCGGGTGATGCGGGTCGATAAAACAATCGCCATAATCGATCACTGACAGCGTATCAAACGGGTTAAACCCAAACGGGAAATGCGCCAGTTCGGCAAGCTGTACCGATCCGGCACGGATGGCCCGCGGCCCAAGCCGGCAGCCGGAACGATAGGTCACGGCGTTATCATAGGGGATACCGCTGACCACCACATCAACATCATCCAGATCACGGCTATAGCGTCGACGGGCAAAACTTAACGCGCCGCCATAGGTCATCTCTGGCCAGCTGTCATGAGTGTTGTCAAGACGGAATGCCGAATCACCGTTACCCTTGCCGGTGGTGTCGTTGCTCATGCTGGCCCTTTTTGCTTTTGATCTGTTTGTCCGCTATTTACCATAATTTCCAATCATACGGCAAATCAACGCGGCCCGCTGATTGGCACCGATTAACATCAGCGCGCGCGTTTACCAAGCCGGCGTGTCACAAACCAGCTGGCCCCAATCACAGCGATCGTGACAACCAAAATCATCATGCTGGCAAGGGCGTTAATTTCCGGGGTCACCCCAAGCCGGACCTTTGAAAATACCAATATCGGCAAGGTCGTGCTTCCGGGGCCACTGACAAAGCTGGCAATCACCAAATCGTCAAAACTGAGGGTAAATGACAGCAACCATGCGGCGACCACTGCCGGGGCGATCACCGGCAATGTGATCGATAAAAAAATAAACGGCTGGGTCGCCCCAAGATCTGCCGCCGCATCTTCAATCGATTGATCAAAATCGCGCAATCGGGCTTGGATCACCACCGCAGCAAAACACATCCCAAACGTGGCGTGGGCGATGATGATCGTATCAATGCCACGACCAGCCGGCCACCCAAACACCCCTTCCATCGCAATGAACAGCAACAGCATCGACAAGCCGGTGACAATTTCTGGCATCACCAACGGGGCGCTGGCCAGCGCACTAAGCGCCAAGCGGCCTCTAAACCCCCCAAACCGGACAAACGCAACCGCAATCAGCACCCCAAACAGGGTGGACAATGTCGCTGCCCAAAACGCCACCAGCAACGAGTTGCCAAACGCCGCCAACAGCGCATCATTGCCCAGCAATGCCGCATACCATTTGACGGAAAAACCACTCCACACCGAAACCAATTTGCCGGCATTGAAACTGTAAATGATCATCACCGTGATCGGCAGATATAAAAGCCCAAAGCCAAGAACCCCGATCAGCAGCACCGGCCAGCGTAAATGCGTCATATCCGGCCTCCGGTTGCCGGCGCACTACCCGGCGTCTGCCGCCCTTCATGGTAGCGCACATAAATAATCGGCAGCGTCAGGATTGCCAGTAGCAGCATCGCGATGGCCGAGGCAACCGGCCAATCACGATTACGGAAAAATTCGGTCCATAACACCTTGCCCATCATCAGCTGGTCGGGCCCGCCAAGCAGGGCCGGAATAACAAACTCGCCAACCGCCGGAATAAACACCAAAAGGCTGCCAGCAATGATTCCAGGCAAGGTCAATGGCAGGATCACCGTCACAAAAATCTGCCCGCCAGACGCCCCAAGATCGGCGGCCGCTTCGATCAGATCACGATCAAGCCGCACCATCACCGCATAAAGCGGCAAGATCATCAGCGGCAAATAGGTCAGCACCATCCCCAGATAAATCGACAGGTCGGTCTGCATCAACTGCACCGGCTGGTCAACCAGCCCCAGCCACAGCAATAGGCTATTAACAAAACCATTTGGGTTTAACAGCCCGATCAGCGCATAAAGCCGCAACAGGCTTGATGTCCAGAAAGGCAACATGACCAACACCAGCAAAACAACACGCCATCTTGCGGCGCTGCTGGCGATCCACCACGCCATTGGATAGGCGAAAAAAAGACATACCAGCGTCGATAGAAAGGCCAGTTTGACGCTGTTAATGGCCGGCCTGAAATAATCCTGCCAATAGGCCCATAGCAACCGGTAATTATCGAGATTGAAGTTGGTGAAAAAACCAGTCTCGTCGACCCCCCATAAGGGGGCAAAGGGCGGCACGCTGCGCTGCGGGGTGGTGAATGAGACTTGCAATGTTTCGATCAGGGGCAACAAGAAAAACAGGCCAAGCCAGAATAACGGCAGACCAATAATCAGCCGGCGCCCGGCTCTGGCCGACAATCGAGAACCGTATGTCAACAACCAGCCCATCCCCGGTTACCCCCGCAAGATAATCACATCTTCAGGATCGAATTGGATAAAGCCGGCATCGCCCCAACTAAGCGGCGGTACCGCGGTGCGCCGTTGCTGCTGTTGCAGTTTGAACTTCTGCCCCGATGCTGTCACAACCCGGTAATTTGTTGCAAAGCCAAGATAGGCGAGGTCCTCAACCGTAACCGGAATTTCATTCACCGCCCCGGTCGCCTCGCTAGTCAGATTGATCTTTTCCGGCCGGATCGCCAGCTTGACCGCATCGCCAACAGCCACCAAGGTCTCGGTGATCGCGGTCACTGGTACCGGCGTTTCAATAGTGATGCGGTTGTTGTCGGCGCCAGCCACCATCCCGTCAACAAAACTGATGGTACCCAGAAAATCGGCAACAAAATGGCTGTGAGGCCGTTCATACAAGGCCCGGGGCGCATCAACCTGGACCAATTTGCCGGCCTCCATAATGCCAATCCGGGTGGCCAAGGTCATCGCTTCTTCTTGATCATGCGTAACCATCATAAAGGTGGTTCCCAATTTTTCTTGGATATCGACAAGTTCAAATTGGGTGTCTTCGCGTAGCTTTTTATCAAGCGCGGCCAGCGGTTCATCAAGAAGCAATAATTTAGGCCGCCGTGCCAATGCCCTTGCCAGGGCAACGCGCTGGCGTTGGCCACCTGATAATTGATGTGGTTTGCGTCCGCCAAGCTTATCCATCCGCACCAGCGCCAGTAACGCCTTGACCCGCTCGTCAAGTTCAGCCCCGCGCATCCCCGCCCGGCGCAAGCCGTAACCGATGTTCGCCGCCACCGTCATATGCGGAAACAGTGCATAGTTCTGAAACATAATATTGACCGGCCGCAACGCCGGCCCAACACCAGCCATATCATGCCCGTCAATTTCAATGCGGCCAGCTGTTGGCGTCTCAAACCCGGCCAGCAAGCGTAACAATGTACTTTTGCCACACCCCGACGCGCCAAGCAGACAAAATAATTCACCCTTGTCGATCTCAAGCGACAAATCATCGATGGCCACCACATCGTCAAAATGTTTTGAAAGGCCGGTTAACTTGATAAAGGGTGCCATCAATCTGCCAAACTTGTTCTAAACTACCCGATGAGCGGCGGGCCCGCACTCATATCACGCCCGCACCCGCCTGCCCATGTACCCGCCTGCCCATGTACCCGCAAAACCCTTGCGGAACTGCCTATTTACCGGCCACAAACCGTGACCAGACGCGATTGACAGCCCGGTCGAGCGCCGCATCATAGACCGGCACCACAAACAAATTCTTGCGTGTTTCAGCATCCGGATAAATACCGGGATGGTTCAGGATTTCCGGGTCAATCTTGGTATCAGCCGCCGCATTGCCGCTGGCATACCAGACATAGTTCACATTATTGGCCGCGACATCCGCCCGCATCATGTAATCAATGAATTTATAGGCATTATCGACATTCTTCGCATCTTTGGGAATAGCCATCATATCAAACCACAGATTTGTCCCTTCAGACGGAATATAATAATTGATCACATGACCATTCTTGGCCTCTTCGGCCCGGGTCGCCGCTTGGAAGGCATCACCCGACCACATAATCGCCGCGCAGATATCACCATTGGCAATATCATTAATCGACTGGCTTGAGTGGATATAACGCAAATGTGGCCGTACCTTATTCAGCACCTCACCAGCTTGCTGAAACAGTTTGGCATCGGTGGTGTCGCCGGGCTTGCCCATATAGGCAATCACATTTGGCAGCACATCGGTCGGGGCATCAAGAATGGCGATGCCACAATCGGCCAGCTTGGCCGCATTAGCCGGATCCAGAATAAGCGCCCAGCTATTGGTCGGCACCTTGTCACCAAGCCGTTCAGCAATTTTCTTTTCGTTATAGGCAATGCCAGTTGTACCCCACATATAAACAAGGCCAGCTTTATCATCCTGCATCTGTTTGTTGGCGAGGCCCTGAACCTGTGCATTTTGGTTTTTCAGGTTGGACAACCGGGCAAAGTCGAGTGTTGCATAGACACCGGCCTGCCGCCCACGCGCCAGAAAATCGGCGGTTGGTACAACGACATCATAGCCAGACGAACCAGCCGACATTTTAGCCTCGAGCACTTCGTTCGAGTCATACATGTCATAGGTGACCTTGATGCCGGTTTCCTTTTCGAAATTTGCAATCGTATCTTCGGCAATGTAATCCGACCAGTTATAGACATTGAGCTGCCCGTCGGCCCACGCCGCGCCGGTCAAAAGCAACGCAATCAGCGATGCGGTAATCAGTTTCTGCATGTTCACATCCCCCTTTTGTTTTGCGCCCCCTGCTATGATCAGCAGGAGATGACGTTATTTACTGTGGCTTCATCGATCCGTTGGCCCTGTTTTCAACAGCTGACCATGTTACCAAAGGCCGGATGCTGGTCTGGCCATCCGCGACTCCAGATCGACGTGATCCAAATCAACATTGATCCAAATAGGTGTTATACTCGAATGCCGACACATCGGTCGCAAAACGGAGTCGCTCTTGTTTTTTACAATCGCTAAACATATCAATCATTGTAGACGGTAACATACGCCGTATCATACCACTATTTGCGAAACAGTCGATGGCGGTTCCCCAATCACGCGGCAAGGATGGGGCGTCTGATTCATAAGCATTACCAACCACCGGTGCGATCGGGTCACGCCGGTCCTCGATCCCGGTCAGGACCGCGGCCAGAATGGTGGCCATAACAAGATAGGGGTTGGTGTCAGCCCCGGCGACCCGATGTTCCATGCGCCGCTGGCTGCTATGGCCAAGTGGCACCCGGATCGCGGCGGTGCGGTTTTCATAGCCCCAGCTTGGCAGAAGTGGTGCATGCGCTTCGACGATAAACCGGCGATAGGAATTTTGATGTGGTGCAAATATCAGCATCGAATCATTCATGCCGTGCAACGCCCCGGCAATGGCATGATGAAAAACTGCGCTTCCTTGCTCGGTTCCATCATCAAAGATGTTTTGGCCCTGCGGGTCGAGCATGCTGAGATGCACATGCATACCGCTGCCCGGCTGTTCAGGAAATGGCTTGGCCATAAAACAGGCGCTAAGCCTGTGCTTTTGGGCAACCCCTTTGGCCACCTGTTTGAAAAGCGCCGCATCATCGGCAACCTTCAAAATGTCACCCGAATGCATAAGGTTGACCTCGAACTGCCCCATCCCCGCCTCGCTGATAAAAGTATCGACGGCGATGTTCTGCTGGCGGCACGCATCATAGATTTCATTTATAAACGTATCGTTGCTATCAAGCTCGTCGATCGACAATGCCGCATCGCGCACCTGCAGGCTTGTGGTACCGGGATTGGGCACAAAGCCCTGCGGGGTTTGCATGCCGGCACCCGGGTCCACCAGATAGAATTCCATTTCAAAGGCGGCAACCGGGTATAAGTCCACCGCGGCAAGCCGGTCCAGCACGCCAGCAAGCACATGGCGCGGATCACCAACAAAGGGGGTGCCGTCATTATTCAGCATCGTCAACGGCACCAGCGCTGTACTGCGTGCGGTCCAATCAATGGGCAACGGGCCGCGGCCGGTCCATTCACACGCCCCATCCGCATCGCCACTGGCAAAAACCCATTTGCTCGATTTAATGTCACGGCCCCAAATATCCAGATTGACCGTCGACAAGGGCATCCGCACGCTGCCCGCCACGATCTTGGCAAGCTGTTCGCGTGGCACGATTTTACCGCGCAACAGGCCGTTCAGGTCAAAAAGTGCTGTTCTTAGATGCGTTATTTCCGGATTTTCATCCAGCCACAAGGCAGCGTCAAACGCTGACGTTTTTGCGGTCATGAAATATCTCTCGGTAAGCTCCCCTAGGCTCTTCCTTATCACATTTCATGTTTTTGCCAAGCTATGATTCCGCGCAAATCGACCATCTTTGCACATCTTTTTTCCCTATTGTCGAAGCACAGGACGATTATTTCACAACCGATGCAGATACCCGTGCGGCAAATCGCCGAGAATCTGCTGTTTACACTCACCCCGAATGCCGGTATAACCGCCGCGGTTTTGCGCCGCTATTGGTGGCGCGGGGGGCCATGACGCGCACGAGGATGCGCCGGTTTTATCAAGCAAGAGGATCAATTTATGCTTACTACTGCAATTCTGCCGATTGCCCTTGGTGCGCTCGGCATGATCGCTGCCTTTCTTGTCTATGCCAAAGTCCTTCAGACTCCGGCTGGCGATGGCAGGGTAAAAGAGATTGCCGATGAAATTCATCTCGGCGCCATGGTGTTCATGGCAAGTGAATACAAGCGTCTGGCAGTCTTCTGCCTGATCTGTATCGTTGCGCTTTATTATGGTCTTGGCTGGCAAACAGCTGTGGCCTTCCTGCTTGGCGCAACTTGCTCGGGTATCGCCGGCTATATCGGCATGTATACCGCAACCCACGCCAATGTGCGGACCGCGGTTGCCGCCAACACGAAAGGGGCTGCTGCAGCCCTGGATGTGGCGTTTTCGGGCGGTTCGATCATGGGCCTTACCGTGGCCTCGATGGGGCTTTTGGGTATTGGTGTGCTGTATCATTACATGGGCGGCAGCATTGAAACAATCCATGCGATTGAAGGCTTTGCAATGGGTGGCTCGTCAGTCGCGCTGTTCAGCCGTGTTGGCGGTGGTATCTTTACCAAAAGCGCCGATGTGGGCGCCGACCTTGTTGGTAAGATAGAAGCCGGCATTCCTGAAGATGACCCACGCAACCCTGCCGTGATCGCCGACAATGTGGGTGACAATGTGGGTGACGTTGCCGGTATGGGCTCTGACATTTTTGAGTCCTATTGCGGTGCGATGATCGCGTCGATGGCGCTTGCCGCGTCAATGTCGCTGGCCAATGTTGACGACCTTGGCGGCAACCGTGATGCGCTGCAATTCATGCCGCTGCTGCTGGCCTCTACCGGTTTGGTCTGCTCGCTGATCGGCATTTTGTCGGTTAAAATGTTTTCAAGCAAAAGCCCGGACGTGGCGCTTCGCTTTGGGACAATCGGCTCGTCGGTGATCTTTATCGCCGCCGCCTATTTCGTTATCCAGATGGCTGGTGCGTCAACCGGCGTATGGGCCGCGGTTCTGGTTGGCGCCATTGGCGGGATCATCGTTGGTCTGGTAACCGAATATTACACCGGCGGTGCCCCGGTTCGCAAAATCGCCAAAGACGGCGAAACCGGCCCAGCAACAGTGATGATCAGCGGCCTGTCGGTTGGCATGCAGTCAGTTGCCATTCCGGTGTTGACAATTGCGGCAATTATTTTCTTTGCCAATCAGTCGGCTGGTCTTTACGGCGTTGGCATGGCCGCTGTTGGCATGCTTAGCACCGTTGGGATCACCATGGCGATTGATGCTTATGGCCCGGTTGCCGACAATGCCGGCGGTATTGCCGAAATGGCCGAAATGGGGCCAAAGACTCGCGAGATCACCGATGGTCTTGACGAGGTTGGCAACACCACAGCGGCGATTGGTAAGGGCTTTGCCATTAGTGCAGCAGCCTTGGCCGCGCTGGCATTGATCAGCGCCTATATCGAAAAAGTATCGCTTCACCATGAAAACTTTACGCTGGCCATCAACGACCCGTTGGTGCTGTGCGGCATGTTTATTGGCGGCATCTTCCCGTTCTTGGTCAGCGCGATGACAATGACCGCGGTTGGCGATGCGGCGTTTGACATGATCAAAGAAGTGCGTCGTCAGTTCAAGGAAATCCCGGGCTTGCTGGAAGGCAAGGCCAAGCCGGATACCGCCCGCTGTGTTGATATCGCCACCCGCGCTGCATTGCGCCGGATGGTGGTTCCTGGCGCGCTGGCCGTTCTGGCACCGGTTGTTATCGGTTTTGGCCTTGGGCCAAAGGCGCTTGGCGGCATGCTTGGCGGTGCGTTGATCTGCTGCGTGATGATGGCGCTGATGATGGCCAATGCCGGTGGCGCATGGGACAATGCCAAAAAATATGTCGAAAAGGGCAATCTTGGCGGCAAAGGGTCTGACGTGCATAAGGCGGCCGTTGTTGGCGATACCGTTGGCGACCCGCTCAAAGACACATCAGGTCCGTCCATGAACATCCTGATCAATGTGATGGCGATTGTCAGCCTGGTGATTGCACCGTTGCTGGTCTGATCGACCGTTTAGACAAAACAAACCCGGCGTCATCGCAAGATGGCGCCGGTTTTTTATGGGGGCTTTCATCTGTATCATCTGAAAACAGATAGTGATGATAGAAAGACAATTAGGATCATCGGCAATGCCTGACCCCATCCACCCCTTTGGCAAGGACAAGCCTGCCGCAGGACACCGCCGGCCAACCGGCTGTCGGCGAACGCCTAACAGCACCCTGACAATTGTCTTTTAGATGCAGCCCGCTCTTTCTAAAATCGCTGTGGGGCATTGCTTATCGGTGCGGCTTAATGCTGGTCACCATAATACAGGCTGACCACATGTTTCGCTTCGGCAAAAAACAGCCAGCGTTCAACAAACACCCCGGCCAGATGCACCAGCACCGCCAGCCCCAGCACCGGCACTGACCCGCGGCCAAGCAGCACCAGCACCGCCGGTACCACCCCGCCACCTAACAGCGCTATCACCCGCAAGCGTGCCGCATGTTTGCGCGCCACAACAAAACCCATTTCATGCTGCAAATAGTTTTCCGAGGTGTGCGGCGGCATAAGGCTACGCACCGCACCAAGGCCAGTCAGCCCGGTCGCCGTGGCAAGACTGCTGCCAGACCCGGCGGCCCCCGCCATCTGCCACCAGACGATCTTGATCCCCCAGGCCGACCCCAGCGCCAGCAACACCGATAGTTCGAGCGCGTCGCCATAGGCCTGCCCCAACGCCGCCAGCACCAAAAGCACCGCCAGCAAGCCGCCCGCCGCCGCAAACATCAAATAACATACCGGTGTCAGCGGATGATACCAGCGGGCCACGGTACGCAATGACGCATAAATCATCGAGGTGGCATAGACAGTCACGGCCATCACCAACGCCAGCGCCACACCAGCCCATCCTGGCACCGGGCCGACATGCGTTTGATACCAGCCCCATGCCAGCAACCCAGCGAGGGCCAGCACCGCCAGCACCCCTTCACGCGACAGCCAGCTTGATCGCCATTGGCTTAGCGCCCGCCACGCCCGTTCAGGATGCCCCAAATGGAATGTTGAACTGACAAGACCGGCCCCAATCAGGGCGATCACGACAAGCCCGACCACAACTAGCTCGGCCGGATTGGTAAGAGTGACAAACCCAAGCACAAGCCATGCTGCCAGCCCGAAACCAAGGCCGGATATGGTGGTGAAAAAGATAATAGACCATGCAGGACGCATTGCAATTTACCCCAGCTTTTCCAAAGTTTTGTCGACCCATTTCCAAAAGCCGGCTGGCGTGGCCTCTTCAGCCATAGCCAACAGCGACATCGGTGTTTCGTCAGCCTTGCGGCGTGGCCGTGGCGGCAAATATTTATTGACCGGCTTGGTATCTTGTTCAGGCATCAGGTCAACCCCGCCACGTTCGGCCACCAAGCGGCTGATATCCGATTGCGGATCACCAAGATCACCAAAATGACGGGCATTGGTCGGACAGGTCCGCACACAGGCCGGCACTTGGTCCTCGGCGGGAAGGTTGTCATTGTAAATTCGGTCAACACATAATGTGCATTTCTTCATCACCCCTTCAGCCGGATCCATTTCACGCGCCCCATAGGGGCAGGACCAGGCGCACAGCCCGCAGCCGATACACCAGTCTTCATTGACCAGCACAATGCCGTCCTCGGCCCGTTTGAAGGATGCGCCGGTTGGGCACACAGTAACGCACGGCGCCGCCTCACAATGCAGGCATGATTTTGGGAAATGCACCACCTTGGCATCAGCACCGGCGCCGGCCTCAAACGCATGGACCCGATTGAGCCACGCCCCGTTTGGGGCCGCACCATAGGCATCGGCATCGGCCAGCGGCGCGCCATAGCCAGATGTATTCCATTCCTTGCAATTAACCACGCAGGCCTGACAACCGACACAAATATCAAGGTCGATCACCAGCCCCAGCTTGATCGCGGATGGTTCAGGCAAACTGGTCATATCAGGCCCCTTCCTTGGTGGTCTTGGCGCCAGCCTTGGTCCATTCAAGACCATAGCGCAGCGTTGCCGGTGGCGAGTCCAAACCGGGCGATGGCGGCAAAATATCAAATTGCGGCGACACCTCGGCCGGCTCGTCTGCACCGGCTTTTTCGATCCGCACCCGCAAATCGAACCAAGCGGCCTGTCCGGTGATCGGGTCAGCATTAGCCCACCGCATGCCGTCTTGTTTGGCGGGCAGTAATTCATGGATCAGATGGTTCAGCAAAAACCCCTTTTTGGCTTCTGGCGCATTTTCATCAAGCTGCCACGCGCCCTTGCGTTTGCCGATCGCGTTCCAGGTCCAGATGGTGTGCTCATTGACCCCTTCCATAACCGCCACAGGCACCCGGATTTTACCGTGATGCGACGTCACCCAAATCCAGTCGCCGTCATCAACGCCCACCTCGTTTGCCAGCTTGCGCGAAACAAACATCGGGTTATAGCCATGGATTTGACGAAGCCAAGGGTTTTGTGACCCCCAAGAATGATACATGGCCATCGGCCGCTGGGTCAGCGCATGCAGGGGAAACGCCTGTTCATCGACCGCGCTGCCTTCAAACGGCGGGTACCAGCTTGGCAGGGGGGTAAAACAGCGCTCGACCCGCGCCCGCAAATGGTCGGGCGGCTGGATATCGCCATGCCCTTGTGCGGCCAGCCGGAATTTCTGCAAGACTTCTGAATAAATCTGGAAATCATAAGGTTGCGGGCTGTCATAAAAGCCCATCTCGACGGCAAAATCCTGATAGGCCATATTGGCCATTTTATAATATTTTGCCGCAGCCGGGATATCTTTATGCCAGAAACTGCCATTGGCGATATAGGCATCCAATTGGTTGGGATTGGGATCACCCCGTCCGGCATCGCCGCCCGCCGCACCGCGGAACCCGGCCAACGGTCCGATGCCGGGTTTACGCTGATGATTGACGATATAGTCGGCGTAATCGGCATATTTCGCGCTGCCATCATCATTGACCATGCCGGGAAGGCCAAGCCGCGCCCCCAGATCGAGTAACACCGACTGGAACCCGCGCACATCCCGATCCGGGGTCAGCACCGGCCAGCGGATCGCATCGGCCACCCCGTCTGCCTCGCAAATCGGGCGATCAAGAAGCGAGATCGCATCATGCCGTTCAAGGTAGGTGGTATCGGGAAGGATCAGATCGGCATAGGCCACCATTTCCGACTGATACGCATCCGAATAAATGATTTTCGGGATTTTATAGGCACCGGTTTCGGGATCGGTCGCGGTCAACATCTCCATCACCCCGCGGGTGTTCATCGATGAATTCCACGCCATATTGGCCATATACATAAACAGCACATCAACCGGGTAGGGATCGCCGGCAACCGCATTCGAAATCACCATATGCATCAGCCCATGTGCCGACATCGGCGCGTCCCAGCTATAGGCCTTGTCAATCCGTTGCGGGGTGCCATTGGGAGCGATGATCAAATCTTCCGGCCCCAACACATAGCCAAGCGGCGCACCGGCCATCGCCTGACCAGGGGCCACCTGATCTGGCCGGCCGGCGGGTTTTGGGTGCGCTTGTGGTGGTTTTGGGTAGGGCGGTTTGAACCGAAAGCCCCCCGGCACCTCGACCGATCCCAACATCAATTGCAGCACATGCAACGCCCGGCAGGTCTGGAACCCGTTGGAATGCGCCGAAATACCGCGCATCGCATGCATTGATACCGGCCGCCCGATCATCTTTTCATGACGCTCGCCCTTCCAATCGGTCCAGGGCTGGTTGATCACCACCTCGCGGGCGAACGCCGCCTCGGCAAGATCGGCCGCAAGCTGGCGGATACGATCCGCGGTAATGCCAACCGTGCCGGCAATCACATCGGGATCATAGGCATCGTCAAGATAGGCCTCGGCCATCAGCACAAAGGCCGGCACCGCAACGCCGCCATGGGGCAGTCTGATCTCGCCTTTCAGTGCCGCCTTGACAGATTTGGCATCATGCGCCACCGGGTTGCCGGTTTTGCTGTCGATAATTTGCGGGGTGCCCTTATTGTCACGCCAGAACAGCCCGTCATCGGCCGCGCCCGGATTGCGGATCACCAGCCACGGTGCATTCGTATAGCGGCGCAAATAGCCGATATCGATATTGCCCGACAGCATCAATTCGCGGATCAGTGACAGGATCAACAACCCGTCGGTTCCCGGCGTCACCCCGTACCAATCGTCTGAAATTGCGGCATAGCCTGTTTGCACCGGATTGACCGAAATCACCCGTTTACCACGGGTTTTCAATTGGCCAAGGCCGATCTTGATCGGGTTTGAGTCATGATCTTCGGCAACGCCAAACAGCACAAATAATTCGGTCAAATCCCAGTCGGGTGACCCAAATTCCCAGAATGCGCCGCCGATTGTGTAAATGCCGCCGGCCGCCATATTTACCGAACAAAACCCGCCATGGGCGGCAAAATTTGGGGTGCCGAATTGCTGTGCCCACCAGCCGGTCAAGGCTTGTGACTGATCACGGCCAGTAAAAAACGCCAATTTTTTCGGGTCACTATTACGGATGGGCGCCAGCCAGCCGGTGGCTATTTCCATAGCTTCGTCCCAACCAATCGCTTCAAACTGACCGCTACCACGCGGCCCCACACGTTTCATCGGGCTTTGCAAGCGGGCGGGCGAATAATGCTGCATAATTCCCGCCGACCCTTTCGCACAAAGCACCCCGCGATTAACCGGATGGTCACGATTACCTTCGATATAGCGAATCTTGCCATCACGGAGGTGAACATTGATCCCACACCGGCAGGCGCACATGTAACAGGTGGTTTTCTTCACCTCGTCGGCGACTTTCGGGGATGTTTCAACTTGTGGTTCGGACCGCATCTTTTGTCTCCTCGAAACCGGTCAGGATGGACGTCTGGCAATCGCTGCCAACGCCAATGAAGCAAGACGTGCCGCCGGCGGATCGGACCGGCTTGTCAGCACGATCGGCACCGCGCCGCCCAACACCAGCCCGGCCGCCAAGCCGCCAGCACACCATACCAGAGATTTGAACAATATGTTGCCAGCTTCGATATCCGGCACCACCAGCCCGTCGGCATAGCCAGCCACCGGACCACTGACGCCTTTGACCGCCGCCGCTGCCGGCGCCACCGCCAGATCAAAGGATAGCGGGCCGGCAAAATCCGCCTTCGGATCCAGCGCCGTTGCACCGGCGGCAATATCTGCCGCCTCGGCGCTTGACGGCATCGCCGGAAGTACTGATTCGGTGGCCGACAATACGGCAATTTTCGGCCGCTCCCGACCAAGCCGGCGCGCCATTTCGGCGATATGGAGCGCTGCCTCGATCCGCGTTTTCACATCCGGCGCGACATTAACCGCGGCATCGCTTATGAACAGCGGGCGTCCACCCGCCGGCGGCAGCATCGCAAACAAATGCACCAGCCGTTTATCGGTGCGGATACCCGCCGCACGCTGGACAATGCCGCCCATAAACACATCAGTATGAAGCTGGCCCTTGGCAAGACCGTCCACCTTACCCGCGGCAAACAATGCCAAGGCCACCGCAATCGCGCCGGCTTCACCGGCCGCATCGACAATTTCAGCACCCGCAAGGTCCCAGCCGATAGCCGCAGCGTCAGCGCGGATTTGGTCAGTTTCGCCAACCAATATGGGACGCGCAAGTCCGGCTGCCAACGCATCGCGCGCAGTGATCAAGGTTGCCGTACCTGTCGCCCGAACAAACACAAAAGACGGCGGCGTCGATGTCGCCGCCCGCGCCAACAGGTCAGGCGGGCAAAGCGTATCACCCGACGTCAAAAAGCCGGTTGGCGACACTCCGGTCATGTCAGCAGCGTTTGACATCTAATTCCACTTGGCAACGCACCACACCGGCACTTGATTGATTTTTGGCCCACAGTCAGGCCATGACAGGATCGGCTACAACATGTCCGGACCCGACAAGAGGGCACAGCACAACGCCGATGGGCAAAATTTATCGCATAATCAAACCTGATCCGCCAGTTGGTTTAGAGCCAGATGTCGCTATTTCTGATACCAGACGCCCGGTTGGTTTTCGCCCGGTTGGTTTTTGGCTGTCAGACATGACGCGGTGTCATCCGCCGCATAATCGCCGCCAACGCGGCAATACCGGGACCGATCCGGTCGGCCGGAATCGCCGAATAGGCCAGCCGAAAATAATGCAATGGTGCCTGTTCGCGGCGGAAAAATACATCACCAGCCTCGATCAACACCCCCTCATCCATCGCTCTTCGGGCCAATTTGCGCGAATCAAGCCAGTCCGGCCCCTGCACCCAAAAGCTGGTGCCCCCAAAATGCGATGCGCTGTGCGTAAACAGCCCTTCGCGGTCCATCGCCTGCTGCAATACCCGCCGGCGTTCCGCAAGATGACGCCGCAACCGGCGGATTTGCGCATCATAGTGACCAAGCGCCATAAAATAGGCCAATGAACGCTGCGCGTGACCTGGCGGATGCCGCAAGATGAGGTGTCGAAGCGCGCGCGCCTGCCGGATCAAACCTTCAGGGGCGACCATGTAGCCAAGGCGCAACCCCGGAAACACCGACTTGGACAGGCTGCCGACATAAATCACCCGCCCGTCACGGTCTTGGGCTTTCAGCGCCGGGCTTGGCGATTCGAGAAAATTCATCTCAAATTCGTAGTCATCCTCGATGATCAGAAAATCATGCTGCCGCGCCATATCCAGCAATTGGCGCCGTCGCGCCGGCGCCATCGTATGGGTGGTTGGGCATTGATGTGACGGGGTGATAAACACCGCATCGGCGCACCGCAACCGATCTTCGTCAAGGACCAAGCCGCCCGCATCAACCGGCATAGCGGTTATGTTGACAGTGCGGCGCTGCAAGATATCGCGTAAATCCGGATAGCACGGGTCCTCAACCACCACCTGCTTGCCACTGTCGACCAATAATTGTGCCGCCAGATACAGCGCATTTTGCGCGCCAAGCGTCACCAGAATCTGTTCGGGCCGCGCCCGGATGCCGCGCCGCGGCAGGCTGCGCGAACAGATATAATTGACCAGCATCGGATCGTCATGTTGCCCAAAATCACCGACCATCGTGCCGAAGTTCCGCATGCCAAGGGCTTGGCGCGCGCAATCACGCCATTCCGAATGCGGAAACAATTCATCATCAACTTGGCCATACACAAATGGATAGGGATGGTCGCGCCAGTTCACCGGTTTTTGCACCGGACGGATGTCACTGCAAATCTGGACCAGCTTGGCATCCCAATCGACCGCGCTATCGCTGCCTTGCCGTTCGGCTGGTTCGCTGGCGTCAAGACCGGCAACGCCGGGCGAATCGACAAGACGGGTTGTCGGCGCCTCGTCACTGACCACATAGCCAGACCGTTCACGCGGTTTGAGATAACCGCTGTCGACAAGCGCCTGATAGGCATGAATGACGGTGTTTCGTGACACTTTTAATTGGCGCGCAAGGCCACGGCTTGATGGTAATTTATCCCCCGGCAAAATCGAATGATTCAGCACCGATTCGACAATCGATTGACGAATTTGCGCCTGCAAGCTGATACCAGATGACGGGTCCAGCGCAATAATCAGATTGTCATTCATTGATAGATCCGTGGTAAAGCTGTGATATCACGCGGCTAGGCCTAGCATAACTGGCTCTAATCAAAGCCGCAACTGGCCCTATTGCAGTTCTTGCCCGCCCCGGTGCGCTTTGACAAACTATAAAGGCCGCCGCGAAAACAACAGTTGTTTGCCGGCCGTGGCAGGCGCATAATGGGGCCCGCCCGATCAGCGCGAACTGTCCACCGAAATCCGGCCGGCGCATAGCGGCAAAACAGATTTGACAAATGCGGGCCCCTTGGGGGGCCGCAGGCACAAGCAGGGAGCACGCCATGTCTTATGATGTAAATTCACTTGAGGCACATTGGATGCCGTTCACAGCCAACCGTGACTTCAAGAAAGAGCCACGGATCGTTGTCAAATCCGAAGGCATGTATATGTGGGATTATAAAGGTGGTGAGATCATTGACGGGTCATCCGCCTTGTTCTGTACACCGCTTGGCCATGGGCGGCGTGAGATTGCCGAGGCGGTCTATCAACAAATGTTGTCGAACGACTATACGCCGCATTTCCAGCTGGGCCACCCAGGGTCTTTTGAACTTGCCGAGCGTGTATGTCGCCTTTTGCCGGACGAGTTTAACCATATGTTCTTCACCAATTCAGGATCTGAATCGGTTGATACCGCGATCAAGATTGTGCTGGCCTATCATCGGGCTGCCGGTCAGGCCCAACGCAACCGGTTGATCAGCCGTGAACGCGCCTATCACGGGGTCAATATGGGGGGTGTGTCGTTGGCCGGCATGGTCCGCAACCGTGAAACTTTTGGCCTGACCTTGCCGAACATATCATTGATCAGGCACACGTGGACCGAAGAACAGCGCTTTGCCAAAGGCCAGCCGAAAACCGGCGCAGAAATGGCCATGGATCTTGAACGGATTGCCGAAAATCTGGGCGGCAGCACCCTGGCCGCGGTGTTTATCGAGCCGGTGGCCGGATCTACCGGAACCTTGGTACCGCCTGTCGGTTATCTTGAAAAAGTCCGCGAAATCTGTGACCGGCATGGGCTGTTGCTGATTTTTGATGAAGTCATCACCGGCTTTGGCCGCATGGGAACACCGTTTGCCACGCAGAAATTTAACGTCAAGCCAGACATCATCACGATGGCCAAGGCCCTGACCAACGGCGCCATTCCGATGGGTGGTGTCGCGGTCACCGACAAGGTGTATGATACCATTATGAATGCGTCGCCCGATGAAGCCATCGAATTTTTCCACGGCTATACCTATTCGGCGCATCCGGCCGCCTGTGCCGCCGGTATTGCCACGCAGAAAATCTATGAAACCGAGGGGCTGTTTGAACAGGCGGCTGCCCTCGAAGACTATTTCCTTGATGCGGTTTGGACCCTTCAAGACCATCCGCTGGTTGCCGATATTCGCGGCATTGGCTTGATGGCGGGGGTCGAGGTCCATTCCGACGGCGTACCCGGACGGCGTGGTGGGCAAATGCAAAAGCGCATGTTCTGGAACGGGCTTCATGTCAAATGGACCGGCGATAATGCGATTGTTGCACCGGCCTTTATCGCCGAGCGCAAACATGTTGATGAAATCGTCGACAAATTCCGCAAAACGCTTGATGACATGCTTGCTGCCGGCAAATGAGGATTGCCGTCAGCGGCGGCGGTATTGCCGGCCTCGCTGCGGCGCTTGCCGTGGTGCGGGCCGGTCATGACGCACAGCTGATAACCGGCGGACCTGCCCCAACGCCAATCATGGGCGGGGTCCAAATCGCGCCAAATGGGTGGAACGCCCTTACCGCGCTCGGCGTCGCCGATGCTTTACAGCCAGATGCCACCAGCCTTGCCGATATTACGCTTCGTGATTTGGCCAGCGGGGCTACCCTGGCACGGCTTGATCTTGACGGGCCCTATACCAGTCTTGGTCGCGGCGCCTTGGTGCGCTGTCTAGACCATGCTGTCACCGCCAGCCAGCGATCTGTACGGCATGCGGCGCGGATTACCGACCTTGTCGATCATGGCCCGGAAAAAGGGCTGCAAATACGGCTGGACAATGCCGATGTGATCACCGCCGACGCCTTGATTGCCGCCGATGGGGTTGGCGGCTTTGGCCGCGCCTATGTCAATAGCCGGTTTGACCTGGCACCACCCTCAGCCGGCGGCAAGGCGCGGGTTGCCTTGCGCGCGATTATCGATACTGCTGATTTACCGGCCTTTTTCAGACGCCAGCACAGTAATCTATGGCTTGGCAATGGGGCGCATATGGTGCATTACCCGCTTGCTGGCGGCGCCGTGATCAATTGTGTGGTGACATGCGACTTGGCGCTGGCAAACAGCGGCTGGCAAGACCGCGTTTTACGGCCAAATCCGGTGCTGTCCTGTCTTGCTGAAAAACCCGGTGTGACGTGGGTCAAAACGCGTTTGCCAGGTGACGATTTTGAATGTTGCTGGCGGCGGGGGCGTGTGGCGCTGGCCGGGGATGCCGCCCATCCGATGCCGCCCAATCTGGCGCAAGGGGCGGGCCAAAGCCTTGTCGATGCGGCCTGCCTTCAGGCCTGCCTTGAACGGCCCGGCCTCGACGCCGACGCCGCCTTGTCGGCTTATGCCCGCACCCGCAGCGCGGCAACCGGCCGCATTATGGCCAAAGCCCGGACCAGCAGCGAGATTATGGCGCTGGCGCGTGGCGGGGCGGTTATACGCAATATGGCATTTGGCATTGGCGGGGCCACATTATTGACCAGCTGGCTTGCCGAGGTCTGGCAAACCGCGTAGCTGGCGTCACCACAACCGCAAAAAGCCATCCCTACCCCTTGCCACGCCATGGGATCAGTCGACCGATCAGCCAACGCATGATCAAATCAAACAACAGCCCAAGACTTCCCATGATCAAAATCGTCACCCAGATCAATTCATAGTCCGAGACCGTTCTGGCCACATTCTCGATAAAGCCAACACCGGTGGTACCGGCCAGCATTTCGGCGGCAACCAATGTGCCCCAGCATACCCCGACCGAGATACGCACACCGGTCAGAATCTCTGGCAGGGCGTTAGGTAAAATCACATAGCGCAGGATTTGCCGGTCACTCGCACCCAGCGAATGCGATGCACGGATTTTGGACAATTGGGCCCCCGACGCGCCAGTTCGCGCCGAAATCACCATAATGGCAAAGGCGACCATGAACAGAAGGAAGATTTTACCATCATCCTGAATACCGAAAATGGTCAAGATCAGCGGCGCCCACGCCAATGGCGGCACCGGGCGGTAGAGTTCGATCATCGGATCAAAAAAGGATTTGCAGAACCGCGACACGCCCATATAGATCCCCAGCGGCACGCCGCATAGAATCCCAAAGAACATCGCCACCAGAACCCGAAACAATGAATCCCAAATGTGACCGTCCAGCATCGGCACTTGGCCCAAATAAACATCGCCTTGCGCCAGCGCCAAGAGATGGTCTTTGTAATTGGGGGAAAACCGACCACTGACATCAAGGCCGCCATAATCGCCAGGCAACATGTCGACCAGCCTGTCCGGGATCACAAACGCCACCACGTCAGCCACCGGCAGCCATTTCCACCACAGCAATGTCGTGCCTTTATAGCCGCCACCATTATCCAAATCCGGATTGGCAAGCGTGGCAAATGTCGCCACCACATCGGTCGGTTTTGGCAACCACCGTCCTGGCCCCTGTTCGGTACATTGGGTCCGTGATTTGACAATATCACCGCCCGGAAACAGCAGCGTTTCAACATAGAAAAGGCCGCCCTTGGCCTTGTCTATCTGGTCAAACATCGCAGCAAGGCTGGACGCGATACCGGCCGTTGCCTGATCCGGAAAAATCTTGCCGTCATCGACCCGGCGGAAAATCCGTTCGACCGCTTTGACATAATCCTGCCGCAGCTTGGCGGTGGCGTCATTAGCCGCGGTGCCAGCGGCTTTTTTCACTGTCGCAATGTCAATCTTGGTAGCTGCAATGATCTTTATCGCGGCTGGCGACAAGTTGCGAATTTTCAAATAATCCGTGGACAAACGCGCAGCCTCACCCGCCAACTGGTCGAACACCATACCGCGCGCCGAAATCGGCAATAGCGGAATTTCCGGTTCGGCGATGCCCCATGCCGGTTGCGCCAAGGCGGCCGCGCTTGGCGTCAGGCCAGCTGGCGGTATCGCAAGTTTGGCCATAATCGCGGCGATGCCGGACTCGATCTGTGCAAAGGCCGCCACCGCTTTCGGGTCAATCTTGTCGGCCGTGGCCATCATCGACATCAAGGCCTGGCTGTTGTCAAGCGCACGCAAGATAAGCGTCGTTTCGGCCGGGTTAAACGCGGCTGTCGGGAATCGGTCACGCAATTCGTCAACCTGACGCATATTGCGCACAAGCAATGTCTTGGATTTGGAATAGCGCGTTTCGATCGGCAATGACGAGGTGAGCGGCGAAACCGCCTCATGCAGTTTGGCAACCTGACAAAGCTCGTTCGCGGCCTGCGGGAAAAAGGCGCGCGCCGCCCCCCATGAATAATAAAACCACACCAACAACAGCGCCGAAACACCACAGACCGCCCAGAACCAGCCGCCGGTGGTCCGTTCCGGATCACCGAAAACCTGGTCCTTGGCGCGGCGCCTTGTTTGCCGCACACCATAGACAATCGAGGCAAAAAACCCGACCAACAGGCCCAGGATCAAAAGCAGCGCGACAAGGCTGCGCTGTTCGGACAACCATTCAAACACCGCCCATAATCTCCTCTTCCATATTCCAGATCATGGTTAGAATTTCTTCACGCACCTCGGCAAATTGGGGTTCTTGCTTGATCTCGCGCAACGAGCGCGTCAGCCCCCATTCAGCAAAAGGCAGGTTATATTCGCGGTGGATCCTGCCAGGGCGCGGCGCCATCACAAATAGCCGCTCGCCAAGCAGCAAGGCCTCTTCAACCGAATGCGTGATGATAATGATTGTCTTGCCGGTCTTCTTCCATAATTCAAGAACCAGCGACTGCATCTTTTCACGGGTCAGCGCATCAAGGGCGCCAAGCGGTTCATCCATCAAAATCACTTGTGGATCATTAACAAGACAGCGGGCCAAGGCCACGCGCTGCTGCATCCCACCCGACAATTGATATGTCGGGGTATCGCCAAATCCCTGCAAGCCAACAGTATCAAGCCATTGGTCGACCATGCCAGCCGCCACCGCCGGATCAACCCCTTTCATCCGCAAACCAAAATCGACATTCTTGGCCACTGTCAGCCATTCAAAAAGCGCCCCTTGCTGGAACACCATCCCGCGTTCGGCACCAGGCCCGTCAATCGGTACATCGCCCAATGTTACGCTGCCACTGGTCGGGGTGATAAAGCCGGCCATCATGTTCAAAAGCGTGGTCTTGCCACATCCGGATGGCCCCAAGACACTGAGCAATTCCCCCCGTTTCAGGGTGAAATTGATATCTTTCAACGCCTCGACCTTTGCCCCCGTCTGTTGGTTGGCAAACGTCATGCACAGATTTTTACAGTGCAAATCAGCCATGTATCTGACCCTTCAAGCACAAAGCCGGGCAGGGCTTCGTTCGCATGAAGCCCTGCCCGTTGGTTTATCAAACCGATAAATTATCCCGATATCAGTCGAGATATTCGCCGGTGATCACCTTGGCAATCTTGTCATCAACATTCCACGCACCGGGCTTTTTGAACACCAGACCCAGTGATTCGGCCGCGTCAACAGCCACCCCATTACTGCCAAAGAACTGCGCTTTTTGCTCGGCAGCGGTTGGGAAGATAAAGCCGGCCATCTGGTTCTTGGTGGTGTTGAAATCCATGCCTGCATCGGCCGCTACCTTTTTGATCTGGTCATCGGTCGCTTTCCATGCGGCATTGGCTTCATGCGTTACCTGCAAGAAGGTCCGTAGCAGGTCCGGATTTTCGGTCGCAAATTTTTCGGTCACCGACACCACATCGAATGAGCCAATACCAGCGTCCCGCTTTTGTGCTGATGTCATGATCGGGGTGCCAACCTCGCCTGCCTTCTTGGCAGAGGCACCACCAAAGATACAGGCCATATCAACCGAGCCGTCAGCCAGTGATACCGCACCATCAGCAGGCGCTTGGTCGACAATCTTCATCGTCGAGGTGTCAACCTTCAGCACCTGCATATATTTTCTGAAAGCAAAATCAGCCATCGTGTTCAACGGAACGGCAACGGTCTTGCCTTCCAGCTCGGATGCGTTTGCCGAGGTAATACCAAGACCATTTTTCACAAAACAATCATTCGCTTCATAAATCACCGCAATCGACACCATCTTGATCGGCGCGCCCTGCTGGATCGCGGTGACAAACGGCGCCAGACCTTGCGAATAGGCGATATCAATATCACCGGCAAGCATCGCCTCGGTCATCTGCACGCCGGTCGAAAAATCGGTCCATTTTACAGTGACGCCCATCGCATCGTCATAGGCCTTGTCAACTTTGGCAATCTGGTTTGGTGTTGCCCATTCCAAGAAAAAGGCCACATTCACACTGTCGGCCGCATTGGCCACCGACAGGCTACCCGCAACCATGGCCGCGGTTGCCGCCGACGCCATCACTTTACTGAATTTTTTCATTCTACTCTCCCTACCTTTGGCCACTGCCGGCCTTTGAGCTATGCAATTTATTTTTCACTGCTGATACCAGCATGTCCAAGCATTGCAATATCTGCAAAACGCTAGCATGAATGAGAACGGCCACGATAGAAATTTTTTGCCTGACGAAAAAAAATCTACGCCAGCCCACATGCCCCTTTTTGGTCGACAGCCACTATCGCCTGGCTGTACCACGCCCGCCTGTACCGGGCCTGGCTGTACCCAGATTGATATTGGTTTACCGGACCATCGATGCTAGGTTCTGACCGCATCCATCACAACAAACCGCCAGACCATGCCAACCAACCCGCTGATCATCAAAATGGACCAGATGCTGGCCAAGACCGAAAACGGTCAGCGCGGGTTTGTGATTGCTGCCTTATATAAATTTGTCGCCATTGATGATATCGCGACGATGCGCGACCAGCTACAGGCCTTGTGCGATGGCAATGCGATATCCGGGACATTATTGCTGGCCGATGAGGGCATTAACGGGACCATTGCCGCCCCCCGCACCGGCATGCTGGCCTTTCTTGACTGGCTTGACAGTGACCGGCGCTTTGACGGGTTGTCGTTGAAATTCTCGCATAGCCCCGACCAGCCTTTTTTGCGGATGAAAGTCCGGCCAAAACGTGAAATTGTCACGCTTGGTCACCCTGAAATCAGACCTGCAGAACAGACCGGTACCTATGTTGACCCCAAGGATTGGAACGCGCTTTTGGATGATCCCGATGTGTTGCTTGTCGATACCCGCAACACCTATGAAACGGCGATTGGCATGTTTGAAGGCGCGGTAGATCCGCTGACCCAGAATTTCCGCGATTTTCCTGAATGGGCCCATGCGCTGGCTAACCAGCCGCCAGCCCGCCGGCCCAAGAAAATTGCGATGTATTGCACTGGTGGCATCCGCTGTGAAAAAGCCAGCGCCTTGATGCAGACGATGGGGTTTGACGAGGTCTATCACCTGAAAGGCGGGATCCTGCAATATCTTGAGGATATTCCGCCTGAAGACAGCCGGTGGCAGGGCCAGTGCTTTGTTTTTGACGGGCGGGTTGCGGTCGATCATGCGTTGAAGCCGGGAAGCTATGATATGTGCCATGCCTGCCGCATGCCGTTATCAGCTGATGATCTGGCACATGCCGATTATCAGGCCGGAATCAGCTGTCCACATTGTAAGCCAACGCTTGACCCGGCGCGCGCCGCACGCTTTGCCGAACGGCAAAAACAAATCGAACTGGCGGCCAAACGTGGCGAGGCGCATCTTGGCGTTAATCCCCGCAGTCAGGCAGATAAATAGCCCAGCCTAACCGCGCCCATGCGGTGCTGCATAATCCAAAATCGGGCCTTGCGGCACAATACCGGTCGGATTGATCTGCCGGTGGCTGGCATAGTAATGCGTTTTGATATGCGGCATCACCACGCTGGCGGCGATACCGGGCATTTGATACAGCTCACGAAGATAGCCTGACAGCGCCGGATAATCGGCAATGCGGCGAAGATTGCATTTGAAATGCCCGACATAGACCGGATCAAACCGCACCAATGTAGTAAAGAACCGCCAATCCGCCTCGGTTAGCCAATCACCAATCAGATAGCGGCAGCGTGAAAGCCGCGCCTCCATCCTGTCAAGCACGGCAAATAGGGCCGTCACTGCCTCGTCATAAGCCACGCTGCTGGTCGCAAAACCGGCCTTGTAAACGCCGTTGTTGATATGGTGATAAATATCCGCATTCACCGCCTCGATGGCCGCGCGGTGGGCGGCCGGCCAGTAATCGGTATCATTGCCGGTGATCCGGTCAAAGGCGCTGTTGAACATTCGGATAATCTCGGATGATTCATTCGATACAATCTGCTGCCGGTCCTTGTCCCACAGCACCGGAACGGTGACCCGCCCACTGGCCCGCGGATCGCTTTTCAGGTAAATTTGATACAAATAGTCCACCCCGTAAAGATCATCGCCGGTGGCAAAGTCATCACGGTCAAAACACCAGCCTTTATCCAGCATCAACGGATGCACCACCGACACCGAAATATGTGGCGCCAAATCTTTCAAATGGCGCATGATCATAACCCGATGCGCCCACGGACAGGCGTGTGATACATAAAGATGATAGCGGCCGGTCTCGGCCTTAAACCCGCCGTCACCCGATGGCCCGGCGCTGCCGTCAGCGGTGATCCAATGCCGAAATCTGGCGGTGTCGCGTACAAAGCGACCCTGATGTTTGGCCATGTCATAGCCGGCGTCAGACCATGTCCCGTCGATCAGCAGTCCCATGGAATACCTAATCCTGTTAACGGGTCCTGTTCCGCCGTCCTATCGCCGGTTGGGCAGCGCTGGGTCAGCCGGCAGCGGCCCGGATCGCGGCAATATTGTCGGCATAAGAATCGCCCCGAAACACTGCCGATCCGGCGACCAGAGCGCTGGCCCCCGCCGCCACTACCGCGCCGGCATTATCAGCAGTGATACCGCCATCAACCTCAATGGTGATCGGACGGCTGCCGATCAATGTTTTCAGGGCGGCGATCTTGTCGATCATCGCCGTGATGAATGACTGGCCACCAAATCCCGGATTGACGGTCATCACCAATATAAGATCAAGCCGGTCAAGCACATGCTTGACACAGTCAATCGGCGTATGCGGATTAAGCGATACCCCGGCCTTGCAGCCAAGGTCACGAATATGCGCCAAAGTTCGATCAAGATGCGGGCATGCCTCGGCATGTACGGTAATGATATCGGCACCGCTAGCCGCATAGGCATCAAGCAACGCGTCCGGGTTCGACACCATCAAATGCGCGTCAAACGGTTTTTTACTGTGCGGCCGCAGCGCCGCAATCAGCGGCGGCCCAAAGGTCAAATTGGGAACGAAATGGCCATCCATCACATCAAGATGGATCCAATCGGCACCCGCCTTGTCAACCCCTGCAACCTCATCCCCAATACGCGCAAAGTCAGCGGCCAAAATTGAAGGGGCAATGATCACTTTGTTACTCATATCACCTGTCCGTTCATGCAGCGCCCAATGGGCTGTGCCGGCTTACCTAGAGACAATAACCCAAAAAAACAAGCCTGTCGCGATACTGATGCTTCAAAAAGCCCGGATAAGGCCATGACATTTCCATTTCAGATGGGCTATAGTCGCGGCCATCCATCGTTAACCCTCCTCGATTATCTTATGAAGGATCCGAGAATGACCGCTTCAAAGCCTGTATTTCAGTGGGAAGACCCCTTTTTCCTCGACGCGCAGCTAAACGATGAAGAGCGCATGGTTCGCGACGCTGCCAAGGCGTTTGCCGATGATGTGCTAAAACCGCGCGTGATTAGCGATTTTCGCGAGGAATCGTTCGACCCGGCGGTCATGAAGGAGATGGGCGCCATCGGCCTTTTGGGACCGACAATCCCTGAAACCTATGGTGGGGCTGGCCTCAATCATGTGTGCTATGGCCTTGCGGCGCGGGAAATTGAACGGATTGATTCCGGTTATCGGTCGGCCATGTCGGTGCAATCATCCTTGGTCATGCACCCGATCCACAGTTTTGGCAGCGACGAGCAAAAGCAGAAATATCTGCCCAAACTTGCCAGCGGTGAACTGGTTGGCTGTTTTGGCCTGACCGAGCCTGATTTTGGATCAGACCCTGGCGGCATGGCAACCAAGGCTCTCAAGACTGACGGCGGGTATCATCTTTCCGGCGCAAAGACCTGGATTTCGAACGCACCTTATGCCGACATTGCCATTATCTGGGCCAAACTTGATGGCGTGATCCGCGGTTTTATTGTCGAGCGCGACACTGCCGGCGCTGGATTCACTACGCCAAAGATTGAAGGTAAATTGTCGTTGCGGGCCTCGATCACCGGGTCAATCCAGATGGATAATGCGTTTGTATCGGATGATAATATCCTGCCGCATGTCAGTGGCCTGAAAGGCCCGTTCTCGTGCCTGAACAAAGCCCGCTATGGCATTGCTTGGGGGGTCATGGGGGCGTCTGAATTTTGCTGGCATGCCGCGCGGCAATATACGCTTGACCGCAAGCAATTCAACCGGCCGTTGGCAGCCAACCAGCTGATCCAGCTGAAACTGGCGGATATGCAAACCGAAATCACCCTTGGCTTGCAGGCCGCGTTGCGGGTTGGCCGGTTGCTTGACGCGGGCAATTGCCCGCCGGAAAACATCTCGCTGATCAAGCGCAACAACTGCGGCAAGGCCCTGACCATCGCCCGCACCTCACGCGACATGCATGGCGGCAACGGCATCGCCGAGGAATATCATATCATGCGGCACATGATTAACCTTGAAACGGTCAACACCTATGAAGGCACGCATGATGTGCATGCGCTGATTCTGGGCCGTGCCCAGACCGGCCTTCAGGCCTTTACCGGCGCGTAACCGCGTATCATTATTAAAGTGTTATCCGGCTGACTTCATCTGGTCAGCCGGTTTTTTTTGTCTTGAGCCGCCCGTGCCCCGGGCTAACCACCACAATAGCAACCCCGGCGATTACCACGCCGCCGCCCACCAACACCAGCATGACTGGTGGCCCGTGTTCAAGCGGCAAATAGGCGCCGCAAGCATCGCAAAAAAACCGCGTGATTTTTCCGTCAATCCGCGCCATGATCAGCGCCATGACCTATCTTTTGGATAATCTTGCCAGTGCCCTTGCCAGCGGTCAGATCACCGCGCGGCGCCTTGTCGAAGACTGTCTTGCCGCGATCGATGATCCCGCCGGCGAAGGTGCCCGTGCCTTTATCGCGGTCTATCATGACCGTATCCGCGATCAAGCCGACACGGTTGACCATGCGCGCAAAAAAGGGTGGGCGCTGCCACGCTATGCCGGCATTCCATTATCGATCAAGGACCTGTTTGACGAGGCTGGCGTTACTACCCGTGCCGGATCAACAGTGCTTGCCGACGCCCCGCCCGCCAGCGCTGACGCCGCTGTTTTGGCGCGACTGAAAAACGCCGGCTTTCTGGTCATTGGCCGCACCAACATGACCGAATTTGCGTTTTCCGGCCTTGGGACCAACGCGCATTATGGTGACGCCCGAAGCCCGTTTGAGCGCGACCCGCACGACCCGCTTATCGGCCGGGTGGCTGGCGGGTCATCATCGGGAAGCGCGGTATCGATCAGTGACCAGATGGCCCCGGCCACGATCGGGTCCGACACGGGCGGGTCGACCCGGGCACCGGCGGCTTTTTGCGGCATTGTCGGGCTGAAGCCAACCACGACGCGCATGCCGGGCGCCGGGGTGTTTCCGTTATCAACCTCTTTTGATGCCGCCGGACCAATGGCCAATAGCGTATCCTGCTGCGCCATTCTTGACGATATCATGGCCGGCGGTCAAGGTGATGATGCGCCGGCCATGCCGGTTAACGGCCTCCGTCTTGCGATACCGCGAGGCTATTTGTTTGATGATCTCGACCCGCATGTCGCCAGCTGTTTTGCGGCCGCGATTGACCGGTTATCGGCGGCCGGTGCCCTGATCACCGATATAACCATTGCCGCGGTCGAGGCGCTAAAGCCAAGCAATAACACCAAAAGCATCGTTGCCGCCGAGGCCTATCAGGTTCACAAGTCCCGCTTGGAAGCAGGGCAGGGTGCAGATTATGACCCGCTGATTGCGTTCCGGCTTGGCGGCGGCAAGGATATCCTAGCCAGCGACTATATCGAGATGCTGCACACCCGCCGTGCCGTTTGGGCCGCAGTTGAGGCGGCGGTGGACGGCTTTGATGCGCTGGTTTTACCAACCTCGCCAGCCATTCCGCCATCCCTGTCATCGCTTGTTGATATTGCCGCCAAAACCGAAATCAATGCCCGCTGCCTGCGCAATACAGCCCTGTCGAACTATCTTGACAGACCAACAATCACCATTCCTTGCCACCCAGACGGCAGCGCCCCGGTGGGGCTGTCATTGATCGCCGGCCAAGGGCAAGATCGCCGGCTATTGGCGATGGCGGCCGGGTCTGAGGCGGTAATCCGCGGCTAGGTTTTTCGCCGTCGACGGGCGCCAAGCACCAACATCGACGGTGTCGCCACCAAGGTCAATATGGTTGCGAAAGTCAGGCCGCCAGCAATCGTGCTGGATAATTGTGTCCACCATTGCGATGACGGCGCGCCGATCAGAATTTTGCGGTCAACCAGCAAAATGGTCATTTCAAACACCATCGGCAGCAACCCCAAAATGGTCGTCACCGCAGTCAGGATCACCGGCCGGAATCGGACCAAGCCAGCCCGAAACGCCGCGGCAGCCGCATCATAGCCGCGGCGCCGATATTCATTATAGCTGTCAATCAGCACGATATTGTTGTTCACAACAATCCCTGCCAACGCAATCACCCCAAGGCCGCACATCACAATGCCAAATGGCCGGCCAGACACCCACAGCCCCAGACAGACACCGCCGGTCGATAGCACAATCGCCGACATGATGATAAGCGCCTGCCATCCCGAATTGAATTGAAGCATCAGCACGATCACCATCAGCAGCAACGAAATACCAAAGGCCTTGCCAAGGAAATTTCGGGTTTCGACAATATCCTCGTCCTCGCCCCCAAACTGAACCGTTACCGCGCCAGCGACCGGCTTTTCTGCCAGCGAGACGCGCAACGCCTCGATCAGGTCGGCCGGCAGCAGGCCGGTATCAACGCTTGACTTGATATACATGTAGCGCTGACCGTCCTTGCGCTCGATATCGCCGCCTTTGCGTCGCGGCTCTAGGCTGGCAAACACCGACAACGGAACATATGAGCCATCGGCGGTTGGCACCCGTAATTCCTTCAACCGGTCAAGGTTGCGTTGATCACCCAAAAACCGGATCACCACATCAAGCTCATCTTCGGCATCATCCGGCCGATAATCCGAAATCCGCATCCCGCGGGTCAGCATTTTGATCATCATGCCAAGGCCCGAAATCGACACGCCATGCCGGCTTGCTGCATCTCGATCGGTCACCAGCGACCATTCGGTGCCGGGCAACGGACGGCTGTCGGTGACATCGACAAAGCCGCCAATGGCGCGCATTCGGTTGATGATATCTGTCGTGGCCGCACCAACCTCGTCAAGATTATTGCCAAGAATATCGATACGGATCGGCTGAC
>JAYOFA010000006.1:20760-95134 GCA_038116935.1 Puniceispirillum sp. (SeqCode) | reverse complement strand
CCCGATTTGTAATCGGGCGGTTGGGAGTTCGAGTCTCTCCGCCAGCACCATTTCCTAGAAAAAACCTGTCTTCCCGCACGGCGCCAACATCAACCAAACGGTCTATCAGATGCCGTCTGGCTGCCAGTGCTAGGTCGTCAGGGCTTGGCCACCGGCATAAACAAATAGTCACTTGCGGCAGTCATCGCCGTCACCCGCGTCAAGCGCGCCTGATCGTCAAGGATATGTGCGTGATAACCGCCTTTTATGAAACGGTCGAAAATGTCGCGGGCGGTGCCCCGAAATACAGCCAGCGGCGGCAAAAACCCACGCCATCCTAACCCGTTATGAACCATAAAACATAAGGGTTGACAGCCTCCTGAAAATCGATATGTTGAAAAAATCATAACGCATAGGGCGACTTCGCCACACCAGTCCATTTTGTTACGATTCTTGATCAGCGGATAACTCCACCCATGCGATTTTTCTCCATCCTGCTGGCCATTGCCAGCTTTTGCCTTCTATCCCCCATAGCGCGGGCTGACACGTCTATTCTGGTCCAATCGACCACCTCAACACGTAATTCGGGCCTTTATGATCATATTTTGCCACTGGTTAAGGCCGAGCTTGGCATCACCGTGCGGGTGGTTGCGGTCGGCACCGGCGCCGCGATCAAAAATGCAATGAATTGCGATGGTGACGTCCTGCTGGTCCATAGCCGCAAACGCGAGGATAAATTTGTCGCCGACGGCTATGCCGACCGGCGCTATGATCTGATGTATAATGACTTTGTTGTTATCGGCCCCGGCAATGATCCGGCGGCTATCGGCAGCAGTACCGACATTGCCGACGCGATGAGAAAAATTGCCACATCACAGGAAAAATTCGTATCCCGCGGTGATGACTCAGGCACGCACAGCAAGGAAAAATCATTGTGGAAAGCTGCCGCTATCGACCCGACAGCCGGCCGTGCCGACTGGTATCGCGAGGCCGGTGCTGGCATGGGCGAAACTTTGAACATGGCGGTCGGCATCGGCGCTTATACATTGGCCGATCGCGCCTCGTGGGAAGCCTTCGCCAACAAAGGCACGTTCCGTATCTTGGCTGAAGGCGACCAACGGCTTTTCAACCCGTACGGCGTGATGCTGATCAGCAATAAAAAATGCCCAAGCGTCAATGCGGTGGCCGGTCAGGCCTTCATCGACTGGCTGATATCTGCGCGCGGGCAGCAAGCCATCGCTGATTTCAAGGTTGCCGGCAAACAGCTGTTTTTTCCAAGTGTCAAATAGTTACCATCACGCCTAAATGCCGGCGCCGGCCCCTTAGGTCACCCCTTAGGTCACCCCTTGGGTCTCCCCTCCAAGATCATCCCGATTTAAGCGCCGGCAAGCCGACCCCAGTCGACTCGAACCCACCATCCACCGCCAGCGTCTGGCCGGTTACATAGCTGGCCTTGTCCGAGGCCAGAAACACAATCACCTCGGCAATTTCCGCCTCGGTGCCATAGCGGTTCAACGGAATAGCGTCATGATAGGCGTCAATGATATCTTGGCTATGCACCGCTATCGCCAGTTTTGTGCGCACCGGACCGGGTGCAACACAATTCACCCTGATCCCGAACGCGCCCATTTCGACCGCAAATTGCTGGGTCAGTTGGATCACTCCGGCTTTGGACGTACCATAGGCCACACGCAATGTCGACGCACGCAAGCCCGATATAGAGGCAATATTGACCATGCTGCCACGCGTTATTTTGAGCGCGTCAAGCGCGGCATGCGCGCATAAGAACACCCCATCGAGATTGGTTTCCATAACCGTACGCCACCGCGTAAAATCGGTCTCCTCAAGGCGGCCAAAATCGGCCACCCCGGCATTGTTGACCAGACTGTCAATCTGACCCGACCAGTCCAGGACCGCCGCGATCATCGCCGAAACTGCTGCCGGGTCCGAAACATCACATAAAAAGCCGCGCCCTGCGGCACCGATTGTCGTAACCGCCTCATCTAACGCCGCCGCATCGCGATCAACCATCGCGACCTGCCACCCTTGGGCCACAAACAAACGGGCGGTGGCAAGGCCAATACCGCGCGCGGCACCAGTTACAATTGCGGTTTTCATGTTATAGTCCTTCACGTCAATATCACCTAAAGTCACTGTCACCGATTGTTGACAGCCTGACAAGCCTAAGCCTGTGCCATGACCAAGGACAGCGCGGCAAACCCAACGAGGGACGAATGAAACTGACACTTCATCATATCAATTTATCCACCGAGAACGTAGACCGGATGGACCGCTTTTACCGCGATATTTTGGGGTTACAAACCGAAACAACCGGCCTGCCGACCCTTGAAAAAAACAAGGGCTATGCTGGTGATGTCGCCTTTGTCAGCGATGGCCATATCCAGACACATCTAGCACAAAAGGATGTGCAGGCCGGTTTCCGTACAGGCCATGTCGTCAATCCGGTAGCGCGCGGCCATATTGCCTACCGCACCGATGATCTGGCTGCATTTAAGGCACATCTTGATGACCGGGGAATCGCCTATTCAGACTGGGGCGAGACTGCGGTTGCCGGCTGGCACCAGATATTCTTTTATGACCCTGACGGTAATGTGATCGAGGTGCATCAGGTCGACAGCGATCTTTAGCCCCCGCGCCGGTTTCCCGGGCAGCTACAGCCCCCGCATTACGGCAAACCCAACGCCAATCGCCACACCGAACAGCGTATGCATCATCAGGCCAAGCGCGCAAACAAGCAGCGGATTGGGCGTCAACCGCGCCAACACCCCCTTGCCAAGGCAGGGCAGAAAGAAAAACCACGGCACCGCCACACTGGCCACACCGAAAAGCAACCCGTCAGCAAATCCCGCTTGAAGCCAGCCCGCCGCCATCAGCCCTGAATAGACGGCGGCATAGCCAACCGCCACACCATAATGTAGCAACCAGCCAACCGGCAGTTCACGCGGCATGGCCGGCGCATCGTCAAGGCCGCGCGCAATCAGCCGCCCCCGAGTGAACAAACCAATACACCAGCGCCCAGCCACCGCCCAATTGCTTGGGGGAATGGAGGTCATTTTCTGGAAAATGCGCTGCCACAGATCAAACACCAGGCAGGCAAACACCCCAACAACAACAATGTCAAAGACCAGCATCAACAATCCCCATCACCGCCGCGACCCGACAGGCCGGCCCCAATACCCGAAACTGCTGTAGTCTGGGCAAACCGATCACGAAGGTCAATCGCCGTTTATGGGATGCGCGCGCGTGGCTGACACCACGACAGGGTGGCTGACACCGCGACAGGGTGGCTGACACTGCGACAGGGTTGCTGTTGGCGGCGAGGTTGGCTAGGCTTTAGGGTAGCAACTTGACGAAAGCCACACCATGCCAACGCCAACCATTTTTCAACAGGACAATCAAGACACCACGCTTGGCGGCCGGATTTCGCTTGCCCGAGAAGCATCGGGGCTGACCGTCGCCCAAGTTGTGAAACGGCTTGGTGTTCGCGCCGCCACCTATGCAGCGTGGGAGGCGGACCGGTCCGAACCGCGTGCCAACAAGCTGGTCGCGCTTGCCGGTATTTTGAATGTATCGCCGCCCTATTTGCTTGGCGGCCTTGGCACACAACCCGACACCAGCGGCAGTAATGAGATCGATATAGCCACTATGCGGGCGCAGGTTAGAATATTGGAAAAACAGCTAAAAGACGCAAATCGTACTTTGCGCGGACTAAAGGCGATGCTGGCCCAAGCCAAATAGACAGCGGCGCTGGTCGCGGCGGCTATCGCCAAACCCGGCCGCCAACAGATATTGCGCCCATCGCCGATCTTGCCTACATAACTATGAACAGCGTTCCGGTGCCGTTTGACCGTCCACCGGCCCCATCATCGGCAGCCAGTGCCACTAACCAGCAAGAGGAAAAAGACTATGGATATTGCGGGAAAAAAAGCAGTCGTTATCGGCGGCACATCAGGGATCGGCCTCGCCACAAGCCTGACGCTGGTTGAAAAGGGCGCATCTGTCATTGCCGTCAGCCGTGACCCAAGTAAGGCTGGCGATGTACCGGCATCGATCGAGCTGGCGGCGCTTGACTCGCGTGACACGGCAGCGGTTGAGGCATTTTTTGCAGCCCAAGGCGACATTGATATTCTTGTCAACGCCGCAACCGGTGGCAGCCGGTCATTCGGCCCGTTCCTCGAGATGGATGTCAACGGGTTCAAAGGGTCGTTCGACAAGCTGTGGGGTTATGCCAATGTCGTGCGTTACGGCGCGCCCAAGGTTCGCGATAATGGCTGCATCGTTTTGGTCAGTGGCAGCCCGGCACGCAAGCCAAAGCCCGGCCAGATTTCACTGTCGTCAGTCGGCGGGGCGGTTGAGGCCTTTACCAAAGCCATTGCTGCCGAAATCGCACCAAAACGTATCAATGTGGTGTCACCCGGCATTATCGACACGCCGATGGTGGCGTTGGCCGGGGATGACCGGGCCAAACATTACCAAAATGTGACCAAAAGCCATTTGATCAAACGCGCCGGTGCGGCCGAAGAGGTGGCGATGGGCGTTCTGTTTGCTATCGAAAATGATTTCGTCACCGGCACCACAATCGATGTCGATGGCGGCTGGATGGCAGCACAAGCCTGACCGCCAGCGCACCCAATCACGCAAGACAAAGCCCATGAATCGACAAAAATGGCTTGAATGGTCGGGGGTCGGCACGGCCATTTTATATTCCATGCTGATCGCCCTCAATATTGGCGCTGAATTTATTGGCTTTTTCCTGCTGCTCTTGTCCGCGGGCCTGATTGGCCTGTGGGCATTTTTTGGCAAACATCGCGGCATATTGTTCCTGCAACTATTTTATGCCACTGCCGGATTGATCGGCATGATTCGCTGGTTTTAACAGCAAAGCCTCATATAGGGCTTGGCTTTTGGCAGCATTCTCCCTACTGTTTTCGGGTGGGGGAAACGCTAGTCGGTCGCCAAGGCCAGGGGCCGACACGTCAGTGATGGATTTATGGGAACAATGCTAAGGGATTTAGGGTACAAAGTTGTTTCCCATTGGTTCACCGCCATTTTTGTTGCCTATGTCGCATTGTGGGCGATTCAATATTTTGTAATCTTCCCGCTTGAGGCGCAGGCATTGGGTAAAACCGCCGCCTTGGTTAGCCTGATCTATCTGCCGCATGCGGCCCGTTTTTTGGCGGCGTGGATGATCGGCCCAAAATCGATTTTTGCCCTTTTGCCAGCATCTTTGGTCACCTATCTCGCGCTTTATGATGACGCCGTCCCCCTTGATATGGCAGATTTTGCCGCCCCGGTGATTGGCGCTTTTTGCGCGCCGGTCGCACTTGAATTGATGCGGATTGTCAAAATCAATGTCTATCCGCAAGAGGTCGGTATTATCAGCTGGCGGACCTTGGTTTTTGCTGGCTTTCTAAGCTCGATTCTGAATTCTTTTTTCCAAACGCTGGCGCTGGACGGCAAATTTCCGCTCGAAGCCACTTTTGATATCCTGACACGTTTCGTTGTTGGTGATGTGGCCGGACTTGTGGTAGTCTTATCTTTATTAGTAGTAATGATGAAACTTGTTAGAGGAAAATCCAATGCCGAGCCGCCTTGCTTTTGCGCGACTTCTCGAAACCATTGCAGATATGGAAAAAGACATTGGTCTTGGCGATTTCACATCGAACGAGCAGCAAGTTTACGCGGCGGTGGTTTTGTTGTCGAATGATACTAACGAACCGGTATCAATCCATGACATCCGCGCACATTATCTGGTGCGTGACATTCCCATGCCTACGGTATACCGGTCATTTAACCGGCTCATTGATGCGAATAAGATCGCGCATATTGGTGGCGAGAGATCCGGCCTCTACGCTATCATCTGATCAGCAAACATTTTTGACACGGTCATCCGCGTAGCCGCAGGGCTCTGGGATGTGCGGCGTCATTGCCATGCCGCAAATCCGGCAAGCAGCAAGCCGGCGACAGTGACGATAGTCAGCCGCGACAAACATCGTGGATACCATCGGGACAATCCGGTGGTGACGCGCGCCAGCGCGATAGCCAGCCCGATAGTCTGCTTTTGTTCGGACAGATCAACCGCCTGAAACGCGGCGATTTCAGCCGCGCTGAGCGCGGTGGGCGTTAGTGATTTAGCTACGGCATCGCGCGAGCTTGGCATTGTGCCTCCATTTGGGCGCCTCCATCTGGGTGCGACCTTTGTCGACATGTTACTATCGGGCGATTAACGGTTTGTCTCAATCTTCACGCACTGATTGGATACTCAACGGGCCAAACAGCACCAAAAAATATCGTGCCTTGCATTGTTTCGATTGAGTGTGCCGCGCAATTTGTGTTAACTGTGCGCTGTTTCAGGTAATTTCATCCTTTGGGCGACGCGGCTTTCTGGCCTGTCACCTGCCGAAGCGACTAGCCGAAGAGAAATGTGATCCTATGTCGATAAACCAAAAAATTCTGAACGATTTTATTAAGAACAAAATAGAGTTTGTAACCACCGTGCCATGCAAGCAATTGGCCGGCGTTATCGCCGAACTCGAAAAATCTGACGATATTTACCACATCCCGTCAAACAAAGAAGATGAGGGCATGGGCCTTTGTGCGGGCGCCTATATGGGGGGTAAACGGTCAGCGATCATCATGCAAAATACCGCCATCGGGGTCACCATCAACACGCTTGTGACGTTGATTCAATATTACAATATCCCGTTGCCGATGCTGATTAGCTACCGCGGTGAAATTGGCGAACCGGTTGCCTGTCAGGTTGAAATGGCGGTTCATACCAAGGCGCTGTTGGCGCAGCTGAATATCCCGACCTACCATTTTCATAAACGCGAGGATGCAGACGAACTAGACGGTATCCTTAACCATAGTTTTGTTGCCAAAAAACCGGTCGCCATCCTGACCGATGCCAGCTTCTGGCAGGGAGCCTGAGCCATGATCCGTAGTGATGTTCTAAAGACCCTGATCCCGATTATTTCTGACCAGCTGGTGGTATCCAATATTGGTCTGCCGTCACAAGAGTTGCATTTGCTTGATGACCAGCCCACAAACTTTTACATGCTTGGCACGATGGGGCTGGCATCATCGATTGGCCTTGGCCTTGCGTTGGCCCAAAAAGCCAAGGTTATTGCGATTGACGGTGACGGGTCGGTGCTGACCAATTTTGGTACGCTACCAACCATCGCGAATAATGTTGCCGACAATTTCATTTTGCTGATCATTGATAATGGCAGCTATGGGTCGACCGGTGACCAGCCGACCTATGCCGGCATGAAAACATCGCTTGCCGCCGTCGCTAAGGCTTGCGGCTGTGAAAATGTTGTCGAATGCGCCGCCGAAGACACCGCGGCGGCCGTTCAAGCTGCGCTGGATGGCAACAAAATGACCATCATTGTCAGCAAATGCGAATCTGGTAATATCAAGGTACCCGTCATTGATCTTGATGCGCCGGTTATCAAGCACCGCTTCATGACCGAGGTGCAGCGGCGCAACGCCTGACCAGCAATGGTGCGCGCCCTTGCTTGCAAGCTGATTGGCATTACCTGTTACCGGCAGGGACGCTTGTGGTGCGTGATGCTGACCGTCCTATGCGCCGGGTTTGGCCTGCCAGCCCATGCTGACGCGCGCCGTTTTGACGGCACAGTCATATTTATCCGCCACGCGTTGGCACCGGGTACCGGCGACCCGGCGATCTTTGATCTTGGCGATTGCCGGACCCAGCGCAATCTTGATGCGACAGGTCGCGAACAGGCGCGCGCTATTGGCCGCAAATTAGCGGCATCGGGTGTTGCCTTTGGCGCTATCTATTCCAGTCAATGGTGCCGCTGTCTTGAAACCGCCCAGCTATTAAAGCTTGGTCCGGTTACACCGTTTTCGGGCCTTAATTCCTTTTATGAAGACCACGCCCCACGCGGGCCGACATTAGCCAGATTGGCCGCCAAGCTGGACAGCTTGCCGCGCAATGGCAAACCGGTTGTGATGGTGACGCATTTCGTTACCATATCGGCTATCACCGGTATCGGACCCACGTCGGGCGGCATGGTTCTTTACGACCTTGCCAGCGGATCAGCCCGCCAGCTGTCACCAGCCGCTTTTACCGCTGCATCGAATTAGGCGGCACGACCGGGGCCACAAAAACAAGATTTCAGGAAAAAGAAGATTCCAGGCGCCCCAATGTCAGGCCCCCGTTGTCAGGCAAGGCGCAACACAACAACGCCGCTGAAAATCAGCAAAATAATGCCGATTTTGAACCATGTCAGCCGTTCCTTCAAGAACACCACGCCAAGACCAACCGCAAACAACACCGAGGTTTCGCGTAACGACGACACCACCGCTACCGGCGCATAAAGACACGCCCACAATACCGTTACATAGGCAAGATAGGACGCTGTGCCGCCATAAATAAAAGTCCGGGGTGCCCCATGATAGCATCGCCGCAACACACCCGGATGAAAGACCTGCAAATAGGCGGCCAGCAACAACGCGTTCAGACTTGTCGACGCCCCGTAATAGGCGATAGCACTCGTCGCGATCCGGGTTCCCGTTGCATCGACAATCGAATAAGAGGCAATAAAACAGCCAGTCGCACAGGCCAATAAAATACCAGTCAGCCCAACGGCTGCACGGCGGTATTGGGCGACCCCATAGGTGATAATGGCCCCCGACACCATGATCACCCCTAAAATTTCCATCGGCACCAGCGTGCCCGGCAAGACCAGCATGGTAAATAAGGTAATCAGCAGCGGCGATGCGCCGCGGGCAATCGGATAAATCTCGGTCAATTCGCCGAAACGATACGCATTTAACAGAAAAATCTGGTAGCCAAGATGCAACACCGCGCTGCCAAGCACATAAGGCCATGATTCAAGCGCCGGCAAGCCGGAAAAAAGCATCGCCACCCAGGCCAGCGGCAAATGACCAAACATCACCGCGGCCATGCCAAGCGCTTTATCGGCCGTGCCACGCACCTGAAAATTCCAGAACGCATGCAGGAACGCTGCCGCTAAAACGGCAGCCACAACCGTCACATCCATATACCTTGCCTGTTACCTGCTGTTTATGCGCGGCAGTCGCCCGTCTGGGCTGGGCTGCGTCCAAAGGCTAGCATGCAACAAGGCAACAACCAACCCGAAACAGATCGGCGTCAATGGCGTTAGTTGGTCGCGGCTTTGGCCAAGGCCTTTTCAATCGCTTGCTCTATCTTTTGGCTGTCGGCGCCGGTGGTTGACATAAACCAGTCAGCAAGCCGGCCGTCAGGCCCGATAAGATGCTTGTGAAAATTCCACCGTGGCACCGCGAGCCCGCCATAATCTGACGCCACCCATTGATAATAGGGATGCGCTGACGCCCCCTTAACGCGCACAATATCGGTCATCGGAAAATCGATACCATAGGTCATCTCGCAAAATGTCTTTACCGCGCCGGCGCTATCCAGTTCCTGTCCCCCAAAATCATCACTTGGGACACCAATCACCACAAGTCCGGCATCGCGGTAGCGGGTCCAAAGTGATTGCAGCCCCTTATACTGGCCGGTAAACCCACATTTCGACGCGGTATTAACCAACAACACAACCTTGCCCCGATAATCGGACAAGGCAACCGTACCCCCATCGATCGACGGAAACGAAAAATCATGCGCGGTGGCGGCAGTGGCAGGCATGACAGCGCCTTTCAAGAACAGAAACATCACGACCAAGGCGGCCGTGGCATAGGTCAAAACAGTCTTAGAAATGATCGGGTTCATAGACCGGTATATGGGCATAAAGCCGCCGTGATGCAAGGGGGATTACCGCAGCAAATTACCGCAGCAAATTACCGGGTGACAGGACCGGTTTTTCCCCATAGGCTGTTTGTTATTGTGTCAACAACGAAAAGGAGGTGATCTGATGTCTAGTGATAAACGGTTTGGTTCAAAAGGCCTGGTTTCTGTTTGGCGGACTGAGGAGCAGCCTTCTGGGTGCGCCTAGAGCAGAGACATCGCCAGCGGCTCGATAGCGTAGTGCGCGACCGCGGCAAAACAGGTTTTTAACAGCCGATCACGAAGAGGGGCCCGATGCGGCCCCTCTTTTTTGCCGTAGCGATCAGCCTTTCAACCGGGTGGCAAGACCGCGAATATGATCTGGCGAAATACCGCAACATCCCCCAATGATCGTCGCCCCGGCGGCGACCCATATTTCGGCAAAATCGGCGTATGAGTGGGGCGTGATATCGCCGCGGATCGCGTGTAATTCGGCATTCGCCCCTCGGTAGGAGGGATCAACCAACGGAAAGGCATTCGCATAGACCCCGATCTGTTGCCGGCCACCGGCGCGCGTCACGCAGTCAACGGCTACCTTGACCGCGTCTTCCATCACTTCTGGCTGGCTACAATTGAACAGCAGCGCCTGCCATTGCTGGTGGGTATCAGCCGCGCCTAATGCGGCGATAGCATCGGCCAATGGCTCGCCCGACCGCAACCGCGGGCACCCTGCTTCCGGCGCCACATCTTCAAGCGACAACGACACCCATAAGGGTTTGCCAGCCCCGCCAAACACGTCAAGAAAACAGCGTGCCTCGGCGATCGCACTAAAAGTCTCAGCCGCAAACAGATCAACATAGGGTGACAATGCGTGCCGAAACAAGTGCATCATGGGGACCGCGGCCACCGGGTCAAACAGGTCCGGACGATATGACCCGAACATCGGCGGGATACCACCGGCCACCCGCACCGGCCCTTTTGCCGCATCTGCCGCCGCCCGCGCCAGCTTACCCGACAACGCGATCAAGTCCGCCCCATTAGTGGCAAACCTTTCGTCGCCAATGTGAAACGGCACCAGCGCATAACTATTGGTGGAAATCACCTCGGCGCCGGCGGCGATAAAAGCATCATGGGCCTGCCGCACAAAATCCGGTGCTTCAACCAAGGCCAGCGCCGACCATTCAGGCTGGCGAAACGGCGCCCCCATCGCCTCTAGCTCGCGGCCAAGACCACCATCCAGAATGACCAACGGGTTTGCCACGTCACCGTCAAAAACCATCTTGTCCCTATCCTAGATCAAAGCCGCACATAGCCGCGATCTGCCGTAGCACATCAGCATTGCGAAGGGCGAATGGCAACACCGCTACCGCGGCCAAAACCAGCCCCATCCAGATCAGCCAGACCGACCTGTCGGCATGGTCGGTGCCGGCCTCTGGCGTGGCCGGATGATCATACGCCTTATCAGCGGGATGCTGGTTTAACTCTTTTTGTGGCATGCGGGCTATCGCGCCTCACTCATCCGTATCATCGCGGGTTTTTGGCGGCATCAGCACCCTAATGCCGCATCACAAATTCCAAGCCTGACTGGTTGCCAACATACAGCCCCGGCTTTTTCATGAACAGCGAAATCATCAGCCCGCCTTGGTCCAGCGCAACATCGACACGATTGCCTTGAATTCTTACGATCGTGCCATCTGCCACCTGATCATTGTCGACACAGGTCAATTTCACACGGGCATCGAGGGTCAGCATGGCGGTCTCCTTTGATATGGACAGCTTAATTCAGATCAATCGCATGTGCTTTCAGATCATCCAATTGGCACAGCATCAAGCTGGCCTGATTGGTGGCGGCCAGCACAACACGCGGCGCCTTGCCGGCAATCCGTGCCTGTTCCCAGCGCGCCGCGCATAAGCACCAGCGATCCCCCACCTTCAGCCCCGGAAACCCAAAATCCGGCAAGGGCGTCGAAAGATCATTGCCCACCGCCTTGCTATGGGCCAGAAACGCATCATCCATAATCGCACAAATGGTATGAAGCCCTTGATCGGTTGGTCCGGTATTACAACAACCATCACGGAAGAATCCGGTCATCGGGTCACGCGCACAGGCGGCAAGTGTCCCCCCTAGTACATTCAATTGGCCCCCGCCGGGGCGTCCGCTGGACCCGTCCATCTATACCTCTTTGGTTTTGCCCCCAAATGGCGAATCTAACACGGCCATTCGGGTTTCAATATCCGTTTCAAGCTGTGCCATGAAAGCTTTTCGGTCAAGTCCGGGCTCAATCGCGACCAAAAATTCGACCCTAACCGTGCCCGGATATTTGAACCAGCTATTACGGGGCCAGACATGGCCGGAATTGAGGGCCACCGGCACCACCGGTAATCCGGTCGACTCATAAAGCGCAAAGACGCCTATTTCATAGGGCCGCGCCGCGCCGGGGGCCACCCGTGTTCCTTGCGGAAATATCAGCATTGACCGCCCATCAGCCGCCAACGCCAACGCCGCCGCCCGCATATCACGCAACGCCTTCATACCGGCCGAGCGGTCAACCGGAATGCAGCCGGTCTTGATAAAGAACCAGCCAATGATCGGCAAGCGCAGCAATTCCCGCTTTAACACAAAGGCCGGCGCCGCCAACAGCCAGCTAAGAATGATGGTCTCCAGCGCTGATTGATGTTTGACCGCGTAAATCACCTGTCTGTCTAACTGGCGGTTGCCGGACACAAGCACCTTGATACCAACAATCACTAACAGCTTGTCAGTTAACCACCCCCAAAATCGCGCAATACAACGCGCCCATCGGGACGGCAGCAGTAACACCGGGCCCATCACAATAACCAGCACCGCTGTGCCACTATAAAACAAGCTGTTAAACAGCAAGGATTTGAGATAAATCATGCCGCCATGTTAGGCTTTATCCAAGCCGCCTTCAATAGGTGATGACGTTGCCCGTTCACAGCTCCTTTTAATCGAAAACACCCGCCCATGACCGCCGATCACCACCCCATTTATAGCCGTGAGGCTGGCCAGATTAGCTGGCAAATCCGCGCTGAGATGGCGCTTGAATCAACCATTCAAACACAGCAATGCCTGACCTATGCTGCCCTTGCCGAGGCAGCACGCATTCCAGCGCCGCACCGTATTCACAAGCTGACCGGCTGGCTTGAGGCCGTTATCACGCGCGATCATCACGCCGGCAAGCCGCTTCGCGCCGCTGCGGTGATATCACGCCGGCGAAACGGCCTTCCTGCCCCCGGTTTTTTTGATCGATGTCGTGACCTTGGCCTTTATGACGGCCCATCGCGTGGTGAGGCGGCCGCCGCCTTTCACCAACAGCTTTTGGGTGAATTGTTCAGCCGCTAGGCCGCTGATTTGACAATCCGAATCGTAAACACCCCGCCACTGGCCGAACTTTCCAATAGCTGATGGCCACCGGTCTGGCAAAAATGATCAAAATCAAGCGGAGCCGCCGGGTCATCGGCCAGCACCACCAATTCGGCCCCGACCGGCATGTCTTTGATGGCACGCCGCGCTTTTAGTACTGGTAACGGGCATTTCAGCCCGGTCAAATCAAGCGTCACTGGATCAGTCATAAAAGCCCCGGCCGATTTCGGTCACCAACAGCCTCACACTAGGCGGACCGCCTGCAAAACACCAGCGCATTTTCGCCGCACCCACGGCCGGTCTGTCGCCAGACAATGGCCGTTTTTCGGATAAGTCTTGCCAAGCCCCCTGCTTGCTCGCTAGATAGGCGCATGAGTATCTGGGGATTGATTATTGGTGGGGCTGCCGGCTTTGCGATTGGGGGGCCGATAGGCGGACTTCTTGGCGCTATGGCCGGTCATGCGGTCAGTCGCAAATTGTCAACCGGCGATGACAACCCCGATGCCACCAGACGCGTTGCGTTCACCGTTGCGGTAATTGCCCTTTCGGCAAAAATGGCCAAAGCTGACGGTATTGTGACCCGCGACGAGATCGCCGCCTTTCGGGCCCGTGTGCATATTCCGCCGAACGAGGTCAAACAGGTGGGTCGGTTCTGGGATTTGGCCCGGCAAACACCCGACGGGTTTGAAGATTACGCCAAACAGGTGGCGCATTTGTTTGCGCCGCGGGCCCCGGTTCTGGAACAGCTGCTGGATTTGCTGTTCCATATCGCCCGTTCAGATGGACAAATCACCGCACCGGAATTGGATTACCTGACCATTGTGGCCGGCATTTTTGGCTTTGATACCGCCGCTATTGACCGGCTGTGCGCGCTTCACCAAACCGGTGCCCCGTCGCCCTATCAGATCCTTGGGGTCAGCCCGGATATCAGTCAGGCCGACTTGCGCCGCCATTGGAAAGAGCTGGTGCGCACGCACCATCCGGACAAGTTGACCGCCGATGGTATGCCGGAAGAATTCATCGCCGCGGCCAATGACCGGTTGGCGCAAATCAACGCCGCTTATGACCTGATCAACCGCCGGCATGCAAGCTAGGTCAGGACCAAGATCGCTATGGCACCGCCCCTTTTGACCATCGCCGAGGCCGGCATCAATCTTGGTGACAAATGGCTGTTGCGGGGGGCCGATCTGGCCTTGCATCACGGCGACCGGTTGGCGCTTGTTGGGCAAAATGGTGCGGGTAAATCCAGCCTGATGAAATTACTGGCAGGACAGGGCGAAATGGATGAAGGCAGCTTGTGGATCGCGCCAGGCGCCGAGATTGCCTATTTGCCACAAGCGCCACAAATCCCGCCAGGGCTGACCTTGCGCGACATTGTCTTGGCCGGCACCGACAGCAGCGCCAGCGGCCATCAGGCCGATGCAATCTTGATGCAGCTTGGGCTTGATCCGCACCGGGTCAGTGACGGGCTGTCAGGCGGTGAGGCACGGCGCGCATCGCTGGCGCGGGCTATCTATACGCAGCCGGATATTCTGCTGCTTGATGAGCCAACCAACCATATGGACCTGCCAACCATTGAATGGATGGAAGAGCATTTGCGCCAGCATCGAGGGGCCTTGCTCATTGTCAGCCATGATCGCGCATTTATACGCAACCTTGGCACCGGCATCATCTGGCTTCACGACGGTAAATTGCGCCGCCGTGACGGCCATTTTGACGAATTTGAAGCCTGGTCTGACGGCATCCTTGCCGACGAGGCCACCGCCCGCCACAAGCTTGACCGCCGCATCGCCAGTGAAACCAAATGGTCGCGCGAGGGCATTTCCGCCCGCCGCAAACGGAATCAGGGCCGGTTACGCGAACTGGCCGATTTGCGCATCGCACGGGCCGCGGCTGGCGGTTTGACCCAACGCGGTATGCGGATGGAAACCGGACCGGCTGACGGCGGGAGCCAATTGGTGCTTGAAGCGATTGATCTTTGTGCCAGCGTTCCCGGCACCGATGGTGATATGCGCCAGTTGATCACCCGCCTTAACCTGCTGATCCGGCGCAAAGACCGGATCGGGATTATTGGCCCGAACGGCGCTGGCAAATCGACCCTTGTGCAGTTGCTGCTGGACCTTAAAGCCCCCGACAGCGGCCGCGTCCGTCAGGGGTTTGGCCTGATCCCGGCCTATTTTGATCAGCGGCGCGAAAGTCTGGATCGCGATAAATCACCCTGGACCATCTTAAGCCAAGGTGGCAGCGACATGATCGAGGTCGCCGGCAAGCCGCGGCATGTGACCAGCTATTTGCGTGATTTCATGTTTGAGGACGCCAAAATGACCCAGCGGGTCGCCACCCTGTCAGGGGGCGAGCAAAACCGCCTGCTACTGGCCAAGCTATTTGCCCAGTCGCATAATTTTCTGGTGCTTGACGAGCCGACCAATGACCTTGACATGGAAACACTTGAGCTGCTGCAAGAAGTGATCGCCGATTATGACGGCACGGTGTTGATTGTCAGCCATGATCGTGACTTTCTCGACCGGACTGTCACCGCGGTTCTGGCGTTTGAAGGCGATGGGCGGATTATCGCGCATGCCGGCGGCTATTCGGCCTATCTTGAGCGCCGCCGCAAACAGCAACCAGACCCATCAAGCCTAAAAACCGCCGGCGGCAAACGGCCAAAACCAGCCGACAAACCGGCCAAAACCAGACCCGACCGCCTCACCTTCAAGGACAAGCACGCGCTTGACACCTTGCCCGGCGAGATCGATGAGATCACCGCCGAAATCGCCACGCTGGAGGCCCAGCTTGCCGACCCGGCGCTATTCGCCAGCAACCCGGACAAATTTACCGCCAGTGCCGCGCGCCTTGGGCAATTGCAATCCGACAAGGAAACCAAAGAACTGCACTGGCTTGAGGTGGCCGAAAAGGCCGAGGCCCTTGATAACGGCTAGCCTGCCAACACAATTGACCAAGGCAGTCGCCAACCAACCGCCAAAGGCTTGACCCAACGCCGCGCCAAGACCTATAGTCCGGTTCTGTCAGATGGCCGGATGGCTGCTGGTTTTCGCAAGGAAACGAGAGGAAAGTCCGGGCTCCACAGGATCAGGATGCCGGGTAACACCCGGCGGGGGTGACCCTAGGGAAAGTGCCACAGAAAAAATACCGCCACCGGCGGCCCCTTGGGCGGCCGTGGTAAGGGTGAAATGGGGCGGTAAGAGCGCACCGCCGGCCTGGTAACAGGACGGGCATGGCAAACCCCATCCGGAGCAAGACCAGATAGGGACATGCGAACGGTCCGCCGTTCAGATGCGATCCTGCATCATGTCCGGGTAGGTCGCTTGAAACGGCTGGTAACAGCCGGTCTAGATGAATAGTCATCAGCGCTGGCAACAGCGATACAGAACCCGGCTTACAGGCCATCTGACAGGTTCCCCCCACATATTCAGGCCTGATTAGCAACGTCGCACCGCCGGCGGACGCCACCTGCGCCACGCCTAAAAATTTTCTGCAAAAAACAAGAACATATCCGGAACATATAAATATTGAAATAATATATATTGTTATGATTCAATGAGTTGCTACATATTATTCATTGATTATATTAACATACTGAAAAGATTGGCTTTTCCCATAAACTTAGGGGCAAAACCCATTGACGTCCATAAATTCCCATGATATCCCATAATATCCCAGCTTGGGAGTCTTGCATCTGTCTGGTTGGTCTCCCTTGCCAGATCTCGCAAGGCACAACAGCCAAGCTGGGCCGGGCGGTTTTGGCGACCAGATGTCCGGATTGGCCGGCACGACGTTGAATGGAGCTTTTGGGGGTATCGTGGATTTATTTCTGTCCACATTTGAGAACCGCATAGACAAGAAAGGGCGCCTGTCCGTGCCGGCCCCTTTCCGCGCCGTGCTTGAGCGCCGGCGGGACCCGCTTTATCTGTTCAAATCATTGACCGAGCCATGTCTTGAGGGCTGTGGCCCCGAACGTATTGGTCAGATTGTCGATGCGATTGATTCAATGAACAGCTTGTCGGCCGAAGTCGCGACGTTACAGACCATGCTGTCAAGCGCCCAAGAAATGAAGCTTGATGCCGAAGGGCGGATTATGCTGAGCGCCGATTTTATCGGCTTTGCCGAACTTGACGAATCGGCGCTTTATGCCGGCATTGGCCGGTCTTTCCAGATTTGGCGTCCGGATCGCTATCGCAGCCGCGAGGCCGATGCCCGCGCCCGCGCCAAAACCGAGGGGTTGCCAAGCCTCCGCCTTGGCCGGACACCCCAGCAACCGATCGACAACGGGGGTCAATGATGGGTGGACAGCAGCTTCACCGGTCGGTTCTTCTTGACGAAGTGGTGGAGGCGCTTGACCCGATCGATGGCGGCTTTTACCTCGACGCCACATTTGGCAATGGCGGCTACAGCCGCGCCCTTCTCGAACGCGCCGATTGCGCGGTAATAGCAATTGATCGTGACCCTGATGCCATCGCCCGTGGGCAATCGATGTGCGCTGAATTTGCCGGCCGGTTCTTTTTGCGCGAGGGGTGCTTTTCCGACCTTGCTAGCCTGATCCGCGCCGCCGCCCCACAGCAAAACCGGATTGACGGCGCGGCGTTTGATTTGGGCGTCTGCTCAACCCAGCTTGACCAGCCCGCGCGTGGCTTTTCATTTCGGGCTGACGGGCCGCTTGATATGCGGATGTCCAAATCGGGACAAAGCGCCGCCGATGTGGTCATGCAGACAAGCGAGACCGATCTTGCCAATATTCTTTGGGAATATGGCGAGGAAAAAGCATCGCGCCGGATCGCCAAGGCGATTGGCAAGGCGCGCACCGAAGCGCCGATCACCACCACCAGCCAACTGGCCGCGATCATTCACAATGTCATGCCGGCCAAGCGGCCAGACCAGATCGACCCGGCCACCCGCAGCTTTCAGGCCTTGCGGATTTTCGTCAATCGCGAGCTGGACGAATTAGAAGCCGGGCTTGCCGCTGCCGAGACCCTGTTGCGCCCTGATGGTATGCTGGCGGTAGTCTCGTTTCATTCACTCGAAGACCGGATCGTCAAACGCTTTCTGGCCAGCCGCAGCCAATATGCCGCCCGCCCGTCACGGCACCGCCCGCTGACCGCGGACCGACCAGCCCCCAGCTTTGATATACCGCATCGCAAAGCCATCACCCCAAGTCCCGACGAGTGTCATGCCAATGCCCGCGCCCGCTCGGCAAAATTGCGTATCGCCCGCCGGACGAGTGCCCCCGTTACCCTGCCGCAAACCAGCCAGACGGAGCCGAGCCAATGCGGATGATTTTACTCACAACCGTTATTCTGTTCGGGCTTGGCACCAGTCTTTATCAGGTGAAGACCGGCATTGACGAACGGCAGGACCATTTGCGCCGTGTCGAACTAAAAATTGCCAACACCAAACGCGATATCGCCGTTCTTGAGTCGGAATGGGCCTATCTGTCGCGGCCTGAGCGCATTATCGCCCTGTCGGACCAGCTGCTTGGCATGACACCGATCCCACAAGACCGTGTATTGCCACTGGAAGCGATCCCGGTCCGGCAGCAATCGGGCGCACCACCGATTGATGCCCCGGTTCAGGCGGGTCAGGCCATTACCAAAACCAGCGTGACGGTGAAACCATGACCACTCTTGGCCAGAAAATCAAACGGCTGGTGTTGCCGCCGCGCCCCGATCCCGCGCAATCACGCCGTATCGCCGAAGGCCGGTTGATTGTCAGCGGCGCAGTCGCGCTGTTACTTGTCGGCGTGATCGGCACACGGATTGTCAGCCTTGCCGATGCCAATGCCAGCCTGCCTGTTGCCGCGCACAGCAAAACCACAACGGTTGAGCGGGGCCGTATCCTTGATCGCGCTGGCCGGCTGGTCGCTGGCAATTTGCCGATCACCCTGCTTCACGCCGACCCGAGCGAAATTATGAATGTCGCTGACGCGGCCACAAAATTGGCCCCATTGCTACCCCATCATACGGTTGACAGCCTGACCCGTCTGCTTGGCAAGGAGGCGCGTTACGTCGAATTGGACCGGCAATTGACCCCGCGGCGTCATGCACAAATTTTACAGCTGGGAATCCCAGGTGTTTATTTTGCCGACAGTGATGTGCGGGTTTACCCGCAGCACCGGACCGCGGCGCATATCATCGGCCATGTCGATACCGACAAAATCGGTATTGCCGGCATTGAAAAATCAATGAATGCCCGTCTCGCCGCCGGTAAAGATGTGACCTTGTCAATCGATCTTGGCACGCAAGCCGTGCTGGAACGTGAAATCAAGCAACAGATCGACAAATTTGAGGCGATTGGCGGGGCTGGCGTGCTGTTAGACATCAAATCAGGGGAGGTCCTGTCGCTGGCCTCGTTCCCAGATTTCAACCCGAACGAATTTGGCCTTGCCAGCGATGATGCCCGCTTCAACCGGGCGACCAAAGGTCTCTATGAAATGGGATCAACATTCAAAGTACTGAACACGGCCATTGCGCTTGAAACCGGCGCGGCCACGGTGGGCCAGCAATTCGAGGTTGCCAAGCCATTGCGGATCGCCCGTTTTACAATCACCGATTACCATCCCTACAAGCGGCCATTGAATGTGCCTGAAATCCTCGTCTATTCGTCGAATATTGGTTCAGCGCTGATGGCTGAAAAAATTGGCGCTGACTTGCAGCGCACCTATATCGACAAGCTTGGTCTTCTTAACCGGCTTGATATCGAATTGCCCGAAATCGCCGCGCCGCTGGCACCGCGCCACTGGCGCCGCACCACCACCGCCACGGTATCATACGGACATGGCATTTCAGTGTCGTTGGTGCATCTGGCCAGCGCTATTGCGGCGGCTAGCGGCACCGGTCACCTGATCCAGCCAACCTTGTTGCAGCGCCCAACCGGCGATACGCCGTTGCGCTTGCGGGTGTTTTCAGAAACCACCGCCAAAGCGGTCCGGTCGATGATGCGTCTTGTCGTCTCGCATAAAGACGGCACCGGTAATTTTGCCGATGCAAAAGGCTATATGGTTGGCGGCAAAACCGGCACCGCCGAAAAGATCAAGATTGGTGGCTATAATAAAAAAGCCAACATCGCCACCTTTGTCGCGACCTTTCCGGTACATGACCCGCGCTATGTTTTGGCCATTCTTGTCGACGAACCCAAGGGCCAAAAACATTCTTACGGCTATGCAACGGCCGGCTGGGTTGCGGCACCCGCAGTCCGGCGCATTGTCGAACAAGTTGCGCCAATGCTCGGTGTTCTTCCTGTTGACGAACAATTGCCGTCAATTCGCCAAAAATTGATGCTTGATTTCAAGATCGGTAACAAGGAGGCAACGCTTGCGTCTTACTGATCTATGTCACAACTTGATCCCGGTGCCGGCAGATGCCGGTGCGTTGCCTGTCTATGGTTTGGCCATCGATTCACGCAAAGTTGGCGTCGGCGATGTGTTTTTCGCGGTGGCCGGCATCCATAGTGACGGGCGTGATTATATTGCCGATGCTATCAAAGCTGGGGCTGTTGCCGTGATCACCGATGCCCGACCATTTAAGGATGGGCCATTTGATGCCGGATCTATCAGCATTCCGGTTCTGCAAACCAGCAATCCGCGTCAGGTGATGGCCCTGATGGCGGCGCGCTTTTGGCCGGCCCAGCCCGGCATGGTTGCCGCTGTAACCGGCACCAACGGCAAAACATCAACCGCCGAGTTTTTGCGTCAGCTTTGGCGGCGCGTCAGCTGGCGGGCGGTGGCGATGGGGACGCTTGGCGTCACTGGCACTGACATATTGAATGTCAATGGTGCGTTGTTGGGACTGCCAAGCCTGACCACGCCGGACAGCCTTAGCCTGCATGCCACGATCAACGCCTTGACCGAGGCTGGCATGACCCATCTTGCCCTCGAGGCAAGCAGCCATGGGCTGGAACAGTACCGACTTGATGGTCTAAGCCTTCATGTCGCCGCTTTTACCAATCTCAGCCGCGACCATCTCGACCACCATACCGATATGGACAGCTATTTTGCCGCCAAATTACGGCTTTTCACCGCGCTGCTAAAGCCCGGCGGCCATGCGGTGGTCAATATCGATGATCCGCATAGCCAACAGATCATCAGTGCCTTGGACGGGCGGGGAATTGTGATCACCACCTATGGTGCTGACAAGACCGCCGATTTCTGTGTCGAGTCAATCACTCCTGCCGGCGACGGCCTTACGATGGAGGTGACGCATCTGGGGCAAAGCTGGCACATCCCGCTCGCCTTGTCAGGCACGTTTCAGGCGATGAACGCGCTGGCCGCCGCGGTGATGGCGCATGCCAGCGGCGTGCCACTTCACGACTCGCTTGGCGGTCTGCCCTACCTCAGCGCCGCCCCTGGCCGCATGCAAACCGTCTATGGACACCCGACCGGCGCCAGGATCATTGTTGATTATGCCCACACGCCTGATGCGCTTGACGCGGCTCTTGCCGCATTGCGCCCCGAAACCCGCGGCCGGCTGATCGTGCTTTTCGGGTGCGGCGGTGACCGTGATGCCGGTAAACGCGCGCTGATGGGCGCGGTAGCCGCCGCCGCCGCTGACCATGTCATCATCACCGACGACAATCCGCGCAGCGAAGACCCGGCAGCAATCCGGGCCGCGATTGCCGCCGCCTGCCCGCACGCCGAAGAGATCGCCCCACGCGACACCGCGATTCATCGTGCGATTGACATGCTTCAAGCCGGCGATGTGCTGTTAATCGCCGGCAAGGGTCATGAATCAGTCCAGCTGATCGGCACCGAAACCCTGCCGTTTGATGATGCCGCGGTGGCCACCAATGCGATTGCCGCATTGCAAGGAGGCAAGCCATGACCGCGCCCCTGTGGACCATAGACGCAGCCGTGGCCGCCTGTGACGGCCGTCTGCTCGCCCCGCCATCAAACAGTGGGTTTATTAACGGTATCAGCATCGACAGCCGCGATTGTGCGGCGGGGGATCTGTTTGTCGCCCTGCCCGGCACTGCCGCCGATGGTCACCAGTTCTTGGCCAATGCCGCCACCGCTGGTGCCAGCGCCGCGCTTGTCAGCCGGCCTGACGCCGCTATTGACCTGCCGCAGATTATCGTTGAGGACAGTTTGGCCGGCCTAACCCGCCTTGCCGCGGCCGGGCGCAACCGGTTCCAAGGCCGCGTCGTCGGTATCACCGGGTCGGTTGGCAAAACCGGCAGCAAAGATATGCTTGCCCACGCACTGGCCAGCTTTGGCCAAACCCATGCTAGCCAGCGCAGCTTCAACAATCATATCGGCGTGCCATTAACAATAGCCAGCTTGCCAGCCAGCTGTGATTTTGCGGTTCAGGAAATGGGGATGAATGCAGCCGGCGAGATTGCCGCACTGACCCGGTTGGCCGGCCCACATGTGGCGTTGATCACCCGGATCGCCGGCACCCACAGCGCCTTTTTCAATTCCTTGGCCGATATTGCCGCCGCTAAAGCCGAAATCTTCACCGGGCTTGCGGCTGGCGGCGTCGCCGTTCTCAACCGCGATGATGCCTTTTACCCGCTATTGGCGGCAACCGCCCAGCAAGCCGGCGCTAGCCATATCATCAGTTTTGGCCGGCATGATGATGCCGAATTCTGCCTTCTTTCCACTACCCCGCAGGATAACGGCATGCAGGTATGCGCCGAAATTGGCGGGGCTGAGTTACGTTTTGAGATGACCATGCATGGCACGCATTGGGCGCTAAATGCACTTGGGGTTTTGGGGTGCGTCGCAGCCCTTGGCCTGCCTGTCGAGGACGCCGCCAAGACGCTGGTAAACTGCCCAACGCCAAAAGGCCGCGGCCGGCGTTATCATGGCCGTTACGATGGCTGCCACATCACCCTGATCGACGATAGCTACAATGCCAGCCCAGTTTCAATGCGCGCTGCCCTCGCCAGCATGGTGGCAACACCACCAACCATTATGGTGCTTGGCGAAATGCTCGAACTTGGCGGTGAAAGCGCTGCCGCACATGATAACTTAATACATGAAATCAATGATATAATGCCAAAGCTCGTGATCGGTCTTGGCGCTGGCATGCATCATGCGATGCAGCATCTTGACAGCCGCATCACCGCCTGTGCGGCCCGTGATACCGATGCGGCGGTGACCGCACTCGATGCGGCGGTCGCGGCAAATGACATTGTCTTTATCAAAGGGTCGCTTGGCTCTGGCGCGTGGCGTGTTGCTGCTGTGCTGCTTCAGCGACTGGACGCTGAACAGCCCATAAGTCGCAAGGGGGATTCCTATGCTGCCTGATCTGCTGACCCCGCTTGCCGACCAGTTTCAGCCATTTAACCTGTTTCGCTATATCACCTTCCGCACAGGTGGCGCGACGATCACCGCGCTGTTCATTTCGTTGTTTTTCGGTCCCGCCTTCATCCGCTGGTTGAAATCGCATCAAGCCGAAGGTCAGCCGATCCGCAACGATGGGCCTGAATCGCATCTTTTGACCAAGGTTGGCACCCCGACTATGGGCGGGCTGCTGATTATGATTGCCTTTGTTCTGTCGACAATTTTGTGGATGCCGCTATCAAACCCCTATTTGTGGCCGGTGCTGCTGGTTGCGGTCAGTTTTGGCGCAATTGGCAGTGTTGATGATTGGATGAAGCTTCGCAAACGGTCGCATAACGGCATGTCGGCGCCCATGAAAATGGGGCTTCAACTGATCATTGCTTTTATCGCCACGTTGATCTTTGTCGAATTGTCGCCCGAACAATTGCGCTATGGCGTCGCTGTGCCCTTTTTCAAAGACACGCTGATCACGATGGGCCTGTTCTATATGCCCTTTTCGATGATGGTGATTGTGGGGGCGTCGAATGCGGTCAATCTGACCGATGGTCTTGACGGGCTGGCCATTGTGCCGGTGATGATTGTTGCCGGGTGTTTTGCCCTAATTGCCTATCTTGCCGGTAATTATAATTTCGCCACCTATTTGCAAATCAATTATGTTCCCGGCACCGGGGATCTGGCAGTGATGTGCGGTGCTTTGATTGGCGCCGGACTTGGATTCCTGTGGTTTAACGCCCCGCCGGCGCGAGTGTTCATGGGCGACACCGGATCTTTGGCGCTTGGCGGCACATTGGGGGCGATTTCGGTCGCCACACGGCATGAATTGGTGCTGGCCATCACAGGCGGCTTGTTCGTCGTCGAAACCCTGTCGGTGATGTTGCAGGTCGCATCATTCAAATTGACCGGCAAACGCATTTTCCTGATGGCGCCCCTGCACCATCATTTCGAAAAAAAGGGTTGGGCAGAGCCAACCATCGTGATCCGGTTTTGGATTATCACGGTGGTGTTGGCGGTGGCCGGCCTGTCGTCATTAAAGCTGCGCTAGAAGGCAGATGATGTTGGTTCCAAAAGGCATCACAGGTAAAACAGTCGGGGTTCTCGGCCTTGGCCTGTCCGGCCGGGCGGCAATAAGGTCGCTGGCGGCGGCCGGTGCGCATATTTTTGCCTTTGACGATGCCATTGCCCCCCACACGCCCAATGATGATCTGCGGCCAGCCCAATTTGCGGCGTGGCAGGACTGGCCATGGCACGATATTGCGCTGTTGGTGATCAGCCCCGGTATCCCGCATCACCACCCAACGCCGCATCCCGCCGCGGCAATGGCCGCCGATCAGGGCATTGAAATCGTCAGCGAGGTAGAGCTGGCCCTGCGCGCCCAGCCAGCCGCAAAATTGGTGGCGGTTACCGGCACCAATGGGAAATCAACAACGACTGCCTTGATCGGCCATTGTTTGCAAACCGCCGCCATGCCGGTCGCGGTTGGCGGCAATATCGGGGCCGCGGCCTGCAGCCTTGACGATCCGGGACCGGATGGTGTGCTGGTGCTGGAGATGTCATCCTATCAGTTGGAAACAACACCATCTCTCGCCCCGGATGTGGCGGTTATTCTAAATATCAGCCCCGACCATCTTGACCGGCATGGCGGCATGGATGGCTATATTGCCGCCAAGGCGAAAATTCTTGATCACATCAAGCCGGACGGGATCGCCGTCCTAGGCACCGGTGACCTGCATGTTCAGGCCTTGGCCAAAAGATGTGCCACGCGCCCCATTGATTGCCAGATCGCGGAACCAGCCAGCGCCCCTGCGGCCCAGCGCCAGTCGGCGGCACTTGCCGGCCAGCATAATGCCGAAAATGCCGCAGCCGCCGCCTTGGCCGCTACCCATCTTGGTGTCAGCCTTGGCACAATCAACGCGGCGATCGCCAGTTTTGAAAGCCTGCCACACCGGCTGCAAACCGTTGCTGCCTGTGGCAAGGTGCGTTTTGTCAATGACTCGAAGGCCACCAACGGCGCTGCGGCGGCCAAGGCTTTAGGCGCATTTAACGATATTTACTGGGTGGCTGGCGGTCTTGCCAAACATGACGGCATCGATCCGGCCTTGCCATTTTTGCACAGTGTCAAAAAAGCCTATTTGATCGGCACCGCGGCTGACGCCTTTGCGCGCAGCCTTGACGGCAAATGCCCGGCGGCAATTTGTGGCGATCTGGACACCGCCACCCGCTCCGCCTTCAACGACGCCCGTACCGCTGATACCGGCGGCACCATCTTGTTGGCACCGGCGGCTGCCTCGTTTGACCAGTTTGCCAATTTTGGGGCGCGTGGTGATGCGTTTGCCAATCTGGCGCGCCAGCTATGCGCCATTGATCACGGAGGCCAGCATGCTTGATCGGACCGATCGTTCGCTTGTCGGCGTCTGGTGGTGGACGGTGGATAAATGGCTTCTTGCCGGGGCCCTGATGCTGATGACATTGGGGGTGATTCTGGTAATGGCCGCAAGCCCGGCAGTCGCCAGCCTGATCAATCTGTCATCACAACATTTCGTTCTACGGCAATTGACTTATTTGCTACCGGCACTGTTGATCATGTTGTCGGTGTCGATGTTGGAATTACGCCCAATTCGGGCGCTGGCGCTTGTCGGCCTTGCGGTGACGCTGGGGCTGATGATCCTGGCGACATTGGTTGGCAGCGAAATCAAAGGCGCAACCCGCTGGGTATCGCTGGCCGGATTCACCTTGCAGCCGTCTGAATTTGCCAAGCCGCTATTTGCGATTGTTTCGGCGTGGCTGCTGACCCTGTGGCGCGAAGGGCAGGATTTCCCCGGCTGGGCCTATGCGACTGGGCTTGCCGCCATCATCGTCACTATCCTTGTGGCGCAGCCGGATATCGGCATGACCGTTCTGATCTTGCTGACATGGGGGTTTCAGATGTTTCTGGCCGGCATGCCAATGCTGTTTGTGATCGGCGCGACCGCGGTGGCGCCGGCCGCCTTTGGTCTTGCCTATTTCCTTCTGCCACATGTCAAAATGCGGGTGACCAAATTCTTTGAGGGTGGGTCCTGGCAGGTTGAGCGCGCGATGGACAGCTTTGCCCAAGGCGGGTTTTTTGGCGTTGGCCCGGGAGATGGAACGGTCAAGCTTCATCTTCCCGACGCCCATTCCGATTTCATTTTCGCGGTTGCGGCCGAGGAATATGGCGCCCTTGCCTGTCTTGCGCTGCTTGGTCTTTACGGCTTTATCATCATGCGGGGCTTTGCCCGCGCTTTGTCGGGCGAAGGGCTGTTTTGCCTGATCGCCATCGCCAGCCTTGTCATGCAGTTTGGTATTCAGGCCAGCATTCACATGGCATCATCGCTGAATCTGATCCCGACCAAGGGCATGACCCTGCCCTTTATCAGCTATGGTGGCTCGTCACTTTTGGCAACCGGCCTGACGATGGGCCTGATTTTAGCCCTGACCCGCAAACGCACCGGCGGCGATCATTTTTCAGATGGAGGCTGGCGATGAGGCGGCCGATCATTCATCTGGCAGCCGGTGGCACCGGCGGGCATGTGTTCCCGGCACTTGCGGTCGCCGAAATATTGCAGGACCGCGGCTTTGATCCGCATTTGTTGACCGACCGCCGCGGCGCAGCCTTGCTGGCTGACATTGCCAATTTGCCGGTTCAGGTGCATGTGCTTGGCGCCGCCTCGCCCTTTCAGCGTGGTCCGATCCGCAAGACGGTCGCGCTGGCTAAGCTTGCCATCGGCGCAGTCAAGGCCGGTTGGCTGACCCTGTGCAATCGGCCAAAGGCAGTGATCGGCTTTGGCGGCTATCCGTCTTTTGCACCGCTATTGGTGGCCCGGTTTTTGGCCGTACCAACGATGGTACATGAACAAAATGCCTATCTTGGGCGCGCCAATAAGGCCATCGCCGCCGGCGCACGCATGCTGGCCTTAAGCTGGCCGGAAACCAAAAATCTGCCAGTTGACGTGCCAACCAGCGTGACCGGCATGCCGGTTCGCACGGCCTTTTTTGCCAAACGCAGCAGCGTGAAAAAAGACCATAGCCTTGTGCTGACCGTGCTGGGGGGCTCGCAAGGGGCCAGCATTCTGGGCAGTTTGGTTCCCGATGCGTTGGCGATGATCGACCCGGCCTTATTGCCGCAAATCCGTATTTACCAGCAGGCGCGTGACGAACAAATGGCCGCCTTAAAAACCCGCTATAAAGCGCTTGGCATCCGCGCCACGATCAGCGCGTTTTTCACCGATATGCCGGCACTCTTGAGCAAGAGCGATCTTGTTATTTGCCGGTCTGGCGCGTCATCGATTGCCGAACTGGCGGCGATTGGGCGTGCGGCGCTGATGCTGCCCTTGCCAACTGCGATGGATGATCATCAAAAGGCCAATGCCCTGCAAATGCAGGCTGCCGGTGGCGGATTTTGCCTCGATGAGGCGACCGTCAGCCCAGCCTTCCTTGCCACCCGCATCATGCAGCTGTTTGAAGCGCCCGACATGTTGCGCCAGATGGCCGACAAGGCCACCGGTCTCGCCAGCCCACGCGCCGCGCATGACATTGCCGAACTGGCGATTGGGCTGATTGACCAAACAGGATCACAAACCTCGGGAGCCGCCGCATGACCGAATTACCCTTGTCCATCGGCACCATGCATTTTACCGGCATCGGCGGCATCGGCATGAGCGGTATTGCCGAAATTCTGCACGATCTTGGCTATGCTGTCCAGGGCAGTGACATGTCGGAAAACGCCAATGTGCGCCGGTTACGCGACAAGGGCATCACAGTGATGATTGGCCAGAATGCGGCCAATGTCGACAATGCATCGCTGTTGGTGATCTCGACAGCGATTAAACCCGACAATGCCGAGGTGGTCGCCGCGCGGGCACGTTTTTTGCCCATTGTCCACCGGGCTGAGATGCTTGGCGAACTGATGCGGCTACGCTGGTCAATCGCGGTGGCAGGCACCCACGGCAAGACCACAACAACCAGCCTTGTGGCGACAATGTTGAACGGCGCCGGCATCGACCCGACCGTGATCAATGGCGGCATCATCACCGGTTGGGGCAGTAACGCCCGCCTTGGCAGCGGCAAATGGATGGTGGTCGAAGCAGACGAAAGCGACGGGTCTTTTGCCAAGCTGAAACCCACGGTGGCGGTGGTGACCAACATCGATCCTGAACATCTTGATCATCACGGCAGTTTTGAACGGCTTGAAGCCGCATTCTCCAATTTTGTTGCGTCAATTCCCTTTTACGGCTTTGCCACCCTATGCATCGACCATCCCGCCGTCCAACGGCTGATGGCCGGCATTAAGGACCGGCGCATTGTGACCTATGGCATGAGCGCGAATGCCGATGTGCGGGCGGTCAATATTCGCGCCGAAGCAGGCCATATGCTGTTTACTGTGCAGCTATCAGACCGGATTGGCACCCCTAGCACCGACCTTGATGAGGTTCGGTTCCCGATGCTTGGCGAGCATAATGTGCAGAACTGTCTTGCGGCGATTGCGGTGGCGCTGGAAATGAATATCGCGCCGGCAAAAATCACCGCAGCGCTGGCCAGCTTTGGCGGCGTCGGGCGCCGGTTTGAAACCAAGGGCGTCAGCGGCGGGGTCACGATCATCGATGATTACGGCCACCACCCGGTCGAAATCCGCGCGGCGTTGAAAGCCGGACGCATGCTGTGCGGGACCAATCGCTTGATCGCCGTTGTGCAGCCGCATCGCTACAGCCGTCTTGCCGACCTGTTTGATGATTTTTGCAGTTGCTTCAACGACGCCGATGAAGTGCTGGTGGCCGATGTCTATGCTGCTGGTGAAACGCCAATTGATGGCGCAAATAAAGACGCGCTTGTCGACGGATTGCGCGATTATGGCCACAAAGCCGCCGCCGCGCTGGCCGGAACAGACAAGTTGGCCGCTGAAATTGCCGCCCGGACAAAACCAGGTGATGTGGTGATGTGCCTTGGGGCGGGCGACATTACCGCCTGGGCCGCCGCACTGCCGGCAGCACTTGATGCAGTTTATAAAGCCCGCGCATCCGGAGCTGCCTCATGACCGGCCTGATGGACAGATTGCCACCGGTGCGCGGCCACTACGGCGCCAATGATCCCATGGCGCGCCATACATGGTTTGGCGTTGGCGGCCCGGCGGAAATTTTATTCAGCCCGGCCGATGCCGATGATTTGGCAACATTCCTCGCCTCATGCCCGGCCGATATCCCGCTGGTGCCGGTCGGTGCTGGATCAAATTTGTTGGTCCGGGATGGCGGCGTTGGCGGCGTAGTAATCAAGCTGACCCCCGGCCTCAAAAATATCACCCATGACGGCACCCGCATCACCGCTGAAGCCGGCGCAACTGATGCTGATGTGGCCCGCTACGCCCAAAAGGCTGGCATCGCCGGACTTGAATTTCTGGTTGGCATTCCCGGCACGATTGGCGGTGGGTTGCGGATGAATGCTGGCGCCTATGGCAGCGAGTTTCAGGATATCACCGTTACCGCCCACGGCCTTGACCGGCAAGGTAACAAATGGCAGGCAACGCCGGCCGAGATGGGTATGGGCTACCGGCATAGCGATGCCCCGGCTGACTGGATTTTCACCTATGCGATTTTCGAAGGGCATGCTAGCGATCCCACCGCTATCAAAGCCCGGATGAAAGAGATCATCGCCAGCCGCGGTGACGCGCAACCACGCGGCGTTCGCACCGGCGGCAGCACCTTTGCCAATCCAAACGGCGGCAAGGCCTGGCAGGAAATTGACCGGGCCGGATGCCGCGGGCTGACGATCGGTGGCGCCAAGGTATCGGACAAACATTGTAATTTTCTGATCAATACCGGCACCGCGACCGCCGATGATATCGAAACACTGGGCGAGACGGTGCGCGCCAGAGTGACCGCAAATGGCGGGCCCGATTTGCGCTGGGAAATTCGCCGTATCGGTCATTCCACCACCAAGGAGGCATGCCAATGAGCCACAGTCAGGACCGCGTCGCCGTACTGATGGGCGGCTGGACATCCGAGGCCGCGGTCAGCCGCGTATCGGCAAGCTTTTGTGCACAGGCTGCCCGCAATGCCGGTTGGGACGCGGTCGAGGTCGAGGTGGACCGCAACATCGCTGCCAGGCTGGCCGAGATCAAACCGGCGCGGGTTTTTAATGCGCTGCATGGCCAAATCGGTGAGGACGGAAATATTCAGGGTCTGCTCAATATCATGAACATTCCCTATACACATAGCGGCGTTACCGCGTCGGCCATCGCTATGGACAAGGTCCTTGCCAAAACCCTGCTTGCCACTGCCGGAATTCTGGTGCCGCCAACACTGCCCTTGGTTGAAGACACCCATGTCTATCCTGAAAACAGCACCGATGCCTATGTCATCAAGCCGCGCAATGATGGCTCTAGCTTTGGCGTGGTCATCGTCAAAGACCCCGGCACCGCGCCCCCCGCCCTATCGACCTGGCCAGCCGACACCCAGCTCATGTGCGAGCCCTATATTCCGGGGCGTGAATTAACCGTGGCGGTCCTTGACGGTACCGCGCTGTGCGTCACCGAGATCACATCCGAACGCGCCTTTTATGACTTTGACGCCAAATATGCCGCTGGCGGATCGCATCATATCCTGCCCGCTGACATTCCCGAGGCCGTCACCTTGAAGGCCTGTCTTTGGGCTGAAACCGCTTATCGGCACATCGGCTGCCGCGGCATCATTCGGGCTGACTATCGGTGGGATGAAAAAGCCGATCAGCTTTACATGCTGGAAATCAATACCCAGCCCGGCATGACCGCCACATCACTGGTTCCGGAACAGGCCCGCTATATTGGCCTAAGCGGTGAAGAATTGGTCAATCATCTGTTGGAGATAGCCCAATGCGACGACTGATCACCCGACTGCATTCAACCGACAAGCCCACCACCAACAAATCCGGCACCGACAAGCCCGTCATCGGCAAAACCACCGCACCGGCAGCATTGCCGGGGTTGTGGCGCCGGATCAAAATCAGCCTTTACAGCCTTGCGGCCATTGCCGCCGTCGCCAGTTTCGGCATGGCCCTCGCCGACCGTGACCAGGTGACAGGTGATATTTTGGCCATCACTGCCCGGTCCGGATTGACCCTTGAACAAATTCAAGTGCGCGGCCGCGCCCACACACCGCAGGACAAATTGTTAACAGCCCTCGGCCTGACGGTCGGCCAGCCAATCCTTGGCATCGACCTTGTCGCCATCCATGACCGCATCCGTCACATCGGCTGGGTTGAACAGGCAACTGTCGAACGCCGCCTTCCCAGCACCATCCATGTGACCATCCGGGAACGCGTGCCGGTTGCCTTGTTGCAAACCGACAGCGACCATCAGTTGATCGATCAGAGCGGCACCATCATCACCGGCGCTGACCCCCGTGAATTCAGTCATTTGCGCGTTGTTGCCGGCGATGGTGCAGCCAACAAGGCCGCCCAGATCCTGGCTATTTTGAAAACCGAACCGGAATTATTTGCCGCGGTGTGGGCGGTCAGCTTCCGGGCCAAACGCCGCTGGGATGTGCATCTGAAAAACGGCATTGATATTCGTCTACCGGAAACCGATCCGATCAGCGCATGGTCGCGGCTTGCGATTCTTGATCGCACTAAACAAATCACCAACCGCGATCTGGCGGTTATCGATTTGCGGGTGCCGCACCAGCTTGTTGTCGAACCAAACATTCCGATCCGCGGACAGGGGAGGAGAACATGATCATCCGCAAAGCCAAAACGATCACCCGCCGCCCATTTGCCGTGCTTGATATCGGCACGTCAAAAATTTCTTGCCTGATTGCCGAAGCGGATGGAAATGGCGGCGCCAGATTGTTGGGACAAGGAACGCATGCCTCGGCCGGCATCCGCAATGGCGAGGTTAGTGACCTTGATGCGCTGAGCCACGCGATCGGCAAAACCGTCCAAGCCGCCGAACGTGACGCTGGCATTGAAATCCAGTCGGTGACCGTTGTGGCGCCAGGCGGCGCCCCGTTTTCAAGCATCCGCAAACAGGCGGTTCGGTTGAGCGATGCGGTGGTCAGACGGCGCGATATTGACCGCTTGATGGCGCGCAATGACAGTGGCGATATTCCGGAAAATTATCAGCCAATGCATATCCAGACCCTGCAATATGCGCTTGATGATGTGCGCGGTATTGCCGATCCGAAAGGCATGCGTGGCACCACATTATCGGTCGATTTCACTTTGGTCTGTGGCTTGCGGACATCGCTGGCCAATTTCCGCGAAGCGCTAGCGCTGAACCATCTTGAAACCGACCGGTTTCTGCATGCCGGCTATGCGGCGGGACTGAGCTGCCTCAGCGCCGAGGAACGCGACCTTGGCAGCGTCGTTGTCGATATGGGCGGCGGCACAACATCCATCGCCATTTTCATGGAAAACAAACTTGTCTATGTCGACACAATCAAGGTTGGCGGCGGCCGTGTAACAACCGATATTGCCCGGGTACTGTCTACCCCCGTTGCCGAGGCCGAGCGGTTGAAAGCGATCGATGGGTCAGTCATGCCAACCGACCTTACCGGCCTTGCCCCCGACCCGTTGCGCGAAGCGATGCGTCTTGGTCGAAGTGACAATATCACCATCCCGACACTTGGCGCCACCACCACGGCAGGCGGGCAGACCATCGAACGCAATCTATTGAGCGCGGTCATCCGGCCACGTGTTGAAGAAATCCTTGAATTGCTGCACAGCCGCATGGCCAAGGCGCGGATGGAACATACCGCCGGCAGCCGCTATGTGCTGACCGGCGGCGCCTGCCAGTTGACCGGCCTTGCCGACCTCTTTGCCAAGCAAACCGGAAAGTCGGTCGGCATCGGCAAACCGAGCGGCGTAGCCGGACTGGACGACAACAGCAACAACCCCTGTTTTGCCGCTGGCATTGGCGCCATCATTCATGTCAGCCAGATAGAAGAAAATGACCCGCGAGACCGGCAGACCCGCACCCTGCCGCATGGGCCATTTGAAAAAATCGGTGCGTGGCTTCGTGACAATCTGTGATCAGGAGAGATCGTTGATGACCGTACCTACACCTATCTATTTCCACCCAGCCGGCAGGCGGCACGGCTGCCCCGGCCCTGTTGCGGGCCGCGCAAACCCGTCCAGCAACATCTACCCAACCCCTAGCCTTGAAAATGCAACCCACCATGAAGGGAGTCAGTCATGACTATCAATCTTACCGTACCTCAGACCATGCAGGAACTCCGCCCGCGGATCACCGTTGTCGGTGTTGGCGGCGGCGGCTGCAATGCTGTCAACAACATGATCAATGCCGATCTAGAAGGGGTTGATTTTCTGGTATTAAACACTGACGGACAGGCACTTGCCCATTCCAAGTCGAGCCGCAAAATCCAGCTTGGCAGCGCGGTCACACAAGGTCTTGGCGCCGGATCCAAGCCTGAAATCGGCCGCGCCGCTGCTGAGGAAAGCCTCGCCGAAGTGATGAGTGAACTGGCCGATTGCAATATGGTCTTCATCACCGCCGGCATGGGCGGCGGCACCGGTACCGGCGCCGCACCGGTGATCGCCCGCGCCGCCCGCGAGCGCGGCATTCTGACCGTTGGCGTCGTGACCAAACCCTTTGAGTTTGAAGGCCAGCGCCGGATGAAACAAGCCGAGGACGGCATTGAGGAATTGCAGGCCTATGTCGACACGCTGATCGTGATTCCAAACCAGAATCTGTTCCGGCTGGCGAACGAGCGCACCACCTTTGCCGACGCTTTCCATATGGCCGACACGGTCCTTCACCAAGGCGTATGCGGGGTGACCGACCTGATGATCAAACCGGGACAGATCAATCTGGACTTTGCCGACATTCGCGCCGTGATGGGTGAAATGGGCAAAGCGATGATGGGCACCGGCGAAGCCTCGGGCGAAAACCGCGCCACCCAAGCCGCCGAGGCAGCGATCAACAACCCGCTTCTTGACGACACCACGATGAAAGGTGCGAACGCGGTGCTGATCAATATCACCGGCGGTCTTGACATGACATTGTTCGAGGTTGACGAAGCCGCTAACCGTATTCGTAAAGAGGTCGATCCAGACGCCACCATCATCTTTGGGTCGGCGTTTGATGACAAGCTTGACGGCATCATGCGGGTATCGGTCGTTGCCACCGGGATCAGCGGCCATGCACATTCGCAACCGCGTCCGGCAGCGGCCCCGATCGCCCCTTCAGCCAACATGCGCCCGCTAACCAGCACTATTCTGCCAAATCCGTTGGCCGGTTTCATGGCAACCGCCAGCCAGCCGGCAGTGGCTGAACCGGCGCCGCAAGCTGTCACCGCGCCCGCAGCCGATATGGTCACCAAAGCCGACAGTCCAGACGTGGCACCGGCTCCCTCTGGTGATGTCGCCACCACGATCAGTAATGAAATCGCCGGTGACGCAATCGAGGCCGCCCTCGCCACGGTAGAGGCTGTTGATGATCGGCAGCTGGATATTGACGAGGCGATTGCCGCCACCACCGCAGCCGCAGCCGCCGACATCGCACCGGCGAACATAGCGCCAGAAAGCACGGCGCCAGTGACCACAGCGGATAATACGATGGTCGGTGATGTCCCCAATATGCCCCTGACCTCGGCGACTGACAGACTGAGTCAGCCGCGCCCCGCCTTCATTCCGGACGCACCAGCCCAGCTACCAGAAGAAGAAACCGTTGCCACCACCGATGCTGCACCAGTACAGCGGCCATCAAGCCTGATCAATAAGATTTCCGGCTTGTGGTCAAGCAAACCGACAAGCAGTAAACCGGCCGCAACACAGCGTAGCGAACCGGCGATAGACGAAGCCGCCAACAAAGAGCAAATCGCCATATCGATCCTTGATTTGTCACGTCCAGGCGATGCCGCCGGCGCGATCGGGAAACCAACCGGCGCGCCGATGGAATCGAGCGAGGATGACCTCGATATTCCGGCCTTTTTGCGGCGGCAAGCGAACTAAAGGGAGGCGGGTGGCCGACACCGGCCATTGCTACAATCTGTAACCAAATGTGATTTGGATTAGCCCGAGGGAAATAGTAGTGTTTTCCTCGGGCTTTTTGGTTATCCAGCGTGTCAAGCCGCGCTGGACGACCGAAGAGTAAACATCGACCAAAGCGTTAACATCGACCAAAGCGTTAACATAAAGACATAACATAAAACGGGGAGACATGGCAGGCGCGCTGCCGACGGACCCCGATAGGATGGCCAAAAATCCATGCCGGACACGCTATTATTCGATTTGTTTGTTAACCAGCCTTTCCAGACGACCGTGCGTCGGCCGGTAGACATGGATGGCATAGGGCTTCATTCAGGGCGGTATGTACGAATGAGCATCTGCCCCGCACCGGCCAATCATGGGATCAAATTCCGCCGTACCGACGTCGCAGACCGACGCCAAACCATTACCGCCCATGCTGATTTTGCCGAACAATCGCGGCTTTGCACACGGATCGTTAACGACGACGGCGTTGGGCTGGAAACAATCGAACATCTAATGGCTGGTTTTGCCGGCATCGGGCTTGACAATGCCCTTGTCGAGATTGACGCGGCTGAGGTGCCCATTCTTGACGGTAGCAGCCAGCCGGTGATCGCGGCACTTGGCGATGCTGGCCTTGAATTGCTACCCGCCAAACGTAAATATCTAACCCTGCTGAAACCGGTTGAGGTGGTGCTTGATGGCGGGTCTTGGGCGCGCCTTGCCCCAGCAGACAGCCTGAAGATCGACATTCGTATCGAATTTGACGACCCGGCCATTGGCACCCAGGCATTCACCTATCGTCACAAAGATGGTAGTTTCGCCACCGAATTGGCCTGTGCGCGGACATTTTGCCAAATGCGTGATGTAGCGCTGATGCAAAACGCGGGGCGTGCGATGGGAGGCTCACTTGGCAACGCGCTGGTCGTCGATAATGGCACGATCCTGAATGAAGGCGGATTGCGGATTGATGCCGAATTTGCCCGTCACAAGGTTTTGGATTGCCTTGGCGATTTACTGCTGTTCGGCATGCCGGTAAAGGCGCATCTGACCGCGGTCAAGCCGGGACATGCGCTGAGCACACAGCTGATACAAGCGGTTTTAGCCGATCCATCGGCGTTTGCTATCGTTGAAGCTGGCGCAACCAAAAGCCGGTCTGACAGCTTTGTCCTACCCGAACTGGCCGCGGCCGCCATGGCCTGACCTGCCAGCGACAAGATCTAGTCCCGATCACCAATCACGACCAGCAGCCGCCCTGTCCACCCTTTTGCACCCATCGCCGATCAATCGATGCGGATCAAGATCGTTCAGGCTCTTTTCAGCAGAGTTTTATCCGGCTATTGTTGGGGTGTCGGCGTCGGTTGTTTTCGCCGGCCTAGCCACGTCAATGATGCGATTGCCAGCGGAGTCCGTTGTGACCAGACAAACCCTCAGCCTGATTGCCGGTGCCTGCTTGTTGCTTGCCGGATGCGCCGACAACACCGATACGGCCGTGCAGGTTGAACAGCCGGTTGAAGTGCTATACCGGGATGCTTTGAACACCGCCCTTGCCGGCGATTCGAAGGAAGCCGCCCCCAAATTTGAGGAAGTTGAACGCCAACACCCCTATTCAGAGCTTGCCACGCGGGCCCAAATCATGGCGGCATGGTCATTTTATCAAGCGAATGATTATCCGCGCGCCGAGGCCGCGCTTGACCGCTTTGTCGAATTGAATCCGGCCGACCCGCTGGTCGATTATGCCTATTACCTCAAAGCCTTGTGCTATTATGAACAAATTGTCGATGTCGAACGTGATGCCGAAATGACAAAAATGGCACTGGCAGCGTTTGAGGAACTGATCCGGCGCTTTCCGAACGGGCGTTATGCCCGCGATGCCCAATTGAAAGTTGATTTGACCAAATCACATCTGGGGGGCAAGGAAATGGCGGTTGGCCGCTTTTACCAAAGTCGGGAGTTTTACACGGCTGCAATCCGTCGGTTCAAAACTGTAATCAAGCAATATGACACCACCAACCAGGTGCCCGAAGCGCTGTACCGCCTTGGCGAATCCTATCTCGCTTTGGGTTTGGTTGACGAGGCCGAACGTTTTTATGTTGTCGCCGCATATAACTATCCGGACTCGATCTGGACATCGCGGTTGAACAGCCTGCGGGCCGACCCTGAAAAACCACCAGCGCCCGGTCTTTTTGAGAGATCCATCAATTCGATTACCACTATTTTTGACTGACCAATGCTGACCAGCCTGACTGTTTCCAACATTGTCCTGATCGACCAGCTGACGGTGCCATTTTCAGGTGGCTTGACGGTTCTGACCGGCGAAACAGGCGCCGGCAAATCAATTTTGCTCGACGCGCTCGGCTTGGCGCTTGGCGCGCGTGCTGATTTTGGCTTGATCCGCACCGGCCATAGCGAAGCGCATGTCAGTGCTAGCTTTGATCTGGACAATAGCCATCCGGCCTGGGCACTGGTAGCCGACAGCGGCATCGCCACCGAGGATCAGATGATCTTGCGCCGGCGATTGAAAAGCGACGGGAAATCCAGTGCCAGCATAAATGATATACCGGTATCGGTTGGATTGTTACGGCAGGTAGGCGATAGGCTGGTTGAAATTCAGGGGCAGTTTGAAGGCCGCGGCCTGCTTGACAGCACCAGCCATATCACCTTGCTTGACCGTGCCGGCCAGCATCACGATTTGCTGACCCAAACGGCCGAGGCCTGGGCCAAATGGAGCGAAGCGCGCGACGCGGTGACCGCCGCCAGCGCCGCCCTCGCCGCCGCCAAAGCCGATGAAGACTGGCTTCGCGATGCGGTTGATGCGCTTGACCGGTTGGCCCCAGATGCCGATGAGGAAGACCAGATCGAGTCGCGGCTTAGCCTGCTGGCCAATATCGGTAAAATCGCCGAAGGATTAGCCATTGCCGAAGAGGCGATCAGTGGCGATCCAAGCGCCGAGTCAGCGGTTGGCCGGGCGCTGGCCGCCATTGAGCGCGTGGCGCCGCTGGCTGACGGCAAGCTGGATATGGCGCTTGACGCGCTGATCCGCGTAGACGCTGAACTTGCCGAGGCCAGCGCTGGTATCAGTACCGCAATGCACCAGCTAGAAGCCGATCCCAGCCAGCTTGCCGCATTGGATGACCGGCTTCATGAATTGCGCCAGCAAGCCCGCAAACATGGCTGCACCCCGTCCGAATTGCCGGTCATTCACCAAAAGCTGGCCGCACAGCTGGCATCTATTGAGGATTCATCTGGTACGATTGCACAGCTGACCGAAGCGGCCCATCAATGGCACGATCATTACCACAAATTAGCCGATGAATTGACCCGCTGCCGCCAGCAGGCCGCCACGCGGCTGGATGCGGCGGTGATGGCCGAGCTGCCACCGTTAAAGCTGGACGGCGCACAGTTTCAGACCGTTGTCAGCCCGCTTGCTGAATCGCAGTGGGGGCCACGCGGCACCTCGTCGGTTCGGTTTGAGGCCAGCACTAACAAAGGCATGGCGGCAGGCCCCATTGACCGTATCGCGTCGGGCGGTGAATTGGCGCGCTTTTTGCTGGCGTTGAAATTATGCCTTGAGGATCATCAGGTGGCGCGCACGTTGATTTTTGATGAGGTTGATTCCGGCGTTGGCGGGGCGGTAGCGGCGGCTGTTGGTGAACGCTTGGCCCGTCTTGGCGCGACAATGCAGACCTTGGTGATCACCCACTCGCCCCAGGTTGCGGCCCGCGGTAGCCACCATTTGCAAATTGCCAAGACCGCCACCGACGATAATGTGATCAGCGCTACCCGCCCGCTGGACCCTGGTCAACGCACCGAAGAAATTGCCCGCATGCTGGCCGGCGAAACCATCACCAGTGAAGCACGCGCCGCCGCCGCGGCGTTGCTGGATGCCTGAAAATGGCCCATTTCACCCTTGGAACGACACCGCCTGACACCTTAAGCGAGGATGCAGCCGCGGCCGAGCTGGCCGAACTGGCGGCCGAAATTGCCCGGCATGATGCGCTGTATCACGGGCAAGACGCGCCCGAATTGAGCGATGCCGATTATGACCGCCTTGTCGCCCGAAACCGGGCGATTGAAGCCGCCTTTCCGGCCTTGGTCCGCGATGATAGCCCCAGCCTACGGGTTGGCACGTCGCTGCCGGCTTCGGGCCTGTTTGGCAAGGTACGTCACGCCCGCCCCATGCTGTCGCTTGGCAATGGCTTTACGCCTGACGACATTGAAGATTTCGTCACCCGAATCCGCAAATTTCTGTCGTTGGATGACACTGCACCGGTGCAATTTGTCGCCGAACCCAAGATTGACGGCCTGTCGATCAGCCTACGCTATGAACAGGGAAGGCTGACCCAAGCCGCGACCCGTGGGGACGGTACCGAGGGGGAAGATGTCACTGCCAATGTGATGCAGATTGCGGCAATACCCAAGATGTTGGCCGGCGCGCCCCCCGCTTTGTGCGAGATACGCGGCGAAATTTACATGAACCGGGATGACTTTATCGCGCTTAACGCCGCCCAAGCGACAGCCGGCGACAAGATTTTTGCCAATCCACGCAATGCCGCCGCCGGGTCGTTGCGGCAAAAAAACGCGGATATCACCGGGCGGCGGAAACTGGCATTTTTTGCCTATGCCACTGGCGAAATTAGCAGCCCGATTGCCAACAGCCATTGGGATCTGCTGGCGGCCTTGCGCGATTTCGGGTTTATTGTCAATGATCTAGCACGCCGGTGCGACAGTGTCGCTGCCTTGCTTGACAGCTATGCGATGATTGGCGCCAAGCGCGCTGACCTTGCCTATGATATTGACGGTGTTGTCTACAAGGTTGACCGGTATGACTATCAGCAACGGCTTGGCCAAGTGGCGCGCGCCCCCCGCTGGGCGATTGCCCATAAATTTCCGGCGGAACAAGCAGAAACAATCGTCCGTTCTATCGACATTCAGGTTGGCCGCACCGGCGCCCTGACCCCGGTTGCAAGGCTTGCCCCGATCGCTGTTGGCGGGGTGATTGTGTCAAACGCCACATTGCATAACGAGGATGAAATCAACCGCAAAGACATCCGCATCGGCGACCGGGTCGTCTTGCAGCGGGCCGGCGATGTAATACCGCAAATTGTCCGGGTCATTGTCGACGCCCGCACCGGCGATGAACGTGTCTTCACCTTTCCCGACAGCTGCCCGGTTTGTTCAGCACCAGCCATTCGGCCTGACGGCGAAGCGGTGCGGCGTTGCACCGGCGGGGTCAGTTGTCCGGCTCAACTGGTCGAAGGGCTGAAACATTTCGTGGCCCGCGACGCGTTTGATATCGAGGGGCTTGGTGCCAAACAGATCGAACAATTTACCAGCCTTGGCTGGATAACAGCACCGGCTGACATTTTCCGATTGGCCGAACGCGCCGATGCGCTGGCGGCGTTGGACGGCTATGGCCCAACATCAATCCGCAATCTTCTTGCCGCAATTGAGGCGCGCCGCAACATCGGTTTAGAACGGTTTATCTATGCCCTTGGCATTCGTCAGGTGGGTCAGGCCACAGCGCGGCTACTGGCGTTGCATTACGGGTCGGTAGATGCGTTACTGACCGCGCTGAACCCGGATGCCGATCGGGCCGCCGCCCATGCCGCCCTTACCGAAATTGACCAAATTGGCGATGCCATGGCCGATGATATCACCGGCTTTTTCAGCAGCCCGGCCCATTTTGACATGATCACCGCATTAACAGCGGCCTTGACCATCCTGCCGCCCGAACGCCCGGCCGATGACAGCCCGTTAAGTCACAAGATTCTGGTCTTTACCGGCACGCTGGAACAGATGTCGCGGGCCGAAGCTAAAGCCCGTGCCGAGTCGCTTGGCGCCAAAGTTTCGGGATCCGTATCGGCTAAAACCGACTATCTTGTGGCTGGTGCCGATGCCGGATCCAAAGTACGCAAAGCGGCTGAACTGAGGGTCGCCATATTAACCGAAGCGGACTGGTTGACGCTTGCCGGAATAGACATAAATTAGCTGCCTGACCCGTTTCAAAGTGGCGCACAGGCCGCCTCAAGCCAACTCCGCGCGGCTGGCGAACAATCGTCTGCCAAAGCCGATTTCACCGTCTGATGATAGGCATTGACCCAGTCACGTTCCGCCAGATCAAGTTTTGTTGGGTCAATCAGCCGGCGGTCAAACGGACAGCGAGTCAGTGTTTCAAAACACAAAAACGCATCGCCGCCGAAACCATCTTTGGCATTGTTGCCGCGGCGATCCGCCAACCGCACCGCGACCAGATTTTCAATCCGTATCCCCCATGCACCGGCCTGATAAAAGCCGGGTTCATTCGACAGAACCATCCCAGGCTTTAGCGGTTTGTCGCCGCGTTTGGAAATACTGACCGGCCCTTCATGCACCGACAACACATGGCCTACGCCATGGCCGGTACCATGCGCAAAATCCATCTTGGCCGCCCATAAAGGCGCCCTGGTAACAGCATCCAACTGCTGGCCTGTAGTGCCTGCTGGAAACAGCGCCCGAGCCAAGCCGATATGCGCTTTCAACACCGTTGTATAGGCGGCAACGGCATCTGCTGGCGGCACACCAATCGCAAGTGTGCGGGTAATATCGGTAGTGCCGTCGCGGTAATGGGCGCCCGAATCGAGTAACAGCACGTCATCCGCCTCAAGCCTGCGGTCAGCCCCCGGCATCGCCCGATAATGAACGATTGCCCCGTTCGGGCCAGATCCGGCAATCGTCGCAAAGCTGGGCGCGACAAAATCGCTGTGCTGCCGACGAAACCATTCCAGCTTGTCGGCAACCACGCATTCGGTCAAACCGGTCGCCGCGCCTGATCCAAACCAGGCCAAAAATTCAACCAATGCAACGCCGTCGCGTTGGTGTGCGGCACGAAACCCGGCCAATTCCGCGTCAGTTTTGCACGCTTTCATCGCCGTCACCGGACAAGCCTTGCGTACCGCCTGCACCCCGCTTGCCGCCACCACCGCCAACAGGTCATGCGGCAGGCTGGCCGGATCAATCATCAGCTGTGAATCGCCCATCGCGGCCAAAATAGCGCCTAAATCCGCCAATGGCCGCACCGTCAAACCAAGCCCGTCCAGTGCCGACAACCGGTCAGCTTCATCAAGAAGATAAAGCCCATGCTGCCGGTGATAGACGGCAAAGCACAAAATGACCGGCGTAAAGGCTAGATCATGGCCGCGATGGTTAATCAGCCAATTGACCGCATCAACCCGTGTCACCAGCACCGCGTCACATGGTTCAGCCAGCAACACAGCATCAAGATCGGCCAGTTTGGTTGCCATGCTGTTGCCAGCGACATCCTCGGCTATCGGCCATGGCGTTGCCGGACCAAGCGCTGGCCGATCAGCCCATATCTGGTCAATCAAGTTGCTGGGGTGGCTTGTCAATTGTCCGCCAGCGTCAAGAATGGCGCGTTCAAACCGCTGAAATCCATCGATGGTAACCAGCCGCCCATCAATGCCAAACCGCGCGGCGGCAGGCATGTCCAAGCCGGCAAGCCATGCCTCAAGACGATCATCCGGCAGGGTAAATGATTGCCAGTATGCCGGGTCAGTCTGTGCCGCCATCTGCAAACTATACCGCCCATCGCTGAACAAGGCGGCGTGGTCAGCCGTGACCACCGCAAAGCCAGCCGAACCGGTAAAGCCCGCGATGAACGCCAGCCTTTCGTCGCCCGCTGGCACCTCCTCGCCCTGATACATATCCTCACGGCCGACAACCCAACCGGCAAGGCGCGCCGCCTTCAGCGCGGCTCGCAACGCCGCCAGACGCGTTGCCAGCACCTCCGCGGTTGCCACGCCGGTCATCGGCTGATCCATCGGCTGCCACGCCACAATGCGGGCATCTGTCCTGCCGATGCTGGCCGCATCACCAGACTGGTCCAATCGCCGATTGTCAAGCGCGCCCAGCGCCGCATGCCTTGGGCCCGATAGGCGGCTTCAACACCGGTCGCCTGCCGGTTCAAAATGCCCGACAAGACCAGCCATCCCCGCGCTGACAAATGCGGCACAAGATCAGGTGCCATCCGGGTCAGCGGGCCAGCCAAAATATTTGCCAGAATCAGATCATAGGGTGCCGGCTGCCGAACCTGCCGATTGCCAAACCCGCGTGACACGGCAAGCCGCATGGCTGCCGGCGCAATCCGGTTAAGACGGCGGTTGGTCGCGGCCACCCGAATCGCGACCGGGTCATTATCAGCAGCAACACACAGTGATGACCGCCATAAACGACCTGCCGCCATCGCCAAAATTGCCGATCCGCACCCCATATCAAGCACCCGTTTTGGGCGCTTGTCTCGGATCATCTGAATCGCCCGCAAACAGCCTTCCGTGGTTGGATGCGTTCCCGACCCAAACGCCATCGCCGCATCGATGTGCAGCGGCAGGCTGGCGGCCGGCGGTCGGGCTGAAATATGGCTGCCATAAATCCAAAAACGGCCTATCTGCAATGGCGGAAACGCCGCCCGATTCTCGGCTAACCAGTCACGATCCGGCAACGCATCTACCGCAATCGGTGGCGGGTCGATCCCGATCTCGGCAAAGATCGAGGCCAATAACGCATCGATCAAGCCTGCATCTGGCATGCTGTCGAAAAGCGCCTCAAATTCCCAGTCAGTATCATCTGGCCGTTGGTGCGATGTAGCGAGCGCATCAAGCAATTCGCCGAACACCGCCTCTATTCTAGCCGCCTGATGCGGGGCGACATGCGCGGGCGCGATGAGGCGCGCTGTATAAAGCTGTGTCATGGCTTGCTCACAAACCCGGAAACGACATGCTTTTGCCCGGCCTTATCAAAGGCAATCAATAGCTTGTCTCCGTTTATCGTCAGGATATTTCCCATTCCGAATTTTTGATGGAACACCCGCTCGCCAACACTGAACCCGCCAGCCTGACCGGTTGGCTTCCAGCCGTCATCGGCTGGCCGGTCACGCCGCGCCGCCATGCGCCGCCAGCCGGGACCATAACCACCATTAAGGCTGCCAAAACTGTGCCCGCCCTGCTGCGGCATTGAGACGCGCCCAAGACCCATGCCTTGGGCCAAATCTTCGATCATATGGTCGGCCGGCAATTCCTGCACAAAACGTGATGGAATCGATGATTGCCACTGACCATGAACGCGCCGACTGTTGGCAAAGCTGATAAACAGGTTGTGCCGTGACCGGGTGATGCCAACATAGGCAAGCCGGCGTTCTTCTTCCAGACCGATCACCCCATTTTCATCAATCGTGCGCTGGCTGGGAAAGATACCTTCCTCCCAGCCCGGCAAAAACACCGTGTCAAATTCCAACCCTTTGGCGGCGTGCAGTGTCATTAGCGTTACCTCGCCCTGCTCGGGTTCATTATCACCGTCCATAACCAGCGCGATATGTTCAAGAAATCCCTGCAAATTATCGAAATCCTGCATCGCATTGACAAGTTCAGTCAGATTTTCAAGCCGGCCTTCGGCATCGGGTGATTTATCGGCCTGCCACATTGCGGTATAGCCAGACTCGTCCAAGACCAGCTTTGCCAGATCTGCATGATGTACCGTCCCCGCCATGTCACGCCAGCGACCAATATCGGCGGCGAATCCAGCCAAGGCATGGCGCGCTGCCGGACGCAATTCATCACTGGCGGCAAGATCCATGGCGGCGGCCAAAAGCGGTTTGTCCGAGGCCCGGGCCTGCATATGGACCGCTTGCAGGCTGGCGGTGCCAAGCCCACGTTTCGGCACATTGACAATACGTTCAAATGCCAGATCATCTGCCGGTTGGGCAATCAGCCGCAAATAGGCAATCGCATCACGGATTTCGGCCCGTTCATAAAATCGTGCCCCGACAACACGGTAAGGCAGGCCGATGGCGATGAACCGTTCTTCAAATTCGCGTGTCTGAAATCCGGCACGCACCAGAACGGCAATTTGCGACAGGTTCTTGCCATCTTGCATCATCGTTTCAATATGGCCGGCAATCTGCCGGGCCTCGTCAGGTCCATCCCAATAGCCATGAACCCGGATTTTTTCGCCATCACCTGCCGATGTGTAGAGCTCCTTGCCAAGCCGCGTCTCATTATGCGCGATAATCTTGCTGGCAGCGGCCAAGATATGGCCTGTCGACCGGTAATTTTCCTCCAGCCGCACAGTCACCGCACCGGGAAAATCGCTTTCAAAGCGCAAGATATTGCCGACCTCGGCCCCACGCCACCCGTAAATCGACTGATCATCATCACCAACACAACACAGGTTGTTCCGCTGGCCGGTCAACAGGCGCAACCACAGATATTGCGCGACATTTGTATCCTGATATTCATCGACCATAATATGGGTGATTCGCTGGTGATATTCGGCCAACACATCAGCATGGCTGGTAAAAATAGTCAGCATGTGCAGCAACAAATCGCCAAAATCAACCGCATTCAGCGCCAGAAGACGCTGCTGATAGCGGCTGTAAAGGGCGCGCATACGGCCGTTGGCCACGTCGCCGGCCTCAACCGGACCAATTTTTTCCGGCACCAGACCACGATCCTTCCAGCACGAAATAACCCCGCCAAGCATCCGCGCCGGCCAGCGTTTGGGATCGATATCCTCGGCCTCCATCAACTGTTTCAACAACCTGACCTGATCATCAGTATCAAGAATCGTAAAATCCGGCCGCAGCCCGACAAGATCGGCATGGCGTCGCAACATACGCGCCGCAAGCGCATGAAAGGTCCCAAGCCAGACCTGTTCAGCCATCGGCCCGACCAATCCGGCAACCCGCATTTTCATTTCACGCGCGGCCTTGTTGGTAAAGGTTACCGCCAGGATATTCCATGGTTTGGCGGTATTGCTGGCCAACAGTTCGGCAAGGCGCGACGTTAAAACACGGGTTTTGCCCGTGCCGGCACCAGACAGCACGAGAAGCGGCCCGTCCAGTGTTTCAGCAGCCTCACGCTGTGCCGGATTCAGCCCATCAAGCCACGGCTTGGAAGATAAGGTCACAAGATCATTCATGATAGCGTCAAACTCGCAAATGCTGGCCAAAGCGTCAATCGGAATGGCAGAAAACAGTATCAATCTGTCAGCAGTCATCATTGGTGCTATTATTTGGACCCAAGCAGAACAATGATGCTGATTCATTTTTGCATTCCGGGTGTTTTGCGATATGGTCAGCAACTCTAGCGGCAATGAGGTGGCGTCATGCCCTGTCCACAGCGACAGTTCACATCGACCAGCATCACGGCCCTTTTGGGCAACGGGCTTTTGTGCCTGTTTTTGGCGGCTTGCAGCGCGACCCCTGATACCGCGCAAACCGATAGCCGTGACCCGTATGAAACGGCGAATCGGCAGGTATTCCGCTTTAATATGGCGGTTGATTCAGCAGCGTTTGAACCGGTTGCCAATGCCTATCGCCGCAGCATGCCCGAAGCCGGTAAAACGGCTGTTGAAAACCACCTTGATTGGACCGGGCTTCCCGCCACCACAATGAATTCGGCGCTGCAAGGCCGGTTTGAAAATGCTGGCTTGTCGGTGTTACATTTCGCGATCAACGGGCTGACGCTGGGGCTTGCCGAACTGACCGAGGACCCGCGTGAGGTCAAGCCACAGGATTTTGGCCAAACTTTAGCAGCCTATGATGTTCCACAAGGCGATTATTTGATGGTTCCGTTGTTTGGCCCCAACACCAGCCGCAGCCTGACCGGCCGCGTTGTCGATGCGGTGACAAATCCGCTGAGCCTCATCAAGGCAAACGGCACCGCCACCGTGGTACGAAGCCTACAGCCACCAGCCCGTGTCGTGGTGGTGCGCGCGCGCCAGTTTGAAGCGATAAATGACGTCAAATATAACGCGGCCGATCCTTATGCCAGGACAAGATCACTCTATTTCCAGGGACGTGCCGGCCGCATTAACGCACGGGTGGGACAGCCAACCGCCAATCGTACCAGTGACGATTTGTTCGAATCCTTTTTCGAGGCCGAAAAATGAGCCGCACTTTTACCCCACTTTATGTGCCAACCCTTCTTTTTTCCCGGTTTTTCGGTGCTGTCAGCCTGATGATCATGCTGATGATGATGGTCTTGCCGGCCAGCATGGTGCGGGCCGATGCGCGGATTGATGCCGCCAATGCCGTTATCACCGCGATGGCCAGCGACATTGACAGCTATCTTGCGACCGATGCTGGCGACGCATCAGCGCGCCTAACGACTGTGACCAGAATGCTGGATACCTATTTTGACCTGCCGACAATTGCCCGTTTTTCGGTTGGTCCTTATTGGCGGGCGGCCAGTAGCGAAGAACGCCAGACCTATAATGAAACATTGCGGTTGGCCATGATCGGCACCGTGGTTAATAATTTCGACCAATTGAAAGGGCTGACCTTCACACCGACCGACAGCTTGCCAAAAGGCGACAATATGGTGCTGGTCCGGGGCCATTTCAGCGATAAATCTGGGCAAAGATCACCGGTTATGGTCGGGTGGCGGGTCATCACGCCCGATGACGGAACCGCCAAAATATTGGATGTCGAAATTGAAAACATCTCGATGCTGGTGACCCAACAACAGGAAAATCTGGCCATCATCCGCCAGAATCAAGGTCGGTTTAGCGCCTTGATTGAAGCGATGAAGGCCAAACAAACGGCAAAATGAAACGCCGCAATTTGGACGCGCCAGCCGGTCAGGTTACCGCGATATTGGCTTATATTTGATGCGGGTTGGCCGGTCGGCGTCGGCGCCAAGGCGGCGTTTTTTATCGGCTTCATACGCCTCGTAATTGCCTTCAAACCATTCCACATGGCTGTCGCCCTCAAAGGCGAGGATATGCGTTGCTATCCGGTCAAGGAACCAACGGTCGTGGCTGACAACCACCGCACATCCGGCAAAATCGCCCAACGCTTCTTCAAGCGCCCGCAACGTGTCGACATCAAGATCATTGGTCGGTTCGTCAAGCAAAAGCAGATTGGCACCGCTTTTCAACATGCGGGCCAAATGCACCCGGTTCCGTTCACCACCCGACAATTGGCCAACCGGCTTTTGCTGATCGCCGCCCTTGAAATTGAACTGGCCCACATAGGCGCGTGACGGCATGGTGCGCTTGCCAAGCTGGATTTCCTCATTCCCGTCCGAAATGACTTCCCAGACGGTTTTTTTGTCATCCAGGGCATCGCGTGACTGATCAACATAGCCAAGCTTGACCGTGTCCCCGACCACAAATTCACCCGCATCGGGTGCTTCATCGCCGGTGATCATGCGGAACAGCGTTGTCTTACCCGCACCGTTTGGCCCGATCACCCCGACAATCCCCCCCGGCGGCAGACGGAATGACAAATCATCGATCAACAGCCTCTCACCAAACGCCTTACGCAGGCCGGTGGCATTGATCACCACATCGCCAAGGCGCGGCCCCGGCGGGATGGTGATGCTGGCCGTATCCAACTGCTGCTGCTGGCCGTCAGCCAACAATTTTTCATAGGCGTTGATACGGGCCTTGGATTTGGCTTGCCGTGCTTTGGGCGCTGACCGCACCCATTCAAGTTCACGCGACAAGGATTTAACCCGCGCCGCATCGGCGCGCCCTTCTTGTTCAAGACGCTTTTGCTTTTGTTCAAGCCAGCCAGAATAATTGCCCTCGTAGGGAATGCCAGCGCCGCGATCAAGCTCTAGAATCCAACCCGCCACCTCGTCGAGGAAATAACGGTCATGGGTAATCGTCACAACCGTTCCGGGAAAATCATGCAGAAATTTCTGCAACCACGCCACTGATTCGGCATCCAGATGGTTGGTCGGCTCGTCAAGCAACAGCATATCCGGCGCGCTAAGCAGCAGTTTACACAATGCGACCCGGCGTTTCTCCCCACCCGACAATTTCGTGACATCGGCATCACCAGGCGGCACCCGCAACGCATCCATCGCAATTTCAGCCTTGCGTTCAAGGTCCCAGCCATCAATCGCATCGATCTCTTCCTGCAATTCAGCCTGTTCCGCGATCACCGCATTCATTTCATCATCGGTCATTTCTTCGGCGAATTTGGCGCTGACCTCGTTGAACCGGTCGACCAGTTCTTTGGCTTTTCCAAGGCCGGCCAGTACATTGCCGGTTACATCAAGCGCCGGGTCAAGCTCGGGCTCTTGGGCAAGATACCCTACCTTGACACCATCGGCGGCCCATGCGTCGCCCTGAAATTCGGTTTCCAGCCCGGCCATAATCCGCAACAAGGTTGATTTACCCGCCCCGTTCAAGCCAAGCACACCGATTTTAGCACCTGGTAAAAATGACAGGCTGATATTTTTCAAAACCTCTTTGCCACCAGGCCAAGTTTTGCTCAATCGGCTCATTACATAAACATATTGATGGCTTGCCATAGTCTTTTGTCCCTGCTCGCTTGTTGGCCTAATGGTGACGGCCGCGGTTTTTTTGTTGCTGCCTTCTTATGTATCGGTTTTTATCGGCATAGGCCAGTATCCTGTTACCGTGCGGGTCACATTCCAGAATAACAGAACCGTGCCGCAAGGCTTGCGCGCCGGCGGCTAATGGTCTTTGATAGGCCTATGGCCTTGTGCCGGTTTGCCTGATGGGGGCGCTTTTCATGATCACAACCATTCCACCTATCGGATTTTTGCTGGACATTCCGTTTGGTGTGTTGATGTGGACCAGCCTTTTACAATTCCTGTTGATGGTGGTGCTTGCCGAGAATAGTCGGGCGGCGCCGTTGCAGCTGATACGCGGATTGAATGCGCCGCTTCATGCGATTCTGCAACTGGCCAAGCCGCGCATAATCGAGGGACGCCTGATCCCGCTTTATGCGGCGTTTGTGCTGTTTATCCTGCGCTATTATCTGTTGCCGGAACTACTGGATTATGACATCTGGAATTTTTACCAGATGCCGCTGGAAAAACTGCTGATCGAGGCGAAAGCGGATCTTGGCTTGTAACCGGGGTTTCGCGGCCGGTAGGGCGGCCGTTTAATCACCCGCGACGATGCTGGTCTTGCGTATGATTTTACCCGCCGCATCAAGCTGCCAGATCGCCTGACCGGTTTTTCCGTCAATCACCACGACCAACCCACCCGTGTCAGTAGCCGATACCCCGCTGATATGCGTACCGGCAGGAATGACCAAGGTGTTTTCGGTCATCGCTTTGTTTGTCTTGCTGTTGGTGAGGCGACTGTAAATGGTGGTCACAATGACCACCAGCGCGGCAATAATCAGCACCGCCATGATGATGCTCATCGCCTTGATCAATCCCAAATGACGCACCACCGCGGATGGCGGCTCGGTTTCGGGGGCTGTTTTCATGCCCGATTTTAGGCTATTGTCTTTTTCCATGCACACATCCTCTTCATCTGCACCCGACATGCTGACTGTCACCGCCGACCATGACGGGCCACCCGACCGTATTGACCGGTTTCTGGCACAGTCTTTTAGTAACACGGATCACACCCTGTCCCGTAGCCGGATCAAGGCGCTGATTGTCGATCAGCAGTTGACCGAAAACGGTCGAACCCTATCCGATCCATCGGCACCGGTCAAACCCGGCGCACACTATCGCCTGACGGTCCCACCGCCCATCGACGCCACCCCGATGGCTGAACCCATCGCGCTGGATATCCTCTATGAGGACAAAGACCTGATTGTTCTGAACAAGCCGGCCGGCATGGTTGTCCATCCGGCACCGGGCTCGATGAACGGCACGCTGGTCAACGCGCTTTTGGCGCATTGCGGCGACTCGCAGACCGGCATTGGCGGGGTCATGCGCCCCGGCATCGTACATCGACTTGACAAGGACACATCGGGCACGATGGTTGTTGCCAAAACCGACGCCGCGCATCAAGGCCTGACATTGATGTTTGCCGCACATGACATTGACCGGCGTTATCAGGCGCTTGTCTGGGGCGGCGGTACCGAACGCAATGGCACTATTGACGCCCCGCTTGGCCGGGCAAGCCATGACCGCAAAAAACAAGCCGTGACCGGCAAAGGGCGGCAGGCTGTCACCCATTGGCGTTTGCTGCAAAGTCTGCCGCCGTTTGGCTGCCATGTTGAATGCCGCCTCGAAACCGGCCGCACCCATCAAATCCGCGTTCATATGGCGCATATTGGCCATGGGGTGATCGGCGATCCGCTGTATGGCCGCGCACCCCGGGTCGCGCAAATGCCCGATAACCGGGCCCGTACCGGCCTTGCCCAGATGCGTGCTTTTCCGCGGCAAGCGCTGCATGCCGCCCATCTTGGTTTTGCCCATCCGATCAGCGGCGCACCATTGTCGTTTGACACCCCGTTGCCAGCCGACATGACCGCACTTCTTGACTGTATGCAGCAAACTATTGCCGATCGGGCGGCCGGCAAAGCGTGACCAGCACCACACAGGAATCGGGTTTGACACCCCCAAAGCGGGCCGTCTATTGTTGCGTTTTTATTTATAATGAAAAAGTTTTATGGGTTAATATGTGCGAAAATTAGAATTATTGAAAAACAGTTTTCTCAAAAATGGCCTTAATCCCGCCCGGTTTACATGCTTAGGTATCGTCACGACATAAGACTATCATCGAGGCCTTGTCCCGCTTGGTGCGGGTAGCGCAAAGACAGCATTCACAGGAGATATGACATGGCAGGCAAGCAATCACTTCCGGTCCTTAGTCCCGACGGTAATCTGTCGCGCTATCTTGAGCAAATCCGCGCCTTTCCGATGCTTGAGCCCGGCGAGGAATATATGCTGGCGAAATCATGGAAAGACAAAGGCGATGTGAACGCCGCGCACAAGCTTGTCACCAGTCACCTGCGGCTTGTCGCCAAAATCGCGATGGGCTATCGCGGTTATGGCCTGCCGGTTGCCGACCTGATCTCGGAAGGCAATCTTGGCATGATGCATGCGGTCAAGAAATTCGAACCGGAAAAGGGCTTTCGCCTCGCCACCTATGCAATGTGGTGGATCAAGGCAGCCATTCAAGAATATATTTTACGCTCTTGGTCGCTTGTCAAAATTGGCACTACCGCGGGGCAGAAGAAGCTGTTTTTCAACCTCCGCCGCATCAAAGGCCAGATCCAAGCGATTGATGATGGCGACTTGCGGCCTGAACAGGTTACCCAGATCGCCAATCAGCTGAATGTGTCTGAAGGCGAGGTGATCTCGATGAACCAGCGGCTGGCCGGCAATGATCGTTCGCTGAACGTGCCGATTGGGCGTGATGGTGAAGGCAGTGGGGAATGGCAGGATTGGCTGGAAGATGATACCACCGACCAAGAGACAAGCTTTGCCGAACATGAGGAATATAGCGCCCGTCGCGACCTGATGGCTGAGGCGATGGAGCAATTGAACCCGCGCGAGCAACGCATCCTTGAGGCACGGCGCCTTGCCGAGCCGCCATTAACCCTAGAGGATCTGGCCGACGAATTCGGCGTCAGCCGCGAGCGAATCCGCCAAATTGAAGTGCGAGCCTTTGAAAAGCTGCAAAAAGCTGTACGCGACAAAGCTGACGAAATGAAGCTATTGCCAATGCAGGCTGGCGAAACCGCCTAGCCTTCAAACGGGTCTTTGACCAAGATCGTATCGTCGCGCTCGGGGCTGGTTGACAGCAAGGTAACCGGAATGCGAGTCAGCTCTTCGACACGCCGGATATATTTGACCGCATTGGCTGGCAAATCAGCCCAGCTACGAGCGCCAAAGGTGCTGTCCTGCCAACCGGGCATTTCCTCATAGACCGGCCGACACGCCGCTTGGGCGCCAGCATCCGAGGGAAAATAATCAAGAACCTTGTCGCTGCCCTCGATCTGATAACCGACACAGATTTTCAGCGTATCAAATCCATCAAGCACATCCAACTTGGTCAACGCCATGCCGGTGATGCCGGCAACGTGACCAGCCTGCCGGACCATCACCGCATCAAACCAGCCACAGCGCCGTTTACGCCCGGTGACGGTGCCAAATTCGCGGCCTCGCGCGCCCATCCGGTCACCATCAGCGCCGAAATCTTCGGTCGGGAACGGCCCGCTGCCAACGCGTGTGGTATAGGCCTTGGTGATTCCCAGCACAAACCCGATATCGGTGGGGCCAGTGCCGGACCCTGTTGCCGCCTGCCCGGCAACCGTATTGCTGGATGTGACAAACGGATAGGTGCCATGATCAATATCCAGCATCACGCCTTGTGCGCCTTCAAAAAGCACCCGTTTGCCAGCCGCGCGCGCCGCGGCAAGACAACGCCAGCTTTGGCCGGTAAAGGCCAGTAATTGATCCCGCATCGCCAGCAGGTCGTCCGCCATCTGGCGCGCATCGGCCAACGGTTGGCCGGCAGCCGCCAGCCAGACATTGTGGTGCGCGCTTAACGCCTCTATTTTTTCGCGTAACACATCTTCTTGCGCGATGTCTCCCAGCCGAACAGCACGGCGGGCAACCTTATCCTCATAGGCAGGCCCGATGCCCCGCCCGGTGGTGCCAATCTTGCCACTGCCGCGCATCACCTCGCGCGCCGCATCAACCGCCTGATGTACCGGCAAGATCAATGCCGCTGATTCAGAGACAAGCAAGCTTTGCGGGGTGATGGTCGCACCTTGGTCGCGCAAAATGCCAATCTCTTTTAGTAAATGTGCCGGATCGATCACCACGCCATTGCCGATCACCGATAATTTTCTAGGGCGCACAATGCCCGACGGCAACAGCGATAATTTATATTCAACCCCGTCAATGACCAGCGTATGGCCGGCATTATGGCCGCCTTGAAACCGCACCACAACATCGGCACGGCTTGATAGCCAGTCAACGATTTTGCCCTTGCCTTCATCACCCCACTGGGCGCCGATCACAACCACATTTGCCATGAAACAACCTTTATCTTGACTCAGGCGCGCCGCGGCCTTTGTTAATCGCGGCCATACCTGACATTACCTGCCGCTTCATCGTGACAAGGCAATCAATTGGACATCGCGGGCGTTATAGCAGACAAAGCCAAGGCAGCACAAGGCAGCACAAAAGGCATCAGATCGCCAGCCGGCGGCTGTCACGGGCCCTACGCCGCCGATGGAAATTGCAGCGCGTCAGCCCGCAAAACCTGTTTAAGCGCGCGAATTTCCGGCATGATATCAGCGGGAAGACCACCGTCAATTTCAACCAGTGCAATCGCCTCGCCGCCTTCTTCACGGCGTCCCAGATGAAATGTCGCGATATTGATCCCATGCTTGCCACACAGGCTGCCAAGATCACCGATAAAGCCGGGCTTGTCGTAATTGCGAAGATACAGCAAATAAGGCGGAAAATCGGACTCAACGGCAATATGCTGCACCTCGACAATCCGTGGCTTGTTTCCACCGACAAGCGTGCCGGCAATGGTCCGGTGTCCACCCTTATGCCCGATTGTGACCCGTAACAGGGTTTCATAGTCGCATTGCCGATCATGGCGCACTGTCGATACCGCAATACCATTGGCCGAGGCCACCGCCGCCGCATTGACCATATTCACCGATTCCATGACTGGCCCCAATAAACCAGCCAATGTGGATGCGGCCACAGGTTCGGGATTCAACGCCGCGGCCTTGCCATCCAACTCGATGGTGACGCTGCTGACATCCTCGGCCTGAACCTGTCCAAGAAAACTGCCAAGCAAACCGCCAAGCGCCATATAGGGCCGCAATACTGGCGCTTCCTCGGCCGACACCGAGGCCATATTCAGCGCATTGGTCACCGCGCCTTTCATCAGATGATCGGCCATTTGTTCGGCCACCTGCAACGCGACCTTTTCCTGCGCTTCGGTGGTGCTGGCCCCAAGATGGGGGGTCGCAATGACATTATCGATCTCAAAAAGGATATTTTCGGTGGCTGGTTCGACCTCGAACACATCGAGTGCCGCCCCGGCGACATGGCCGCTTTTCAGCGCTGCAGCAAGGGCACGCTCATCAACCAATCCGCCACGAGCGCAATTGATAATCCGCACACCCTTTTTGGTTTTATTGATCGCGTCAGCGCTGATGATATTGCGCGTTGCATCGGTCAAAGGCGTGTGAAGGGTAATAAAATCGGCGCGCGTCAACAGCTCGTCAAGCTCTACCTTTTCAATGCCAAGGCGGGTCGCATTTTCAAGGCTAAGAAAGGGATCATAGCCAACAACGCGCATTTTCAAACCTTGTGCACGGTCAGCCACGATTGTGCCGATATTGCCGCACCCGATCAGCCCCAATGTCTTGCCGGTAATTTCGGTACCCATAAAGCGTGACTTTTCCCATTTACCAGCCCGGGTTGACGCACTGGCTTCGGGAATCTGCCGTGCCAATGCCAATAACATACCAATCGCATGTTCCGCCGTTGTTACCGCATTCCCATAGGGGGTGTTCATGACAATAACACCCCGCTTGGTTGCCGCCGGAATATCAACATTATCGACACCGATACCGGCACGACCAATGACTTTCAGATTGGTCGCTGCCTCAAGAATTTCAGCGGTGACTTTGGTTGCCGAGCGAATGGCAAGACCATCATACTGGTCGATAATCGATTTCAATTCGTCAGGCGACAGGCCTGGCTTGACATCAACATCAACACCATGGTCGGCAAAAATCGTCGCGGCATGCGGGCTCAATTTGTCACTAATCAATACTTTTGGCATTTCACTTGTCCTTTTGCGGGCACACCGCGCGACATGATACGGGAATAGCCAGCCGGCAGACGCGCCGGCCGGCGTTATATATAAGGAGAGATGGGATCAGGCAGCGACGTCGGCAGTCGCCAAAATTTCGGCATAGGCCCAGTCAAGCCACGGCAGTAATGCCGCAACGTCACGGGTCTCGACCGTTGGTCCCGCCCAAATGCGGATTCCCGGTGGGGCATCGCGATAGGACGCGGCATCAAAAGCCACCCCTTCATCCTGAAGCCGCTTGTCAAGTTCAGCCGCAATCGCCACCTGACGGTCGTCATCAAGCGATACAAACCACGGATCGGTAATTTTTAGCGTGATACCGGTATTGGCAATGGTGGCCGGGTCTTCAGCCAGAAAATCAAAATAGGGCGAGGTGTCAATCCAAGCACGCACCGCATCAAGGCTGGCCTCAGACCTGGCAATCAGTGCAGGCAGGCCGCCAATCGATTTCGCCCAGGTCAGGGCATCGATCGCATCCTCGACAACCAGCATCGAGGGGGTGTTGATCGTCGCGCCGGCAAAGATTGATTTATTGAAGGCGCCTTTCGCGGTCAGCCGGAACAATTTTGGCACTGGCCAGGGCGGGGTGTGGGTATTGAGCCGGTCTACCGCTCGCGGCGACAGGATCATCACCCCATGCGCGGCCTCGCCACCAAGCGACTTTTGAAAACTGAAAGTCACGACATCCAATTTGCGCCACGGCAAATCCATAGCAAAACAGGCCGACGTCGCATCGGCAATGGTCAGACCGGCCCGGTCATCGGGAATCCAGTCACCATGCGGGACCTTGACCCCGGCGGCGGTGCCGTTCCAGGTAAAGACCACGTCATTATTGAAATCTACCGCGTCAAGATCAGGCAACTGGCCATAGGGGGCGGTGCGGGTGATCGGATCAATTTTCAATTGGCTGACCGCATCAACGACCCAATCCTTGCCAAAGGCTTCCCATGCCAACACCTCGACACCGCGGGCGCCAAGAAGCGACCACATCGCCATTTCGACAGCCCCAGTATCGGATCCGGGCACAATGCCGATCAGGTAATCATCGGGAAGACCAAGCACATCGCGGGCCAGCGCCATGGCGTCATTGATTCGGTCTTTGGCTGGTTTGGAACGGTGCGAACGGCCGGTGCAGGCGTTGTTAAGCGAGGCTGGCGACCATCCCGGGCGTTTGGTGGTTGGCCCGGAAGAAAAATACGGCGTGACCGGACGGCTGGCCGGTTTCGGATGCGTTTTCATAGCATATCTCACATTTTATGTTGCCATCCGTTGGGGGATAGCGGCCCGTCGCAAGCAATCGCACAAAACCGCAAGACAAGTCAACCACCGGAAAAACCGACAGGAGAAATATCTTACCTCAATTTACCTAATTGTTTTTTATGGCTTTTATTAAGCGCCTTGCTGAAGACGAAAAATTACCGCTTCAATTGTCGTGGTTAACAGCGCGTCGGTTTCGGCCTCGACCATCACCCTGATCAGGCTTTCGGTGCCTGACGCGCGGACCAGAACCCGGCCTTGGCCTGCCAAGCCGGCCTCGATAGACTGCAAATCTGCCTGGAATGCCGGGGCCTCAAGAATGGCTGGATCAAGCCCGGTTAAATTTTCCAACCGTTGCGGGCATGGTGTGAAGGCATGGAATATCTGGCTTGCCGGCGCACTACCGTCTTTCAACAAGGCCAGCATTTGCAACCCGGCCAATAGTCCGTCACCAGACCGGCTGATATCGGGCATCAGAATATGGCCTGACGGCTCGGCCCCAAGCCGCAGATTATCGGCGCGCAATTTTTCCAAAATATAGCGGTCACCAACCGCGGTCCGATGCAGCGTTATGCCAGCCGCGGCAAGGCGCTTTTCAAGGCCACGGTTGGTCATCACCGTACCCACCACAGCATCACCTGGCAACTGGCCAAGACGATGCATATGCAAGGCAAGACAGCCAAGAATCTGGTCACCGTCAATAATCTGCCCCTGTTCATCAGCCATGATGATCCGGTCGGCATCACCATCAAGGCTGATACCGGCATCGGCGCCATGCGCCACCACGGCGGCGGCCATCGCGGCCGGATGCACCGCGCCGCATCCGTCATTGATATTGAACCCGTCGGGGGTAATGGCCAGCGGCACCACCTCGGCGCCCAATTCATATAATGTGTCAGGCGCGGTTCGATAGGCCGCCCCGTTCGCGCAATCGACGACCAGCTTTAACCCGTCAAGACGTGTCCGGCGTGGCAAGGTGGCCTTGGCAAATTCGACATAACGGCCCACCGAGTCCAACATGCGGCGCGCCCGCCCCAGCTTTTCCGCAGTAGCCAATTCGATCGATCCGGCAGCGAGGGCCGAAATTTCAGTTTCGATCCGGTCATCAAGCTTGTAGCCATCCGGCCCGAACAATTTGATGCCATTGTCGTGATGCGGGTTATGGCTTGCCGAGATCATTACCCCCAATTCAGCGCGAAGTGATCGTGTCAAATGGGCGACAGCTGGTGTCGGGATTGGCCCCAACAACCGGCAGTCGAGCCCGATCGAGGTAAAGCCGGCAACAAGCGCCGCCTCGATCATATAGCCAGACAAACGGGTATCCTTGCCAATCACCACAATTGGCCGACCGGCGCCGCGCCGATTATTGTTATCGACAAACCAGCGTCCTGATGCCAATGCCAGCCGGACCACTGCCTCGGCGGTCATCAGGCCGGTATTGATACGCGCGCGCACCCCGTCTGTGCCAAACAATCCTGCCATTTCCGCCTTTGCTCATCGTTGTTGCATTTATCATGCGGTATGCATTTATTTCACCGCATCATGTCACCATAGGGCAGCCTGCCCCCGGTTAACAAGCCTTGATGTCAAACGCCCTGCGGTTGCGGGAACCGCCGGAACAACACGGCCCGAAACTTAGCGCCCCGCCGGGCTGTCTGCAGCCAGCAAAGCCACCTCGATGGCCAGCGCTTGGGCGGTCTCGGCGACGTCATGAACCCGGATCAATTGCGCCCCTTGCCGGCACGCTGCCAATGCCAGGGCAAGCGATCCTGGCAAGCGGCGATCCGCCGGTTCATTGGCCGACAGGGCCGCGATGGTTGACTTGCGACTGGCCCCAAACAATATCGGCACCCCAAGGCCATGCAGCAGCCCAAGCCAGTTCACCAGCTGCAGGTTATGCGGCACGGTCTTGCCAAAGCCAAAGCCGGGATCAACCGCAATCATCGCATCGGGAATACCGGCGGCACGGGCGGCGGCGATACGCGCCTCAAGAAAGCGGTAAATCTCGACCGGTGCAAATTCATAGGCCGGATTGTCCTGCATGGTTTGCGGGTCGCCTTGCATATGCATCAGGATCACTGGGACGCCGCTGGCAGCGGCGGCGGCAAGCGCTCCATCGCCTTGCAAGGCCGCGATGTCATTGATAATCGACGCCCCGCCAGCAACCGCGCGGCGCATCACATCAGCATGGCGGGTGTCGATGGAAATGGTCGCCCCTGCCCGCGCCAAGGCGGTGATCGGTGGCAATACCCGCGCCAATTCCTGATTTCGCGTCACCGGCGCCGCCCCCGGCCGGGTTGACTCGCCGCCAATATCAATAATCGCCGCCCCGGCGGTCTGCATCGCGGTGGCCGCCGCAATTGCCTCGGCAGGAGCCAGCCTCTGCCCCCCATCGGAAAAACTGTCAGGAGTTACATTGACCACGCCCATCAGATGCGGGCGGTCCATATCAAGGCCGGCAAAGGCGGGACGCGGCGCCATGAGACGGTCAAGTGCGGTGACGGCGCGGTTACTATCATCGGCGCTGGCGATAAGATCGTCACAATCCATCCGCACCACAACATAGCGGCCGTCATGCCGCATCAGCAGGTCAATGTCGGTAAAACGCGCAACACCGCCAGCAAGTGCTTTCGTACCTGATGCACAAACCACCGGCCGGAGCCAGCTATCAGTTGCAAAAGGCGGCACCGGAGGCGCCGCCTTATAAGTGATCGTAGGGTTGTCGTCCATGATTATGGCGCCGTTCTAGGCCGGTTCTCCGCCGGGTTTTTTTGACCGCCCAGATCCGGGCAAACCAGTCCGTGGCCGCCGTTTCGGCTTGGAATCAACCGGGGTGTCATCCGCGTCCTTGCGGACCAGCGTCCCCCCTTCAGCGATGATCTTGACCTCATTCCCATCAAGGGTTTCAAATTCGAGAAGACCTTGCGCCAGACGTTCCAGTTCTTTTTTGTGTTTTTTCAGAATTTTTTCCGCATCGGTGTAGGCTTCGTCAACAATCCGCCGGATTTCCTCGTCGATAATTGACGCCGTTGCATCAGCTACATTTTTCTGCTGCGAGACGGAACGGCCAAGAAACACTTCCTGCTCGTCCGCACTATAGGCCAGAAAACCCAGCTTGTCCGACATGCCCCATTCGGTCACCATCCGCCGGGCCATATCGGTGACCATGCGAATATCCGATGACGCACCGGTGGTGATTTTGTCCTGACCAAAAATCATATCTTCGGCAATACGCCCCCCACAAGCGACCCGCAAATCAGCGTAAATCTTGTCACGGGCCAGCGAGATCCGGTCGCCTTCGGGAAGCCGCATCACCATCCCAAGCGCACGCCCACGCGGGATGATCGTGGCTTTGTGGATCGGGTCAGACGCCGGGCAATGCAGCGCGACAACCGCGTGTCCTGCCTCGTGATAGGCGGTCAGGCGCTTTTCTTCATCGGTCATCACCATCGACCGGCGCTCGGAGCCAAGCATGACCTTGTCTTTGGCTTCTTCAAATTCGGCCATCGACACGGTGCGCCGCCCCTTGCGCGCCGCCAGTAACGCTGCCTCATTCACAAGATTGGCAAGATCAGCCCCGGAAAACCCAGGGGTGCCGCGCGCAATCACCCGCGGTTCAACCCCTTCAGCCAAGGGCGTTTTCCGCATATGGACTTTAAGAATTTTTTCGCGGCCAAGCACATCCGGGTTTGGCACCACAACCTGACGGTCGAAACGCCCCGGGCGCAGCAGCGCCGGATCAAGCACATCAGGCCGGTTGGTGGCGGCGATCAGGATCACTCCTTCATTCGCCTCGAACCCGTCCATCTCAACCAGCATTTGGTTCAGGGTTTGCTCGCGTTCGTCATTACCACCGCCAAGGCCGGCCCCACGATGCCGCCCGACCGCGTCAATCTCATCGATGAAAATGATACAAGGCGCATTCTTTTTGCCTTGTTCGAACATATCACGGACCCGGCTGGCCCCAACGCCAACAAACATTTCAACAAAGTCCGACCCGGAGATGGTGAAAAAGGGCACATTGGCTTCACCCGCAATCGCCCGCGCAAGCAATGTCTTACCGGTTCCTGGCGGCCCGACAAGAAGCACACCTTTCGGAATCTTGCCACCAAGACGCTGGAATTTTCCGGGATCTTTCAGAAATTCGACAACTTCCTCAAGCTCGGTCTTGGCCTCGTCAATACCGGCCACGTCCTCAAAGGTCACCCGGCCATAATGTTCGGTCAACAATTTGGCGCGCGACTTACCAAAGCCCATCGCGCCGCGCGATCCACCCTGCATCTGCCGCATGAAAAAGATCCATATTCCGATAAACAGCAGCATCGGGAACCAGGACAGCAAGATCGAAAAAAAGCTTGGCATGCCGTCGCCTTCAGGGGTGGCCACGATCCGCACATCATTTTCGTCGAGGATTTTCACAACATCGGTTGATTCCGGCATAACACTGGTAACAACGCGGCCTGATGCGGCTTGCCCGCGCAAGTTCCGCCCATCGATCAAGACTTCTTCAATTTGCCTGGCCTTTACCTGGGCAATGAAATCGGAATAGGCCACCTGATCCGTCGGCCGACCCGATGACGAATTCTGGAACATATTGAACAGGCCAATCAACGCCGCGCCAAAAATAAGCCAGATAATGATATTGCGTGCCAGATTGTTCACCAGATTTATCCTATTTGTCGATCAGTCAAGAAAACAGGGCTTTTTGTCATACCCAGATGTCGTGCATGAACAGGCCATTTCGATCCCTGATATACCACATCTTCTAAGTGGGGGTAAACCAACCTGCCGTCAAGAGTTCTTACCACAGGAATCGCCTGTCTTGCGCGGTGCGGCAATTTGCACCAGCCGGGCGGCAGGGTGGTACTGCCGGCATCTGCCGTTGCGATACCGGCTGGCTGGATGGTCCCATCACACCGGCTGGCTACCAACCAGCAGCCGGCAAAAACCATTGGCGTTCCAGCGGTGATTTGACGTTGTTCCGGGTGACGCCCGGTTTCGCGGAACAACCGGTAGCCATGCTTGACCGGGTGAAAATGGCAACCGCCCAAGGTTGCCGCACGCCCAAGATCAAGGCGGGCCCGACATTCGCGTCCACCTGCCGCCGATGGGCCGTACGCCGCACCGCCAATCGCCATGATAACGCGGCGCATCACATGCCACCAAACGATCTGTGGCAAGCACGACAAGGGCTGTGGGTCAAAATCAGCATAGCCAGCCGGATGCCAGGTGATGGCGCTGTCGCACAGCGCCGCTGTTGCCTTGTCAAGATGGCCGACAAGACGGCCCGCAGCGGTGGCCAGCCGGCAAAGCCCCGCCGATGACACATCAGGCCGGCCGGTTGCGTCGCCCTGGTCAATCTTGGCCAGCATCTGCCGTACAAGGACCCGTTCAAATATTTGGTTTCGGTTGCTGGGATCAGTTTCATAGGCACAGCCATGCGCCGCACAAACCGCGATCAAATCTGACCGGCACCACCCCAGCAGCGGCCGGGCAAACAACACATCATGATGCCAGCGGCGCAGCGGCATACCACCAATCCCCGCAAGTCCAGATTGATGCTGTAAACGCATCGCCACGGTTTCGGCTTGGTCGTCAGCATGATGGCCAAACAACACCACCGCCCCCGCGGCGCGCGCGGCAGCGGCCAGCAGATCGTGACGATGACGCCGGGCCCATTCCTGAATAGACGCTGTCGGCGGCCGGGCCATAATCGGTTGGATGCGACTGGCCACCCCAAAATCAGCAAGGCGCACCTGCACCTGGCGTGCCTCGTCAGCCGACCCGTCACGAAGACCATGATCAACAATCAGCGCCAGATGGCGACGCTTGTGGCGGGTGGCAAACCGTTGGGCCAACAATGCCAGCGCTGTACTGTCGGGCCCGCCGGATACCGCCGTCACAAAGGCCGGGCTGTTCGCCACCTCAGCGGCAGCCAAGGCGGCGGCAAAATCATCGTCATCAGCGGCGCGGTGGTCAGCTCTTACATTTGGCGGCATCACGCAATTCTGCCAGCTTTTCAAGGAATGGCGCGGGGGGTGTTTCCAGCAATTGCGGCAGATCGGCATAAATCATACAAGCCTGCTCAGGCGGCGCAAAATGCGACACCGACTCGGCAATCCACATCGTCGTATCAACAAGCCTGGCATCACCGGGATAGGCGGAATTGAATTCGGTAAAGGTCAGCGCCGCCTTTTCATATTCGCCTCGCATGAATTGCACACGGCCAAGCCAGAATGTGGCATCAGCCTCACGCGCATGGCCAGCATTGAACTGCCGAAATTCGGCAAACGCCTTTTCCGCAACGCTAAGATCATTTTGCAACGCCCGGCCAAGGGCAAATCGGTATTGTTCTTCCACATCGACCGCCGGCAAAACCTCCGGCACTGCGGCAGGGGTTACCGGTTCGGGCACCACAGCGGCGGTTTGCGGTGCCGCGGCTGCACCGCCGCTTACCGCATCACCACTGCCCCCCGCAACACCGGCGGCCTGACCACTGCCGCTCGTTTCTTGGCGACTCGTTGCTTGCTGACTGGCCGTGTCGACCGCAGCAACCGCACTATCGATGGTTTGCGGTTCTTGATTTTTTGCCAAGGCCCTGTCCAGCGCCTTGGCATCGACTGACCAGCTGACAACGCCGTTGTTGCTGTCACGGCTCATCTTCACATCGGCCGGCGCATCGGCTGGCATCGTATCTTGCTGCACAACCACGTCAGACCCCACCGGCCCGCCAAGCGCCATCAGAGTTTGCACACGTTTTTCCAGCCGCAACAGGCGAAATTCGGTATCCGAGGTGATTTCCAAGGTGCGTTCCATCCGCCGGTTGGTGGTCACCAACATATCGGATAAACGCTCAATATCCTGACGCAACGCGTTGATATCAGCCCCCTGAGCTGAACCGGCCTCGACCGAACTTGACCCCAATTGATCTATCTTCAGCCGCAGATCGCGTAGATCTTTTTCAAGAACACCACGGATTTCTTTCAACCCTTGTTCAAGAATATCCATCCGCTGTTGATGCCGTGTCAGCAAAGCGCTGGTATTGTCAGATGCGATATCGTTACCGGCGGTTTGCGCCACCGCACCTAACGGCATCAGCATCGCCGCAACAAGCAGGAAAACAAGCTGTCTGTTCATCCGAGACGTTCCTATATCATTATCAAACGGCGCCGAGCGCACCAACACCAACATCAGGATAGCTATTGTTTTAGGCAGAAATTAGGCAAAAAAAAAGGCGCCGAAGCGCCTCTTTTCGGCGATTTTACATGTTAGTTCAGAACCGTTGCAGCGCGGCGGTTTTTGGCCCATGCCTCTTCAGTCGAACCAACAACGGCTGGACGCTCTTTACCGTAGGACACGGTGCGGATCCGCGCCGCATTCAGCCCTTTGGCCAGCAGATAATCACGCACAGAAACGGCACGGCGATCACCAAGTGCCAAGTTATATTCGCGTGTACCACGTTCATCGGCATGACCTTCAACAACCACCACCAAGGTTGGATTTACGTTGAGGAAAGCGGCCTGACGATCAAGCGTGTCTTTCGATTCGGCACTCAGCTCGGCGCTGTCAAAAGCGAAAAATACCGTATTGCCAACCTGCGCCAACTTATCTGCAGGGCTCATCTGCGTTTCGGTTGCAGCTGCACTGCTTGAACTGCTTGAACTGCCTGAACTGCTTGAACTAGCGGCTGCTGACGTGCCACCAGAAGCACTGCCTGCCGCGCTGTCACCAGTTGCCTTTGGCGCGGTTTCACAGGCCGCAAACAGGAATGCAACCGCTGTCAATGCGAGGAGTCGTTGGAACATAGTTTACCCCCAAGGATGTTTTCCGGCGTACCGGATGGAATAGTCCTACTGATTTATTGTGCCTGAACGTTGGCATCACTGCTACGTCTCACCCCACCATATGACAGGCACGACCAGTCTGTCGAAAATAAATCGACGTGATCATTTCTTGTCATTACCGCAATTCGCCCTGAATGGAAACCATAAATTTGGCAAAAAGCCAGAAAAACCGATAAAACTTGCCGCAATTATGTCGCGTGTCACATCGTCATCCTCGCGTCACCGTAGCAACGGCGACCAGGCCGGATCCGACGCATCAGACGGGGTGATGATCTGCTTTTCATTAAAGCCGGTAATATCGATCCGATAGATATAGGTTTCGCCGCCGCTACCATCGGTTTTGAATGGCTCTTGTTTGAAATACATCAACACCCGACCATTCGGGGCCCAGGTCGGCCCTTCGACCAAGAACCCGCTGGCCAGCAGCCGTTCGCCCGACCCATCGGCATTCATCACGCCAATATAAAACTGGCCATTCGCCATTTTGGTAAAGGCGATAATGTCACCACGCGGCGACCAAACCGGGGTGGCATATCGGCCATCGTTAAAGCTGATGCGACGCACATTACCGCCATCCGCATCCATCACATATAATTGCTGGCTGCCCCCACGGTCCGAGTTGAACACGATCCGCTTGCCATCTGGCGAATAGGACGGCGAGGTATCGATCGACGCCGATTGCGTCAACCGGTTGATCGCTTGGGTTCGCATGTCCATCTCATAAATGTCGGTCATACCATTTTGCGCCAAGCTCATAATCAATTTATCGCCGGACGGCGCAAAGCGTGGCGCAAAGGTCATTCCCGGAAATGTGCCAAGCCGCTCGGTACGGCCGGTCGTAATCTCAAGAAGATAGACATTCGGCTCGTCATTAAAATAATTGAGATAGGCAATTTCATTCGCCGTTGGCGAAAAACGTGGGGTCAGAACAAGATCAGCACCCGATGTCAGATATTGATGGTTGTGACCATCCTGATCCATAATCGCAAGCCGCTTGAGACGCCGGTTCTGCACCCCTGACTCGGCGACATAAACCACCCGTGTATCGAAATAGCCGGTATCGCCGGTAAATTCCTCATAAACAAAATCAGCGATTTGATGCGAAATACGACGTAAAGCCACCGGATCGGCATTGCCACCCCCGCCGGTAATGTTACGTTGGATCACCACATCCCACAGCACAAATTCAACCTGAAGCATGCCGCTGGCATCAACATAGGCCGAACCAACAAGCAATCCCTTGACGCCAAGCGGGGTCCAGTTGTTGAAATTTGGCCGCACTGACGGGGCTTTGGGCGGATCGATAAACGCCGCCGAATCGACCGGGGCAAATAGGCCAGAACTTTCCAAATCCTCAGATATTACCCGGGCGATTTGCTTGCCGATGTCGGTCACCTCGCCGTTCGGGCCGGTAAAATTTGCAATCGCGATCGGCGTAGGCGCCACCTGACCTTCGGTGATATCAATCCGCAATTGGGCCATCGCTTGGCTCTGCCACAGCCCAAAGCTAAGCAACACCGCCCCGATGATTTGAAAGACAACCCGTATCACAGATCCGATCTTCGATCCTGTCATCTCTTCATCCGCCCCACCATAATTCATTTTGCCATAATTCATTTTGCCAAAATCCATTTTCGTTTTGGGTGGCCCGGCGCCACCCCACCGATATCGCCCCGCCAAGCCAGCTTTGTCAACGCGACAAAAATTTCGGATCAAAACCAAAAATAAAACTTTTCCACTGCTCGTATTTTTCCGGCGGCACCGGCAGTGGTGAACATTTGAACATCGTGCGAATGGCTTCTTCGGCAGCCACTCTGAATGTTCGGTCAACGGTCATCCGCATTTTGTTTTCCACCTCGGCTGTCAACACTTTGCCATCCCTATCCAACGTGACAATTATGTCAACATTAAGCCTGTTTGCACCCGCCGTTCCAATTGGCGGCGACCAGCAGCCGGATACATGCTGGCGAATGCGATCAATGTCATCAAGCCCCATCGGCCCGATAACGGGTTTTTCCGGGGCGCGCACCGCCTGCCCTGCTGCCGCAGACAGGTTGTTTGCCAATTTTTCTGCCGCTATTTTGCGTTCTTTATCGCGCTTGTCCTTTTCCGCTTCCTTGGCAACCGCCCGCGCTTTCGCAAGGTTTTGCATAACCCCGCTCAAGGTTTTGGCCTGCTGTTCTTGCCGCGCCTTCCTTTGCGCTAACTTGTTGGCCCGCATCGGCGATGGTTGTGGCATCTTTTCTGGCGCCTTTTGGGTAGCGGTCTTTTTCGGCGTTGGCTTGGGCGGCACCGGCGGTTGGGCCACGGCGGGTTTGGCCTTTGGCGTGATCCGCAACTTTTCAGGCAGCACCTCGGCTTTCGCATCGGGCGCCTTGGCCGCCGGTTTTGCCGGCTTGGGGGCTGGCGGTTTGGGGGCTGGCGGTTTGGGGGCTGGCGGTTTGGGGGCTGGCGGTTTTGGCGGCGGCGGCGTTGGGCGTTTGGTCGGGGTTTGGTCTTGTTTCGCCGTGCGTGGCTTTTCACCAACGGTCAAATTAGTCTTGGGCACCGTCTGCACAACCTCCATAACAACCAAAGGCTGTTCATCGGGAAGGTCACGCTTCAGGTTCGGCAGGCCAATCCATGCCAGCAATGCAACGCTGGCATGCAACCCTACCGACATGACAAGTGACCGACGTTCCATTGTTAACGACCTGCGTTCTACTGCAATGATACCGGCTATTTCGGTTCAGGAAGACGGGCCACCAACGCGACCTTTTCAAAGCCAGCCGCCTGAATACGTCCCATCACCCCAAGCACTTCACCATAGGCCACTGCCGCATCGCCCCGTACAAAGATCCGGATTTGCGGATTGGCGTTGGAAATGGCCTTCAGGCGCGGGATCAGCGCCACTGCCTCGACATTCGCATCCTGCAAATACAGCTGGCCATCCGATTTGATCGACACCACCAAGGGGGCGGCATCAGCATTGATTGCACCGGCGCGTGTCTTTGGCAGGTCAACCTCTACGCCAACCGTCAGCAACGGGGCGGTTACCATAAACACGATCAGCAACACCAACATCACATCGACAAAGGGGGTCACGTTGATTTCCCCCATCGGCCGGTGCCGCCGCCCGCCAGCAGGACGCTTGATACCGGCACCCATTATTTGCCGCCTTCATCAAGCTGGCGCGCCAAAAGCGTGCTGAATTCTTGGGCAAAAGTCTCTAGTCTGGCACCAAACCGCTCCAAATCTCCGGCAAATTTATTATAGGCAATCACCGCTGGAATCGCCGCCGCCAAGCCCAAGGCGGTGGCAAACAGCGCCTCGGCAATACCCGGCGCCACCACCGCAAGACTGGTATTTTTCGATTGCGCAATCGATTGGAAAGAACTCATGATCCCCCATACCGTACCAAGCAGCCCGACAAACGGCGACACCGACCCGATCGAGGCCAAGAAATTCATCCCTCGTTCCATGCGCTCCATTTCACGGGTGATGGTAAAGGTCATCGACCGGTCAATGCGGCTGACAAGCGATGCCCGCAAATCAGCCCGCGCCGCATCGGCAAGCCCGCGTACATTCGCCCGCCGCCATTCGCGCATCGCCGCAACAAAGACTGTGGCCAGCGCATCCCTGGGGTTGGCACCGGTTTCGTCATACAGCTTGTCGAGTGATCCGCCTGACCAGAACGCATCCTCAAATTGCTGTGCAAGCCGGCGTTCACGGCGCAAGGTGGTGATTTTTTCGATAACGATGGCCCAGCACCAGACAGACGCCAGCACGAGAAGCAACATGACAAGTTTTACAAATGGATCCGCCGCCAAAAACAATCCCAGAATACTGAGATCCGTACTTGAATGCGTGACCGTCATCTCTACTGAATCCATCCGATTACCTTTCTGCTCTCTCCGCAACAGTAGTCAAAAAGACGCCGATCAAGACGTCTGCGTGTCAGCCGGCGCCACCAGCCCGGCCAGTGATGATGTCACCGCGGCCGGCAGGCGACAGGCCCGCGGTACGGTTTGATGCCGTAACATCGCGAACCCTATGTCAACGAAAAGTCGGGCAAGAATATGGCCAGTTTCGATATTTTTCACGGTTTGTTGCAGTTTTACCGACGCGCCGCCCAATCTTAGCAAATCACTACGCACCTCGATCGTGGCACCAAGCCCGGCCGCCGCCAGAAAATCAATTTCAATCCGCCGTACGACAAAGCCCGCCCCAACATCCGCCAGCAGCGCTGGCTGGTCGATGCCGGCACAGCGCAACCAAGCCGACCGCCCGCGCTCGGCAAACGCCAGATATTGCGCGTGATAAACAATGCCACCGGCATCGGTGTCTTCATAGTGAACACGAAGCGGATAGCAATGGGTGATACCGTCAAACCAACCGTCAAGCCCGGTTTCAGGCATTATGTCAGGCATGGTGCCAGGCGCGGTTTCAGGCGTGGTGGCAAGGCGATTTGCTGACCGGCGATGGGGCGGTTTGTCTGTCATGCCGGCCTAGGCATTATCCGCATTGGCATGATGATTGTGATCAAGGCTGTCATCATCGCCACGATCAGTATCAATCGCCAGCAAATCAAGCTGGCGCGCGGCGGCCGCCGGCGGCGCCATGCCAAGATAGTCCCACCCCGCTATCGATAGACAGCGTCCTCGCGGGGTACGCATCAAAAGACCGGTTTGCATCAGATAGGGTTCGATCACCTCTTCAAGCACATCGCGCTGTTCCGATAATACCGCGGCCAGCGTTTCCACCCCAACCGGCCCGCCACCATAAGAGGTCGCAAGGCACGACAAATACCGGCGATCCATCTGATCAAGCCCGTTTGCGTCAACCTCAAGACGTAACAGCGCCGCATCGGCAACGCTTGCCGTGACGGTACCGGCCGCATCAACCGCCGCTATATCGCGTACCCGCCGTAATAGCCGGCCGGCGACCCGCGGTGTGCCACGCGCCCGCCGCGCGATCTCTCTGGCGCCATCATCGGCCAAATCAAACCCAAGCTTGGCCGCCTGTCGGGCCAAAATCTCGGCCAGTTCATCAGCGTCATAGAATTGCATCCGCATCTGGATCCCAAACCGGTCCCGCAAGGGGGTGGTCAGCAAGCCCGACCTTGTGGTTGCACCGACAAGGGTAAAGGGGGGCAGATCAATCCGCACCGATCGGGCCGATGGTCCCTCGCCGATGATCAGATCAAGCTGAAAATCTTCCATCGCCGGATACAGCACTTCCTCTACCGCCGGCGCCAGACGGTGTATCTCGTCGATGAACAGCACGTCGCGCGGTCGTAAATTGGTCAACAACGCGGCAAGGTCGCCAGCTCTGGCAATCACCGGCCCGGATGTGGCCCGAAACCCAACCCCCAATTCGGCCGCCACAATCTGTGCCAGGGTGGTTTTGCCAAGACCGGGCGGGCCGTGAAGAAGGCAATGGTCCATCGCATCGCCACGATCACGCGCCGCATGGATAAACGTCTCCAGATTGCGCCGGCCATTCCCCTGACCGATAAATTCGGCCAGCGCTGCGGGGCGAAGCGCATTGTCTGCGCGTTCCTGGCTATCAGCGCCGATCAGGCGTTCGCTATCACCGCTCATCGCCCCATCTCCTGCAAGGCGGCGGCGATCAGCGCCGACAAATCATCACCGGCACCGGTTTTTTGCGCCCGTAAAACCGCCGCATGCGCCTCGGCCCGGCCATAGCCCAAATTGACCAGCGCCGACAACGCATCATTGATCGGCCCGGCGCCGCCGGCACTGCCCCGATCGCCGCTTCCCGCACCGGCAGTTGCCACTCCGATTGTCAGCGCCCCGCCAAGACTCTCGATTGATCCGATTTTTTCGGCCAATTCATTCACCACCCGCTGGGCAATCTTCGGGCCAACACCATCGGCACGCGCCACCATCGCCTTGTCCTTGGCGATGATCGCATGGGTTAACTCATCGGGAGACAACACTGATAATATCGACATAGCCGCCTTGGCCCCAACACCCTGTACCGTGATCAGCAGCCGAAAGGCATCACGCTCTGCTACGTCGGCAAAGCCAAACAAGGTCATGCTGTCCTCGCGCACCTGCATTTCGGTCAACAAGACAACCTCGCCACCATCATCGCCAATCATACTGCCGGTTCGCCCAGATATTTGCACCGCATAGCCGACGCCCTGAACATCAAGCACCACCCCGGACCGGTCTTGATGCAGGATATGGCCGCGCAATTGTGCAATCATTTTGCCCCCCCGTTACCGGCATCATCACGCGCCAGCGCCGCGGCAATCGCCGCCGCCAAACCGCCGCTGGTCGAGTCTAGCGCGCCGGGCAAGGCATGACCAGCCTCATTCACGGCGGCAATAGCAATTGCCAGCGCATCAGCAGAGTCGGCATTGTCCGGTACCACCGCCAGCAGCCGCTTGACCATGTCTTGCACCTGTCTTTTGTCGGCCGTGCCGGTGCCCGACACCGCTTTTTTGACCGCGCGGGCGGCAATTTCGCTGACTCCCAATCCGGCTTGCCCGCAGGCCACCAAGCCAACACCGCGGGCCATCCCAAGGCGCAAGGCCGATGCGGCTGATTTGGCGACAAAGATTTGCTCAATCGCGGCCCAATCGGGCTGGTATTGGGTTATCACCGCGGTCAAACCATCATGGATCAGCCGCAATCTTTCGGTATCGGACAATGCTGGATTTGGCCGGATCGCGCCATTCCCAAGATGCCGCATGCGGTTGTTTTCAAACGCAATGACCCCCCAACCGGTACTCCGAATACCCGGGTCAATGCCAAGCACGCGCACCATCAGCCCCAGCTAGGCCAGTTTCGCAATGATATCTTCGGAAATATCAAAATTGGACGATACCGTCTGCACATCGTCATTATCGTCAAGCACATCCAGAAGTTTAAGCAAGGTTGCGGCCTGAGCTTCATCAACCGGGATCAGATTTTGCGGCTTCCACACAAGGCCCGATTCCTCAGGCGCACCAAATACCGCTTCAAGCGCCTCGCGCACAGCATTGAAATCATCCGGCGCACAGGTCACTTCATGGCCGCTTTCATCAGATTCGACATTGTCCGCGCCGGCGTCCAGCGCCGCTTCAAACATGGTGTCGCTGTCGGCTGCATCGGCCGGATAAATCACCTGCCCAACCCGATCAAACATAAAGCTGACCGATCCGGTTTCCCCAAGCGAACCGCCATATTTATTGAAGGCCGCCCGCACCTCGGATGCGGTCCGGTTGCGGTTGTCGGTCATCGTTTCAACGATTAACGCAGTGCCACCGGGCCCATAGCCTTCATAGCGGATTTCATCGTAATTTTCACCCTCACCACCCTCGGCCCTTTTTAGCACGCGCTCGATATTGTCCTTTGGCATATTGGCGGCGCGCGCCGCGGCCAGCGCGGTCCGCAAGCGGGGGTTTGAATCTGGGTCGGCACTCCCCCGCGCCGCTACCGTCAATTCCTTGATCAACCGACCAAAGATTTTGGCGCGCTTTTTGTCCTGCGCCCCTTTGCGATGCATGATATTTTTGAATTTGGAATGGCCTGCCATGGTGTCTTTCCAACAACAGTTACACGAAAGTTATCAGTTAGTCCGGCGCACCCATCAGATAGGCCGGCTGCCCGCTATATAGCAGATCAACCTGAACCGGGCCAGTGTTGGCATAATATTTAGTCTTAATAGCCCGTTCTGGCGCAATATTTTCAGCCGCACATTAGCGGCGTTCGGCGATTTGCGATGCAGCGTGTCAGGTTGGGGCCAGCGCCCCACCGCGGCGCAGCGGCGTCACCATCGTCGCACGGCCCGACAAATCCGCCTCGACCAGCAAGCCACACAAGGTCGGCGGCCCCATCGCCACCGACAGTCGTGCCCCGCTACGCCCCTGGAACCGGTCGGATGCGGCGTCCTTTTCCATACCGATCACACTGTCATAATCACCACACATGCCACTATCGGTTTGGTAGGCGGTACCACCCGGCAAGATTCGGTGATCGGCAGTTGGCACATGGGTATGGGTGCCAACCAGCATCGAGGCCCGGCCATCGGCCAAATGGCCAAGTGCCATTTTCTCGGATGTCGCCTCACCATGCGCGTCAATCATGATAAAGTCGGCGTCGCGGCCAAGCTTGTTCCGCACCAGCGCGCCGTCAAGCGCCGCAAAAGCCGGATCATTCGGCGCCATAAACAGGTTGGTCATAAGGTTGATCACCACCAGTCGCCGGCCGCTGCTGTCAGTCACTTTGGCAACACCGTTGCCGGGGGTGCCTTCAACCATGTTCACCGGGCGCAACAAGCGCGGTTCAGTAGCGATATAGTCAATAATTTCGGGCTTGTCCCACACATGGTTACCAGTTGTCAGCACATCGGCACCAGCGGCGAAAAGCGCCTCGCAAATTTTAGGAGTCACCCCAAATCCACCGGCGGCGTTTTCGCAATTCACCACCACAAAATCGAGCGCCATTTCAGCGCGCAGCTGCGGTAACGCCTCGATCACCGCGGTTCGTGCCGCGCGTCCGACAATATCGCCAAGAAACAAGACCCTTGTCATATCTGTCCTTTTTGCCTGCACCGGCATTGTACCGGCATTGTACCGGCATTGTTCGGCACCAGTACCACCCGCCTATAATACCCCGATCAGACCGGCTGGGGTCAGCACCGCATCAAGCGGCATGTCATAGGGGCCAACCGGAACTTTGTCCACCCTTTGCCCATCATAACCAACACCAATAGCCACAACCGGCATCCCATCATCGCGCAAAGCGGCGATGCTGCGGTCGTAATAGCCACCACCATAGCCAAGCCGCCCCCCGGCCAGATCAAACGCCAGCAGCGGCACCAGCACCACATGCGGCCGCACCCGCACCGCGCCAGCCACCGGCTGCTTTGTCCCAAAACGCCCATCGACAAGTCTGTCTCCCGGACGCCAGTCCAAAAACTGCAACGGCTGTCCGGCTTCTGGTGTTACCGGCAAGGCCGTCGGCACACCGCGATCAACCAAGGCTTGAAGCAACAAAGCTGGCGATAATTCACTGTGAATAGCAAGATAACCAGCATAGCTGCCAGTTCCGTAGCAGGCGACAAGGTCATCAACATGCGCCGCAAGATGAACGGCTGTCTCGGCATTGTTTTGCGCCAGTTTTTGCCGCACTGATAGTGCTTTTTTGCGGGCTGCTTGTTTTTCGGCAGCGGGATCGGGCGTGTGATGATGATCGATGATTATCGGCATTGACATCAGCCCTGGCGCCTTGGTTCACAGCATTTGTGGGTTAACAGCATTTGTGGGTTAACAGCATTTGTGGGTTAACAGCATTTCTGGCGGCGGTAACCACACGCACCGTCGG
>JAYOFA010000006.1:0-20660 GCA_038116935.1 Puniceispirillum sp. (SeqCode) | reverse complement strand
ACAGCATTTGTGGGTTAACAGCATTTCTGGCGGCGGTAACCACACGCACCGTCGGTATAGACATCCTCTGTGACCTGCTTTGCAGGTGGGCGCCGCAATAGCCAGACCACGGCCCGACCAGTGGCAGCTCCCGAGAGAGAAATTATGGCCCCAGGGATTGAAAAACCAAACGCGAAACAGCAGTCACCGCCTGCCTACTCATTTAAGGTTTAACCGGTGCCGATGCAAGCTTTGATGCAAGGGCGGCGATTTGGCTTGCTGCCGCCTCGACTGCCGCCGCTGCCCGATCCTCGGCATCGGCGTTGTCGGCGGCTGTGTTTTGGGCCTGCACGGCATTGGTGGCAGATGTCGTGCTGACCCTATCCGCCAAGATCAGCGCCACCATGGCCAATAGCCGTGCCTCGCCGATCTGGCCAACGGCGGCAACAAGATCCTGCATGACCTTGTCGACCTCGACCCCAAGCTGTTCAACATGTGCTTCTTCACCAGCGCCGCAGCCGATCTGATACGGCTGGCCATTCAGCCTGATGGTAACGACCGACTGGCTCATGCCCCGCCTCCATCGCCCACCTTGTCAGCGGCAGCGATCAACGCGATCGCCTCGCCAAGCCGGGCCTCGATCATGGCAATCTCAGTAGCGAGGGCAGTCCGGTCCCCTGCCCCTGGTTCGACAGGGTCCGGCGTCAGCGCCGATTCCACCGCCGATTCCACCGCCGATTCTAATGCCCGAAGCGCATTGTGAAGCTGCTGTTCGGCTTGCTGCAACCGTGTCATGACCGGCCAATCCTCGCCATTTACAGTGAACCTGATACCAAATGACAGGCGGGATAAAAGCGCTGACCGCAATTGCTAGCGACAGGTTTTTTACCCATCTAGTTAAGACGTTACCCAACATAGTTAGCCTGATTCCGTAAACGAAATAAAGGAGAAAATCTGCACATGCCGCAGAACCGGCCCAACAACCACTTTGAATCATCGTGGTTGGCACATTGACGAATGCGCCCAAGGCAGGCAAATTGCCGCCGATTGATTCTTCGACAACAGCACCGCATAGTGACCTGCCGCAGGGCGATGCCGGCCCCGCTTTTTTTTACCAAGGCCCAAGGGAGACCCCGATGCCCAACATGCCCCAACGCCAGCAGATGGCCAATGCCATCCGGGCCTTGACTATGGATGCCGTTCAAGCCGCCAATTCCGGTCATCCGGGCATGCCGATGGGTATGGCCGATGCCGCAACTGCATTATTTTGTGACCATCTAAAATTTGATGCATCCAACCCGGACTGGCCGGATCGTGACCGGTTTATATTATCAGCCGGGCATGGCTCGATGTTGATCTATGCGCTGCTTCACCTGACCGGCTATAGTGATATGACAATCGACGAGTTGCGCCGGTTCCGCCAACTTGGCGCGCGGACTGCCGGTCACCCGGAATATGGCCACGCCAAGGGAATCGAGACCACCACCGGCCCCCTTGGTCAAGGGATCGCCAATGCGGTCGGGATGGCCATGGCCGAACGGCATCTCGCCGCCCGATTCGGCGATGATCTTGTCGATCATCATACCTATGTGATCGCTGGTGATGGCTGTTTGATGGAAGGCGTCAGCCACGAGGCTGCATCAATGGCTGGCCATATGCGGCTAGGTCGGTTGATTGTGCTGTTTGATGACAACAGCATCTCGATTGACGGCGATACCAGCCTTGCTGTGTCGGATGATATCAGCGGCCGCTTTACCGCCTATGGATGGCAGGTGCTGACCGCTGACGGGCATGATATGGATGCGGTATCCGCCGCCATTACCGCCGCCAAGGCAGATGACCGGCCAAGCCTGATCCGCTGCAAAACGGTGATCGGCTTTGGTGCGCCCAACAAGCAAGGCACATCGGGCGTGCATGGCGCCCCGCTGGGGGCTGACGAAATCGCCGCGGCCCGCAACATGCTGGACTGGCCGCATGCCCCCTTCGAAATTCCGACTGACATTACCGCCGCATGGCGGGGCGCCGGGGCGCGTGGACATGATGCCTTTAGCGCATGGCAAGACCGCCACGCCGCCAGCCCCCATCATGCCGCTTTCGATCAGGCCATGCGCGGCGAGATCGACAAGGCGGTTGGCGCCGCGGTTGTCGATTGGAAAAACGCCCTTGCCGCCGCCCCGCAAAAACTGGCCACCCGGGTCGCCAGCCAAAAGGCGATCGAGGCCATCCTGCCCGCCTGTCCGGCGTTATTTGGTGGGTCGGCCGATTTGACAGGATCCAACAATACTAAAGTTGCCGCGCATACGGTTTTCGACCATAGCCATTATGCTGGCACCTACATTCATTATGGGGTGCGCGAACATGGGATGGCCGCGGCGATGAATGGCATTGCGCTGCATGGCGGCCTGATTCCCTATGGTGCCACTTTTCTGGTGTTCACCGATTATTGCCGCCCATCGATGCGCCTATCAGCGCTGATGAACCAGCGCGTGATCTATGTGATGACGCATGATTCGATCGGGCTTGGAGAAGACGGGCCAACCCACCAGCCGGTTGAACATTTGGCCGCGTTGCGGGCGATACCGAACCTGTTGGTGTTCCGCCCAGGCGATGCGGTCGAAACGGCCGAAGCGTGGCAGACAGCGCTTGAAACGGCCAATGCGCCATCGGTTTTGGCGCTAAGCCGGCAAGGATTGGCCCAATTCCGGCATGGCGACATGACCGATAACAAAACCGCCAAAGGCGCCTATGTTGCCGTCGACTGTGATGCGCCACGGCAAATCACTTTACTGGCATCTGGATCCGAGGTCGCTATTGCACGTGACGCGCAACGCAACCTGGCCGCCGCTGGCATTGCCGCTGCGGTGGTGTCGGTGCCTTGTCTTGATCTTTTTGCTGCCCAATCTGACGCCTATCGTGATGCGGTTCTTGGCACCGCCCCGCGGATTGTCATCGAGGCCGGAATCCGGCAAGGCTGGGACTGGCTGTTACGCAGCAATGATCACTTTATCGGCATGACCGGCTTTGGGGCGTCAGCGCCGATCGATGATCTCTACCAGCATTTCGGCATTACCGCCGATGCTGCTGTCACTGCTGCCATCAGCCTGATAGAAAAGCCATAGTTCAAACTGAAAAAGACGCCGCGGCGGGATATAACTGCCGACCAACAAAGGAGCAAAAACAGTGACCATAAGACTGGCGATTAGCGGATTTGGCCGAATTGGCCGGATGACCCTGCGGGCCCTCAAAGAACTGCAGCGCGATGATATGGAGATCGTGCTGATCAACAGTCCGGGGCCGGTTGAAACCTCGGCGCATTTATATGAGTTTGACTCGGTTCATGGGCGGGCGGTTGATGGCGTGACCATCGGTGCGGATTGGATGGATATCGGCCGAGGCAAAATCCATATGAGCCGCGAGCGTGACCCCGCCAACATCCCGCATCGCGGCTATGGTGTTGATATTGTTCTTGAATGTTCCGGCAAGTTCAACAACCGTGACGCTGCGGCGGCGCATCTGGCCGCGGGTGCCAGAAAAGTGCTGGTGTCAGCGCCGTGCAAAAATGCCGATGCGACGATCGTCTATGGCGTCAATGATGCCGCCTTGACGGCTGATGCGGACATTGTTTCAAACGCATCCTGCACGACCAACTGCCTCGCCCCCGTGGCCAAGGTACTGGCCGACGGGGTGGGAATCGATGCCGGCTACATGACCACGATCCATGCCTATACCGGTGATCAGCCAACGCTTGATTCCAGCCACAAGGATTTGCGGCGGGCGCGCGGTGCGGCCTTGTCAATGATCCCGACATCAACCGGCGCGGCATCGGCGCTTGGCGTTGTGTTACCGGCGCTTGACGGCAAGCTGACAGGGTCGGCCATTCGCGTGCCAACGCCGAATGTATCGGTGGTAGATCTGGTGATTAACAGTAGCCGCGACACCAGTGTTGACGAAGTCAACGCGTTGTTGCAGGCCGCTGCTGACGGGCCGATGAAAGGCGTTCTTGGCATCAATAACCGGCCGCTCGTATCGATTGACTTTAATCATGACCCACATTCATCGATTGCCGATCTGACCCAGACCAGCGTTCTGAATGGGCGCCTTGTCCGCGTACTGGCATGGTATGACAATGAATGGGGCTTTTCATGCCGCATGCTGGATAATGCGGCAGCGTTGGCAAAGCATCTCTAACCCCCGACGATGTCGGACTCGGCTTGGCGGCATAGTGCCGATCACGGCCATAACAAAGGACAACAGCGATGAAACTGAACGGAAATGCGGTCAAGCCCGGCAATGTGATCGAACATAACGGACGTCTTTGGACCGCGGTCAAAGTGGCCCATGTTAAACCGGGAAAAGGCGGCGCATTTGCCCAGATTGAATTGCGCGATATCCGGGATGGCACCAAACTGAACGAGCGGTTCCGCTCGTCAGAAACGGTTGAACGGGTGATCCTTGACGAGGCAGAATGCACCTTTCTTTATGCCGATGGCGAACAGCTGGTTTTCATGCACCCCGAAACCTATGAACAGATCAGCATCAGCGCCGATATGGTCGGCGAACGGGCCGCCTTTTTGCAAGATGGCATGATCGTAACCATGTCCAGCCATGAAGGTGATCCGATCTCGATCGACCTGCCGGACACGGTGGTGATGCAAATTGTCGAAGCTGATGCGGTGGTCAAAGGCCAGACAGCATCGTCATCCTACAAGCCGGCCATTTTGGAAAATGGCGTCAGGGTCATGGTGCCACCGCATATCGAAAGCGGCACAAGAATTGTTGTCCGGCCGGAAGATGCCAGCTATGTAGAACGGGCAAAGAGCTGACCGCACGCACGGTCGGCTCTAAGGCCGGCAACCAAGACCGCAAGTCAAACTGACGACAGGATAACATAATGGCGACCCGTTCAGCCCTCATCAATGTAATGCACAAGGCGGCCACCGCGGCAAGCCGTGCAATGCTGCGCGATTTTGGCGAGGTTGAAAATTTGCAGGTAACGCGCAAGGGGCCTGCCGATTTTGTATCGCGAGTCGATGTGAATGCCGAACGGGTTATCAAGGCCGAACTGCAAAAAGCGCGCCCCGACTGGGGGTTCGAGATGGAAGAATCCGGAAGCACCGCCGGTACCGACCCAGATGCCCCTTGCTGGATTGTTGACCCGCTCGACGGCACCACAAATTTTCTGCATGGGATACCGCATTTCGCCATTTCGATTGCCGTGCGTGACCGCGGTAAAATCAGCGCCGGACTGGTGTTTGACCCGATGCGGCATGAATATTTCTTTGCCGAAAGCGGATCAGGTGCGTTTGTCAATGACCGCCGCTTGCGCGTTTCGGGCCGGCGGCAGATGGCCGAGTCGCTGTTTGCGACAGGGATTCCGTTCCTTGGTCATGGCAGTGACGCAACCCACGCACAATTCACCAAGGAATTATCGGCCATTATGGCGGTCAGCGCCGGGGTCAGGCGGTTTGGCTCGGCAGCGCTCGACCTTGCCTATGTGGCTGCCGGCCGCTATGACGGGTTTTGGGAACATGGCCTTAGCAGTTGGGACATTGCAGCCGGCATCTTGCTGGTGCGTGAAGCTGGCGGCTTTGTGTCTGACTTTTCGTCCCGCGACCGCGCCTTGCAAACCGGGGACGTGGTCGCCGGCAACCCGGCCATTCATGCCGCATTGCTGAAACATTTGGCCACAGCTCGCAGCGGATCATAACCGCCGCTTGGCGACAAATTATCTCGCCCGGACTTGCCAATCTCCATAATCCTGCCATTCTTTTTTGCAAAAGCTGGTCACGGCCGCGTTGATGCGGACCGGTTTTGTCGGCGATGCCGATCAATTGGGAGATGTGACGATGGAAACCAACCCGAAACGCTATCTTCTCCGCATGATCCTGTTTTTGGCACTGGTCGCGGGGCTGGCAGTCATGTTGGTTGGCCCGTTTGCGACCGCCTTTATGGGAAATCCGGTGTTGAACGGGGTGATTCTTGGCGCGTTTGCTGTCGGGGTTCTTTACATTATTCGCCAAACCCTGCGGCTGATGCCGGAACGTGACTGGCTTTTGACGGTCAAGAATACCGGTAAATTGGATAGCCCGCATCGGCGGCCGGTGTTGTTGGCCACGGTCTATGCGATGCTGGCCGACTCGCGGCATGACGCGCATCTATCGGCCTTGTCGTTGCGATCGGTGCTTGACGGGGTGGCCGCCCGCCTTGACGAGGGGCGCGAAATTTCGCGCTACATGATCGGGTTGATGGTATTTCTGGGGCTGCTTGGCACATTTTGGGGGTTGCTGCAGACCATTGGTGCGGTTGGACAGGTTGTGGCGTCTATCGATGGCCAAGGGGTGAATTTTGAAACCATGATGACCCAGTTGCGGACCGGTCTTGATGCCCCGTTATTGGGTATGGCAACTGCATTTTCATCATCGCTTTTTGGCCTTGCCGCCTCGTTGATCCTTGGCTTCCTCGACTTGCAGCTTGGTCAGGCTATGGGCCGTTTTTTCAATGAGTTGGAAGATTGGCTTTCGGCCTTTGCCCGGTTCAATGACGGCAACAGCGGCACCGGCACCGCAGCGCTGGCCGGCGGCATGAGCGAAGAAGCGGCCCGCGCCCTGATCAGCCTGTCGGACTCGATCACCCGAAGCGAGGCCGGCCGCGACCGGATGATTCACCAGATGGTCAAGGTGACCGGCACGCTGGCCCAATTGAATGAAACCCTGTCCGATGACCGGCGCATGCGCGACCATCTTGCTCAGCTGAACGCCAATATCTTGCAACTGTCAGACGATTTGCGGAACGACCGCGACCGCCAAACCGGGACAATCACCAGTGAATTGCGTGGCCTGTCGGCAGCCATCAGCAAATCACTGGCTGTTAAAACCGGCCGCAACCGGACGGAGTAGGCACGATGGCCCTGGCTCGCATCGGCAATGCCCGCCGCGTCGAAAATTTCACCTGGCCCGGCTTTGTCGATGCGCTGGCCACCTTGCTTATGGTGATCATCTTTGTGTTGATGGTCTTTGTGCTGGTACAGGTCAATCTGGCCTATCGGGTATCGGGGCAGGATGCAACGCTGGGAGAAATGCGCCAACAGCTCGCTTCGCTCGGCGAATTGCTCAGCCTGGAGCGCCGCGCCAGTGCTGCGCTGGCGGCTGATTTGGCACAAATTACCGCGCAATTAAATGCCAGCAACAGCCAACGCGATGACCTGCAAGCACAGCTGGCCAGCTTGCAAACGGCTCTTGCCACCCGCAATACAGAAATTGACAAGCTGGCGCGCCAGCAGGCCGATACCGAGGCGGCCTTGGCCGCCGCCAAGGCCAGTCTTGACGCGCGCCTCGGCGCGTTACAGCTCGCCGAAGGGCAGCTTGCCCTCGCCCAAGCACAAAAACAAAGTGCGGAACGCATGATTGAATCACTGCAGGCCGAAACCACCGCGTCCAAAACCGAGGTCGCGCAATTAACCGCCGCCCTTGCAGCGGTGCGTATGCGGGTTGAAGAATTGACCGCCCTGCTTGGTGAAAAGGAACAGCAAGCCGCAAAAGACAAGGTGGCGATCGCCAATTTGGGCAAATCGCTGAACAACGCGCTGGCCAGCCGCGTGCAAGAATTACAGCGCTTTCGATCGGAATTTTTCGGCCGTCTTCGCGATGTGCTGAAAGGCCGTGACGATGTGCAGATTGTTGGTGACAGGTTTGTTTTCCAATCCGAGGTCTTATTTGCCCAAGGCCAAGCCGAAATCGGCACGGACGGCCGCCAGCAGCTGGCGCAATTGGCTGTCGCCCTGACCGATATTGCCATTCAAATCCCCGACGATATCAACTGGATTCTTCAGGTTGACGGCCACACCGACAATATTCCGTTGCGGGCTGGCCGCTATCGTGACAATTGGGATTTATCAACCGAACGGGCCTTGTCGGTGGTGCGGTTCTTACGCGACCAAGGGCTGCCGGCCAACCGCCTTGCCGCCGCTGGCTATGGCGAATTTCAGCCGCTGGATAGTCGTGACACCAATGATGCACGGCGGGTGAACCGGCGGATTGAACTCAAAATCACCCAACGCGCAACGTTGAAATAGCCGTTTTTAACCCGCCCTGATAGCGCCAAGCTCTGCACCGCCAGATGGGTCTGGCGAGCCGGTAACCGGTGTTGGCTTGTTGGCAATTATACTTTCGGCCTATCCTTTCGCATGAAAACGGGACAGTGGCCAGCGCCGCGCCACACCATCGCAAACAGGGCCAGCCGCGGCGCAATCGAACGGCCGCAGCGCGGCCTATCTTCAGGGCCTCTTCTGGTGGTGATTATCGCCGCCGCCTATAGCGCCTGCATGCCGCTGGAAGACGCTTTGGTATCAACATCATTGCGCCGACCAGATCAACTGATAGGCAACGCTCGCCTTCCCGCCGCGATGACCGACAATTATATACTGGCAAGCCCCGACCGTTTAGGCGACCGCGCCGCGGACATCCACCCGCCTTACAAGCCCGCGATCGATCAAGCCCAGCCAAACGAGGTGATCGGTCTTTATGCTGCTGTCACCCCGCGTGCGTGGACCCAGTCCGGCCTGTTCAATCCCGGCATCGCACCAATGGCGCTGTCGGAAGGGAATGGATTTGATCCGGCTGATGGCTATCACTGGCACGCATCAACCGTTCCGTTCCGCGATAGTGATGATGCCGACCGGACCGCGGTGCTGGCCCCGGTCCGCATTGCCGCTTTATGCGGCTGTTATGACGCCGCTAGTGCCATCCGGCTCGACGGTACTGGCCTTCTGATGGTGGATTTTGCGGCCCGAACTGGACGACTGGCCGATATCCGTCTGGCGGCCGCCGGCGAACCACCTGTTGTCGGCAACTTGCAATTTGCGCTGAGATTGGCCAATGCCGGCTTTACCGATAATGCTGCCAGCTTGTGGCTACAGCTAGACGGCACCACCGAAAGCCGGTGGGACGCGACAATTGCCGGCATTGTTCATAACCCGGATGCGCCGCGCATCACCGCCCAATTTGGCGGGTTATCCCCCGATCTCGAGCGCTGGATCATTGGCAAATTTGGCAATAAGGATTGACTATAGTCGGGCTATCACAGCGGATTGGACGGGACCGAAAACTGCAATTCGGCCAAGGTACGGTAGAGTGCCGAGTCTGCCAGCAGCGATTGATGTGTGCCCACCGCCACCAGCCGCCCACGATCCATCAACAAAATCCGGTCAGCACGCACCACCGTTGCCAGCCGATGGGCGATCACCAAACTGGTGCGGTCTTGCATCAAATTTTCCAAAGCCTGTTGAACAGCAGCTTCTGCTTGGGCATCAAGCGCACTTGTCGCCTCGTCTAGAAGCAATAATCGGGGGTTGCGCAGAATCGCCCGGGCGATGGCAATGCGCTGCCGCTGCCCGCCTGACAGCCGCACGCCTTTTTCACCGACAAAGGCATCATAGCCCCCCGCAATTGCGGTAATAAAATCATGCGCTTGGGCTTTTTGCGCCGCATCGATAATCAGCGCGTCATCGGCATCGGGGCGGCCAAACGCAATATTGTCACGCAGGCTTGCCGAAAACAGCCCGGTATCCTGTGGCACCAAACCGATATGCTGACGGAGCGCCGTCAAATCCAGGTCGCGTAGATCATTGCCACCAATCCGGATGATCCCCGCACCAGGATCATAGAACCGCAACAACAAATGAAACAGCGTCGACTTGCCGGCACCGCTGGGCCCGACGATGGCGACCCGTTCGCCGGATTTGATCTGGAAGCTGATGTCGCGTAACGCCGGCCGGTTCACTGCAGCCGGATAGGCAAAGCTGACCGCGGTAAATTCACAGGCAATCGGCGCCGCTTCATTGATCGGTTGTGGTCGCGCCACAACTGACAGTGCCGCCTTGGTGTCCAGCAATTGTGCAATACGCTCGGCGGCCCCGGCCGCGCGTTGCAGGTCACCAGCCAATTCGGATAAAAATCCGGTCGAGCTTGCCACCAGAAACGCATAGAAAATAAACGATGACAAATCACCCGCGGTGATTCGCCCTGCCATCAAATCCTGCCCCCCGATCCACAGGATGACCCCGATACCGGTAAAGACGAGGAAAATGACAACGCCGCTTAACATGCCGCGAAGGCGCACCCGTGCCAATCCGGCGTTGAGTGCCGCATCGACACGATCATCAAAGATTGTCCGGCGAAACCCTTCCCGGCCAAACGCCTGAACAGTGCGGATAGCGCTGAATGTTTCCTCCGCCTCGACACCAACATCCCCAAGCCGGTCTTGGGCAAGTCGCGACGCCGCACGCAATTTGCGGCCCATGAAAATCAGTGGCACAACCACCAGCGGCACAACCACCAGGACCACCAGCGACATTTTCGGGCTGGACAGCACCACCATGACCAACCCGCCTACGAGCAGCAGCAGATTGCGTGCCGCCATTGACAAGGTCGAGGTCATCACCGTCTGCACAATACTGGTATCGGTGGTGATCCGTGCCAACACATCGCCGGTCCGCGCGGTTTCAAACCATCCGGCCGACAGCGTGACAGCATGGGCAAATACCGCCTTGCGAATATCAGCCAGCACGATTTCACCGATCTTATTGACCATGCTGGTACGCAAATAACTACCAAATGCCAGCACCGCCGCAATCAGCGCCGTTGCCAGAACCGCCCGGTCCAACAGGTCGGGGTCACGTTGGCCAAGCCCCTGATCCACCAGATAGGCAAGACCGCGCCCCATACCAAGCAAGGCGCCCGCAACCATCGTCAGCGCCAGCACCGCCAGCACGATACGCCCGCGATGCGGCCGCAAATAGGGCCAGAACACGGTCAGCAGCTGACGACTGCTATAGCGGCGCGCCACGGACGCGAGATCAGGCGTGTCGCTGCTATCGTCCGGTGGTGGCTGAAGCTGCCCGCGTGGCATATTTACTCCTGTCTTCGTCGAATGGGCCCAACGGAAACAATATTTTCCCGCACAGAAGGGCTTGCGTATCATTGCCAGAGGGGATATACCACCTCGGCTGTGCTTAGGCGAGGCCGATTATGTCGCAACAGGTCGACCTGCCGAAAAGCGTGAACATCAAAGTTTGACCCCGGAGACCGGTATGAGAAAAGACATTCATCCTGACTATCACGAAATCACCGTGGTAATGACCGATGGCAGCGAGCATAAGACCCGTTCAACATGGGGCAAGCCAGGTGACGTGATGAAGCTGGACATCGATCCAAAGACCCATCCGGCCTGGACCGGCCAGCACCGGATCGTTGATTCAGGTGGTCAGGTGGCCCGCTTTAACAAGCGTTTTGGCGGCCTTGGCATTAAATAGGCATATCACCCACAGTCAGGGGCGCCATCTGTTAGTGGGCGACCCGAGGAAAAGCCGGCATATCGCCGGCTTTTTGTTTGCCAAAAAGATTTTTTGCCAAGACGATGGCTGGCCAAATGGCTGGCCTTAAGCGCCGGATGTGGCCGTGGCGCGGCGGGTGTGGATACTGGCCTGTGCCGCCGCCAACCGTGCCGCTGGTACCCGATAGGGCGAACAGGACACATAATCCAGCCCAACCTGTTCAAAAAAGCGAATCGATGCAGCATCGCCGCCATGTTCACCACAAATACCAAGCTTGATGTCAGGCCGGGTCATCCGGCCGCGCACGACACCCATCTCGACCAAGGTGCCAACACCGACCGGATCAATCGAGATAAACGGATCAACCGGATAAATCTCCTTGGCCGCATATTCATGTAGGAATGATCCGGCATCATCGCGGCTGATCCCTAGCGAGGTTTGGGTCAGATCATTGGTACCGAATGAGAAAAATTCGGCCACGACAGCCAGATCATCGGCACAAATCGCAGCGCGGGGCAATTCGACCATGGTACCGGTCAGATAGCTGACCATCACACCGGTTTCGGCCATCACCGCTGCGCCAACCGCATCAATTTCTGCCTTACAAAATTCAATTTCGCGCGCGGTTGCGGCCAGCGGCACCATGATTTCAGGCACTGGGGCCTTGCCGGTCGCCTTGGCCACATTACAGGCAGCCTCGAAAATCGCATGCGCCTGCATACGGCAGATTTCCGGATAGGTCACGGCAAGACGACACCCGCGGTGGCCAAGCATCGGGTTGGTCTCGTTCAGCTTGATCGCGCGTTGGCGGGCGGTTTCAATCGTGACCCCAGCGGCCGCCGCAACCTCGGCCAAATCATCGGCCGAATGCGGCAAAAATTCGTGAAGCGGCGGATCAAGAAGCCGGATGGTGACCGGCAAATCCCCCATAATCGTGAATAATTCTTCAAAGTCGCGGCGCTGCATCGGCAACAGCTTGGCCAGCGCCTTTTCACGACCAACGGTATCGCTCGCCATGATCATTTCACGCATCGCAACGATCCGTGCCTCGTCAAAGAACATATGTTCGGTTCGACAAAGACCAATGCCTTGGGCGCCAAATCTCAACGCTACTCGCGCCTCGGTCGGGGTTTCTGCGTTGGTCCGCACCTCCATCCGGCGCGCTGCATCAGCCCATGACATAATTTCGGCAAATGCACCTGACATTTTCGGCTGGATGGTCTCAACACGGCCGGCATAGACCTCGCCGCTGCCGCCGTCGATGGTAATAATGTCGCCTTCAACAAGGGTTTGATCGGCAATAAAGACCTTGCCTGTCGATTCGTCAAAACGCACGTCACTGGCCCCCGACACGCATGGCCGCCCCATACCGCGGGCCACCACCGCCGCATGGCTGGTCATCCCACCGCGCGCGGTCAGGATGCCGGCTGCAGCATGCATACCGTGAATATCTTCCGGGCTGGTTTCCAGCCGCACCAATATGACGGTTTCGCCCGATGCAGCCATATCCTCGGCCCGATCAGCGCTTAGCACGATCTTACCACAAGCAGCCCCGGGCGAGGCTGGCAGGCCGCGGGCCAGCACAGTTTTTTCAGCATTGGGATCAAGCGTGGGATGTAACAGCTGATCCAAGCTGTTCGGATCAATCCGGCATAGCGCTTCGTCCCGGCTGATCAGGCCGTCTTCGGCCATCTCGACAGCCATCCGGATCGCCGCTTCGGCGGTGCGCTTGCCGCTGCGCGTCTGCAACATATAAAGCACGCCTTGCTGCACGGTAAATTCAATATCCTGCATGTCGTGATAGTGCGACTCAAGCTGGTGCCGCACGGTATCAAGTGTGGCGAACACGGCGGGCATCGCCTCTTCCATTGACGGGCCAACACCATCACCTTTTTCCCGCGCGTCTCGGGTCAGCGGTAACGGCGTGCGAATACCGGCAACCACATCCTCGCCTTGGGCGTTGATCAAAAATTCGCCGTAAAATTTATTTTCGCCGGTTGACGGGTCACGGGTAAACGCAACGCCGGTCGCGCAATCATCCCCCATATTGCCAAAAACCATTGCCTGCACATTGACCGCTGTGCCCCACGCCGCCGGAATGTTGTTCAGCCGCCGATAGGTGATAGCCCGGGTATTCATCCAGCTAGCAAAGACCGCGCCAACCGCACCCCACAGCTGGTCCCACGGGTCTTGCGGGAATGCCGCATCGGCCTCGTCCAGCACAATCGATTTGTAGGTTTCAACAAGGTTTTCAAGGTCTTCGCCAGTCAGATCGACATCGTCAAAGACACCCCGCTTGGCTTTCAAATCCTCAAGGGCATCCTCAAAAATACCATGATCGACCCCAAGCACTACATCGCTATACATTTGGATAAAGCGCCGGTAACTGTCATAGGCAAAGCGCGCATCATTAGCCCGCGCGGCAAGGCCGGCCGCGGTTGCATCATTCAGTCCAAGATTGAGGACGGTGTCCATCATCCCCGGCATTGACGCACGGGCACCAGACCTGACCGACACCAACAGCGGATTGGCCGCGTCAGCAAACCGACAGCCGGTTTCATCTTCTATCCTGGCGATGGCGGTGCGCACCTGACCCTGTAGATCAGCCGGATAGCTTTTATCATGATCATAAAAATAGGTGCAGACTTCGGTGCTGATGGTAAAACCCGGTGGCACCGGCAGGCCAATCCCGCTCATCTCGGCAAGGTTGGCCCCCTTGCCCCCCAGCAAGTCCCGCAATGAGGCATCACCATCCGTGCCGGCCTTGCCAAAGCTGTACACCCATTTTGTCATAACGGCCTACCCTTCCAATTTGGTGAAATCCGCCACCGCCAGCATGCGCGCCCGCACCATCGCCAACAAGCCCAACCGGTTGTGGCGGATTGCCGCGTCATCATCATTGACAATGATCTTGTCAAAAAACACATCAATCGGTTCGCGTAACGCCCCAAGCGCGGTCAGCTGTTGCCCAATGCCGGCCGCCCCATCGGGGATTGATGCCAACCGGTCAAAGACCGCTTTTTCGATCTCGTTGAACAGGGTTGCATCGGTCTCCGGCACAAATGATGATCCGGCTTTTTTCTCTTCCGCGGCAAGGATCGAGCTGACCCGGCGCCAACCGGCCACCAGCCCTGCGCCATTGTCACCGGCTAAGAATTGCGCCAAGGCCTCTGCTCGCTTGGCCATTAAACAGACATCATCGCCACCGTCATCTGCCAGCGCTGCGGCGACCACATCATGCCGCATGTTCTGGTCGCGCAAATAGCCACGCAACCGGTCTCGCACAAAGGGCAAAAGCTCGGTATCAACCGCATCAAACCCATAGGATTTGGCCGCCGCATCGAGCAGCTTGGCAAGCGGCACCGTCAGACCGGCATCAACGATAATCCGGATGACCCCAAGTGCCGCACGACGCAAGGCAAACGGGTCCTTCGATCCGGTTGGCTTGGCATCAATGCCAAAAAACCCGACCAACGTATCCAGCTTGTCGGCCAGCGCGACCACCATAGCCTCGGGACTGTCCGGCAGCGCATCGGATGGGCCTTGTGGGCGATAATGGCTGGAAACAGCTGCCGCAACCCTGACATCCTCGCCGCTTGCTGCTGCATAATAGCCGCCCATAATCCCCTGCAATTCAGGAAATTCCCCGACCATGCCAGTCACAAGATCAGCCTTGGCCAATTCTGCGGCCCGGGCCGCCATGTCAGCATCGGCATCCGGCACATGCGGCGCGATGGCCGTGGCCAGTGTCGCCAGACGCATGGCTTTATCATGCATCGTGCCAAGCCCCTCGTAAAAGGTGACATCGGCAAGGGCCGGCAAGAAGCTATCTAGTTTCCGGCTTTTATCCTGTTTCCAGAAAAATTCAGCATCGCCAAGCCGCGCCCGCAACACCCGCTGATTACCCGCCATGATAACGCGATCGCGCGCCGGTGCGACGCGCCGGTTCGACACCACGATGAAATGACGCGAAAAATCACCATTCGCATCGGTCAAGGTAATATATTTTTGATGTGTCGCAATCGTTGCCTGCAGCAATTCAGGCGGCAGTGCCATAAAGCGCGGCTCGATCTCGCCCATCAGCGGCGTTGGCCATTCGACAAGCCCGGCAATATCTTGCAGATAACCGCCAAGCTGGCTTTCATCAACATCGCATCCCTGACCGGCGGCCACGGTCTTGGCACCCGCTAAAATGGCGGCGGCACGAGCGTCCTGATCAAGCATGACAAAGCCGTCAGCCAACCGCGCTTTAAGCGCATCAAGGCCCGTTACACCAGCCAAATCAATATCGGCGGGCGATTCAAAATAATGGCCGCAACTGGTGCTGCCGAAATCAATCGACAGGCCGCCACCACAATCAAGGCGGCCCTGCACCGCCACCCCGTCAAAAAGCAGATTGATCCGGTGCAACGGGCGGACCCACCGAAATTTTCCAGTGCCCCATCGTTGGCTTTTCGGCCATGGGAATGCGACCAAAATATCACTGATCATTACCGGCAAGAGAGCGGTGGTCGTGCCGCCAGCACGGTGGCTTCGGGCAAAGAAAAACCGACCTTTGGGCGTGTCTCCTTCGATCAGATCAGACCGGTCGATGCCTGCCGATTTCACAAACCCGGCAATCGCCGCATCGGGTGCATCAACCCGCGGGCCCCGCTTTTCAATCGTTTTATCGGGCTGGGTGGTGGCAATATCGGTTGCATAAGCAACAAGGTGACGCGGCGCGCATAACGCCGTTATGGTGCTGGCATCGCCCCACAAATCAGCCGCCATAAGCGCGTCTTTCAACATCCGCGACAGATCACGGCAGGCGCCGATCTGCATCCGCGCCGGAATTTCCTCTGACACCAGTTCGAGCAACAAATCAGCCATGTGATGCCTCCCTTTGGCCGATCCAGGCCTCGCAGCAGCCACGCGCCAAGGCCCGCACCCGACCAATATAGGCGGCGCGTTCAGTCACCGAGATCACGCCGCGTGCATCAAGCATGTTGAACAGATGGCTGGCCTTCATACATTGGTCATAGGCCGGCAATGCCAGCGGTTGGTCAAGCGCCAGAAGGCGGCCGCATTCCGCCTCGGCGTCGCGGAAATGGCCAAGCAGCATGTCGGTGTCGGCATGTTCAAAATTCCAGCCGGAAAACTCTACCTCGGCGCGTTTGAAAATATCGCCATAGCATTTGCCACCTTCCGATGCCGGCACCCCGTCCCAGTCCAGTTCATAGACATTTTCAACGCCTTGGATATACATCGCCAGCCGCTCGAGACCATAGGTCAGTTCCAGCGGTACAGGATCGCATTCAATTCCGCCAACCTGCTGGAAATAGGTGAATTGGGATACTTCCATCCCATCACACCATACTTCCCAGCCAAGGCCCCATGCGCCAAGCGTTGGTGATTCCCAGTCATCTTCAACAAAGCGGATATCATGCTTGTCGGGATCAAGGCCAATCGCTTTTAATGACCCCAGATACAGCGCTTGCGAGTCGGCTGGCGATGGTTTGAAAATGACCTGAAACTGATAATAATGCTGAAGCCGGTTGGGATTTTCACCATAGCGGCCATCGGCCGGCCGACGCGATGGCTGTACATAGGCTGCCCGCCAGTGATGGTCTGGGCCAAGCGCACGCAAGGTTGTTGCCGGGTGAAAGGTGCCGGCCCCCACCTCCATATCATAGGGCTGCAACACCACCACACCTTGGCTGGCCCAGTACTGTTGCAGATTGAGAATAATTGACTGAAAATCAGTCCGGATTTCACCGGTTTTTGCTTCTGGCATCCGACACGACGTCCTTATGGAAAAGATGCTCGAAACCTAGCCGGAAATGCCCGGCAAAAGCAAGCCGAAGCTGTGGCTAATAGGGGCAGTTATCGCGTTCGCAGCTATCGCCAGCAACCCACGCGCCGCAAATATCACATTCGACAAGATCCACCGACGGCGGATCCGCTGGCCGGTCGTCATTATCGGGTTTGGTCTCGCCGCGTGCCTGCCGCGCCTCAAACATCCGGAACGCGATCCACACAAGCCAGATGACCGCAGCAAGGCCAATCAATTTCGGAAGCGAAGGGATCATGATGCCATCCATAAAAAGACGGGTTTGATCGGTGTCAGCCGATGCTGTTGATCGATGGTGATTATCACAGGATCACACCTTCCAGAAGCCCGCGTTGAGAGTGGCACAATAGCGCGCATTTTTACAGCCCAAAACGCGAAAAATACGACCGTTCAATGGCGATCGCGGCGGCTTCATTCACTAGCTGGCTGCTCATCCCCCCCAACCCAAATGGCAGGAATTTGCGTTTTGGCTCGATCATCATGATCTCGGTATCATCGCCAAAGCGCCGCATGATGGTCTGGCGACATTCACCAAGCGCATCGACCAACCCCAACTCAAGCGCCCGTTGGCCGGTCCAAAACGCCCCACTGAACAAATCATCACGCGCGCCGGTCAACCGTGACCCGCGCCGCGATTCAACATGGGCAATAAACTGCTGGTGAATATCGGCTTGCAGGGCTTTTAGCCGGTCCACCTCGTCAGCCCGTTCCGGCTGGAACGGATCAAGCGTCATTTTGGCCGCGCCAGCGGTATAGACCCGCCGGTCAACGCCAAGCTTGGCAATCGCCTTATCGAACCCAAACCCGGCCGACACCACACCGATCGAGCCGATAACCGATGCCGGATTGGCAAAAATTTCGTCAGCCGCCGCCGCAATCCAATAGCCGCCACTGGCCGCGACATCCTCGCAAAACGCCAATACCGGCACATCGGCCCGCTGCGCCAAATCGCGGATTCGCTGGCCAATCAGCGCCGATTGCACCGGCGACCCGCCTGGCGAATTGATCAACACCGCCACCGCCCGTGCCCGCTTGACCGAAAAGGCTTTTTTCAATTGCGGCTCAACCGATTCAAGCGACAAGCCGCGCCGCCCCATCGATGCTGAACTGCTGATCACCCCGCCAAGCCGCACCACCGGCACCACCGGTTTACGCGCTTTCCAGAAAATCAGTTTTGACATGATACCCATCACAGCGGTTCCTTTGTTGGCGGTTCGGATAGCGGGCGCAGCCGTCGACGACGAGCCGGGTGTTCGATGGGCAGCGCCGCCCCCTTCATAATCGCTGATGCGGCGGCGGTAAAGCTGCCATCAGCATTATGCAGCACCAGCCCTGGCAAAATCGCCCCTGGCCCGGAAACCCGTTTGCGGACACTGACGATAACCCGGCCAGCCGGTACAGCGGCGCGCGGCCATAACGGAAACACCACCGCCTCACCCGCCCCGGCAGCGGCAAATAAATGGATCAGTTCAGCCCCGCGGTCAGCCCGACAAATGAAACTGATCCGGCCGCGTGATTTGGCCGCCCAGACCGCCGCCCGCACCCAGCCATCAAGCCCATCACCATCGGCCATATGGGCCTTTTGGCGGCGGTGATGGTCTGGTTTGGTCCCGGCCGGATAATGATAAGGCGGGTTACTGACAACATGGTCAAAACTGTCGGCCAGTACCGGCGGCAAATGCGCGATATCAGCGGTCAACACCCGCATCCGGTCGCCAAGCCCGTTGGCATGCGCATTGTGCCGGGCCAGCGCCGCCAGTTGCGGGTCGATCTCGACGGCCGTCACCTGCACCCGGTCAAGCCGGTAGGCAGCGCATAATGCGACCCCCCCAACGCCGGTGCCCAAATCCAAAAGCCGCCCTCGATTTTCCAGCACCGCCGCATTCAACAGCACTGCGTCGGTCCCGACCCGAAACCCATCGGCCGGCTGGGTAACCGCGACGCGTGCGCCAAGCAGATGGTCATGCGTGACATCAAGCCCGGCCAGATCCGGCCCCGTCATATTCAGCCCGGCCTGATCCATTATGGCCTGAGCCATTATGGCCGGGTCATCATCTTGGGGCGGGTTACTCATCTGCCACAGCTTCCAATAGGGGTCGATAAAGACGCGGTTAATTACCATATTTCATCAAGGGCTAATCATCATAAAATTGCGCCGCATCTTCAAGCAGCGTTTTTGCCGCCAGAAACTGCGTTGTTGGGACCATAACCCGGCGGGGAAACGCCCCAATACCGCCCTCAAGGGCCGCGATTTGTGCATCACAAACGGTAAAATCAATACCGCCATCGCGCAGTAAGGCGCATAAAAACGACAGCCGCACGGCATCGGTGGTGGTGATCAACTGTTTCATGCCCCCATCATGCAGTAAATTATCGGGGGCACCAAGATCATCGCGCGCAAAAAGCGTTGGTTCCTGCCGGTTTTTGCTTGCCGCCCCCTATCGGTCATCGTAAGACAAGGCGGGTTTTTTGAAATTTTGCCGAAAGTGCCGCTTATGACCAGTTCGCCAGCCTCGGACACGACCGGCCAGACCGTGACGCTGGCGCCGCTTGTCGCGCTGCTTGCCGATGACATCGCCAAGGTTAATGAACAGATTGTCGCGCGACTGGCAGCCGATGTGCCGTTAATCCCGGAACTGGCCGGGCATTTGATTGCCGCTGGCGGCAAACGGATCCGTCCGATTATGACGCTGGCCGGGGCGCGGCTTGGGGGCGGCGATGATCGCGCTGTCGGTTTGGCGACCGCGGTTGAATTCATCCATACCGCGACCTTGCTTCATGATGATGTGATTGATGAGTCAGCGCTGCGGCGGGGCCGCGATACGGCCAATGCGCTGTGGGGGAATGAAGCTTCGGTGCTGGTTGGCGATTTTCTGTTTGCACGGGCTTTTGAATTGATGGTCGAGGCCGGCGACATACGCGTTCTTGGCCGGCTTGCCACCGCCTCGGCCAACATCACGCAAGGCGAGTTGAAACAGCTGCAAACCGCCGGCGCCCCGGACACCACCGCTGATGCCTATATCGATGTGATCACCGGCAAAACCGCCGAATTATTCGCTGCGGCTGCGGCTGCTGGCGCTGAAATTGCCGGCGCCACCCCTGCCGAGGTCGGCGCGATGCAGGCCTATGGCATGAAGCTGGGGCTGGCGTTTCAGGTGATGGATGATGCGATGGATTATGCGGTCAGCACCGACAGCATGGGCAAAAATGCCGGCGATGATTTCTTTGACCAGAAAGTCACCCTGCCGGTTATTCTGGCATGGCAGGGCGGCAATGAAGATGAACGCGGCTTTTGGCAGCGCACGATGCGGGACGGCCAATTTACCGATGGTGATCTGGCCACCGCCCAGACCATCCTGACGCGCCATCAGGCCATTGACCGGGCGATGCAGGTGGCCAGCGATTATGCTGCCGCGGCGATTGCCGCGCTTGACCCGATCGCCACCGCTGATGCCGCCCGCACCACGCTGATCGCGGCGTTGGCCGCCGCCGCGCGGTTTGCCGCCGCCCGCCAAATTTAAC
>JAYOFA010000005.1:33307-107824 GCA_038116935.1 Puniceispirillum sp. (SeqCode) | reverse complement strand
TCTCGCCTCACAGTTCAGCGATCTTGCTTTGTTTTTTGCGATGCTGTTGGCGATGAGCTTTGTCTTTGGACAAATCCCGATCACCGATACGATCTTGTCGCGCTATGTACCGGATGTCTGGCGTGGCCGCGTGATGAGCGTAAAATTTATGCTGAATCTGACCGTGGGCGCCAGTGTTTTGCCGGTCTGTGGGTTTATTCTACAAGCCGGTTATGCGATGACCAGCCTGTTCGCGATGATGAGCGCAATTGCGGTTTTGGTGGCGCTGGCAGCGCTGGTCTTGCCACAACAGGATGATGCACACCGCCTTGATCATGCACCCGCTGAATAGAGTTCATTAGGTTTCGGCGAATTTAACCTTTGCCTCACGGCGGAGCACCTTGCCAACCGCGCTGCGCGGCAACGCATCGGTGATATGGATCCGTTTCGGCGCCTTCACCCCGTCAAGCCGCGATTTGACAAAGGCGATCAGCGCCGCTTCATCGGCACCGGCGCCGGCCGTCAGCTCGACAGCGGCATGTACCGCTTCACCCCATTTGTCATCCGGCAGACCAAAAACAACACATTCAGTCACATCGGGATGCTGGCCAAGCACCGCCTCGACATCATTCGGATACACATTAAACCCGCCGGTGACGACAACATCGCGGATGCGATCCTTGATAAAGATAAAACCGCGCGCGTCGATATAGCCGACGTCGCCGGTATGAAGCCACCCGTCGATAATTGTTTCGGCGGTTTTGTCTGGCATTTTATAATAGCCCTTCATCACAAGATCGCCAGCCAATACCAGTTCGCCCTCTTCACCGGACGGCAAGAGCGCACCATCCGCATTCATAATGGCTGCCTTGGTCAGACAGGTGGCACGCCCTGTCGAGGCATGGTTTTGCGGATCAAGCCAGTCAGCGGCCCGCATGCAGGTGGCGATCTGCGGCACCTCGGTCTGCCCAAAACAGGTTTCCATCGCATTGTTGAAAATGGGCATCGCACGGGCCACCACATCGGGGCGGATGCTGGCCCCGCCAATAATGAAATGGCGTAAAGATGACAGATCAACGCTATCGATCAACGCCTCTTCAAGCATCATATAGACCACTGTCGGGGGGATAAACATGGTGGTTGCCCGCAGGTCGGCAATGGCTTGCAAGATCGTGGCCGGACTGGTCTTGCCCATGAAAAGCTGGGTGCCGCCAGCCGCAAAGATAGGCAGAATAATCGTATTCGCACCATGCGTCATCGGCGCCGCCAAAAGATGCCGGTCATTCTGGTCAAACCCGAATGACGCCAGCATCGAGGCGATACAGCTATTGAACACCCGATAAGTTTGCATCACCCCTTTGGGCATGCCGGATGACCCGCCGGTAAATTTGATCGCCTGCAAATCATCCGCTTTGGCCGGATGCCGCACTGGCACAGCCCCATTATGGGCGACAACCAGATCGGCCATTTGGCTGCTGGCACGGCTGGCGTCTCCCTCCGGCTTGCCAAGCATCAGATGCGCCGATGTGTGGCCGAGTTTTTCACTGCACGCCCCGTCAAATATAATCACGCTTGGTTGCGTCAGGTCGATGATCCGGTCAAGTTCATCACGGCCGTTGTGCGGGTTCAATGGCACCCAAGTTTTGCCAGCCGCATAGGTGGCAAGCCATCCTAGCAAATGCTGAACATTGTTATAGGCGCAAATACCGACCCGGCTTTGCGGGGCTGGGTCAATGGCTTGCAACGCCACCGCCAGCGCATTCACCTGCACCGCCAAATCTTGATAGCTGATCTGGCAATGACCGGTCTCATCAAGGATTTCGACCGCTACACGGTCCGGCCATCGGGCCGCCGACCGGAAAAAATTATCAACAGGCATCATAAATTGGGACACGGAACCAAACCTTTACCATTGCAGGGATCACCAGCTTACCAGCCGTGGCGAATTATCCAAGACTGATACACAGCCCCAATCCGCCAAGCATGACCAAAAATAACCGGCGAAACAGATCTTCAGATACATGCCGGCGTAAAATCTGCCCGCCATACATGCCAGCCAAGGCGGGCAGCAGCGCCAGGCCAGACAGAGCGCCAAGGCCGGGCAGGATCAGCCCGTTCCGAAACAGCGCCATGCCAAGCGACGCGGTTGATGCGGCAAACAACATGCCCATAGCCTGAACCAGCCGGTCTCGGGGGAGGTTGAGCGCTTGTAAAAACATCACCCCCGGTACAAACAAGGTCCCGGTCAACCCGGTCAAAAGCCCGTTGATCCCCCCAAAGGCAACACCGATCAGCCGCTCGCGATCGGGGGTAATATGTGGCACCCGACCAATCAGCCCACTCACCGCATAAAGCAGTAACAGCACGCCAAGACAGCGTTCAAGAAACGCCACATCGATCCGTGTGAACAAGGCACCACCAACATGCACCATAAAGATCGCCGCCAGCAAAAACGGCCATAGCCGCCAAACCAGTTGCCGAAAACCACCACCGGCGAGCGCCTGCCAAATATTCGTGCATAAAGATGGCATGATCAACAGCACCATCGCGGTGGGCAAGTCGACAAACAAGCTGAGAATGCCCAAGCTGACCGTCGGTAGTCCAAGCCCGACCACGCCCTTGACCAGTCCGGCAAGAGCAAAACTGATCATCACTATTGTTACCAATGCCGGATCTGTCATACCTGTTTTCCATGACATGTGACGGTGCAGCTTGGCAACCGGCAGCGCGTTTGGCAAGCCTGCCGGCGTTAGCCAGTGGCCATCAAGATGGATTGAACCGGATCACAGTGCGTCGATTTTTAGTCCACGCCGCCTCGGTATTGCCGCGATCGGCCGGACGTTCCTTGCCGTAGGAAATGATGCGGATACGCGCTTTGGCAACACCAAGCCTGACCAGTGCCGCCTGTACCGCGGCGGCCCGCTTTTCGCCAAGCGCAAGATTATAGTCACGGGTGCCACGTTCGTCACAATGCCCCTCGACAAGAATGGTGCTGCTCTTGTCAGTTTTCAAAGAATCCGCGACAAAAACCAATCCTGCCAAGGCTACCTTGTCCAAGACAGCGCTATCATAAGCAAAATATGACCGATGGCCAGCCACCGGACTCACCGGCTCAGGCGCTGCAACCGGCACCGGCTCAGCTTTGGCCGGCGGGGCTGGTGGTGCGGCTGGCCCCGGCTCAGCTTTGGCCGGGGGGGTGTCAACTACCTCGGGGTCCGGCTGCGGTAGCGGCGCGGCCGGACAACTAGCCGCGGCCGGAGCCGGGCAGACCGAGCTGTCTTCAAACACGACAACACTGCAGCCCGCCAACCATAAGCCCAAACAACCTAGTCCAATGGCACGACAAATGCTCATACGGGTTTTGTCCATAGTCTGTTTTACCACGATGCGCGGTTTTCTTGCGTTAGATGTAACGACAGGGATCGACAGATTGTGAGCGCTGGCACAATTTTCTAAACTGTATGTCCGGCTTTATAGCGTGCCGCGGGAATCCGATGCGGTTTCTTGTTGTGACCATCTGGACATGCCGATATCGTCAAGCCTGTTACCTATCCAGCAACGAGGCGGAGCCATCGGCCATGAATCTCTTTTCAAAACTGCAACAGCGGGCGCGCCAAGACAAGCCGATCCGGGTTGGCATGATTGGCGCTGGCAAATTTGGCACTATGTTTTTGGCCCAAGCCGCGCGCCTTCCCGGTCTGCATGTCGTCGGGATTGCCGATTTACGGCCGACCAATGCCGCCTCAAACTTGGCGCTTGTCGGTTGGCCGGCGGACCGGTATGCCGCGCCATCACTGGATCATGCCGCAACAAGTGGCACCACCTTTATTGGTGACAACTGGCAGGCATTGGTATCCCATCCGGCGATCGATATAGTTGTCGAATGCACTGGCGATCCGGTCGCCGCGGTGGCGCATGCGGTCGCCGCTTTTGGTGAAGGCAAACATGTGATCAACGCCACCGTCGAGGCTGACGCCTTTTGTGGCCCAGCGCTGGCCGCGGCAGCGCGCGATGCCGGGGTGATCTATTCGATGGCCTATGGCGACCAACCGGCGTTGACCTGTGAACTTGTCGACTGGGCCCGCACCTGTGGGTTTACCGTGGTGGCCGCCGGCCGCGGCCATAAATGGCTTCCTGAATATCGGTTTTCGACGCCCGAAACGATTTGGGACTATTGGGGCCTAACCGCCGCGCAGGCAGCGCGGGGCCGGCTGAACCCCAAAATGTTCAACTCATTCCTTGACGGATCAAAGCCGGCCATTGAGTCAGCCGCAATTGCAAATGCTACCGGGCTTGGCGTGCCAGAACAGGGGCTTGCCTTTCCATCTGGCGGCGTTGATGACATTCCCAATTTGATGCGCCCCAAAAGCGAGGGGGGCATTCTTGATAAGGCCGGCCTTGTCGAGGTGGTCTCCTGCCTGACCAGCGATGGGGCACAAATCGCCAATGACATCCGCAAAGGGGTGTGGGTCGCGATCGAAGCTGATACCGATTATATCCGCAACTGTTTTGAGGAATATAAGGTCGTGACCGATAGCAGCGGCCGCTATATGAGCCTTTACAAAAAATGGCATCTTATCGGCCTTGAATTGGGCATGTCCGTGGCCTCGGTAGGGATCCGTGGCGAGGCGACAGGTGCTGCCGTTTGTTTCAACGCCGATGTTCCGGCGATCGCCAAGGCTGATCTTGGCCAAGGCACGATGCTTGATGGCGAAGGCGGTTTTACAATTTATGGGGGGGTCCGGCCAGCCGCCCTGTCGGTCGCCAATAATTACCTGCCGCTAGGACTTGCCAATCATGTTGAATTGATCCGGCCGGTCAAAAAAGACCAGCCGATCCGGCTGGATGATGTCAAATTGGACACAACGTCAGCGGCCTATAAATTACGCCAAGCAACGGTCGCGATGCTGGCCAAAGCGGCATAAAACCAAGTGCGGTTTGCGCCCTTGCCCCGCCACGGCAAGACAGCTACAAACGGGTGGCAAACCGTAGCTGTTACCCTGTGGCTTGGCGCATCGGCCCAATGCCACTGTCGCCCGCCAACACCTCTGGCCGGCCAAACAAAAGGAACCCATTATGACCATTACTCTGGATCAAGCCCGTATCATTACCGAGGCCGCCCTTGCCAAAGCCCGCGACCTTGGCTTAAAGCCGATCAGTGTCGCTGTTCTTGACCCGCGCGCCGCGCTGGTCGCGTGCCAGTCAGAAAATGATGTCAGCCAAATGCGCTGGCGGATCGCGTTCGGCAAAGCCAATGCGGCCATTGCAATTGGCCTTGGGTCGCGCGCCTTGATGGCCCGGGCTGAACAACAGGCTTATTTTATTCAGGCCATGAACGGCTTGGCGGGTGGTGATTTTGTGCCGGTACCAGGCGGCGTATTGATTCGTGATGCCGATGGCACCCTGTTGGGCGCTGTCGGTATTTCTGGCGACACATCCGACAATGACGAAACAGCGGCACTGGCCGGTATTGAAGCGGCAGGACTGGTTGGCGAAACCGGCTGACCGGCCAGCATGACGCCCTGGCACTTTTAGCCGGCCCTAGGCCTGAAACACATCACCATAGCTGTCGCGCAAAATATTCTTTTGGACCTTGCCCATTGTATTGCGCGGCAGCGTGTCTACCACGATCAGCTTTCGCGGCTGTTTGAACCGCGCCAGCGACGTGCCAAGATTGGCCTCAATCGCAGCCACATCGATCGACTGGCCTTTTTCAGCTACCAGAATACCAACAACGCTCTCGCCAAAATCAGGATGCGGCGCGCCGATTACAGCGCTTTCGACAACACCCGGCTGCTCATCCAGTAATAGCTCGATCTCTTTGGGGTAGATGTTGTAGCCGCCGGAGATAATCAAATCCTTGTTGCGACCAACAATAACAAGATAACCTTTTTCATCAATCCGCCCTAAATCACCGGTGATAAAAAATCCGTCCTCACGCAATTCTTCACGGGTTTTTTCAGGCATATTCCAATAGCCGACAAATACGTTCGGGCCCCGCACCTCGATCTGGCCTATCTCGCCATCGGGCAAGGTTGCGCCGGTTTCGGGGTTTGTCACTTTTATATCGACCCCGGGCAAGGCAAACCCGACCGTGCCAGCCCGCCGCTCGCCATCATACGGGTTCGAGGTATTCATATTGGTTTCGGTCATGCCATAGCGTTCAAGAATACGATGGCCGGTGCGCTGCTCGAATTGAATATGCGTCTCGGCCAGTAGCGGCGCGCTGCCAGAAATGAAAAGCCGCATATGACGGGTCAGATCCGGGGTCAGGCGCGGATCATCCAAAAGCCGCGTGTAAAAGGTTGGCACGCCCATCATTGAGCTGGCTTTTGGTAACAATGCCAACACCGGATCGACAGCAAATTTTGGCAGAAAAATCATACTGGCCTTGGCCAAAAGAATAATGTTGGTTGCAACAAAAAGACCGTGCGTATGGAAAATTGGCAGCGCATGAAGCAAAACGTCATCAGCGGTAAAGCGCCATTCATCAATCAGCGTTTCGGCATTTGACAGCAGGTTGCGCTGGGTCAACATCGCGCCTTTGGACCGACCAGTTGTACCGGACGTATAAAGAAAGGCGGCCAAGTCATCGGCCCCACGATTGACGGTGGCAAAGGTTTCATTGGCGGTTGCGGCGCGGTCGGCAAAACTGCCGCCACCATCGGCATTCAGTGTTTCTAAGACCGCCCCATGCTCTGCCGCCACCGCCGCCAGATCAAACCCGGCATCGGCCACCACCAGCTTGGCACCTGAATCACCCACAAAATACGACACCTCGGCCGGTGTGTAGGCGGTATTCAGTGGCAGAAAAATGACCCCTGACTGCACACAGGCCGCATATAGCGCCAGCGCCGCTGCTGATTTTTCTACCTGGGCGGCAAGCCGGTCACCAATCACCAGTCCAAGATCAGTGATCACATTCGCAAAGCGCGCCGTCTGCCGCAAAAATCCGTCATAGGATTGGTGGCTTCCATCAGCAAAAATCAGGAATGGCTTGGTTTCACCGGCATGGCAGCCGAACAAACGATCAAAGAGCAGATTGGACATCAAAAATTTTCCTGTGGAATGCGGATAGGCGGCAGGTTAACCGGTTTGGCTGTCGATGCCAGCGGTGCTGGCCAGTGATCGAACAGATTTATCGGCAATCACCGTATGTTGATTGGCAAAGGCTTCATGATTGTCGCCTATTTTGGTCAGGTCATAAAGATAATTTACCATGACACCACAAGATTGCGCCATGCCTTTTGCCGAAATATCAGCCTTCGCATGAAGCGCCGCAACCGACGCACCGTTGTTGAGGTGAAACCGCGCCACCGGATCCAGCGGTTGACCGGTGCGATGTTTGGCATGAAGTAAATAATAGGCAGCTAATCCCGGTGCCGCATCCGCATCAGCCAGCTTGTCATCATGTCCGGCATCGCGGAGCCATGACATCAGGCCGGGTATCGGCGACAAGGTGACAAAGGTGCGAATCTGCGGTAGCTCACGCAACAGATTCTGTACCACGGTCTTGATCAAGGAATTGCCAAATGAAATACCGGCAAGCCCGGCTTGGCAATTTGAAATCGAATAGAAAGCGGCGGTGTCAGCATCGCTGGCGGCCATCGCGGTGCGGTTGTCGGCCAAGATATCCTGCACCGAGCTTGGTGTGCCACGAGACAGCGCAACCTCGACAAAAATCAGCGGCTCATCCGGCATCGCTGGATGGAAAAAGGCAAAACAACGCCGATCGGCCGGTTGCAAACGGCGCCGTAGATCATCCCAGCTTTGGATCGCATGGACCGATTCATAAGTGATGATCTTTTCCAGAATATGCGCCGGACTCGACCAACTGATCGGCCGCAACACAAGAAAGCCGCGATTGAACCACGATATAAACAAATGCTTGAAATCAACATCAAGCGGTGCCAGTTCTGGTGCCGTCTTCAGCATCGCAACCAAATCGGCACGCATTGAAACCAGCCGCGCGGTCGCATCATGGCTTTGGTTCAGGCGGCGGATCAACTGTAATCGTGGCGGTTCGACCGCATTGATTAGCGCTGCATAATGTGCGGCTGTCGGGTCGGACTGGTACATTTTCAGCGCAGTCAGCGCGGCATCTGACGGCACGTCAAGCGCGGTGCCAAGATAGGCGAAAAAAGCGCGCTTTCCGGCATCATCAAGTCCGGCATAACGATCAAGAATCGACTGGGCAAGCGACATGCCGGATATCTCGCCACGGCTTGATAGCAATCCGGCACACAGGCTTTCCAAAGGCTGGCTGTCATCGGCCGACCGACGGGTTAATCCGGGGGCGCGATCAAGAAGGCTTGACAGAATATCTGTGAAGAAATTCACACCCATAATAGCGCCTTTCCATGGACAGCAGTGAACCGCAATATCTGAGCCTATAGATAAGCTGTCGGCATCATCACTTCAACAGGCGGCGTGGCACGCCATTTGGCTATTCATGCCAGCCTTAATGCGGCATCACCGCCACGGCGGCCAAGGCGCTGTCGATATCGGCGATCAGATCGGCACTGTCCTCTAGGCCAACCGATATGCGGATATGGCTTGCCGTGATGTTCAAGCTGGCCCGATCTTCATCGCTGAGATTTGCATGAGTTGTGGTAAAAGGATGACAGGCCAATGATTTTGAATCGCCAAGGTTGTTCGATATATCGATCAAGCTCAGCGCATTCAAAAAGGTAAAGGCTGCGTCCTGACCACCGGTTATTTCAAAGGCCAACATATTGCCAAAGCCCGACATTTGGGTCTTGGCCAGCGCATGTTGCGGATGGCTTTCATGGCCGGGGTAATTGATCGACTGGACAAGCGGGTGGCGGAAAAGGAAGTCGGCAACCGCCGCCGCATTACGGGTTTGGGCGTCCACCCGCAGCGGCAGCGTTTCCAGTGATTTCAGCATAACCCACGCGTTGAACGCACTCATCGCCGCGCCAGTTTGCCGATAGAAAGGTAAAAACACGTCCTCGACAAAAGCGGTCTTGCCAAGAACGGCACCGCCAAGAAGCCGGCCCTGCCCATCGATATGTTTGGTTGTCGAATAGATGACGATATCCGCCCCAAGGTCTAACGGTTTTTGATATAACGGCGAGGCAAATACATTATCAACCATCACCATCGCACCAGCAGCATGCGCCAATTCAGCCACCGCTTTAATATCAACAAGCTCAAGAACCGGGTTTGACGGACTTTCCAGAAACACCAGCTTTGCCGGCGTTTTCAATGCGGCAGCCCATGCTGACAGGTCACGACCATCAATCAGTTCAGTAACAACCCCCCATTTTGGCAGGATTTTTGTCAAAATAGCATGGCAGGCCCCAAACAAAGCCCGGCTGGCAACAATGCGGTCACCACTCGATAATTGACAGGCGACCGCACCAAAAACAGCGGCCATACCAGTGCCGGTGGCCCGGCAGGCCTCGGCGCCTTCAAGCAGGGCGAGGCGCTGTTCAAACATTTTAACCGTCGGGTTGCCATAACGCGAATAGACAAAGCAATCATCCTCATCACGAAAGGCCGCCGCGGCCTGCTCGGCCGACTCATAGACAAAACCGGACGTCATATAGAGCGCCTCAGACGTCTCGTTATGCGGCGAGCGCACATGTGCGCCACGCACTAATTTGGTCGCGATGTTGTAATCCTTTTCGGTCATGACGGGTCATCCTTGGCTGTATCTGATGATGGCAGAACTATCGCCTGACCAACGATACGGACACCATTATCAACGACCATTACCGGACTGCCATAAAGCACATAGCCGTCGGCAAGCGCATCCGATACGCGCTGGCAAAATGCCGCATCGTCTGGCCCGCTAAGAAAGCGATAGGATTTTTTCATCATCTCACCCCAAAGGATCGCCACATTAGATGGCAAGCTCGGGTTACAGCAATAGCGACAACCGGCAAACAGGTCAATCACGAGGCGCATGTTTGCTTAAAATACGCTGCAAAGTCCGCCGATGCATCCGAAGGCGACGCGCGGTTTCCGATACATTGCGCCCGCATTGCTCATAGACACGCTGAATATGTTCCCACCGTACACGGTCGGCACTCATCGGGTCTTGCGGCGGTGGTGGCATGTCATTGCCGGTTTGCAACAGGGCGGCGCTGATCTGATCAGGGTCGGCCGGTTTTGGTAGATAATCAACCGCGCCAGCTTTAACCGCGGCAACGGCGGTAGCAATATTGCCAAAGCCGGTCAGCATCACAATGCGGCAGTCTGTACGCTTGCGCCGAAGTTCGGGCACCAGCGCAAGGCCGGTTCCATCCTCCAGTTTCATATCGAGGATCGCATAGGCCGGCGCCAATTTTCGCAACAAGTCGCTGCCTTCTTGAACCGATCCGGCATCAACAACGTCAAACCCCCGCACTTCCATCGCCCGGCGCAGGCGACCACGCAACGGCGCATCATCATCAAGGATCAGCAAGGATTTTTCAGTCACGTTTTGTCCTGTTACAGCTGATTAGCAGAGCCTTTATTACCCTGTTTCAATCTAACACCAGTCAAGCGTCAAGGCCAAGTCTGTCGCCAATTATCTTGTCGGCTGCCACACCCCAAAACCAGATTATCCCAGCGCCACGCGCGGCACGGTTATCATAATCGTAGCGCCGGCCTGCTGGCTGTTGCCAAACTTCACTACACCGCCCATCGAATGGATCAACGACTTGGCAATGAACAGGCCAAGGCCGCGATGCCCGCCCTCGCCGGCCCGCGCACTGTTCCACGGCTGACCGGCCCGAGCCAGAACGGATGCGGTAAAACCCGGCCCGTCATCTGTTATGGAGATATGGATATGATCGCCGGTCCATTCAATATGGACATCAACCGCCGATCGGGAAAACTGCATCGCATTTTGCAACAAATTTTCGAGTGCATGAAGCAATTCTGGGCGCGGCACCACTAATGGCAGGGCACCGTCGCTATCCATATGGGTGATGCTAAAGCGTGTTTCGCCCTGTTTCAGGCGTTGAAAAATCACCTCATCGACAAGCCGATCAATCGGTAATGGGGGTTCTTCGGCGATGGCGCGGCGACCTTGAACGACATCCAATTCACCAAGGATCACCCGACACCGTTCTATTTCGGCACGCAACAGCTGGATATCATCATAAATCGGATCATCCGGCGAGATGTCACGCGCCAGTTCATGCCCTATCACAGTAATGGTGTTGAGGGGCGAGCCAAGCTTATGCGCTGCCGCCGTTGCCAAGGTCCCAAGGGCACGCGTTTGCTGTTCCTCGACAAGTGCCAAATTGGCATCGGCAAGCGCGCCGGACAAATGCCGCGCACTTGACGCTACCCACCAGACATAGCCACCAAGAAAACAGCTTGTCAGCACCAAGGCCAGCCACACACCAGCTCGATAATCTGCCGGAACAGCAAAATCAGCCTGCCAATCAAGCGGTAGATTGAACAGCAATAAAAAACTGACTGACGCGGCCACCAAACCGATTAACACCAGCGTCGACTGACGACGCAACACCGCCGCTGACACCACTACCGGGGCCAAAATCATCACTGAAAACGGGTTCAAAAGCCCGCCTGTCAGATAGAGCAGCGCGGCAAGCTGGACCACATCAAATCCAAGCACCATAAGATTATATTTATCACTTGGTTGATGGCGTTGGGCCTGACGTATCAACCAAAGATTAAGCAGGACCGACAGGCTGACAACAAACAATGCCGGAACCATCGGCAATGGCAGTCCCAAAATAAGTTCGGTGAACAGCAAGGCCGCGGTCTGACCAACCACCGCTACCCAGCGGATCGTAAACAAGATCCGTGCATCGATGGTGGCGGCTAGTGCCCGGTCACTATCCTGTCTTAGCTTGACCATAGCAGCCGGCAGGGCAGGGTGGCACCAGCCACCACCCGACAATCAAACATCAAGATTGGCCACACGAAGCGCATTTTCCTGAATAAAGTTCCGGCGTTCTTCAACCGCCTCACCCATCAGCGTTGAAAAGGCGTTGTCGGCATCATCTTCCTGATCGATGGTGACCTGCAACAAAATACGCTGTTCAGGGTCGAGTGTGGTTTCCCATAGCTGACTTGGATTCATCTCACCAAGGCCTTTATAGCGTGAAATCTGTGCGCCTTTACGCCCTGTCTGAAAGACCAGCTGGGCCAATTCACTTGGCCCGCCAAGCTGCACACTGTTGCTGCCAGTGCGCAATTCTGCTGGCCGGCCATAGATTTTTTGCAGATGTTCGGCTTCATCATCAAGGCGGCGCGCCTCGCCCGTGCCGACAATACGCGCATCGATCTGATACCGTTCACTAATGCCGCGAAGGCGGCGCTGAACCACGATGGCCGGTCCGGTTTCGCTGGTCTCGATGCTGCCTGTCCAGCCTTTTTCCAGCGGGACGGCGCGCGCTTCAAGCCGTTTGGCAAGATAGGCGGCCGCATCGGCATTATCCAGCATCGACCGGTTCAACAAGCCGGCAATCGCCGCCTGTTCGATCACTTCGCGGTTACCAAGCTGGCGTCCAACAGTTTCGATAATCCGGCTGATCGCCACAGCACGGCCAACCAGCTCGGTCAGCTCTGGGCCGGCTATCTGGGCACCGTCTGCACTGGTCAGGACCGCGTCTTTCAAACCACTTTCCATCAGATAGGTGTCAAGATCGCGCTGGTCTTTCAAATAGACCTCGGACTGGCCGCGTTTCGCGCGAAACAGCGGCGGCTGGGCGATGTAAAGATAGCCCTTTTCTATCAACGGCCGCATGTGACGGAAAAAGAAGGTCAAAAGCAATGTGCGGATATGGCTGCCATCGACATCGGCATCGGTCATGATGATAACTTTATGATACCGTATTTTATCAACATCCATTTCGGCATTGCCGACACCCGCGCCGATCGCGGTAATCAACGTGCCAATTTCGGCGGATGACAGCATTTTATCAAGGCGAGCGCGCTCGACGTTCAAAATCTTGCCCCGCAACGGCAAGATGGCCTGATTGGCACGATCACGCCCCTGCTTTGCTGACCCGCCAGCCGAATCACCCTCGACAAGAAACATTTCAGATTTGGCTGGATCGCGCTCCTGACAGTCGGCCAGCTTGCCGGGCAGGCTGGCAATATCCATCACGCCTTTACGGCGGGTCAGGTCGCGGGCCTTGCGGGCGGCCTCACGGGCGGCGGCGGCTTCATAGGCCTTGGAGACAATGCGCTTGGCCTCGGATGGGTGTTCCTCAAACCATTGGGTCAGACAGTCAGCCACCGCATTTTCGACAACCGGCCGCACCTCGGACGAAACAAGCTTGTCCTTGGTCTGGGATGAAAATTTTGGATCCGGCACTTTAACCGAGACAATCGCGGTCAGACCCTCACGCGAATCCTCGCCGGTCAACGCCACTTTTTCCTTTTTTGCGATACCGCTTTCTTGGGCATAATTATTGACAACGCGGGTCATCGCCCCGCGAAATCCGGCCAAATGCGCACCGCCGTCGCGTTGCGGGATATTGTTGGTGAAACATAGCGTGTTTTCATGGAACGAGTCGGTCCAAGCCAGCGCCAGTTCAACGGTAATATCATCACGTTCAGTAGCGGCGGTAATGGTTGGATGAATCGGATTACGCGACCGATTCAAATAACCGACAAAGGCGCTAAGGCCACCATCAAAGTGAAACTCCGAGACGGCCGGATCACTCCCGCGCTCGTCGCTCAACCGAATACGCACCCCGCTGTTCAGGAATGCCAGCTCGCGGAGCCGATGCTCAAGCGTGGTAAAATCAAAATCGATATGCGAAAAAATCTCCAATGACGGCATAAAGGTAACATGCGTTCCGCTCTGCCCCGCCGCATCGCCAACCACTTTAAGCGGCGCCACCGAATCACCCATTTTGAAGGCAATCTGATGCTTTTTGCCATCACGGAAAATGACCAGTTCAAGCCATTCAGACAGAGCATTGACCACCGATACGCCAACGCCATGCAACCCGCCAGACACCTTGTAGGAATTACTGTCAAACTTGCCGCCAGCATGAAGCTGGGTCATGATCACCTCGGCCGCCGACACGCCTTCTTCAGCATGCATATCAACCGGAATACCGCGGCCATTGTCAGTCACCGTCACCGACCCGTCAGCATTCAGCTTTACCTCGACAATATCGCAATGGCCCGCCAGCGCCTCGTCAATTGCATTATCGACAACTTCATAGACCATATGATGCAGGCCTGACCCATCATCGGTATCGCCGATATACATGCCAGGGCGTTTACGCACCGCGTCAAGCCCGCGCAACACCTTGATTGAGTCGGCACCATAGTCATTTTCCGGAAGATCGGTTTCAGTATCGGTCATCACACTACCTCGATTATCGGCGCTTGTCCTGCCGTCGGAGCCGGCTTTAGTCTGACAAATTGGGCGTCAGTCACCAGCGAAGAAAATTGTGCGTCATCGGTGCCGCTATACCAGCACTGCCCACCAAGACACTGCACCGCATCAAGCAGCGCATCGCGCCGCTGGTGGTCAAGATGTGCCGCGACATCATCGAACAGCATCACCGGCACCCGCCCAAGCCGTTTATCCTGTAGCCGCGCATGCGCCAGAATCACCGCAATCAACATGGCTTTTTGCTGGCCTGTTGAACAATGGCTTGCCATCGTGCCGCTGGCCAAATGCTGGGCTTGAAACTCACTGCTATGGGGGCCCGGCACTATCGCATCACCTGCCATACGCGCGGTTTTGGCGGCGATCATAATGCGGTCTTCAACATCCAATGCCGGCATGTCAACAAGCCAGCTTTCCGTCTCGCCTGTTAACTGCAGCACCACCCCGGGAAATCCAAACCAGCCCTTGGCCGCCTCCTCATTCAACGCCCGGATCAACGCCTGCCGCGCCGCCGTCACCGCCACCGCGGTTTCGGCCAACACCGATTCAAGCGCGCTGTACCATGCCTGATCACCGCCACCCTCAGCCAACAGATGCGCCCGTTGACGAAGGGCTTTTTCATAACGCGACAGACGGCCGATATGGGCCGGATCAAAGGCAATTACCAGACGGTCCAAAAACCGGCGGCGCGCGGCCGGACTATCAAGAAATATGCCGTCCATTTGCGGGGTTAGCCAAGATACGGCGATCCGGTTGCCCATGTCGGCCTGTGACACGGTTTGACCTTCAAGGCGCATCACCCGGTTACCAGTGGCGCTGTCAGGCGGCACACCGGTCCCAATATCGATGGCCCCATCCGGCGTTTCCAGCCGTGCCGCCACCGCCCAGTCAGCCCGCCGCGAACCATGCCCCGGATCGGCCGCCGCAGCAAACACCAGCTGTTCGCCCCGCGCGCGCCGCATACCACGGCCAGGGGCAAGCATGGATATGGCTTCCAGCAAATTTGTTTTGCCAGCGCCATTGTCACCAAGAACCACAATCTGCCCAGCACCAATCGGCAAATCCGCCACCGGGTAATTGCGAAAATGATCAAGCCGCAGTCTGGACAGCCAGATACGCTTTGCCGCGGCATTATTCACCGTCAAGGCAATTTTTGGCTGTTTCTGCGGCGACAATCCGGTCAATAGCTACTCACACACGCATCGGCATCAAAACAAACAAGTTCGCCTCGTCACCGGGGGCGCGCACCAGGCTTGGCGCCCCTTGGTCAGCCAGCGCAAATTCTACAAGATCGCTATTGACCTGCCCGGCAATATCGAGAAGGTAGCGCGCGTTAAAGCCGATCTCCATGTCCGGGCCGTCATAGCTGACTTCCAATTCCTCGGTCGCGCTTGACGCATCGGTATTGCTCGCCGACAGGGTCAGGCTGCCAGCTGACAAGCCCAGCTTGACCGACCGGGATTTTTCCGAGGCGATCGTTGACACCCGATCAACCGCTGCCGAAAACGCCCCGACATCAACCTGCATAATACGATCATTGCCAACCGGAATAACCCGCGTGTAATCTGGGAATGTTCCATCGATCAGTTTGCTGGTCAACCGTACCGCCCCAAAACTGAATTCAACGCGGGTTTCAGACAGGCCGATTCCGACATCACCATCAAAATCATCAAGCAACTTACGCAGTTCGCCAACCACCTTACGCGGCAAAATTACCGCTGGCATTTGCGCCGCGCCGGCCGGCAATGATTGCCGTGTCAGCGCCAAACGATGCCCATCGGTTGCGACCGCGCACAAATCACCAGCATCGCCTTTATGCAAATAAATACCGTTCAGATAATATCTAGTTTCCTCGGTCGAAATCGCGAAACGAGTGGCATCGATCAAATCACGGATGTCGGCTGCCATCAGCGAAAAGCCAACCGGCAACTCACTGCTGCTGATCGCCGGAAAATCCTCTACCGGCAGGGTTGGCAGGCGAAAACTGGACCGGCCGGCACTAACCATTGCCTGACCGTCACTGATCGCAATTTCAACTTCAGCCCCGTCAGGCAATTTGCGCGCAATGTCATAGAGAAGATGCGCCGACATGGTGGCGGTACCGGGCGTCACCACCGAACAGCCAACCTTGGTGGCAATATCCATATCCATATCGGTGGCCGTTAACGACAATTCGCCAGCATCGGCCCGCAACACCACATTTGCCAAAATGGGAATAGTATTGCGGCGCTCGACAACGGATTGCACATGCCCAAGGGGCCGCAACAGGCTCATACGATCAATTGTCAGTTTCATCAGCTTTCTCTTCTTTTATAACCGGTTATACCAGAATTCGGGGCACTATCGACCAATCGCCAGCATCGCATCACTGGCGATCCACAAAATATAGCATGGGAATATAAAACTGGCAGCAAAATATTGAATTTCTGCCGATTCGCACCAGCTGGTGGCAGGGGCCTCTTATGTCCGGTCAAAATGCCGGTATCAACTAGCGATCAGCGATTTCAGAAGCGTCAAATCTTCATTTATTCTCGCATCATTGTTGGCCAGATTTTCAATCGTTTTGACCGCATGCATGACCGTTGTGTGATCACGCCCTCCGAATTGCCGCCCAATATCAGGATAAGACAAAGAGGTCAGGTTCTTGGCCAGATACATGGCGATCTGCCGTGGCCGGGCGATATCACGCGACCGACGGGCGGAGAACATTTCCGACAGGCGAACCCCATAATGCGCCGCCACCTGCTTTTGAATCGCATCGACACTGACCTGACGACTGCTGGCCCGCAACAGATCGGCCAGCAACTCGGCGGTGCTGTCGATGGTGATAGCGCGGCCGACAAGCATCGCATGCGCTAAAATACGGTTCAGTGCGCCTTCAAGTTCGCGCACATTGCTGACGATGCGATGCGCCATGAATTCAAGAACCTTATCCGGAATATCAACCGGCGCTTTTTCCGCCTTTGACTGCAGGATGCCCAAACGCAATTCATAATCAGCCGGATGAATATCGGCGACCATGCCCCAGCCAAGCCGCGAGCGAAGACGCTCTTCCATGCCTTCAAGGTCGGTCGGCGACTTGTCGGCAGAAATAATCACCTGCCGCCCATCCTCGACCAGCGCATTAAAGGTATGAAAAAACTCTTCTTGGGTTGAATCTTTGCCGCTGATGAATTGTACATCGTCAATCATCAGCACATCGACCGAGCGAAACTGTTCCTTGAATGACATGGTGTCACGGAATCGCAAGGCACGCACAAACCGATACATGAATTTTTCGGCCGACAGATACATCACCTTGCGCGAGGGATTCTGTTCACGAATATGCCAAGCGATCGCATGCATCAAATGGGTTTTGCCAAGACCAACACCGCCATAAAGAAACAGCGGGTTGAACGCGACATGCGTGCTCTCGGCGGCGCGGCGCGCCACAGCGAATGCCAGCTCATTCGGTTTTCCAACCACGAAATTGGCAAAAGTATAGCGCGGATCGAGACCGGCTGTCGCCTCGTCTTTCGGGTCACGCGGTGTGGCCATCGATGGGGCGGCAGATGATGGGCTGGTAGCCGCCTGACCAGTTAAGCGGCGCGGCACGTTCGTTGCGCGGCCAACAACGCTGGCAAGCCGCACTTCTATATGCCGAATCGTCGAGACAACATCACCAAATTCAGCCGCCGAGATCACCCGCAGTCGATCAGCATATTGACTGCTGACGCGTTCACGCGCCAACGTCGAATCAGCCTCAAGCGTCAGGGTGCCATCCTCAAGCCGGCTGACCCGCAAAGGCTTGATCCAGCTACGCCATGCTGCATCCCCAATATCTTTACGCATGCGCTGGTTGACACGGCCCCAACAGGCTTCGATATGGCTGTCAGGGCCATCGGTCAGAGCGGCGGGGTCACGGCTATGCTGGCTGTAACCTGATGCGTGATTGCTTTTATGCGTCAAATCGCCGGTCATGCACCAAGCTCCAATTGAAGCCACTTAAGGCGGCAGAAAGTTACAGGGTTTAAGCCTTTCGAAAAAAAAGGCAGGTTCCTTGAAGAGGTGGCGGCCGCTCGCGTTGAACGCCGAGGACGAGCCATCTTCAAGGCATGCGGTAAGGTTATTTTTTTCGGCCGGATGTTGCAAGGCACCGCACGCCGTTTTAGGCAAAATAAACTACACCAAATGACAGTTATTTTGATTGACAAGAAAAACGGCAGAAATCCGGTTCGGTTGGCAAAAAACAAACACAATCAAACAGCGAATCGCAAACAGGTCATCCTTGGCATCAGCTATGGCAGCTAACATGTGATGAAATAAACACCGCGCAGGTGGCGTTTTAAACATGTTCAGCGCGCGCAAGCGGCAACAAACAGCGTGGCTTTCGGCATAGATGGTCAGCGAATCGGCAGCAAAAAGCCCGCTACCGGTGCCGGTGCGGGCATTTTCATGATGGGCGTGATGCGTTACGCCGATTCGCTAGCAATCGGTCACGCAGCAAGCGCCTTTACCCGGGCATTCAGCCGCGAGATTTTGCGTGACACCGTGTTTTTGTGAAACACGCCACGCGTCACACCACGCTGCATTTCAGGCAGGGCCGCACGCAAGGCAGCGCGCGCTGCATCGGCGTCACCCGAAGCGATGGCCATTTCAACCTTTTTCACAAAGGTCCGGATGCGGCTCATGCGGGCGCCATTGATCACAGCGCGGTTGGCGTTGCGGATAATCCGCTTTTTGGATGATTTATGATTTGCCATCGGGTTTTAGCCCCTCAATCGTCGAGACAAATGAAACTGAACGGGGCTTATAAGCCCTTTTTGCCAATAAGGTCAAGCGCTTTTGCCGATTCGGCACGGATATGATTTCACGAGTTTGGCTGTAACATTAGCCGCCATAGCGGACCACGGGCGGTTTCGACCTCGCTGATCACCAGTTTTTCACCATCCCGCGTCCAGCTGCCAGCCCCACCGGTCCAGCCAAGCTGGGCCAGTGCGGGGTTGTAAAACGCCATGATGTCCGCAGCTTTTGCCGCTGTTGACGCAAATACCATCACGATACGGCCATTCGGCGAATCAAAGGAAAATCCTAGTTCGGCCTCAATCTCCCAGCCGGTCATGATCGGCAAATCACCAACCCAGCGATATTGCGGGGTATCAGCGCGCGCCAGCTGTCCGGCACTGGCAAGGCAGAAGATCGCTGCTACCAAAACAACAAGGTGGTGTTTTAGCTTGGGCGGCGCCGATGATAAAATTGTGCAAACCATATTGTCGCCTGTCATTGCTGGGGTGCTGGCTGCTCACCGCGTTAAGTATAGACCTAGCGTTGGCAGCGAGAACAGTAAAAACTGCTGCGGCCGGCCTGCACCAGGCTTTTTACCGGCGCGGCGCAAGTTGGGCACGGCTCTCCGGCACGCCCATAGACCGCAAGACGTTGAACAAAATACCCAATATCCCCGCCTGGCTGTACATGGTCACGCAATGACGTGCCACCATCGGCAATCGCCGCGCGCAAGGTGTCGATGATCGCCGCAGCAAGCCGGTCTGCCCGGGCGCCGCGAATGCTTGCGGCCCGACGACGCGGCGATATGCCAGCACGAAACAGCGCTTCACTGACATATATATTACCAAGGCCGGCAACCAGCTGTTGGTTCAGCAACACCGTTTTGATCGGGCCGGTCCGGGTCTTCAAACAGGCGGCAAGATAAGCTGGCGAGAACGCATTGCCAAGCGGCTCAGGCCCTAAATGCGCCAACAGCTTATGCTGCGGTTCGGCGGCGGCCGAAAAAAGATCAATCCAGCCAAATCGTCGCGGGTCCCTGAAGACGACAAAGGCCGGTTGACCGGTTGCATCTGGCGCCATCTCGACCATGACATGGTCATGTTTTGCCAAGTGGGGCGGCGTATGATGGATACGCACCGAACCCGACATGCCAAGATGCAGAAGAAGCACCTCGTCACCTGACAGCCGGATCAGAATATATTTGGCGCGGCGGTCTAGGCCGGTAACTTGCCGCCCGGTAATCCGGTTTGCCAAATCGGTTGGCAATGGCCAGCGTAAATCATCACGCCCGACAAAGGCCGCCGTGATCTTGCGGCCCTGCATCGCCGGCACCAATGCCCGGCGGACGGTTTCAACCTCAGGAAGCTCAGGCATCGGAATTCCTTTTTTGTGGGCAGCAACATGCGAAGCCAATAACATTGATTTGGGCGGCAAAACGCTTCTTCATTTGGTATTTTGCTCCAGACTGCTATAGATAGGCGGTTATTGTGCAACCAGCCATGACGCCATCAAAGTTAGGATAGAATTGATGGGAAAAACAACTTTTGCCGACAGTGACCGATCAACAGCTACCACTGTTGAAGACGACACGATCGATTTTGGCTTTCGCGATGTCCCGCGGGCTGACAAAGCCGGCTTGGTGCGTGGGGTGTTCGATTCGGTTGCCGCGCGCTATGACCTGATGAATGATTTGATGAGTGGCGGTGTGCATCGGTTATGGAAAGCGGCGCTGATTGACTGGATGGCCCCACAACCGCATCAACGGCTTGTCGATTTGGCCGGTGGCACCGGTGACATCAGTTTGCGGTTTTTGCGGGCGGGGGGTGGTAGCGCCTGCATCACCGATATCAATCACGCGATGCTGACTGCGGGGCGCAAACGGCGTGATTTACAGGCCCGTGCCAGCCAGCTTGATTGGTGTGTGGCCAATGCCGAATGTCTACCTTTTCCCAATCATTATGCCGATTTTGTGACCATCGCCTTTGGCCTGCGCAATGTTACCGACCGACAGGCGGCGATTGACGAGGCCTATCGTATTTTGAAGCCGGGCGGCCGGTTTTTATGCCTTGAATTTTCCCATGTTGAGAATGCGACTTTGGCGCGCCTCTATGATCGGTGGTCATTTGATGCGCTGCCGGTAATGGGTCAGATGATTGCCGGTGACCGCGACAGCTATCGCTATCTTGCCGAATCAATTCGGCAATTTCCGGCGAAAGAAATTCTTGCCGATATGTTTGCCGCGGGTGGCTTTGCGCAAATTCGGGTGCGACGGCTATCGGCCGGTATCGCCTGTATCCATTCCGGATGGAAGCTTGATTGATGATTATTGGCGCGGTCAGCATGGGACGGGCCTTATTGCGCCTGCCGGTGATTGCCTGGCACCTTGGCCGCGGTGGCGTTTTGGGACCAATCGCGACGATTGGGCTTTTGCCGGGCTGGCTACGCTGGCTTTGTGCGTCACTTGACAGGCTGGTCCGGTCGCGTCGCGCCGCATCTGACACCGGGGCCGCGCTTTGTGCGGCATTAGCGCGCCTTGGGCCCGGTTTTGTCAAATTTGGCCAAGCGCTATCAACCCGGTCAGATTTGATCGGTCCGGCTTTAGGGCAGGCGCTGGCCAGGCTTCAAGATCGGATGCCACCATTCGCCGCCGCCAAGGCACGACAGCAAATTGAACAGGAAACCGGTCAGCCGGTTGATGCTGTATTTGCCCAATTTGATGATGCGCCGGTGGCCGCCGCGTCAATCGCCCAAGTGCATCGTGCGACGCTTCACGATGGGCGTGATGTCGCTGTCAAGCTGTTGCGGCCAGATATCGAACGGCAGATGGCCGCCGATACGGCATTATTTTATGCGCTTGCCCAAATCATCGAATGGGTGGCACCGGGCCTAAGGCGGCTTCACCTCGTTGAGGCTGTCGTCCAGTTTCGGGCGCTGTCCGAGGTCGAGTTGGATTTGCGGTTGGAAGCGGCAGCGGCAGGCCGGCTTGGTGACAATATGCGCGACGATAGCGGCATTTATATCCCGTGGGTCGATCTTGAGCATAGCAGCCGGCGCATGCTGATTGTCGAATGGGTCGACGGAATTCGCATTGATGATCTGCCGGCTTTGCACGCTGCCGGGCATGATATCAGCACCATCACCGAATATGCCGCGCGCAGTTTTTTCAATCAGGTATTTCGCGACGGGTATTTTCACGCCGACATGCATCCCGGCAATATTTTCGTGCGCGCGGACGGCGTTTTGGTGCCAATTGATTTTGGCATAATGGGGCATTTGGATTGGACCGACCGGTTATTTTTGGCGCGCCTGCTGAACGCGATGTTGGAACGTGATTACGATCAGGTCGCGCAGCTGCATTTTGATGCCGGCATGCTTCATGACGGGGTATCGTTGCATCATTTTGCCCAATCAATACGGGCGGTCGCCGACCCGGTGATGGACAAGCCGCTTGGTGATGTATCGCTTGGGATCGTGCTTGGCCAAATCTTGCAGATTGCCAACCGGTTCGAAATAGAGGTGCAAACGCAGTTTAACCTCCTGCAAAAAACCATGATGATGGCCGAAGGGGTCGCCCGACAGCTGAATCCGGCAGCCGATATGTGGCAATTGGCGCGGCCGCTTGCCGAAGACTGGATGCAGACCGAGGCCAGTATGCCCCGTCAAGCGGCACAGTTTGCGCGTGATCTTCATCGGCTTGTCCAACGCTTGCCGAAAGTCATTGACGCGCTTGATGCCAGCCCACCACCAGCCGCGCCCGTCTGGCCGGGCCGCGTGGCGATGCTGGCGTTGCTTTTAGCCATGCTTAGTTTTTTCATGGAAATTCATTAAAATAATATTTTTGTGATTTTTTGTGAATATTGTGGCAACTTAGCCACGTGGCAATACGAGGTGACTTTTGAATCTATCAGCTTTGATCACAGCGCTTGGCGGACGCGACGCGCTTCAGCAGTTGCTTCAAGTTGGCCCAAGCGCGATCAGCAATTATCTGACCAAGGGTCATTTACCAAAGCGTGCAAAGCCTCTCATTTATGCCGCCCTCACCGAAAAAGGCTATCAGCTTAGTGCCGATAATCTGGAAATTCTGGCCACCCCTGCCGGGCGCACCACCAGCGGCCCGCGAATCCTGTTGATTGTGTCTGGTGGTATTGCCGCCTATAAGGCGCTCGAAACCGCGCGGCGCCTGATTGATCGGGGCGCTCATGTGACCGGTGTAATGACCCAAAGCGCCAAAGAATTCATTTCGCCGCTTAGCCTTGCCGCCCTGACCGGTGAAAAATGTTACGACAGTTTGTTTTCGCTGACCGACGAGGCGGAAATGGGGCATATCAACCTGGCCCGTGGCGCGGATCTGGTGTTGGTGGTCCCGGCAACGGCCAATTTTATCGCCCGCGCCGCTGCTGGCCTCGCCGACGATTTGGCCACCACCGTATTGCTGGCTACCACCGCCACCGTAGCCATGGCGCCGGCGATGAATCCGGCGATGTGGGCGCATCCGGCAACCCAAGAGAATTTGACCCGCCTCAAGCAACGCGGTGTGCATATCATTGGCCCGGCCAGCGGCGATACCGCCTGTGGCGAGGAAGGGGAAGGGCGAATGAATGAGCCGCTTGATATTGCCGCCGCCGCCCTTGATCTTGTTACCGCACGCCCGCCAAGCAAGCTGGCCGGAAAACATGTGATTGTCACCTCGGGCCCAACGGTTGAGCCGATTGATTCGGTCCGCTTTATTGCCAACCATTCATCCGGCAAACAAGGCCATGCGATTGCCGCCGCGCTGGCGATGCGCGGCGCCCGCGTCACGCTGATCAGCGGTCCGGTGAATGAGCCAACACCATCTGGCGTCACCGCCATACAGGTGCAAACCGCAATGCAGATGCGCGATGCCTGTATTGCCAATTTGCCCGCCGATATTGCCATTTGCGCCGCCGCGGTTGCCGATTGGCGGGTGGCTGAACCGGCCAAGTCCAAAATGAAAAAGCCCGCCAACCCGGATGCTGGCCTGACGCTGACGCTGACCCAAAACCCGGATATTCTGGCCATCTTGTCAGCCTCGGCTAACCGCCCGCGCCTGGTGATCGGATTTGCTGCCGAGACCGATAATCTGGAACAAAATGCGATCGCCAAACGGCAGCGTAAAGGCTGTGACTGGATTGTCGCAAACCAGGTTGCTGGCGCCGAGAATCCGGTGTTTGGCACCGCCAGAAACAGCGCCCTTTTGATCACCGCATCGGGAAGCGAACGCTGGCCTGACATGTTGAAAACCGAGCTGGCGGAAAAACTCGCCGACAAGATAGAGGCCGAACACGTATGACAATAAATTTACGGTTGCCGATTATGCGATTACCGCATGGGCTGGACTTGCCGCTTCCCGCCTATGCCACCCACGGGGCGGCCGGCATGGATGTGGCGGCGGCTGTCGACAGATCAGTCATTCTGGGTGCGGGTGAACGGCTGGCGATTCCGACCGGCTTTGCGATGGCGGTACCGGCTGGCTATGAGGCCCAAATCCGGCCGCGCTCAGGTCTCGCCCTAAAACATGGCGTGACCGTTGCCAATGCGCCCGGCACCATCGACAGCGATTACCGCGGCGAGGTCGCAATCCTGCTGGTTAATCTTGGCGCTCAGGATTTTACTATTGAGCGCGGCATGCGGATCGCGCAGATGGTCGTGGCGCCGGTGACGCAGGTTACCCCGGTCGCAACCGAAAGCCTCCCCGACACCGACCGGGGCGATGGTGGCTTTGGCTCTACAGGATATTGATGACGATGTTAAATGATGATGATCTTGAACGCTATGCACGCCAGGCGATCATGCCGGCCATTGGTGAGGATGGTCAGGAACGTCTTCTTGCCACGCGGATGCTGATTGTTGGTGCTGGCGGACTTGGTGCACCGGTTTTGCTGTATTTGGCGGCGGCCGGAGTCGGTCATCTGACCATCATCGATGATGATAGCGTGTCACGATCCGACCTGAACCGGCAAATCATCTACCAAGACCGGCGCATTGGCCAGCCCAAGGCCGAAGAGGCCGCACGGGCCGCTGCCGCGCTGAACCCATCCATTCAGATATCGCACCATTCCGACCGGTTGACCGCTGACAATGCCGCGGCACTGTTTCGCGCCCATGATATGGTGATCGACTGTACCGACAATGCCGACACCCGCTATCTTCTTGGCGACGCCGCGCACCATTATCAACGGCCGCTGGTGTTTGGTGGCGCGGTGCGGATGGAAGGTCAGGTGTCGGTATTTCAAAGCAGCATTGACGGGCATCAAGGCAGCCCGTGCTATCGCTGCGTATTTCCATCGCCGGCTGATGCGCGCCTTGCGCCCGGCTGTTCGGAGGCTGGTATTTTAGGCCCGGTGGCCGGGATTGTCGGCACCATGCAAGCCTTAGAAGCGATCAAGCTGGCGCTTGGCCTGCCTGACGGCTTGACCGGCCGGCTGTTATTGATTGATGCGGCAGGCAGTCATTTCATGGACATCACCACCACGGCACGACCTGACTGCAGCTGTTGTGGCAGCGGTTAGAGCAACGCCTCGATAACCCGGTCTGGTGGTGTGTGACCATCCCAAAAGGTCTGCACATTGATGATCACCTTGTCGCCCATCTGCAACCGACCTTCAATCGTTGCTGACCCGATATGTGGCAACAGCACCACATTCGGCAAATCGCGCAAAGCTTGCGGAATATGCGGTTCATCGGCATAAACATCGAGACCGGCCCCGGCAATATGGCGCTGTGCCACCAGATCGGCCAACGCCGCCTCATCAATCACATCACCACGCGATGTATTGACAAGATAGGCCGACGGCTGCATCAGCGCCAACCGGCCACGCGACAATAAATGCTTGGTGGCCGCGGTATGCGGGCAATTGACGGATACAATATCAACACGGGCCAGCATCTGTTCCAGCGAATCCCAATAGGTCGCTTCAAGCTCAGCTTCGGTTTGTGGATGGACCGGCTTTCGATTGTGATAATGGATCGACAAGCCAAAGCCGCGGGCGCGCCGCGCCACCGCACACCCAATACGGCCCATGCCGACAATGCCAAGCCGCTTGCCATTGATCCGATGGCCAAGCATGCCGGTCGGCGACCAGCCCTGCCAATCACCGGAGCGTGCCAAAGCATCGCCTTCAGCGATCCGCCGCGGCACCGCCAAAATAAGCGCCATTGTGACATCGGCGGTGTCTTCAGTCAGCACGCCCGGGGTGTTGGTAACGGTGATTCCGCGCGCCTTGGCCGCCGCCAGATCCAAATGGTCAACGCCGGTGCCGAACGACGCGATCAACCGCAATTGGTCGCCAGCGCACGCGATCAGGTCAGTATCAATTTTATCGGTTACTGTCGGCACCAGAACATCAGCCGTCTTGACCGCCGCTTCAAGCTGTTCACGGCTCATCGCACGATCATCGTGATTCAATGTCGTGTCAAAAAGCTCACGCATCCGCGTTTCGGTGGTTTCCGGCAATTTGCGTGTCAAAATCACTTTTGGCTTTTTTTGACTCATTCCCGTAACTCTATCCCATGACGGTGTTTGACGATATGACGCCAGCGCTGACTGACAAAAACTTGGTCTAAAGCCCGCGCTTGAGGTACAGTACATCATGGCTTGGACGCCTTACAATGTGCAACAAATCCCAACAAAACTCCACCAGAACCGCCAAACACATGAAAAAAAATTTCTGCCGACACACCACAGACCGACCATTTTCGCTTGTTTCACTGATGGTGGCGGTAGGCCTGACAATAATGGCGGCAACGGTCGCCGCGGCCGATACCACCAAATTGACGGTCCGGGGGAGTGGATTGCCGGTGCCGCGTTTTGGCACGTTGAAATTTGACGAGGCGAATTTGCGCAGCGGGCCGGGCCGCGAATATCCAGTATTGTGGCAATATCGCAAGGCCGGCCTACCGCTTCTTGTCGATGCAGAATTTGGTATTTGGCGCAAAGTCGTTGACAATGAAGGCACCAGTGGCTGGATTCATGGCGCTGGCCTATCACTGAAACGCATGGCGCTGGTCCGCACCCATATGGCTGAAATTCACGATGATGATGATCCTGATTCGCCGGTGATTGCGCTCGCCGAGCGCAACGCGTTAGTCAGCCTTGAGTCCTGCCCGCGCGACTGGTGCCGAATCAGCACTGAAACGGTCAAGGGCTGGATCAGACGGCAAGCGATCTGGGGTTTGCTAGCCGATGAAAGCCTCGAATAATACCCGCTCGAATAATGCCCTGAAGAACCGCCTGAAAAGCACCGACGGCCTGCCCCTGTCGGCACAACATCACGTCAAAAAACGGCCGGCAAAAATGCCGGCCGCCATAGGTTTTGTCTAGCGCCTGTGTTAGGCGATATCAAACCGGTCGTTATTCATCACCTTGGTCCATGCCGCGATAAAATCGTCGCGGAATTTATCAGCATTGTCATCCGATGCATAAACCTCGGCCAAGGCCCGCAACTGCGAGTTTGATCCGAATACCAGATCGGTCCGTGACCCGGTCCGCACCACCGTCCCGGTTGCGCGATCGGTCGCTTCATAGCTATTAGCGCCAGTCGGCTTCCATTCAACAGACATATCCAGTAGCGTGACAAAAAAGTCATTTGTCAGCTTGCCCGGCGTATCGGTGAAAATACCGTGGCCGCTATGGCTGACACCAAGCGCCCGTAACCCGCCAACCAACGCGGTCATTTCCGGGGCGGTCAAGCCCAGAAGCTGGGCCTTGTCCAGCATCATTTCTTCCGGGCTGACGGTAAATTCGGTCTTTTGATAGTTTCTGAAGCCATCGGCAACAGGTTCAAGCACAGCGAAAGATTCGACATCCGTCTGGTCTTGGCTGGCATCACCCCGCCCAGGCGTGAACGGCACGCTGACGCCCGATGCCTGCTCGATCGCCACGTTACCCGCCAGCACGATCACATCGGCGATCGACGCTCCACTGTCGGCCGCAATCGGTTCAAGCACCGACAGCACCCGGGACAGTTGGTCGGGTTTGTTGGCTTCCCAGTCCTTTTGCGGTGCCAGACGGATACGCGCGCCATTGGCGCCCCCCCGCATGTCCGAGCCACGATAGGTCGATGCGCTGGCCCATGCGGTTTCAACCATTTCGGCGATTGACAGGCCGCTTTCGGCAATCCGCGCCTTTACCGCTGCAACATCATAGTTGCTGTTGCCAGCCGGGATCGGGTCCTGCCAGATCAAATCTTCCTGTGGTACTTCCGGACCGATATAGCGGCTTTTCGGCCCCATATCACGATGCAGCAGCTTGAACCAAGCGCGGGCAAAGGCGTCGGCAAACTGATCCGGGTTTTTATGGAATCGCTCGGAAATTTCGCGATAGATCGGATCCTCGCGGAGCGCCATATCAGCCGTTGTCATCATCGTCGGGACGCGGATAGATGCATCTTCAGCGTCCGGTGCCAAATCTGACTCTTTTGGATTGACCGCATGCCAGATATGCGCGCCAGCCGGGCTTTTGGTCAATTCCCATTCATAGCCAAGCAGCAAATCGAAATAACCATTATCCCATTTGATCGGATCGGCGGTCCAAGCGCCTTCAATTCCGCTGGTGATGGTATCGCGGCCCTTACCCGATCCATAGGCGCTTTTCCAGCCAAGGCCCATTTCCTCGATCGCCGCAGCTTCCGGTTCAGCCCCAACAAGCGCCGCGTCACCCGCACCATGCGCCTTGCCAAAGGTGTGACCACCGGCCACCAACGCAACGGTTTCCTCGTCATTCATCGCCATACGGCCAAAGGTCTCGCGCACATCCTTGGCGCTGGCAAGCGGGTCTGGGTTACCGTCAGGGCCTTCAGGATTAACGTAAATCAACCCCATCTGAACGGCGGCAAGCGGGTTTTCCAAGTCGCGTTCACCGCTGTACCGCTTGTTGCCAAGCCAGTCGGTTTCAACACCCCAATAAATATCTTCTTCCGGTGCCCAAATATCGTCACGGCCACCGCTGAACCCAAAGGTTTTACCGCCCATCGATTCGATCGCGACATTACCGGTCAGAATCAACAGGTCAGCCCAGCTGATTTTGTTGCCGTATTTCTTCTTGATCGGCCACAGCAAGCGCCGCGCCTTGTCAAGATTACCATTATCCGGCCAGCTGTTCAGCGGGGCAAAACGCTGGGCACCGGTGCCGCCACCACCACGGCCGTCACCGCTGCGGTAAGTACCGGCAGCGTGCCATGTCATACGGATGAAAAAAGGACCATAGTGACCATAATCGGCTGGCCACCATTGCTGCGAATCGGTCATCAAATCATGCAGGTCTTTTTTAAGCGCTGCATAATCAACCTGCTTAAAGGCCTCACGATAATTGAAATCCTTGCCCATCGGGTTCGATTTGGCATCATGCTGGTGCAAAATGCTTAGATTCAGCTGGTTCGGCCACCAGTCACGATTCGACGTGCCACTACTGCTGTTTTTGGTCACCGCACCATGCATGACCGGGCATTTGCCACCATTGTTTCCGTCCATCTCATTCTCCGCTTCGGGTAAGTGATTATCATCAACAGCTGTCACTAAAACAAAACATCGCCAGCCGCAATGAAGCCTGTCAATTATCTGCTAAAGATAGGAAGCACAGGGGACAGGGTCAAGGCTTGTTTAGAATGATTGTAAACTGGCTTACAGATTATCAGGGGGTGGGTTTTAGTAAATTATCGGGAAGTCGATTTTGGGCTGAGATGCACCACCACATGGACACTTGCAATTTCGGCGCCATCTGGTGCGGCTGGCAAACGCGACAATACCACATCATCACCGGGGATGTCGGTTAGCTGATCCGTATCCGGCCGATAGAAATGATGATGATGCGCCGTGTTCGTATCAAACAGGCTGTAGTCGTTCCGCACCATGACCCGGCGCAGCAATCCGGCGGCGGTAAATTGGTTCAGCACATTATAGATCGTCGCCCCGGCCACGCGCTCGCCGGATTCGGCAATTTCCGCGGCGAGGCTGTCGGCAGTAACATGGCGGTGTCGTCCATCCAGCAACAAGGCCGCAATCGCCAAACGCTGGCGTGTCGGGCGCAAACCCGCCATCCGCAACCGATGGGTCAGGTCGCCCGCATCAGGCACCGCGGTTTTTTGGTGGCTATTTTGACTTATGTTACGTTGCATCACCCGGTCAAAATGGGTGGTCAGATCGAAAATGTCAATAATGCCTTGGCTTTAGGGGGCGTTTCGTGCTTTTTATAGGACGGGTTTGCCAGCCTGATCCGGCCCGGCCAAGACCCGTTAAACACTGATGGCCAGCGTAGTATATCAGCGGTGAAACAACAACAAGGGCGCCGCCGCCCAAACGGGGAAACGGATATGTCACCAAAGGATCAGAACGCCTTTACCTATGATGAATTGATCAGCTGTGCAAAAGGCGAAATGTTCGGCCCGGGCAACCCACAGTTACCATTACCGCCAATGCTGATGTGTGACCGAATCACCCGTATTGACGATACTGGCGGCGCTTTTGGCAAAGGCCAGATTGACGCCGAATTCGATATTCACCCCGACCTATGGTTTTTCCCCTGCCACTTTGACGGTGATCCGGTCATGCCGGGCTGTCTTGGCATGGATGCGTTGTGGCAGCTTGTCGGCTTTTTTCTTGGCTGGTCAGGCGGCCTTGGGCGCGGGCGGGCGCTATCGGTTGGGGAAGTGAAATTCACCGGCCAGATTTTGCCAACCAACAAGCTGGTCACGTTCCGGCTTGATATCAAACGGGTGATCATGCGCCGGTTGGTCATGGGCATTGCCGATGGCAAGGTGTTGTGTGACGGCGAGGTCGTTTTCGAAGCGAATGATATTCGGGTCGGCCTGTTTACCCCTGAAGGAGCTTGATCATCATGCGTCGTGTTGCCATTACCGGAATTGGTATTGTTTCATCAATCGGCAATAATGTCAGCGAGGTAACGCAGTCATTGCGGAATGGGACCTCGGGCATTGTGGCGGCTCCCGAATATGCTGAACTGGGCTTTCGCAGCCAGATTCACGGTACGGTAAAGCTGGACGTCAGCGAACATGTTGACCGTAAACAATTGCGGTTCATGGGGGAAGGGGCCGCCTATGCGGTGCTGGCCATGCAGCAGGCCATTGATGATTCAGGGCTAGAAGCAAGCGACATATCAAACGAACGCACCGGTCTTGTCGCCGGATCCGGCGGGCCGTCAACGGCCAACTTGTTGGCAGCCGCGGACATCACCCGCGAAAAAGGGCCAAAGCGCGTCGGCCCCTATATGGTGCCACGCTGTATGTCATCGACGGTGTCTGCCTGTATTGCAACATTTTTCAAAATTCGCGGTATCAATTATTCGATCTCGTCGGCCTGTTCGACCTCGGCGCACTGTATCACTGCCGGTGCTGATGCCATCCGTAGTGGCGCGCAAGATATTGTGTTTGCTGGCGGCGGCGAGGAATTGCACTGGACCTTGTCCGTACTATTTGACGCGATGGGCGCAATGTCATCGAAATATAACGACACGCCAGAGCTTGCCTCACGGCCCTATGATGCTGGTCGTGATGGTTTTGTGATTGCTGGCGGCGGCGGCATGGTTGTGTTGGAAGATATGGATCATGCGCTGGCCCGCGGCGCTAAAATCTATGCCGAACTGGTTGGCTATGGGGCCAATTCTGACGGTGAGGATATGGTGGCCCCGTCAGGCGAAGGGGCGGTGCGATGCATGAATTTGGCGTTGGCCGGTTTTGACGGCAACGCCCTGACCGAGAAGGTCGATTATATCAACGCCCATGGCACCTCGACACCGGTTGGCGATGTCAAAGAACTGGACGCAATCCGCGCCGTGTTTACCCCGCGGGGCCATGTGCCAATCGTGACCTCGACCAAATCCCTAACCGGTCATTCGCTTGGCGCGACCGGCGTGCAAGAAGCGATTTACACGCTGATCATGATGCAAAATAATTTCATTGCTGCGTCAGCCAATATCCAGAACCCAGACCCGGCGATTGGCGATATTCCGGTGGCGCAAACACGGCTTGATGACGTCGCGATCAATCTTGCTCTGTCCAACTCATTTGGCTTTGGCGGCACCAACGCCACCCTTGCCCTACGCAAGGTGTGACCCGATGCAACGCGGCAATCTGATGGCCGGCAAACGCGGCCTGGTGATGGGGGTGGCGAACGAGAAATCGATTGCGTGGGGCATCGCCGCGGCGGCAGCGGCACAAGGCGCCGAGATTGCCTTTTCGTATCAGATGGAAGGGTTTGGCAAACGGCTCGCACCCTTGGCTGAATCGATTGGCAGCACAATCATGATCGAATGCGACGTGGCCAAACCCGGATCGGTCGAGGCCTGTTTTGACAAGCTGGCTGGCCACTGGCCAACCATCGATTTTGTCGTGCATGCGTTGGCATTTTCCGACAAGGCGGAATTGAAAGGCGCGTATCTTGATACCAGCCGAGACAATTTCGCCACCACCATGATGATATCTGCCTATAGCTTTACCGAGGTTGCCCGTGCCGCCCGCAAAATGATGCCCGATGGCGGCGCTTTGTTGACCTTGAGTTTTCTGGGCGCGCAGCGCAGTACGCCAAATTACAATGTGATGGGCGTGGCCAAGGCCGCGCTAGAGGCATCTGTGCGCTATCTGGCGGTCGATCTGGGGGGCGAATCGATCCGTGTTAACGCGATTTCTGCCGGACCGATGCGCACCCTTGCTGGCGCGGCTATCACCGGGGCCCGCCATATTTTCCGCCATGCTGAAGAAAACGCACCCTTACGGCGCAACCCCGGTCTTGACGAGGTCGGACGGGCCGGCCTTTATCTGGTGTCGGACCTGTCGTCAGGCGTTACCGGCGAGGTGCATTTTGTCGATGGTGGCTTTAACAGCGTTGGCATTCCACGCGATCACGACTAGGGCTATATCACAGCAGATCCAGCCACCCTCATCCGGGCCTTGACTTGGGGGCTAGATCGCGCGCTCCCACGCCAGCGCATCGGCAATAATCTGTTCCAGGTCGTCATGTTGTGGTTGCCAGCCCAAAGCCTGCCGAAGATGGGTTGAATCGGCCACTAAAACCGCCGCATCACCAGCACGCCGGCCACTTTCGCGGGCGCCAAGCGACAAACCGGCCACCTTTTCCACCGCCGCGACAACATCGCGCACCGATGCGCCATGCCCATAGCCGCAATTGGCAACAAGTGATGTACCACCCGCCAAAAGATGCGCGAGGGCGCGCATATGCGCCGCGATCAAATCAGCAATATGGATATAATCACGGATACAGGTGCCATCCGCGGTTGGATAATCCGTGCCAAAAATATCAAGCCCTTGGCGTTTGCCACAGGCCGCCTCGACGGCAATTTTGATCAGATGTGTTGCCGGCTGTGACAATTGTCCGGCCCGGCCAGCCGGGTCGGCGCCAGCCACATTGAAATAGCGCAAAATCACATAAGACAGATCATGTGCCGCGGCGGTGTCTCGCAAAATCTGTTCAGACATGATCTTTGAGTGTCCATAGGGATTTTCCGGGCGCAACGATGCGTTTTCAGCAATCGGGCTGACATCCTGAGTGCCATAAACCGCCGCGGTTGACGAAAAAATGAAATGCCGGACCCTCGCCTTACAACAAGCGGCAATGAACCGTGCCGTGCTAACCGTGTTGTTCAAATAATATTTGACCGGATCACGCACCGATTCAGGCACCACGATCGATGCGGCGAAATGCGCCACCGCCTCAACGGCAAATTCATCAAACAGCTTGCCGGTGACCGTGACGTCGCCAACATTGCCTTCGACCACAGGAACCCCATCCGGCACCAAACGGCGGTGTCCGGTTGAAAAATCATCGAGAATAACCGGCTGATACCCAGCATCACGCAATGCAAGAACCATATGACTGCCGATATAGCCGGCACCGCCGGTTACCAGAACAACCTTTTGCTTTGCCATCTTGTCATCCTTTTTGAGGTCTTTTGGCACAGCTGCCACGGCTTTGCAAACCGACCAAAACGGCCTTTGATACGCACCGATTAAAAAAGGTGGCCCCGCAATCGATGCCGCCTTTTTTGCTTTATACCGTCAGCATGATCACGCGTCGGCGTCAGCCGCCTCGGTTGCTTCGAGGTCGGCACCGGTATCCTGATCAACCCGCTTCATCGACAGCTTGACCTTGCCACGATCATCAAAGCCGATCACCTTGACCTTGACGGTGTCACCTTCTTTACAGATATCGGTGGTTTTTTCGGTCCGACCATTTTGCAGTTCAGAGATATGAACAAGGCCGTCCTTGGCGCCAAGGAAATTGACAAAGGCACCAAAATCAACCGTTTTGACAACCGTGCCATTGTAGATCACGCCAAGTTCAGGTTCGGCGACAATATCACGGATCCGCTTTACCGCCGCTTCGCCCGATGAGCCGGACACCGCCGCCACCTTGACAGTGCCGTCATCCTCAATGTCAATTTTCGCACCGGTTTCCTCGCAAATCTCGCGGATAATCTTACCACCTGGGCCGATAATATCGCGAATTTTATCGACCGGGATTTTCAGTGTGGTGATTTTAGGCGCACTGTCGGCCAAATCATCACGCGCCGACGTCAGGGCCTTGCCCATCTCATTCAGGATATGAATGCGGCCATCACGCGCTTGATCAAGGGCGATTTCCATGATTTCCGGGGTGATCGAGGTGATTTTGATATCCATCTGCAACGAGGTTACACCCGCTTCCGTACCTGCCACCTTAAAGTCCATGTCGCCAAGATGATCTTCATCGCCAAGAATATCTGACAACACAGCAAATTCGTCACCTTCCTTGATCAGGCCCATGGCAATACCAGCCACCGGGCGTTTCAGCGGCACCCCGGCATCCATCAGCGCCAACGAACTACCGCACACGGTAGCCATCGATGAGGACCCGTTCGATTCGGTGATCTCGGAAACCAGCCGGATCGTATAGGGGAATTCGTCCTTGGCCGGCAGCAAGGGGTTCAACGCCCGCCACGCCAGCTTGCCATGACCAATTTCGCGGCGGCCTGGCGAGCCGATACGACCAGCCTCGCCAACCGAATAAGGCGGGAAATTGTAATGCAGCATAAAGCTGGACCGGCTTTCGCCAACCAGCGCGTCGATGATCTGCTCATCCTGACCGGTACCAAGCGTAGCCACAACCATCGCCTGTGTCTCGCCACGCGTGAAAAGTGCCGATCCATGGGCCCGCGGCAGGAACCCGGCCTCGGCAACGATTTGCCGCACGGTCTTGGTGTCGCGGCCATCGATCCGGCTGCCCGTTTTCAAAATGGCACCGCGAACGACATCGGCTTCCTTTTCCTTGATCAGGCCACCGACAAGAACACCATCATAATCGTCGCCAAGCTGGTCCTTGATCTTTTGGCGCACCTCACCAACCGCCGCTTGACGGGCCGTTTTGTCGGCGATCTTGTAAGCCTTGTCAAAATCCTTGTCAAAGCCGGCAAGAACCTTGTTGATATCGGCCACTTCGGCTGGCTCTTCAGGCAGGGCGCGGGGCTCTTTGGCGCATGACTCAGCCAGTTCGATAATCGCATCGATTACCGGCTTGATCGCATCATGACCAAAATTCACCGCACCAAGCATAATCTCTTCCGACAGTTCTTTGGCTTCAGATTCGACCATCAAAACGCCTTCATGCGTCCCGGCAACAACCAGATCCAGATCGCTCTGTTCCATTTGTTCAACCGTCGGGTTCAGCACATAGGCCCCGTCTATCCAGCCAACACGCGCCGCCCCAATGGGGCCAAAAAACGGAACCCCAGACAGGGTCAAGGCCGCCGATGCGCCAACCAAGGCCGCGATATCGGGGTTATTTTCCATATCATGGGCAAGCACCGTACAAATAACTTGGGTTTCACATTTGAACCCTTTGGGAAACAGCGGACGGATCGGCCGGTCAATCAACCGCGATACCAAGGTTTCATTTTCTGATGGACGGCCTTCACGCTTGAAAAAACCACCAGGGATTTTACCAGCGGCAAAGGCTTTTTCCTGATAATTAACAGTCAGCGGAAAGAAATCCTGACCTGGCTTTGGGCTATGTGCGGCAACCGCTGTACACAGCACGCGTGTCTCACCAAGGCTGACCATAACAGCACCATCAGCCTGTCTAGCAACCTTACCGGTTTCCATCCCCAGCTTGGTGTTGCCCCATTCCAATTCTTTACGGAATATTTTGAACATATTGTTTTGTCTCTTTCATATCATCACGGTCACCAGCGATCCGGCACCCGAACAGCAAAAATACAACAGATATCGCATTGATATCTGTCGTCAGGACAAGGGAGTCTTGGATTTTAAGAAGGTTGTCTCGTTTGATCAGCGCTCTGTCTGCGACTGATTGCCGGGGGCATCCTCGGTCGGCAATTTGTGCCCGTATAATCTATTTCCCTTTTGTCTCGCGCCTTTCTCGCACGGCCCATCAAAAAATGCAAATAATTTTGCCAAGACGCAAAACCGCCCCGGCCAAAGGGCCGGGGCGGCGTCAATAGCTGTTATGCCGATATCCGCGTTAGCGACGCAGACCCAGCTTTTCAATCAGTGCTTTATAGGTGTCTTGGTTGCCGGCCTTAATATAGTCGAGAAGACTACGGCGCTGGCCAACCATGGTCAGCAAACCACGGCGTGATCCGAAATCCTTTTTATGCGTTTTCAGATGCTCGGTCAGATTGCGGATGCGCTCTGACAAGATCGCAACCTGCACGGCGGCTGACCCTGAATCTTTTTCGTCCTTGCCAAATTCTTTAATCAATTCAGCTTTACGTTCCTGTGTAATCGACATCAAAACCTCCTTCAAACGGGTTTTCTGCTATAGGTTCAACACCCGAACCGGGCAAACCGCGCCAGCCTTGATCGCCACCAGTGCCACCGGTTGATCACCATTCATGGCGATGCCGGTTGCCCCCTTTTGCAGCGCACTGAAACGCTGCTGTGCCGATGGGCTGATGGCCGCAATGCTCTGGCCATGCCGCAATTTTGCTGCCTCGGTATCAGTAACGGGTAACGCCGGGATGTCGTCCAGCGCACTCGTCACCGGGTGCAAATGCTCGAAAGCGGCGGCACTATGCGGCAGGCTTTCCAAAAAATCCAGCGAAATCGCACGATCGGCGTGAAAATTGCCAACCGACAAGCGCCGCAGGTCGGTCACATGGGCGGCGGTGCCAAGGGCGCGGCCAAGGTCTCGTGCCAAGGCCCTGATATAGGCACCTTTGCCGCAGGCAACAAAAAACCGTGCGTGATCAGGCGCTGAGTCAATACGCCGGAATGCATCAATCCGGATTTGGCGCGGGGTCAAGGCTGGCACATCATCATGCGATGATGCCCGGCGCGCAACGTCATAGGCCCGCCGCCCGTCAACCTTGATCGCCGAGTAGACTGGTGGCACCTGATCAATCTCGCCAACAAACCTAGGCAGCGCAGCGTCAATTTCGGCATCAACGGGCCGCTTGTCAGACTGGTGGGTTACCTCACCCTCGGCATCGTCGGTGCTGGTTTCCGCGCCCCAAGCCAGGGTAAATTCATAGCTTTTCGGGCGCCCCATCGCAAAGCTAGCGGTTTTTGTCGCCTCGCCAAGAGCGATCGGCAAAATGCCGCTTGCCAAAGGGTCAAGGGTGCCACCATGTCCGGCCTTGGCGGCGTCGAAAACGCGGCGCACAATAGCCACCGCCTTTGCCGAGCTGATCCCTTTGGGCTTGTCAAGATTGACCCAGCCATGCACCGGCTGGCCACGGCGGCGGGCCATAGTGTCAGCGCTCCTCGCGGATCGCGTTGAACAAGGCGTTCATCCGCGCCGCATTGTCAAAACTGTCATCAAGCAAAAACCGCAAGCGCGGCACCCGGCGCAAATGTACCTTTTTGGCGACCAAGGACTGGATAACCGGCGCCAGCCGATTAAGTGCTGGCAAAACGGTTTCCACCTGCACCCCGCCAAGCGGCATCGTATAGACACGCGCATTGGTAAGATCCGGGCTGATTGATATTTCCGATATGGTGATCGATATATTCGCCAGATCAGGATCAAAAAAATCCTCGCGCATCAGGATTTCGGACAGGGCGTGGCGCAACGCTTCGGCAACCCGAAGTTGACGCTGGCTTGGTCCTTTTGGATTGTTGGCGCGGCGCGACTTGGACGACATATCACGAAAACCTCTGCAACAGACCGATAACATTTCTATGGCATTCTGCATCAGACAGCGGCACCTGAACCCCAGTCAAAGCTGGGGTCAAGCTGGCGCGCCTGTTGCGTTCGCCTGCCTAGTCGAGCGTACGGGCAACCTCACGAATTTCGAAACATTCGATCAAATCGCCTTCTTGAATGTCCGAATAATTCTCGAACGCCATGCCGCATTCAAATGATTCGCGCACTTCACGCACTTCATCCTTGAACCGCTTCAGCGTTTTGAGTGACCCTTCATGGATAACCACATTATCGCGGAGCAAACGCACCTTGCAGCCGCGTTTGATTACCCCTTCGGTTACCATACAGCCAGCCACCTTGCCGACCTTGGACACACCAAACACCTGACGGATTTCCGCATAGCCGATGAAATCTTCTTGATGGTCTGGACTCAGCAAGCCACCCATCGCCTGTTTTACTTCATCAATCAGTTCGTAAATGATCGAGTGATAGCGGATATCGACCCCGTCACGTTTGGCAAGGTCACGCGCCTGCGGGATCGCCCGAACATTAAAGCCGATAACAAGCGCGCTTGAGGCGGTAGCAAGGCTGATGTCAGATTCGCTAAGCGCGCCGACACCGGCCGACAGGATTCGCACCTTGACCTGTTCAGTGCCCAGTTTTTCCAGCGCTACACGAATGGCTTCAAGCGATCCATGCACATCGGTCTTGATCACGACCGGTAGCTCCTCGGCCTCGCCGGCGGCAATCGCCGACAGCATTTGTTCAACCGATCCACGCGCGCCTCGTGTCGCCTCACGGTCACGCTTGACCCGGGTGCGGTACTCGGCAATTTCCCGCGCTCTGGCCTCGGTTTCGACAACCACACATGGATCACCAGCCATCGGCGTACCATTCAGTCCCAAGATTTCAACCGGCTGTCCAGGACCAGCCGACGACAATTTGGTGCCACGATCATCAAGCAGGGCGCGGACCCGGCCACTTTCCGACCCGATCACAAAAATATCGCCGGTTTTGAGGGTGCCGCGCTGCACAAGCAAGGTGGCAACCGACCCTTTGCCGCGTTCAACCTTTGATTCAACAACTATGCCCTCGGCCGGCCGGTCTGGATTGGCTTTCAGTTCCAGCAATTCGGCCTGCAACATGATAGCTTCTTCCAGCTTGTCGAGGCCCATGCCAGTCAATGCCGATACATCGACACACAGCACGTCACCACCAAAATCTTCGGTGATAATTTCATGCTGCAACAAATCACTACGCACCCGTGACGGATCGGCATCGGGTTTGTCACATTTATTAACCGCAATGATCGTCGGACAACCGGCTGCCCGGGCATGGTTGATGGCCTCGATCGTTTGCGCCATGACCGAATCGTCGGCGGCAACAACCAACACCACAATATCGGTGATGTTGGCCCCGCGTGACCGCATTTCGGTAAATGCCTCATGGCCAGGTGTATCGATAAAGGTGATCAGATTACCAGCTTGGGTTTTAATCTGATAGGCACCGATATGCTGGGTGATGCCACCCGACTCACCGGCAGCCACGTCGGTACGCCGAATAGCATCAAGAAGGCTGGTTTTACCATGATCAACATGGCCCATTACAGTTACCACCGGTGGGCGCGGCTTCAGGCTTTCCGGCGCATCATCTTCCCCACCGAGGCCGATTTCAATATCCGATTCCGAAACGCGCTGGACCTTATGGCCAAATTCACCCGCCACCAGTTCAGCCGTTTCGCCGTCAATCATCTGTGTCGCCGTCGCCATAACGCCCAGCTTCATCAATTCCTTGACCACATCCGCCGTCCGTTCGGCCATGCGGTTGGCAAATTCACTAACCGAAATGCTGTCCGGAATGGTCACATCACGAACCTGTTTGACTTGTGGCTGGTCTTCGCGCATCCGCGCCCGTTCACGCTGGCGCTTGACCGACGCTAGCGAGCGTTGCCGCCGGCTATCATCACCTGACAAGGCTTGGGTGATGGTCATTTTACCCGACTGACGGCGGCCACCTCCCGGCTCGCCGCGCCGCGCCGGACGACGCGATACCGTTTCCTCAATCTCGCGGCGGCGGCGGACTGGCGTTTCAGACAGGGGAGCATCGGCAAAACGGCGGGCGACGTCATCACTGGCAGGCCGGCGCGCCGATTGGGCTTCGGCATGTTTTTTGGATTCTTCAGACCGGCGGCGCTCTTCATCCGCTTCAATGGCTTGCAATTCAGCAAGCTCTGCCGCACGGCGGGCGGCAATCGGGTCAAGGTCAACCGCGGGCGCGACCGGCGCTTCAACCGGGGCTGGCTGTCCGCTGGTCCCATCTTCTGCGACCTCTGCGGGCGACACCGCCGGCGCGACCGGCTCCGACGCCGGGGGTGATGCGGGCTTTTTCAGCCCTTCTTGCAACGCGCGGACACGGGCAGCGCGCTCTTCAGCGGTGAGACGATCATCACTGTCACTCGGCACCGGTGCGGCGGGGGCGACCTCTGCTACCGCTGCGGCGGTTGGCTGCTCTGCTACCGGAGCCGTAGGGCGCGGTGTAGCCGACGGTGCCCGTTTACGGCGCACCTCGACCTGAACGGTTTTGCGGGCAGCACCAACTGCTGGCCCGGCACGCAACTTGCTGGCATCAATATTGCCAAGCGTCAGCTTCCCGCCTGACAGGCTCAGTTTTTTGGTGTTGCTGTTATCGTCACTCATCTCGAACCTTTCCTGACCGGCCGACAATGCGCCATCAACGCAACTCTGGCCGGATCGCTCCGTCTAGGTGATACACCGGTCAGGCAGGTCATTACAACCCGCCGTGGCATAAAACCCGTCCAAACGCATGATCTCTTCATGAACTTTTTGCGCCATTTTGGCTGCACCAGCCGCCCCACGGTCGCGCAAACCGGCAAATGCCATGCTGTCGCGTCCACAAATCTGGCCGATCTCGCGCGCTGTCAAATGACAGCTTACCCAATCGACACCCAGCTTTGTTGCCAATTTGTCACGTTCACGCGGTGATGCATCATCCGCCGCCAATAATCCGGCAAACCGCCCTTCAGCCAGCAACTTTCCGGCGCCCCCAAGCAGCAGGCCGGCACGGCGGGCCAATGCGGCCGATGCGACCACCCGATGCCGTAAGCCAGCAGCTATCAGGGCGATATCATGCTCAACCGATTTCAGACCAACCCCGAGACTGCGTTGGAAGCGGCCCTTTTTATCCGCCTCGCGAATAGCCCCAGCCTCGGCCACGATCCACGCCCCACGCCCCGGCAATCGCCCGGCCAGATCGGCAACAGCGACCCCGTCAGGCGCCGCCACAAAGCGAATCAGCCGATAGGCCGGCAGAACCGCCCCGGTGGCAATGCAGGTGCGCGCGACCATGCGGGCAGACCTCGCATCGCCTAGTTGTCTGAAGCCGCTGACGCCGGATCGGCATCGGCATTTTCAGTCGTATCGGTATCATCGGCAAACCAATGCGCCCGTGCCGCCATGATAATATCACCGGCTTCGGTGTCATCACTCAACCCATGTTCGGCCAACAGTTCGACAAGCTCTTCATTATCGAGGCCAGCCAGATCATCCAGTGTGCGGATATCATTTTCCGCCAGCTTCAACATCATCGCCAGCGAGATATATTCGAAAGCCCGCAAATCATCAGCCACATTCAAGCTGTCCAGCGCATCATTGATCCGCTTTGATTCACGCTCGACATAATCATTGGCCCGGTTTTGCAGCTCGGCCGCCACATCTTCGTCAAAGCCCTGAATGGCCGCCAGCTCGTCAAGGCTGCTTTCGGCGATTTCTTCAGGGAACACGAACCCTTCGGCCACCAACAGATGCGCAATCACATCGTCAATATTCAAGGCATCCATAAACCGGGTTGAGCGGGTTTTGAATTCTTCTTGCCGGCGCTCTGATTCCTCGGCCTCGGTCAAGACGTCAATATACCAGCCAGACAATTGCGAGGCCAAGCGGACATTTTGCCCACGCCGACCAATCGCCAGACTTAGCTGGTCATCCGGCACCACGACTTCCATCCGGCCGGCAACCTCATCCATCACCACCTTAGCGACTTCAGCCGGGGCCAGCGCATTCACCACAAAGGTGGCGGTATCCTCGCTATAGGGAATAATTTCGACCTTTTCGCCCTGCAATTCACCAACGACAGCCTGAACCCGGCTACCGCGCATCCCAACGCAGGCGCCGACCGGATCGATCCCCGGGTCTTTGGACAACACAGCTATCTTGGCCCGGCTCCCCGGTTCACGCGCGACACCCTTGATTTCGATAATGCCATCATAAATTTCCGGCACCTCTTGGGTGAACAGCTTGGCCATAAATTCGTTGGCGGCACGCGATAGGAAAATCTGCGGGCCCCGTGGTTCCTCGCGAACATCGATGATATAGGCCCGCACCCGGTCACCTTGACGCAACATTTCGCGCGGGATCATCTCCTCACGGCGAATAACCGCCTCGGCCCGGCCAAGATCAACGGTGATCGAATAGCTTTCAGCGCGTTTGATCGTCCCAACCACAATCTCGCCAACACGATCTTTATATTCTTCATATTGGCGGGCGCGCTCGGCATCACGGACTTTTTGCGATATCACCTGCTTTGCAGTTTGCGCGGCGATCCGGCCAAATTCAATCGGTGGCAGGCTTTGCCGCCAAAACTCACCAACGGCCAAGGGCGGCGTCTGTTTGGCCCCTTCGGCCGCGCTCATCTGGGTGGCTTCATCCTCGACTTCTTCGACAACCTCGATCCAGCGCTCTAACTTGATAGATCCGGTTTTACGGTCAATCATCGCCCGAATGTCACGATCAAGGCCATATTTGGCGCGGCCGGCTTTTTGGATAGCCTCTTCCATCGCCAGCATGACTTCCTCACGCTCGATCGATTTTTCGCGCGCCACAACATCGGCAACCTGTATCAACTCAAGGCCGGGAATTGATGATGTATCCATGATCATTTTACCTTTACTTGCAGTGACCCCGTTTATCATCGGGGTATGTAATCATCCGTGGTTCATCCGTTACCCTCGGCCACTTGGCCACGGGCAAGAATTTCGCGCGGGTCGATCCGTGCCGACTCAATCGCGTCAAAATCAAATTCAAAGCGGCCAAAGCTGGTTTCCAGACCAACCTTGCCCTCTGTCGTCACGCCGGTCAGCCGGCCATCAAAGCGGCGGCGCCCATCGCGCATCAACCGCAACCGTATTTTCGCCAACTCGCCGGAAAACCGGACATAATCATCAAGGCGGGTCAGCGGACGGTCGATACCCGGCGAACTGATCTCAAGCATGTAAGCATCAGCAATCGGATCCTCGACATCGAGCAAGGCTGATATATGCCGGCTTAGCAACTGACAATCATCAATTGTCATTTCGCGCTCTTCAACCGGCTCGGCCATGATTTGCAACTGGCTTCGACCGGTTTTGCCGCCCGAAAACTGTACCCGGACAAGCCTGTATCCAAGCTCGGCTACCGCCCCGTCAATCACTTGTCCGATCTTTGTTTCGACCAAAACCTTATTCGCCTTCTTGCCTTGGCGGCCCTGTATCGCAAGGTCGCCTGTATCGCGTTGCTGCCGGTTGGCCGGCCTCACCATGCCAAAAACCAGTGATATTGGCCTGAAAAACGGCAATAAAAAAGTGGGCCAGTGGCCCACCGTCTTTTATTCGACAGCATTGTTGTTATCCATATACGCGCATCATCGATAAAAATCAACCGCTTTGGCAGGAATCACCAGCGCGACGAAACAAAAACCATGACGAGCGGCGACCAGCGCGGTCTCCCTTTTTCATATAGCGCGTCTCGGGCAAAAAAGCTGGCCGCTGACGCCAGTCCTCGGGCCGCTTGGCGGTCCAGTCAAAGGCCGGATGAGCCATCGCCATCGCCAACAGCCAGCCTTTGGCGGTTGGATCATCACTCGCCATCACCAACATCCCGCCTGGCCGGATCAACCGCGCCAGATGATCCAGCATTTCAGGTTGCAAAATGCGCCGCGCCGCATGGCGTCGTTTGGGCCATGGGTCAGGGAACATAATATAGGCCCCGGCCAATATGTGATCTGGCAGGGTCGGCAGAATCAAGCGTACATCGTCCGGCCAGATCCGGATATTCGTCAACTTATCCGCCTCGATATGCCGCAGCAGGCTGGCCACCCCATTAACGAAGGGTTCAGCGCCGATGAAATTATCATCTGGTGCCGCCGCGGCAAGACCGGCAAGATGCTCGCCGCCGCCAAAGCCAATTTCGAGGAAGCTATCAGCTGGCCGGCCAAATTGCGTATCCAAGGTGCGGGCCGGATCAAATGTCAACGCTGGCAATCGCGCATCCAATAGAGTCTGCATGCTGGTGCGAAGCGGCCGGCCCTTGCGCCGTCCGTAAAATTTGGGCGCAGACCGATCGTACCGCGCTTTATCCGACGGGGTCGACATAACGTTAGCTGGCCCTTTTTGTTTGGCTACACCGTCTTGGCTATTAACATCTTGGCGATTACCGTTTTAGCCGCAGACAAAGCTGGCATCAGGCAAGCGCTGTTTTCAGACTGTCAGCAAGATCGGTCGCTTCCCAGCTAAAAGTGCCAGCACCGGCTTCACCAGCCACCCGGCCAAAATGGCCATAGGCCGCGCTTGGCGCATAAATCGGCGCATTCATGCCCAAATGCTGGCGAATACCGCGTGGGGTCAAATTCATCGCCTCACGCAACGCCCGCTCAAGCCGCTGGTTGTCCACGGTGCCGGTACCATGCGTGTCAGCATAGAGCGATACCGGTTCGGCCACACCGATTGCATAGGCAATCTGAATGGTGCAGCGTGACGCAAGACCCGCCGCGACAACATTTTTGGCCAAATAGCGGCAGGCATACGCCGCCGAGCGGTCAACCTTGGTTGGATCCTTGCCAGAAAACGCCCCGCCGCCATGCGGGGCGGCACCGCCGTAGGTGTCGACAATGATCTTGCGTCCGGTCAGCCCGGTATCGCCATCCGGACCCCCAATGATGAACTGCCCGGTTGGATTGATCAGGATATCCTCATCTTCAACCATCCACCCATCTGGCAACACATTGGCGATAACCGGTGTTACCAAGGCGCGGATTTCGGCTTGGGTGGCATCGGCGTGATGCTGGGTCGAAACGACAACCTTGTGAACACCTGTCGGCACACCTGACGCGTCATAATGAAGACTGATCTGACTTTTTGAGTCCGGGCCCAAAATCGACTTTGGATCAGATTTTCGAAGCTGCGCCAATTCTTTCAGGATTTGGTGGGAATAATGAATCGCCGCCGGCATCAACACATCGGTTTCGCGGCAGGCATAACCGAACATCAGCCCTTGGTCACCGGCACCCTCATCTTTGTTATCGCCCGAGTCTACACCCATCGCGATATCACTGGACTGGCCATGAAGATAATTTTGGAATTCAAAATGGGCGTGGTGGAACGAATCTTGTTCATAGCCAATATCCTTGACCGCCGCCCGCACCGCAGGCTCAATCTTGGCCATGATATCATCCATCACATCCTTATTGGCCCGCACTTCACCCGCCAGAATGACCCGGTTAGTTGTCGCCAGCGTCTCACATGCCACACGCGCTTCAGGCTCATGCTGCAAAAACAGATCAAGGACGGTATCCGAAACCCTGTCACACAGCTTGTCAGGATGTCCTTCTGAAACCGATTCAGATGTGAAAATATAGCTCATTTTGCAGTCCTTATATTAGGTGACGCGTGACCGCTCTAGTCAGCGTCTTGAGTGGCAGCGCATGGTTATTGCCTGATCCGGCGTGACAGGTCAAGCCACAGCGCAACGCCGATATTCAGCACCAACAAGCCAAAAAAAGCAAGATTGCCAAATTGGGAAAAAATTGTCGGGCGCAAGGCGGGTGGCACCCTAAGGTCAAGCGCCCCCACTGCCCCCAGCGGCAGCACGCCAAGCGGCCGGCCATAGCCGTCAAATCCGGCGCTGATCCCAGTATTGGCCACCCGTAACAGCGGCACACCTTCTTCGACGGTGCGCATCTGGGCGTGAAAAAGATGTTGCCACGGGCCAGCACTGTCACCAAACCAGGCATCATTGGTCAGATTGACCATAACGTCGGGACGGGCGGCCCGATCGATCACCCGGCCAGAGAAAATCACCTCATAGCAAATCAATAGCTGCATACGGCGGTTGTTGCCAAATGGCAAAAGTCGGTTGCTTTGTCCGGGGGAAAAATCAATCGGCCCGGCAAAGGCGCTGACAAACGGAAAGAGCTGCCGAAACGGGATATATTCGCCAAACGGTACCAGATGGCGCTTGTCATAGGCCCCGGCATGGGTGCCATCATGCGCATAGAGAATGGCCCCATTTAACAAGCGGCGACCGGGTTCCAGGCGCGGCGCGCCCATCAGCAAAAATCCGCTATCAGCGGTGGCTTGGCGGGCGAGCCCCGCAACCAGATCCGGTTCCCGTCCGGGAAAGCCGGCAAATGCTGTTTCCGGCCAGATAACAAGATCGGGAATGGGCGTTTTATGGCGTGACAGGCCAACCAGCCGGGCGAGATGATCGGCCCGTTTCGTCGGGTCCCATTTTTCGGTTTGCGGTATCGCCGGTTGCACAAGACGCACCACCGGCCCGATATCGCCCCCTATCTGATGATCCCACGGCGGGGCGTTTTCAAGGCGCCAGATACCGGCACCAACCAGGCCAAACGGCACCAGCAGCCAGATCACCGCAAATCGCTGACCGCCAACCGCCCAAAAGGCTGGCACCATCGCCAACAGCAACGCCAGCAACGTTAACCCATAAGCACCAAAAAGACTGGCAGCCTGCAAGCTGGCCACATCAACCGCAAACAAACTGCCAGGCATGTTCCACGGAAAACCGGTGGCAACAAAGCCACGACACCATTCAGCAAGGCCAAGCATCACAACCAACCAGAAAGACCGGCCAAGCGCGGTCCGGCCAAGCGACCAAGACAAAGCCGCGGCGGCGGCCCAAAACAAGGCAAGTCCAGCCGCCAGCGCGGCGGCCATCAGCGGCATCAAAAACCACAGGCCCGGATTGTCGATTATCAACGCATGGGCGACCCAATAAGTCGAGGCCAGAAACCAGCCACTGCCGGCGGCCATCCATATCGCCGCCGCCGCCCTGCGGCCGGATGCGTTGAGATAACCGATCATCGGGACCGATAGAGCGAAAATCGCCGGTATCAGGAACAAGGGTGGAACTGCCAGGCTGGCCACGGCACCGGCCAAAAAATGCCAGACAAGACGGCCGCTTACAGACGATGTGTTAGACCGCCTTGGCAAGATCATCGCGCGGCAATCCGCGAATTTTCAAGAGGGTTATCCGCCGTGGGTCGCCTTCAAGAATCTCGAACTGGACACCACCGCGATGCCGGACCACCTCGCCATGACCAGGCACCCGTCCGGCAAGGCTGAAGACCAGACCACCGATTGTATCAACCTCGTCACGCTCGTCATCATCAAGAAGTGGCCCGGTGATCGCTTCGAGAATATCAATTTCCAACCGCGCATCGGCAATCGCTGTGCCATCACTTTTGCGATCAAAACGCGGCGTGGTGACGGTATCATGTTCATCCTCGATTTCGCCGACAATTTCCTCGACCAAATCCTCGATGGTAATCAGCCCATCGACCCCGCCAAATTCATCAACAACCAGCGCCAAATGCCGCCGTCGCAACCGCATTTCATTAAGCAGGTCAAGCAATCTTATGGTTGGCGAAACAAACAGCGCCGGCCGCAAAAGGCTCTGAACAGCTGGCGTTTTGCCATTCCGCAAATGCGTAACAAGATCCTTTATATGGATGATTCCGGCGACATCATCCAACGTGTCACGATAGACCGGCACACGGCTATGATTGGCCGCACTCATTTGTTTTACAATGTCATCAAGGCTGTCGGTCAGGGCAACCGAGACAATATCGGCGCGCGGGATCATCACATCGATCGCGGTCTTGTCACGCAACCCCAGAAGGTTCCGCAACAGCGCCCCTTCATGGCTGTCAAAACTGGTTTTGTCTTCGATTGATTCCTGCAGCAATTCGGTCAATTCATCGCGTCGTGATGACGGTTTGGCAAGACAGGGGAATAATTTACCAAACAGCGCCATCATCATCCGGTCTCCCGCGTGCCACTGCCATATGCCGCATCATCATAAGGGTTGGCGACATTCATGCTGGCCAACAACCTAATTTCGAGCGTTTCCATTTCATCTGCCATCGCATCATCAATATGGTCATAGCCAAGCAAATGCAGTACACCATGCGTGAACAAATGCAGTAAATGATCAGGCGGTGACAAATGTGCTGCGGCGGCCTCACGCCGTACCGTCTCGCCAGCAATCGCGATATCACCGATGCTTGGGTCACTATCAGAGCCATGAACGAGTTCCGGCACGGCGGGCCAGTCACCACCAGCCTCGCCGTCATAGGCCGGAAAAGACAGCACATTGGTTGATTTGTCATAGCCGCGATGCTGATGATTCATCACGCGCATTTCATCATCACCGCATAAAAGAAGGCTGACAAAGGGCGGATCAATCGACAGCGTGTCAACCAGATGATCAAGCATCAACGGGCCGCGCTGGCCAAGGTCGGCTAACAGATCTTCAGGCCAAAAAGCCGGATCAATGCGCGCTTCGATCACCGCGCCGCGCGGCGAGCGCCAGTCCTGTGCAACAAACAGCGCCGCGTCGGGACTGTCAGGCTCCGGATTTGTGTCACTTTTCGGGCTGTCGGCTGTCATCTATCAACTATCTGTTCGAACCACCGCCAGGCTGCTGGTCGCACCCTAGGGCATATATCTGCTATTTGGCCGCATCTGATCGCTTTTGTCCAGCCTCATAGGCCTGCAAAATACGCGCCACAACCGGATGACGTACCACGTCCCGACCTGACAAATGGATAATGCCGACCCCCTTGATATCGCCAAGCAAGGATACCGCCTCGGCAAGGCCAGAGGGCTGGCCTGACGGTAAATCGACCTGCCCCAGATCGCCGGTAATGACCATATGCGAATCCTGACCAAGCCGGGTCAGCACCATTTTCATCTGCACCGGCGTTGTATTCTGCGCCTCGTCGATAATCACATGTGCGGCGGTCAAGGTACGGCCGCGCATAAAGGCCAACGGGGCAATCTCGATCTCGCCACTGGCCAACATACGGTCAACCTTGTCAGCCGGCATCATGTCATAGAGCGCGTCATAAAGCGGCCGCAGATAGGGATCGACCTTTTCTTTCATGTCACCCGGCAAAAAGCCTAGCCGTTCGCCAGCTTCAACCGCCGGCCGTGAGAGAATGATCCGTTCGACTTCACGTTTTTTCAACGCTTCAACAGCGCGCGCCACAGCAATATAGGTTTTGCCGGTACCGGCTGGCCCAAGCCCAAAAACCACCTCATTCTGCCGCAGCAGGTTCATATAGTCGGCCTGACCACGGGTTTTGGCGACGATCTTTTTCTTCCATGTATCGAATGCGCTAGCGGCATGCGGCCCGTCAGGGGCATTGCCATTCGTCACCCATCGCAGCGCATCATCGACAAGCGCTTTGTCAACCATATCATGGGTGCCGTCGGCAAGGCATTTATAGAGGCTTTCGATCACTTGGCGCGCCGATCGGGTCGCCGCCGTTGACCCTGACACTGTCAGGCAGTTACCAAATGAATCGACGGTCACATCAAGTGATTTTTCAATATGCGCCAGATGCTGATTATGCTCGCCTGACAACAGGGCGACCATCACATTGTCATCAAACTCCAGCCGCAGGCTGCTGGCTTTGGCCCGGGTCACGCTGCCCCCTTAAGGTCAATGATCTCACCGCTCATGCTGTTTTGTCGGGCTGCTGACAACCGGCATGACAAAATCTTGCCAATTTGATCGGCGGTGCCAACAAAATTGATCGCCTGCATATAGGGGCTGCGCCCAGCCATTTGCCCAGCACGGCCGCCGGCGCGCTCGACAAGCACATCGACCACCCGCCCTTCCGTGGTCTTGTTGAATGCCAATTGCTGGGCATTCAATAATTGCTGCAGGCTTTCAAGCCGTTCAGATTTGACCGCTTCCGGCACTTGCTGGTCAATTGTTGCGGCCGGTGTGCCGGGGCGTGGGCTATATTTGAATGAATAGGCCGAGGCGTACCCAACCGCATTCACCAACGACAAGGTGTCGGCAAAGTCGCGATCAGACTCACCCGGAAACCCGACAATAAAGTCACCCGACATGGCGATATCGGGCCGCACCGCCCGCAACCGGTCGATCAAGGCCAAATAAACATCACGATCGTGACGCCGGTTCATTTCACGCAATATATGGTTGGACCCGGACTGAATCGGCAAATGCAGATAGGGCATCAGCTGTGGCACATCACCATGCGCTGCAATCAAGTCATCATCCATATCAAGCGGATGCGAGGTGGTGTAACGGATACGGTCCAGGCCGTCGATATCGGCCAATTCGCGGATCAACCGGCCAAGCCCCCATATACTGCCACCGTCGGTTTCGCCATGATAGGCATTCACATTCTGTCCCAACAAAGTCACTTCACGGGTACCCGTTGCGACCAGCCGCCGCGCCTCGGCAAGGACCGTGTTCACCGGACGGGAAAATTCCGCACCGCGTGTATAGGGCACAACACAAAAGGCGCAAAATTTGTCACAGCCTTCTTGCACACTCAAAAAGGCGGCGGGGCCACGCGGCGCATGCTCACCCGGCAAAAAGTCAAATTTGACCTCTTCTGGAAAATCGGTGTCAATCGCGCGCTGGCGGCTTTCCGGGTCGACTTTGCCGACAAGTTCCGGAAGCCGGTGATAGGTTTGCGGCCCAACCACAATATCTACCCACGGCGCCCGCCGGGTGATTTCTTCACCTTCTGCCTGGGCAACACAGCCGGCAACCGCAATCGTCAGGCGGCGGCCTTGCTGGTCGGCCGCCCGCTGCTGCAATTGCCGCAAGCGACCCAATTCGGAAAACACCTTTTCCGATGCCTTTTCGCGAATATGGCAGGTATTCAGAATGACCATATCGGCATCATCAACCTGATCGGTCGGCGCATAGCCAAGCGGTGCCAGAACATCGGTCATGCGGTCAGAATCATAAACATTCATCTGACAGCCATAGGTTTTAATAAACAGTTTTTTGGTCAATGGTGGTACGCCATCATTTTGCACAGCAAATACAAGGCCCCTTGTAACGTCTTGCAGTAAAGCTGGTCAAGAAAAAGCCTCTGTCATCAGGCATTTCATCAGCACCGCATCGACTGCCCCACCGGGGCGCCGATAATAATGCGGCCGGTGGCCAGATACAATAAATCCGGCTTTTTCATAAAGGCGAATAGCTGCCATATTGTCGGCCGCCGCTTCAAGCCAGATCGCGCCAATATTTAGCGCGTCCCGTTGGGCGATAAGATGGCCAAGCAAAGCCGCGCCGACACCGCGCCGCCGCACCAGCGGGGCAACCGCCAGCGATAAAATTTCTGCTTCACCGCCAACAGTCTGCACGATGATATAACCAGCAAACGGGTCCGCGACCGGTCGATCTTTTTCCGCCGCAAAGTCGGCAACAAAAGCCACGCCGCCCGGCTGTGCGAGAAGATGTGTCAGATGCCGCTTGTCAAACGCCGAGGTGAACAGCAGCGCCTCAAGCGATAGAATGGCGTCATAATCGGCTGGCCGTACCGGCCGGATCATGGTTTTTTTGCCTTTTTTGGCCCCAGGCGGGGATCGGCTAAATAGAGCGGTGACAGGGCCGGCATTTGGCCGTGGGCAATATGGTCGGCCGCCAGGCGGGCAATCATCACCGCATCCGGACTTGTTGGCACTGGCGCCGCTGCGATGTCTGGCAAGCTGACCACGTGATGGCCATGATCGGCAAACAAGGGCACAAGCTGGGTGGCCGCATAGCCGACAAGCACAATCTCCTGACCAGCAATAGACGGCGCCAGCAACAGCGGCAGCTGCGTATCAGTGGCGTCAAACACATCGCTGGCCGGCGCCGCTTTGGCGGTGAATATTTGCGCATAAAGGTTACCGCGCCGGGTATCAGCCACCGCCAGAATTGCCCGGCCCGCCGCATCGGCGCGCGCATGATGCGCGAGGGCCTGAAGCCCGGATATCCCAAGGCCGGGCACGTCCTGTGCCAAACACACACCTTTGGCTGCCGCCAACGCCACCCTGATACCAGTAAACGACCCCGGGCCACAACCTGCTGCCACATGGGTGATATCAGCAAATGATTTTCCGGCCTTGGCCAACGCGCTGACGGCCAGCGGCACCAGCCGCGCCGCCTGTCCAAAACGCGCCTCTTCCCACACCGATGATACGGCATCATCGTCCGACAGCACCGCGGCAGACAAGGCACTAACACTCGCTTCAAATGCCAAAATCACCATTGGTCCCGCCTCATCTGATTGCGTCGATCGAGGCCCCCCATGGCCGCCAGCCTACCGCGATTAAACAATTGCCAGCGCCGGACCCGATCGGTTACATCTACCCAAGACGAGGACAGGTGACAAGGGCGCATCGGCACAGGACGACCCGCCAGTCACACCAAAAAAGGACCGGTAATCATGACCAACGTCATGCAAAGAATACGGCACTGGCAGCATCATTTATGCCGATTAGCGGTGGCCGGCGCCGTCCTGCTGACCAGTCAAATGGCCAGCGCCGCCGATCACGCGGTGATTTTGATGTATCACCGTTTTGGCGAGGATACGATTCCCAGCACAAATATCCGGCTTGAACAGTTTGACCGGCACCTCGATATTTTGGCCAATGGTGGCTATACCGTGTGGCCGCTTGGCAAGATCGTCGCGCATATGCAGACAAACCAACCGCTTCCCGACCGGACCGTTGGTATAAGCATCGATGATGCCTATCTGTCGGTTTATACCGAAGCGTGGCCGCGGCTGAAAGAAAAAGGGTTTCCCTTTACCTTGTTCGTTGCGACCGACCCGGTCGATCGCGACCAACGCGGCTATATGAGCTGGACACAAATCCGCGAACTGCAGAACGCCGGCGTTGAAATTGGCAGCCAGACCGCCAGTCATCCCCATATGTACCGCCTTGATGCAGCCGAAAATGCAGCCGAACTGGCCAAATCCAATGATCGCTTTCTGGCCGAGATCGGCATTCAGCCGCGACTTTTTGCCTATCCTTATGGCGAGTATAGCTTAGCCGTCATTGCCGCGGTGAAAGCTGCCGGTTTTACCGCAGCATTTGGCCAAAATTCAGGGGTTGCGCATGGTTATGACGGATTTTTTGAACTGCCACGCTTTGCGATGAATGAACAATATGGGACCGAAGAGCGTCTGAGCCTAGCAATCAATGGCCTACCCTTGAAGGTCAGCCAGATATTACCCGAAGATGTTTTGATCGATCAAAACCCACCGGCGTTTGGCTTTACACTGGCACCAGATTTGACCGAAGCGCAACAGCTAAACTGTTTTAATACCACCTATAACAGCCTTGATATCACCCGGTTTGGCCAGCGTGTCGAGGTACGGTTTCACGGCCCATTGCCCGCCGGCCGGGCGCGGGTCAATTGTACCATGCCCGCCACCGATGGGCGCTGGCGCTGGTTTGGCAAGCAATTCCTTATACCTTAACTGCTGGGTGCTTTAACTGGTGGCGATCGCATAGCGATATAAATTGTTTGATTTGATCAAACGCTGCAATTTCTTGACATAGACCATACCAATCTCGGCATAGCTGTGAAGATGGGTAACAAGCCGATCGGTTTTTTGCCGTGCTGGCAATGTCCGCACCTCGGCACGTTCTGCCCGAAAATCAGCATAGCTGTAATGCGTATTCAGATTATGGATATAGGCCCTGACCGAATCAAACAAACTGCTGAAACTACGCACCACAACACGGTCATCGGTGGCTTCTAACGGGCGGATGCCAGCATCGGCTGTCCACGCCCATTGCCCGAAAAGCGCGTTACCATCGCGGGCAAAGCGCGATGTCCCCCAGCCAGATTCAATCGCCGCCTGAGCCAGTGCCAGCGGCACCGGCACCTTGTCGGCACGAAACAGAAGCCGCCTGAAAAGCGCCGCATCGTCAAGATCAACACCGTCAATTTTATAAAGGGCCGCCCATTTTTCCAAGGACAGCCTGTCGCCATTGTCAAACGCCTGTTGAATAGCCGCACGGTGCGCATCGATTTCAGCATTGGCGGCCGCGATCAACGGTAACACAAGATCGATAAATGATTGCTTTTGGGCAGCGCCTGACAATGCCAGATGCCCGGCCGGAATACGCGATGCCAACAGGGTGTGGGGCCGCCGCGCGGTTTTTGATCCGGCATCACCACTGTTGGGGCCGCGCATGATGGACGGTTCTGGCGGCGACACATTAGACGGTACCACCGGCGCTGGAACCGGCGTAACGGCTAAGGTGGCAGCAAGGCTTGACGATTTGTTATCATCAGCGGAAAACCATTTTGGCGGGCCAAAGCCAAAAAGCCCCGGACCGGCAACACCAAAACCGGCAGCAAAAATGACCGCCAAAAGAATTCGCCGATTGGTCAACCAGTCACCGGCCATCCAGTTTGGCAGTTTGATCCGTGTCATGCGCTGCCCCATCGGGTCGGGCGGGTGCGATGATTAAAAATCAGCGGCCCGTACCTCGCGCACTTCGGGAATGTAATGCCGAAGCATATTTTCAATGCCCATCTTTAATGTCGCAGTAGAGCTAGGGCAACCTTGGCATGCACCGCGCATCTGCAGGGTTACGATCCCATCGGCAAAATCCTGAAAAACGATATCGCCACCATCCATCGCCACCGCGGGTCGGACCCGTGTATCAAGAAGCTGCTTGATTTGCTGAACTGTGTCGCTATCACCACCATCGGCATGCGTGTCTGCGACTGCAGCGTCATTTTCAATCACCGGCAAGCCTGACGCATAATGTTCCATGATGCCCGCCAAAATTGACGGTTTCAGCGCAAACCAATCAAGCGTTTCGGCCTTGGTAACGGCGATAAAATCCTGCCCTAAAAACACCCCGGTGATACCATCTATCTGAAACAAGCGGCGCGCCAATGGTGCCCGCGCGGCTGCATCAGCATCGGCAAAATCGGCCGTGCCATGATCCATCACCGGCACACCGGGGATAAATTTTAAGGTAGCCGGGTTTGGTGTGTCTTGTGTTTGAATAAACATGGTGTTTGTCCTCGGTATTTTCGTCAGCATTCTGGCGCTACCCTGCCGGCGGCCTGACTTGCGATTTCAATATGCGTCCCTGCCCCGTGATCAGGATGGCCTTCGCTCACCGGCAATGATCACCCTGCCAGCGCGTCATCCCCATTAAAACAACCGGCCATTGTCAGAAACGGCAGACCTCGCTCACATGGGGTGTTGTTTGGGCAAATACAAGCCCGCAACACCTATATATTATGCCATATCAAGACTGGTCTGGCCAGCCGGAACCGACCGAAATGGACCGGTATTACCGGTCTGTGCTGGCGCCCAAAAAGCCAACGACATCGCGAATTTCGGCGAGAATAGGCCGGGCAATCGCCGCCGCCCGTTCAGCGCCGTTGGCAAGGATGGCATCTATATCACCCGGATTTGCCATCAAACGCCGCATCTCATCGCCAATTGGCGACAATTTGGCTACCGCCAGTTCGGCCAGGGCCGGTTTGAACACCGCAAAGCCTTGGCCGCCAAATTCGCGAAGGACATCATCAACTGAACAATCGGCCAAGGCCGCGTAAATACCAACAAGGTTGCTGGCTTCTGGACGGCCGTCTAGGCCGGTCACCTCGGACGGTAGCGCATCTGGATCGGTTTTGGCGCGCCGGATTTTCGTTGCGATCATCTCGGCATCATCGGTCATGTTGATCCGTGAATTGTCCGAATTGTCGGACTTACTCATCTTGGCACTACCATCACGAAGGCTCATCACGCGTGTTGCACTGCCAAAAATTTGGGGTTCGGGAAGCGGAAAAAGATCAATGTCATAGGCCGAATTGAACGCTTGGGCGATGTCACGGGTCAGTTCAAGATGCTGCTTTTGATCCTCGCCAACCGGCACATGCGTTGCCCGATACGCCAAAATATCGGCCGCCATCAATGTTGGATAGGCATAAAGGCCAACCGTCGCATTTTCACGGTTCTTGCCCGCTTTTTCTTTGAATTGGGTCATGCGGTTCAACCAACCAAGCCGCGCCACACAATTGAAAATCCATGCCAGCTCGGCATGTTGCGGCACACAAGACTGGTTAAACAAGATTGATTTTTCGGTCGAAATACCAGCAGCAATCAGGCTGGCGGCCACCTCGCGGGTGCTTTGTTGTAAGGCGGCTGGATCTTGCGGCACGGTGATCGCATGCAAATCAACCACGCAATAGATCGAGTCAAATTCATGCTGCAGCGAGACCCAATTGCGAATGGCGCCCAGATAATTGCCAAGGTGCAAATTACCCGTTGGCTGAATCCCTGAAAAAATACGGCCCTTTGCGGTGGCGTTCGTGGCAGTAGCTGACGCAGCTGACTCGGTCATGACGATTCCATAAGCGTTGTTGGTTGTGATGCCAGCGTTATCCCTGCTTGTGGGCCAGCGGTCAAGCCTTTCGGTTTGGCAAGCGCGCCAGCCACTCGGCCGGCACCGCGCCGGTGACAAACGCCGCGCCCGCATAACTCGTCCCGCCAAGCAGCACCAGACACGCCAACCACAGCGCCGCCGGCACGCCAAGATGGGCCGGATCGACAAGCTGTTGCAGCGCTGTCAACACCGCCGCCATCACCAAGCTGGCCAAAAAAATGCGGCCCAAAGGGCCAAACCACCCACCCCGCAACCGGCGTTGCCGCCACAATAGGCAGGCCATGAACAACGCGGCCACCACCCCCGATACTGAGGTGGCCAAGGCCAATCCGACATGACCAAGAACCGGCATTAACAGCAATGATCCGGTGATATTGACAACCACCGTCAGCACAGAGATTTTCAGCACAATCCCCGGCTGGCCCGCCGCATAGAAAGCTGGCTGCAATATTTTGACAAGGACAAAACACGGCAGGCCCACCGCATAGGCCATCAACGCCAGCGCGGCCATATCTGCGTCGCGGATCACGAAAGCCCCATAGGTGAAAAGCCCGGTCATGATCGGCATCGCGATCAGTAACAAGGCTGTTACCGCCGGCACAACCAGAAAGCCGCCATAGATAATGGCCCGCGATATGGTCGCCGATACGTCAGCGGTTTGGCCGGTCGCCTCGGCTGCTGACAAGCGCGGCAACAGAGCCGTACCAAGGGCGATCCCGACAATTCCTAACGGTAATTGCGCCACCCGATCGGCATAATAGAGCCACGATATCGCCCCAACAGGAAGTAAGGACGCCAAAATTAAATCGACCAGTAAATTCAGCTGCATACCACCTGCACCAAGGGCCGCTGGTAGAAAATGGCGCCACATTTTGCGGCCTGCTGCCGACAATCGTGGCCAGACAAGACGCGGTAGCGCATCAAGACGATGCAAAACCACGAATAAAAACAGCAATTGCAAAAGCCCCGCCACAAGCAAGCCAAAGGCCACGGGCAAACCGCGCATCGCCCCAGCGTCAGCCATCATAACAGGGATCGCAAGCGCCCCGGCGATAAAGCACAGATTGGCGATGATCGGGGCTGCCGCTGCCGCCTTGAAACGATCATGTGCGTTGGCAATAGCACCCCACAAAGCAACGATCGAGATCATTGGCAGGTAAGGCATGGTTAGGCGCGCAAGATTAACCGCCGCGGCCATCCGGTCTGGCGTCGCAGCAAAGCCGGGGGCCATCAACATCACCAGTTGCGGCATAAATAATTCCGCAAGACCCACCAAAGCAAACAGCACAAGGATCAGCATAATCTGCGCCTCGGCCGCCAGCCCAAGCGCCGCACCGCGCCCTTGATCCGCACGCAACCGGGCAAAATTCGGCAAAAACGCGTTGGTCATCGCCCCTTCGGCACTAAGCCGCCGGAACATGTTGGGCAATTTCAAAGCCACCAGAAACGCATCGGTTGCCGGACCAGCGCCCAAAAAGCTGGCAAAAACAATATCACGCGCAAAACCGACAATGCGGCTGATCGCCGTCAGTCCGCCAATTTGGCGAAATGCCGTGCCCAATGTTGCGCTCTTGTCTCCCGGTGTGGTCACAGCACCGCCTCGTCAAGGTCGTCAAAAATCGCGCGCAACCGATTACGGATGGTCAACTGACGATTTTCATTATGGATTTGCAGGCCAAAAATATCCTTCACATAAAACACATCGACGACACGCTCGCCATAGGTCGAAACGCTGGCGGTCTGGATTTGCAGGCCAAGATCGGCCAAACATTGGGTAATTTTATGCAAAAGTCCGGGAAAATCGCGGCCATTCACCTCGATCACACTATGGGTGGTGCTGATTTTATTGGACAGCAAGACCCGGGTCGGTACCGGCAATTGCCGTACGCGTAGTGGCGTTTGCCGCCAGCGTTCTTCCAAGGCTTTGTCAAGACGGAACGCACCGGTCAGCGCGCCCTCAAGACAGTCTTTCAACCGTTTTAATTCAGCCACTCCGTCAATGGCTTGGTTCTGCATATCCTGCAAAAAGAAAACATCAAGCACGGTGCCATCATGACATGTGGTGATCCGCGCCCCGGCAATATTGGCCCCAGCCGCCGCGACCGCACCGGCAATCCGCGAAAACAGCCCTGGATCATCAACCGTCAAAATGGTCAATTCGGTCATGCGGCGCGCCCGGTCCGGCCGAAAATCGATCAGTAACGGTACCTCAAGACCGGCAAATGTCCGGCATAGTTCAGCATGGCGAACATGGCTGTCCACATCAAAACCGGTCCAATAATTGACCGGCATATTGGCCGCATGTTGGTCAAATTCGGCGGCGGTCCAGCCAGACAGGCGGACGCCGGCGTCATGTTTGGCGACCTCGGCATTGCCGCTGGCGATCACCGCCGGATCCGCGCCCCGTAAAACCGCATCACAGCGATAATAAAGATCACGCATCAGGGCCGCTTTCCACCCATTCCAGACATTTGGTCCAACCGCACGAATATCGGCGACAGTCAGGACCAATAACAGTTTGAGCCGTTCCGGCGATTGCACGATGCGGGCAAAATCAGCAATCGTTTGCGGGTCATTCAAATCATAACGAAAGGCGGTTTTACTCATCAGCAAGTGATGCCGTATCAACCAGCAAACGGTTTCGGTTTCCTCATTCGACAGGCCAAGCCGCGGGCACAGTTCCAACGCAACCTCGGCGCCCAAAATTGAATGGTCGCCGCCGCGCCCCTTGGCAATATCATGCAGCAATATCGCTACATAAAGCGCGCGCCGCGATTCAATTTCGGGCATGACTGTGGTGGCAACAGGTGCCTCGTCTCGCAACTGTCCGGCCTCGATGCCATGTAATATGCCAACCGCTTTCAACGTGTGTTCATCAACCGTGTAGCTGTGATACATATCGAACTGCATCATCGCAACAATGCGACCAAAATCCGGCAAAAACCTGCCGAACACGCCGCTTTCATTCATCAACCGCAAAACCCGTTCCGGATTGTCGGGCGCCGTCAAAATATCCAGAAACATCTGATTGGCATGCGGATCACGCCGGGTTTTTGCCCCAAGCGATGACAGGCCACGGGTCACGCGCTGCAAGGTTTGCGGATGCACATCGGCGGTGTGCGCTTGGGCGATGGCAAATAATTCAATTAACCGGACCGGATCATCACGGAACATCAGCTGATCATCAAGACGTACACGGCCGCTGTCGATACGAAATGGCGCCAGCTCTTTGTTGCGCATAAAATCTGGGCGCCACAATGTCAGGCTTTTCCGGAAATCAGTTTCCATTGCCGCACAGAAGATACGCGTCAAATTGCCAACATTCCGCGCCGCCAGATAATAGCGTTTCATAAAGCGTTCAACACCACGCATTCCGCCCCGGTCGGCAAACCCCATGCGGGGGGCGATGGCCATTTGGGCGTCAAAATCAAGCCGCTCTTCCGGCCGTCCGGCATGAAGATGAAGATGACAGCGCACGGTCCATAAAAACCGCTGGGCACCGGCAAATTTGCGCGCCTCACTATCGCGGAGCACGTCATCACCGATAATGTCGATAATGCTGTCGGCACGATAGGCATATTTGGCAATCCAGAACAGCGAGTGTAAATCGCGCAACCCGCCTTTGCCATCCTTGATATTTGGTTCGACCACATAGCGCGTATCACCAAAGCGCTTGTGCCGCATATCACGCTCGGCCAATTTTTCTTCGACAAAAGCAAGCGGCTTTTGCTTGGCAATATGCCGGTGAACCGCACGATTCAGACTGTGCCACAATTTGTTATCGCCGGTGATAAACCGCATTTCCAGAAAGCTGGTCAGGATGGTTTGATCGTCACTCGCCACGGCGATCGACTCGGCCACCGTGCGTGTCGAATGGCCAACTTTCAGGCCCAAATCCCACAAAATATATAAGATAAATTCTATCACCGCTTTATGCGTGTCATCGGTTTCAGGCGGCAGCACAAACATGATATCGATATCAGAGAAGGGCGCCAATTCACCACGCCCATAGCCGCCGACCGCGACCAGCGCAATATCGCCACCGCCGCTGCAATACTGACAGGCCTGGTCGTGCAAAATCTGCAAAATCAGATCGATGCTCCACGCCTGCATCCCAACATAGATCGCGCCGTCATTTTGTGCGTAAAACTGTTGTTCCAAGGCGTGCTTGGTACGGGTCAGCTGGTCGCGTAAAACGGCCAGCAATTGGGCGCGCGCATCGGTCTTGCGGGCAGCGGCGTGGGCGGAAATGGTGGCCAGCAACGCTGCCTTGTCAAACGGTGGTGGCGCCGACGACATAACCCCAGCCAGCGGCTGAAGCCAGCGATGCCACGCAATGGCCGGATTCATCTTTTTGGACGCCGATTTGACGCGTTTTATGGTGCCGATCATGATCTTTTGGTCTTGACTGGCGGGGTATCTTGGTGCGGATCATCCGCCGCCCCTTGCAAATCTTTCAGGCGGTATAGCTGTTCCAGCGCTTGGCGCGGGGTCAGGCTGTCCGGATCTATCGCCGCCATCGCGTCACCAAGACGGCTGGTCCGGTGATCAGCCGGCAGCATGGCCTGACGATGGTCAAACAATGGCAGCATATCAGCCATATCTGCCGCATCTACCGCCCCATGTTGGCCGGATTCAAGTTCGGTCAGGATTTGTTCGGCGCGCGTCAGAACAGCATCGGGCAAGCCGGCAAGACGCGCCACATGAACCCCGTAAGACCGGTCTGCCGCACCAGCAACAACCTGATGCAGAAATACGATTTGTCCCTGCCATTCGCGGACCTGCATCGCGTGGCATCGCAACTGGTCGAGGTTTTTCTGCAGATGGGTCAATTCGTGATAATGGGTTGCAAAAAGGGTACGGCAGCCGCTGACATCATGCAGATATTCCAACGCAGACCAGGCAATGGCAAGCCCGTCATAAGTGGCGGTGCCACGGCCTATTTCATCAAGGATAACCAATGATCTGGCCGTGGCCCGATTGAGGATGGTTGCGGTTTCAACCATTTCCACCATAAAGGTAGACCTGCCGCGCGCCAAATCATCGGCTGCCCCAACCCGGCTGAAAAGCCGGTCAACGACACCGATGACCGCCGCTTCGGCAGGCACATAAAGACCGGCCTGTGCCATAATCGCAAGATGGGCATTTTGCCGCAAAAAGGTTGATTTGCCAGCCATGTTTGGACCGGTCAGCAACCACAAGCGCCCATCATCTAAATCACAGTCATTGGCGATAAAGGGTTGATCGGAGTCAAGCATGGTTTCGATCACCGGATGCCGGCCAGCGGTGATGGTAAACACCGGCGCCTCAACAAGCCGCGGCCGACAATAGTGACGGCTGACGGCCAACCGTGCCGACGCCGTCGCCACATCGGTTTCGGCAAGCGCCCGCGCCGCAGCGCCGAGCCTATCCGCCGCCACAATAACCGACTCGCTTAGCCGGTTAAAAATCTCCAACTCCATGGCAAGCGCCCGATCGGCCGCACTGGCCATATCACGTTCCATTTCGGCCAATTCGGTGGTCGTAAAGCGCACCGCTTGCGCGGTGGTTTGACGATGGATGAAATTATCACGATCCATCAGTTTGGCGGCATGTGCGCTACGCACATCAACATGGTAACCAAGCACATTGTTATGCCGGATTTTCAACGATGCAATGCCCGTTTCATCGGCATAGCGGCCTTGTAGCGCCATGATCAACCGGCGGCTCTCGTCACGCAAAGCCCGCACCTTGTCAAGCGCAAGGTCATAGCCTTTCCGGACAAACCCACCATCACGCGCCAACAAAGGTAAATCATCACCAAGCGCCGGCGTCATATCCGCCGCCAGCGGCAACGGGGCCAGCATTGTGTCAACCAAGCCCGATAGGTGGCGAGGTTCGGCAAGACCGGCCATGCTGTTTGCCGCGCAACGACGAATATGTCCGGCAATGGCGCCCGCACCGTCAAGACCAGCCGCAATTGCCGCAAGGTCACGCGGGCCGCCATGCCCCAGCGACAGGCGTGACAGCGCCCGTTCGATATCAGGCAGCAATTTTAACTGGTCTCGTACCATGCTGGCGCAATCCGGCTGGGCGATAAACCACGCGACAAGATCCAGCCTTGCATCGATAACAGCGATATCAAGCCGGGGGGCGGCAACCCGTTCAGCCAGTAATCGTGCCCCCGCCGCTGTGCGCGTCAGATCAACCGCATGAAGCAGACTGCCCCGCCTTTCGCCGGTTAGGGTGCGGTTCAATTCAAGCGAACGCCGGGTCGCCGGATCAATGTCCATCACCCCATTTTCACTAATCGGCGTTAATGCCAAAAGCCGCGGCATATTGCCAATTTGGGTAGTCTCGATATAGCCAAGAAGGCCGCCCGCTGCCGATAGCATGGCGCGGCTGAACTGGCCCAAACCGTCAAGACTGGCAAGCTGATAAAATGCTTCAAGGGCGGTGCGGGCGTGGCGCGAATCAAACATCGACGCCGCCTGTTCGGTCAGGCAAATGCCGCTTTCGATCAGGCTGTCAGGCAGGGTGAACCCTTGCGGATAGACAAGTTCGGCCGGGTCCAAGCGGGCCAAGACGGTGTCCAACCCATCATCGGCAATATCTTGAACAGCAAAATCACCTGTCGACATATCAGCCCAAGCGATAGCGATTTGCGATTCAGCCCGGCCCAGCGCCACCAAGTAATTATGTTGGCGGGCCGGCAGCAATTCATCCTCGGTCAAGGTGCCCGGGGTCAACACCCGGACAACATCGCGCCGCAACGGGCCCTTGCCACCACGTTGCTTTTGTGTTTCCGGATCTTCTGTCTGTTCGCAAATGGCCACCCGATGACCCGCCTTGATCAGCCGTGCCAGATAGCCGTCAGCGGCATGGACCGGCACCCCGCACATCGGCACATCCTTGCCATCCTTGACGCCGCGTTTGGTCAAGGTAATACCAAGAATGGCGGCGGCCATTTCCGCATCTTCGAAAAACATTTCGTAAAAATCACCCATCCTGTAGAATAGGACCGAGTCGGGGTGCGATTCCTTGACGCGCAAATATTGCGCCATCATCGGCGTAGGCGCTTTGACTTTGTCTGATTTTACTTTAGAAGATGCGGCGTTCATAGCGTTTTGACATTGCCTGAAGTTGAGCGTCAGGACAAGAACCAAGGGGCGATTGCCGATCGTTAAATCGGCAAAATCAGGACAATTTTATCCAGCGCTCATTTCATTCATTTAACCCTTCGACAAGGCTTTTCACAGCAGATAGTTCGAGACATGACTGACAAAGACAAAATTCTAGATCAAGAAGCCCTCGCGTTTCACGCCAATGGCCGGCCTGGCAAATTTCAAATTGCCGCCACCAAGCCGCTGACAAGCCAACATGATTTGTCATTGGCCTATTCGCCTGGCGTTGCGGCACCCTGTCTCGAAATCAACAAGCAGGTGGAAACCGCCTATGATTACACCAATAAGGGTAATCAAATCGCGGTCATATCGAATGGTACCGCGGTTCTTGGTCTTGGCGATATCGGGGCGGCAGCGGCCAAACCGGTGATGGAAGGAAAAGCCGTTTTATTCAAGAAATTTGCCGATATTGACGGCATCGACCTTGAACTTGCGACGTCCGATCCGGATGCGTTTGTCAATGCGGTTACGCTGATGTCGCCAACCTTTGGGGGCATCAATCTTGAAGATATCAAGGCCCCCGAATGTTTTGTTATCGAACAGCAGTTGCGCGAGACATTAGATATACCGGTATTTCATGATGACCAGCATGGCACCGCGATCATCACCGCGGCGGGGCTGATCAATGCGCTGCATCTGACCTGCCGTGACATGACATCAATCAAGGTTGTTGGCAATGGTGCCGGCGCGGCGTCGATCGCCTGTGCTGCCCTGCTCAAAACCATGGGCGTGCCACATGACAATATTATCCTATGTGACCGGGCGGGCCCGATTTACAAAGGCCGTACCGAATCGATGAATCAATGGAAATCAGCCCATGCTGTTGACACTGATGCCCGGAGTCTTGAAGAGGCGCTGGTCGGGGCGGATGTATTTCTTGGCCTATCGTCAGGCGGTTTATTGACCCAAAACATGGTCGCCAAGATGGCCCCGCGACCGATCATTTTCGCGATGGCCAACCCGGTGCCGGAAATCTGGCCCGCCGAGGCTAAAGCGGTGCGTCCGGATGCGATCATTGCCACCGGCCGGTCGGATTTTCCAAATCAGGTCAATAATGTGTTGGGCTTTCCCTATATTTTCCGCGGCGCTCTCGATGTGCGTGCCAGCAAAATCACCGAAGAGATGAAAATCGCCGCCGCCAATGCGCTGGCCATGCTGGCCCGCGAAGACGTGCCGGACGCGGTGGCCGATGCGTATGACGGAAAATCGCTGTCTTATGGCGAGGATTATATCATCCCGACCCCGTTTGACCCGCGGCTGATTGTGGCGGTGTCATCAGCCGTTGCCGAAGCGGCGATGGCCGGCGGGGTGGCCCGCAAGCCGATTGCCGACATTGAAGAATATCGGCGCACCTTGTCAGCGCGGCTGGACCCGACCGCTGGCGCCATGCAGACCATTTTTGAACGGGTCAGTGCCAACAAAAAACGGGTGGTGTTCGCCGAGGGTGAGGAAGAACGCGTGATTCGCGCAGCCCTGGCTTTTCGTAATGCCGGCTATGGCTATCCGGTCCTGCTTGGCCGTGAACATCGGGTCAAGGAAGCGATTGCCCGCCTTGGGTTGGAAGGCGCCGATGATTTGCCAATTACCAATTCCAAAACGTCGGACCATATCGCCGAATATACCGACCTTTTATATGGCAAACTGCAACGGCGTGGCGCGCTCTATCGCGATTGCCAGCGTATGGTGCATCTTGACCGTAATATTTTTGCCGCTTGTATGGTTAGCTGTGGTCATGCAGATGCGCTGGTTTCAGGTGTAACCCGCGCGTTTCAGCCAACATTGGCTCATATCCGGCGGGTCATTGACGTCGCGGTCGGCAGCAAATTCATGACCACATCGATGATTATTGCCCGCGGGCGAACGGTATTTGTCGGTGATGTTGCGGTGACCGAACGGCCGGATGGTGAAGAAATGGCTGATATTGCCGAGGCGATGGTCGCCAAGGCGCGTCAGATGGGGCATACACCGCGGGTCGCCATTCTGTCCTTTTCAAATTTTGGCAATCCGGAATCGCGGACCAGCATCGAGGCACGGCGCTGTGTTGCGGTGCTAAAGGACCGGCAGGTGGATTTTGAATTTGACGGGGAAATGACCGCCGATATCGCCCTTGATTATGATTTGATGAAGTCCCGCTATCCGTTCTGTAACCTGACCGGACCGGCTAATATTCTGGTCATGCCAGGACTTCATTCAGCCAATATTTCGTTCAAGCTACTGCATCAAATTGGCAGCGTGTCGGTCGTGGGGCCGATTATGATTGGCGGCGCGCATCCGTTCCAGATTGTCCAGATGGGCGCCTCTGTCGCTGATATTGTTGCAACCGCGGTGCTCGCCGCGCATGACGCAATCCGCTGATCAGCCGGCCAGTATCTCTGCCGCAAGCTGCTTTAGGTCAGTTTTTGGACGGGCGCCGATATGAGTAATCACCTCGCCGGCGGCAAGGCTGGCGAGGTGTGCCGATGCTTCTAGGTCATAGCCATTGGTGCGGCCATAAAGATAGCCGGCAGCAAAAAGATCGCCAGCGCCGGTGGTATCAACAACCGGCCCCTGCGGCATCGCCGCGATGTGATGCCGGGCCGCCCCAGACAGCACGATCGCCCCGTTCGGCCCCCGTGTAACCACAATTTCGTCCAATCGGGTAACAAGCTGCGCCACGGCGGTCTCACAATCGGTTCCGCACAGGCTGACAATCTCATCCTCATTGCCAAGCAAGACCGATACATGATCATTGATAAAGGTACCTAATGCGTCACGGTGGCGTTCGACGCACCACGGATCCGACAAAGACAAGGCAATGCGCGCCTTGTTCGCTTGCGCCAACCGTGCCGCCTCATCAAAAATGGCTGGCCCGTTTGGAGCATCGAACAAATAGCCTTCAAGATAGATAATCTTGGCATCGGCAACAGCGGTGGCAGCCAAATCATCCAGTTCAAATTCAATGCTGGCACCAAGAAAGGTATTCATTGAACGGGCCGCATCCGGTGTAACCAAAATGATCGATGAGGCGGTTGGTGATCCGGTAACAGCCGGTGGCTGGTTGAAGACCACGCCGGCCGCCCGGATATCCGCGGTGAAAGCAGCGCCAAGCGCATCATCGAAAACACGGCCAACAAATGCTGCGGCGCCGCCAAAAGCGGCCAGCCCGACCGCGGTATTGGCCGCTGACCCGCCGGATACCAGTTGCGGGCGGTTATGACCGGACAGCGCATCATATAATGTGGCAAATCGATCAGCATCCAGCAGCGTCATCACGTTTTTGTCGATGCCGTGCGTCGCCAAAAACAAGTCATCTACCTGACCAAATACATCGACAATAGCATTACCGACAGCAATAATATCAAACGGTTTTGGCGACATATCCTACTCCTGATCACGATTGGCCTTGGGCCACACTAGGCGCCCGATCCTACAAGGACAAGGCCCTGCGGTAGTCTGACCAAAAAGAAAGGGTGCAATGGGCCTCGATTTCCGCTAGACCGGTCGGGCTGTTTCATTTCGCCGACGGTGGGGATTATGCAACATTTATTGTTCGGTTTGATCTTGGTGTTTATGGCCGCATGCCAACCGCTAACTGTCGGCCTCGATGCCGGGTCCGCCACCCCAACAACCAGCGGGCAAACCACTGATCGCGCCCCCTTGCCCAAGATCGTCACACCACTTGAGGTTGCGCCCGCACCCCCAGCCGAACCCCCAGCCGTGCCAAAACCGGCAATCGTGCCCGAACAAGCTTTACCCGACACGGTGGCACCAGCGCCAACAGCCCCAACCCTTGTCGCGGTTGCACCACCGCCGTTTGACCCAGCTTTTGTGATGCGGCAGTCACCCGATGAATTGGCCCGACAGCTTGGTCCTGCCGCAGTGGTGCGAACCGAAGGGCCAGCCCATATTTGGCAATATCAATTGGCCACTTGTGTCGCCGATTTCTTCTTTTATCCGAAAGCCGGACAAACCGATCAATTGCAGGTCATGGCGTGGCACGCCCGTAGTCCGGTGATTGGGCAGCCGCTTGATATGGCCGCGTGTCGGGCCGCACTTACACAGCTGCATCATGCGATTCTCGCCGGTTAGACAATTTTATCCTTAAACAAGCATAAATCGTCAATCACACAATGCTGGCAATCAGGCTTGCGCGCCTTGCATACATAGCGACCGTGCAAGATTAACCAATGATGCGCGCCTTTTTTCCATCGGTCGGGCACCCGCCGGACCAATTCGCGTTCAACCGCATCCGGGGTTTTGCCCGGCGCCATGCCGGTGCGATTACCAAGCCGGAAAATATGTGTGTCAACGGCGATCGTCGGCACGCCAAACGCTTCGTTCAACACGACATTGGCGGTCTTGCGCCCGACACCTGGCAATGCCTCAAGCGCGGCCCGATCGGCCGGCACCTCGCCGCCATGCTGGTCAATCAAGATCCGCGACAAGGCAAAAATATTTTTAGCTTTGGTATTGAACAGGCCAATGGTGCGAATATGGGTGGCGATGCCGTCAACGCCAAGCGCGACCATCGCCGCTGGCGAATCGGCGGCCGCAAACAGACCCTTGGTGGCCTTGTTCACCCCAACATCGGTCGCTTGGGCCGACAACACCACGGCAACAAGAAGGGTATAGGGGCTGGAAAAATCAAGCTCGGTTTTCGGGTCGGGCTGACGTTGCGAAAGGCGGGCAAAACAACGATCAATGGCGTCAAGCGTCATTTTGCGGGGCATGGTCAGGCCTTCAGCACATCGGTCATATCATAAAAACCGGGTGCGGCTGTGGCTGCAAAGCGGGCAGCGCGCACCGCGCCTCTGGCAAAAATACCGCGATCTGTTGCCCGATGCGACAGCTCGATGCGTTCACCCGCGGCATAGAACATAACCGAATGCTCGCCGGTGACGTCGCCGCCGCGCAAAACCGCAAACCCAATGTCCCCAGCCTTGCGGGCACCGGTTTGCCCCTTACGGACCATATCGGCTACATCATCAAGCGCCACCCCACGGCCCGCCGCCGCCGCCCGGCCAAGTGCCAATGCGGTACCTGACGGGGCATCGACCTTGTGATGATGATGTGTTTCAACAATTTCAATATCCCACCCATCGGTCAATTTGCGGGCCACCTCTTCAACAAGCTGGGTCAGCAAAGTCACACCAACCGATGTATTGGCGCAGTAAACCAGTGGAATTTTGGTCGCCGCGGCGCGCAAAACCGCTTCGTCATCAGCCGTCAATCCGGTTGTGCCAATGACCAGCGCGGTGCGATGTTTGGCGGCAAGGTCGGCATGCACAAGGCTGGCGGCAGGGCTGGAAAAATCGATCACCACATCGGCCTTGGCAAACAGGGTTTGCGGGTCATCTCCAATCAGCACGCCGTTAGGTTCACGCGCTGCAACGGTGCCGGCGTCCTGCCCCAAATACAGGCTGTCGGGCCGGTCGGTGGCGGCCACCAGCACAAGATCCGAGGCCGCGGCAATTGTTTTGATCAACATGCCACCCATACGACCGGCAGCGCCGGGAAGTGCAATTTTTATCATTGGTTATATGTCCTGACTAAATCGGTGCCCGTCAGCATATAAACAGCCAACCTGTTTGGGCAAGCCTTGGCAGCGATTTTATCACCGATCAATTGTCAGCCCAGATCCGCTTGACACGTTCCAGAAAGCTCTCTGCTTCCGGGCTGGTGTTGCCACTATTTGAAAAAGCTTCGAGCAGTTCCTTTTGTTTTTTGTTGAGGTTAGTCGGCGTTTCGACCTGCACTTCAACAATCTGGTCTCCCGGATTCCCACGCCGTAGAGCCGGCATGCCCTTACCGCGGAGGCGGAATTTGCGCCCCGACTGGGTGCCGGCATCAATAGTGAGGCGTGCCATTTTACCCTCGATGGTCGGCACATCAATGGTGCCACCAAGGGCGGCGACTGTCATCGGCACCGGAATGCGAGCATAGAGGTTGGTTCCGTCACGCTGGAAGATCGAATGATTTTCAACATTGACGAAAATATAAAGGTCGCCAGCAGGTCCACCGCGCACGCCAGCCTCGCCCTTACCAGACAGGCGAATCCGGGTACCGGTATCGACCCCGGCCGGAATCGACACTGACAAGGTCTTGGCCTTTTGCACGCGTCCATCACCGCCACAAGTGCGGCACGGATCAGAAATGACCTGACCCAAGCCCTGACAGGCATGACATGCGCGTTCAACCGCGAAAAACCCCTGTTGAGCCCGGACCCGACCGGATCCGCCACACGTGCCACAGGTGCTTGGCTTGCTGCCGCCTGCCGCGCCACTACCTGAACAGCTGTCACAAGATGCGGGAACGGTGATCGAGATATCCTTTTGCAAGCCGGCAAACGCCTCTTCCAAAGTGACCGCCATGTCATAGCGCAAATCATTACCGCTATTATCGCGCTGCCGACCGCCGGCGCCGCCGGCAAATTCGGAAAACATCTGGTCAAAAATATCAGAAAAACCGCCGCCGCCAAAACCACCGCCACCAAAGCCACCGCCACCAAAACCGCCAGAAGACTGGTCAAAAGCGGCATGGCCCATACGGTCATAGGCGGCGCGTTTTTGCGGGTCTTTTAGCACATCATAGGCCTCGGTTGCCTCGCGGAACCGTTCCTCGGCACCTGTGTCACCCTGATTGCGATCCGGATGGTTCGCCATTGCAAGCTTGCGATAAGCTGCTTTCAGGACTTTGTCGTCGGCATCTTTATCGACGCCCAATACATCGTAATAATCGCGCTTGCTCATGGCTGCCACATTCGGTTGTCGCACGACACCGCCGGCCCATTGGCCAGCGGTGCGGCTATGTCTGATGGATGGTTATTTTTTGGCTTTGCCATCGCTATCGGCATCAACCTCTTCAAATTCGGCATCAACCACCGAATCATCATCGTTGCTTGCCTTGGCATTTTCACCATCGGAGGGTGCTTCAGCAGCATAGGCCGCTTCACCCATTTTCATCATCGCTTGTGACAACGCGGCTGATTTTGATGAAATCTCGTCGATATCATCGCCATCAAGGGCGCTCCGCAAAGCTTCAATACCGGATTCAACCTCGGCTTTGGCGGTCGGGTCGGCCTTATCACCAAGATCTTCAATGGCCTTTTCCGCCCCATGCACCAAGGATTCGCCCTGGTTGCGGGTTTCAACATCGCCACGCCGTTTTTTGTCGGATTCGGCATTGGCTTCGGCTTCGGCAACCATCCGCTCAATCTCGCTATCGTCAAGACCGCCTGAGGCTTGGATACGAATTTCCTGCTCCTTGCCGGTGGCCTTATCCTTGGCGCTGACTTTGACGATACCGTTGGCGTCAATATCAAAGGTGACTTCGATTTGCGGGACTCCACGGGCGGCGGGCGAAATACCTTCCAAATTGAACTGGCCAAGCTGCTTGTTGTCAGCGGCCATTTCACGCTCGCCTTGGAACACCGAGATCGTCACCGCCGACTGGTTGTCTTCAGCCGTCGAGAAGATCTGGCTCTTTTTGGTCGGGATCGTGGTGTTGCGGTCAATCAGCCGTGTAAAGACCCCACCAAGCGTTTCAATCCCAAGCGACAAGGGGGTCACATCCAACAGCAACACATCCTTGACGTCACCGGTCAACACCCCGGCCTGAATCGCCGCACCAGCAGCAACAACCTCGTCCGGGTTCACCCCACGATGTGGTTCGGTACGGAAAAATTCCTTCACCTTTTCGATGATTTTCGGCATCCGGGTCATACCACCGACAAGGATCACCTCGTCAATTTCAGAGGCGCTGACGCCAGCGTCTTTCAACGCCGCCTGGCATGGCTTGATGGTGCGCGCGATCAAGCCTTCGACAAGCTGCTCAAGCTTGGCCCGGGTCAACTTGATATTCAGATGTTTTGGCCCGCTGGCATCAGCCGTGATAAAGGGCAAGTTGATATCGGTCTGCACCGATGATGACAGCTCGATCTTGGCTTTTTCCGCCGCTTCTTTCAGCCGCTGCAACGCAAGCTTGTCGCCACGCAGATCAATGCCATCGCTAGATTTGAACGAATCGGCCAAAAACTCGATGATCGCATGGTCGAAATCCTCACCACCAAGGAAGGTATCACCATTGGTCGATTTGACCTCAAACACGCCATCGCCGACTTCAAGGATCGACACATCGAAGGTGCCACCACCAAGGTCATAGACAACAACAAGGCCTGAATCCTTACGGTCAAGACCATAGGCCAGCGCCGCCGCGGTCGGCTCGTTGATGATCCGCATCACATCAAGACCAGCAATTTTGCCAGCATCTTTGGTGGCCTGGCGCTGGGCATCATTGAAATAGGCTGGTACCGTGATCACCGCTTGGGTCACGGTTTCACCCAGGAATGCCTCGGCGTCTTCCTTCAACTTGCGCAAGACAAAGCTGGAGATTTGGCTTGGCGAATATTCTTCACCATCAACCTTGACCCACGCATCGCCATTTTTCGCGCCAACCAGTTCAAACGGGACCAAATCAGCAAATTCTTTTGTCGATTTGTCCTTGAACCGGCGGCCGATCAACCGCTTGATCGCAAACAGGGTCTTTTCAGGGTTGGTAACGGCCTGACGCTTGGCCGCTTGCCCAACAAGCCGTTCACCGTCAGCAAACGCCACCATTGACGGCGTGGTCCGGGCCCCTTCGGCATTTTCGATAATGCGTGGCTCGGCACCATCCATGACGGCAACACAAGAATTTGTTGTTCCCAAATCAATACCAATAACTTTTGCCATATCTAAAGCTCCTTTCCCCGGCCAGACGCAACGCATCGTCCATCGTCTTAAATCGTTTGTCTGACCCTAAAGATATTTCGACCCAAAAAACGGCTGTTTTGCGGGCCGCCGCCAGCTTTTGGTGCGCCAGCGGACTGCCTGTTCTTGTTTCTATCGTCCATATAGGTGGTAATTTTTGACATGCAAGAGGGGGCGTTGACGGGTTTTTTTCACTGTTTTTTAGGGTCCGGCTGTACCGCCCGCCCCGCATCTGCGCCAATTGCGTTGGTTCAAAATGCAAATAAAGAAATAATGTGACAAGTCATCCCCCGACCGAATCGATCATTCACCATCGCCGCCATCGGTGTTGTTTGCTGCGTCCTGCCCCGGTGCCGCATTTGCCGATGCCGCCTTGGACACACCAACCATTGCCGGCCGCAGCAGCCGGTCATGAAGCACATAGCCATGCTGTACCACCTCGACAACCATGCCTGGCACGACATCATCCGTTGCCACTTCGAACATCGCCTGATGAAGATTATAATCGAATTTTTCGCCCTTGGGGGACACGGTGGCAATGCCGTGCTTTTGAATGACGGATTGCAACTCGGTCCAGCTGAGCTGAATACCTGTCACCAATGATTTGACCGGCTCGTCAAGCGAGTCCAGATCAGCCGGTGCTGAATCCACAGCCCGGCCAAGATTGTCAAGCGCCCCGACAAGGTCGCGGGCAAATGGCGTATGACCATATTTACGCACATTGGCGGCCTCGCGTTCCGACCGGCGCCGCATATTTTCGGTATCAGCCAGCGCGCGCAACAGCTGTTCTTTCAACCGATCGCGCTCGGCGGTCATTGCGGCTAACGGATCATCAGATTGTTCATCGGCCGGCGGGGCGCTCGATACCGCGTCACACGAAGCATCTGGCGAAGCGCTGGTCGGCTCATCAGCGGCAGCCTGTTGACCGTCAATCGTCTCGTCAGTCTGGGTTTGCTTATTCATGGTACCATCCTATCAAGCAGAACTTATCGATATATCTGCCGCCTTTATCTAATGATGATTTGCCAATTCGCCAAGAGGGAGACGACAAAAACTACGCGCCACCCATCGCCAGCATTTGCGCCACCGGATGTCGGGGGCACTGATGATACGGAAAGCGGTGCCGGAATCATTGTGCCGATTGATAGTTTATGCCACAGTAACATCGAGTAACATTGGCTGTAACGGCCCGATGATTTTTCTGGAAAAACCGCTGATGCAGAACGCCCAAATATGGAAGTCGATTGAGGCATTATGTGACGAGGCCGAAGCCGTCGTCCGCACCGGCGCACCGATGATGGCGGTTGTCGAATCAACGGCGCCGCCAGCCCTTAGCCAACCGCAAAAAAGCGCATCGGCAGCGACAGACAAGTCGCCAAAAGACAGCACAACAGGCAGCCTGTCAATACTTCAGGGCCGGCCAACACCGCCAACCGCCATCCTTGAAAAACACCGCCCCAAACACCATTCCGACAGCACTGATGCGGCAGATCACATGACCCCCACCGGTACCGTGACGCCCGCCAGCATGGCGGATATTGCCGCCGCTATCGAACAGGTCGCCAAAGCCCCCCCATCAGCCGACCGGTTATCGCGTGACACATCGCTTGATGATCACATTCGCCAACAGATGATTGGCGAGATCAGCCAAGCGGTGCGCGCGGTACTCGCCACCGAGTTGCCAAAGATGGTACGGCATGCCGTATCGGCATCGCTTTATGAGTTGATCACGACAAACAATCCAGCCCCTGCGGCCGGCGCAACCATCGGCCAGCCACCCCGAAAAGCCAGCCGCAAAAAGCCAGCGGCCAAAAAGATTGGCACCAAGAAAACGACAGCAAAAAAAGCACGCGCTACAAAGGCCGCGTCCAAAAAAGCCGC
>JAYOFA010000005.1:0-33207 GCA_038116935.1 Puniceispirillum sp. (SeqCode) | reverse complement strand
CCCAAAAAACGCGCCGCAAAATAACCGGAACAAAAAAGCCACATACCAAAAGTAGCGCGCGCTAACCTTTTATTAGCCTTCTTGGCCTATACTGGCTTCGCTTTAGCCCCACAGTCACGATCTGGACGAGGCCGGTTATTGTGGACAACAACTGCCCCCATTGCGACGCTATTATTTTACTGCCCAGTTTTGTGGCGCATTATCCGATGCTGCCTGTCCGTTGCCATGCGTGCCGGGCCTGTTTTTTGCCGTTTCATCAGTCAGAATCAAACGCATTGGCGACATTTGTCAAACGCCGTTGCCGGGCGTGCCGAAAGCCCCTGTTGCTGCCAAAACTTGCGACCAAAGGGGTATCGGCACAATTTCTGTGCCCGTCCTGCCTTTGCCCGATCAAACCCACCACCCGACTGACCGGATGGATCGACACGATGTCACAATAATATTGGCCAGCCACTGGAGCTATCACCTTGGCGATCATGGCCGGTGGCGTGGTTGGTATTATTATCACGCTGTTCGATCCGGCGCGACGCGATGCGCTGCTGCAGCTATGGCGACAGGCGACCGTCTGGCTGTTCGCAAGCTAACCGGTGGCCCGTTCGCAACAGCCCCTAGCCGCGCCCAAGAACACGGTCAATCGCCTTGCTGGTATAGTCGACCATCGGAATGATCCGCGCATAATTCATATGCCGTGGACCAATCACCCCGATAGCGCCAACAATTGATCGGTTGGCGTTGCGGTAAGGTGCAATCACCAGCGAGCAACCGGTGCTGGCAAAAAGATCATTTTCCGCACCTATAAAAATTTTGACGCCATCCCCGCTACGCGTCGCATCAAGCAGGCGAAGAGCATTTTCACGCGCTTCAAGCGCATCAAAAAGGCTCCGCATCGCGGCAAGTCCATCGGCGGCACGACTATCGTCAAGCAGATTGGCTTGACCACGCAGGATCATCGCCGCAGGGGCGTCACCGCCGCCGCCCGACCAGATGCCAAGCCCCTGTTCGACAAGGCTTGTGCTTAGCTCATCAAGTTCGGCCTTATGCGCCGCAATTTCGGTGCGGATTGCCGCCGCCGCATCAGCCATATTGTTATTGGCAAGCTTGGCATTCATGTAATTTGTTGCACGGGTCATCGCCGATGCCGGCACGCCGCGTGGCAGATCGATCAGTCGGTTTTCAACCTGCCCGTCGGCGCGGACCAAAACCGCCAAGGCACGGTTCAACCCAACCGGTACAAATTCAAAATGTTGCAATTCAGCCTCGCTTTTTGGCGACAAGACAAGGCTGGCACAGTTGGAGAGGCCAGACAGGGTCTTGCTGGTCTGTTCAAGAATTTGGTCAAGGCTGATGCCGCGCGCCGCACATTCACTGTCGATCGATTGCCGCTGGTCAGCCGGAATGTCGGTGTTGAATTCCATCAACCCATCAACAAACATGCGAAGGCCAGTCTCGGTCGGGATACGCCCTGCCGAAGTATGTGGCGCAAATAGCAGTCCGGCATCCTCAAGATCACTCATCTTGCTACGGATCGAGGCCGGTGACACATCAAGCCGCGGCGAGCCAGCCAGCCGCTTTGAGCCAACCGGCAGACCATCTTCAAGATACGCCATCACAAGCTCATGAAAAATCTCAAGGCTGCCCGGCTTCAAATCTTTCACGTCAAAATTGCCCATAGACCTATTTAAGAGGTGTCCTGCGTCAGGGTCAATCAAGCAAAAGATGTAGCCCGACCAAAATATGGTGGCGATGAAAAATTGCCCCTTTACTTGATATCTGCTTCACTCTAACCAACGGGCAGCGTGCCAGTGACAAAATAAGTGCTGGTGACAAAATAGGTGCGAGGGAAAAAATAGGGAGATTGGGCCATGTCGATCACATCAGGGTCACGCCCGTCAGGCCGCGCCAGCGATATGTTGCGCGCGATATCGCTTGAACCATCGGTATCGATCCATGCCGAAGGGTCCTGCATGGCCAAATTTGGTAACACCCATGTGCTGTGTACGGCATCGGTTGACGAACGCGTGCCGGCCTTTTTACGCAACAGCGGCAAAGGCTGGGTCACTGCCGAATATGGCATGTTGCCCCGATCAACCCACAGCCGCACCGACCGCGAGGCGGCGCGCGGTAAACAGGGCGGACGTACATTGGAAATCCAGCGCCTTATCGGCAGGTCGTTGCGGGCGGTTACCGATTTACCAACGCTTGGCGAGCGGCAGATCAAGATCGATTGCGATGTGATTCAAGCCGATGGCGGCACCCGTACCGCAGCGATTACCGGCGCGTGGGTAGCCTTGCGCCTCGCCTGCGAACGGCTGCTCCTTGCCGGGGCGATTACCAAAATGCCGCTGACCAGCCACGTCGCGGCCATTTCCTGTGGCATATACCAAAATATAGCGGTGCTTGATCTTGATTATGATGAGGACAGCAACGCCGAGATCGACGCGAATTTTGTGATGACAGATGATGGCCAGCTTGTCGAAATTCAGGCAACCGGTGAAGAACGACCCTTTTCACGGCAAAGCCTCGATGACATGCTGAACCTTGCCACGGGCGGTTGTGCGCAGCTGTTTGACCTGCAACGGCAAGCCGTTGCGGCGGCGAGCCACTAGCGTGATGACCGACCGCGCCTTTACTGATGATATGCTGGTCATTGCCACGCATAATGCCGGAAAGTTGCGCGAAATAAGCGCCCTTTTTGCCGATTATCCGTTTCATGTAGTATCGGCCGGTGATCTTGAGCTTGCCGAACCTGACGAGACCGAAACCAGCTTTACTGGTAATGCGTTGTTAAAAGCCCGCGCGGCTGCCACCGCATCGGGCAAGGCGGCGTTGGCCGATGATTCCGGCCTTTGTGTTGCGGCACTTGATGGCGCACCTGGCATATATTCGGCGCGCTGGGCAGGGCCAGACAAGGATTTTACGGTGGCGATGATGGCGGTTGAGAACGCGCTAAACGCCGCCGGAAAGCCTGATCGGTCGGCGCGATTTGTCTGTGCGTTGGCATTGGTCTGGCCAGATGGCTATGAGATTGTGGTCGAAGGCCAGGTGACTGGTCAGCTTGTTTTCCCACCGCGCGGCATCCACGGCTTTGGCTATGATCCGATCTTCCAACCAGATGGCCATGACATCAGTTTTGGCCAGATGGATCCGGCCGCCAAACATGCGATGAGCCATCGCGCCGATGCTTTCAGTCAATTGATCAGCCGCTGTTTTGCACCGCGTCATGGCCAGACCTGACGCACCCGACCAGACAATGACATCAGCCACAGCTAACCACGCGCCGCTTGGCCTATATATCCATTGGCCGTTCTGTTTGGCCAAATGCCCCTATTGTGATTTTAATTCGCATGTCAGTGACACTGTCGATATGGCTGCTTTTGGCGATGCGTTGTGTCAGGAAATGACCCATATGGCCGGGTTGCTAGCGGCGCCCCGCCCGCTGACCAGCCTTTTTTTTGGCGGGGGTACCCCGTCATTGATGACGCCGGCCCTGATTGGCCGGGTGATCGACCATGCCAACAAATTATTCGGCCTTGATCCGGCGGTGGAAATCACCGCCGAGGCCAATCCAACCTCGGTCGAGGCCGGCCGCATGCTGGCCTTTCGCCGTACCGGCGTCAATCGCGTATCGATGGGGGTGCAATCACTCGATGATAAGGTGCTAGCATTCTTGGGCCGGGCGCATTCGGCCACCGAAGCACAACATGCGCTTGATACCATCAGGACCGCGTTCGACCAGGTATCGATCGATTTGATTTATGCCACGCCCGGCCAAACCAAAGCCCGTTGGCAGCAACAGTTGGCACAGGCGCTGGCATTTGATTTAACGCATCTGTCCTTATATCAACTGACCATTGAGCCAGGCACCGTATTTTATAGCCGTCAGCGGCGCGGCGAGGTGATGACGCTGAATGACGACCGCGCTGCGGCGCTTTACGATATCACCCAAGAGATGACCGGCGTGGCGGATCTACCAGCCTATGAAATTTCAAATCACGCCAAGCCTGGTTTCGAATGCCAGCATAATCTGACCTACTGGCAAGGCGGTGACTGGCTTGGTATTGGTCCGGGGGCGCATGGTCGCTTTACCATCCATCGGCAAGATGGTGCCAGCACGTCGCGCCGTGCCACCCATACCCGCCGCAGCCCGGCAGGATGGCTTCAGGCGGTCTTCCGCGATGGTCACGGCATTGACGAAATGCATGATGAAGGCGTAGCCGATTGGGCCGCCGAAATGGTAATGATGGGGTTGCGGCTTCATCGCGGCATCAATCTGACCCAGATTGAACGGCTTTGCGGCCCACAAACAGACTGGCTTGATCCGGCCGGTATCGCCACCTGTATTGATGCAGGATGGCTTGACTATGACAAATCCCGTTCCCAAATTGCCGCCAGCGATGCTGGCCGGGTGCGCTTGAACAGCATTTTGGCAAAGATTTTAGCCTGATGCCGCATGGCTAGATGCGGTTTGCTGCCGGCTTGACGATTTTCGACCGGCCATCATCAATTTTTCGTAATTCAAAAGCCCGAATATTGCGCCCATCAGGCAGCAGCCGAAACGCACCGCTGTAACCATGAAACCCTTGCTGACTGACAAGCTGTTTTGACCAACCGGTGCGTTCAGACCCGGCCAGCGCAGCAACCAGCGCCATCGCATCAAAACCAAGACGCGACAACGCGCTTGGCTGATCTTGCCATACTGTTTGCCAGTTTTTGACAAATTCTGGATCACGCGCTGTTGGGCGTGACGGAAACAGGCCACCCTGCAAAGATGGTTCGGTCAAGATTTGTGGCTGATCCCACAAATCATTGCCAAGATACAACGCCCGGTCAGGGCCAAGATCATAATAGGCCAAAACCGGCGCCGTCCGCAGTGCAAATTCGGGCCCACCAGCAAAAATCACCACATCAAACGGGCTGGGGGGCAGTGTTTGGTTTTCTTCTGGTTCGACAAAACGGCTGAACTGTTTGATCGCCGCCTTTAATCGATCCTCCTGATCAAGGTCTGGATTGGCCAAGGTTAATGTCGCATCTGCCTGCAGTCCGAAATCGGCCAGCCGGCGCGCTGCATGGGCCTGCAACCGGCGCCCGAACGCCGTATCTTGCGCGATGATCGCAAACCGCCTTTTTCCCGTCGTAATCGCATGGCCAAGAAGGCCGTCAAGCTGTTGTTCGGGCAAATAGCCAAGCACCCATTGCTCGGCGCGTGCCACCTCGACATTATTCGACAAGGCCAATAGCGGAATGGCGCTACCAGCCAACGCATTGCGGACCTGTTGGACCGCGCTGGAAAATAATGGCCCGATAAATATATCAACCTGATTGGTCAAACCAGCGGCGGCGGCGGCGGCGGCATTGGGCCCCGCCTTGGTATCAAAAAACACCAATTCCAATGCCTGATTGCCAATCTGAAACAGCGCCATTTCAATGCCACGCCTGATTTCGGCCCCAAGATGGGCAAACCTGCCGGTCAACGGCACCAATATGCCAACCCTGATGGTGCCATCAACTTTAGGACCGATCGTGACCGGTGCCCATGCCGGCGGTACCGGCGGGGCATCGGACAATAAGGCGAAACGCGCGCCCAACACATCATCGGCCTCGGTTTGGTCTGGCATCCGCGGCGTGTTACCAGGACGTTTGACCTGCGCCACCGTCTGCAACTGCCAGATAATCGAATCCATCACCGCTGTGGCCACGGTATTTTCAGGCGAGGCCAGCGCTGGCGGTACTTCTGCGGGCGGTGCAATGCTGGCAATTCTATCTTGTGGCGCTGGTGCGCTATCTTTTTTCATCACAGATGCTGCCGGGTTAGCCCGCAGCGGTTTAATCACGACGTCAGTTGATAAACGTGCGGTATTAACGGTGGCGGCCGATGACACAGGCGTCGACGTGCTGGTGGGCGGTTGCCGGTTTGTCATGCCCGTAGGTTGGCATGCAGCAAGAAACAACAGCGCCGTTCCGCCACACAACCACGCAAGGCCCGGCCGGTAACTTTTATTGTCTGACCCTGTTGCCACCATGATTCCCCGCCTATCCACGGATTGCCCCCCTCGTGTGATGATAAAAGACAAGCACCACATTGCGGCATTTTTATGCTGGATCAAATGATGGCAGCTTTTACCACGCTTGTCATCCATGACCAATTGGCCAATGCTTGCCAGCAACCGGGATTTGCGGCACAGTCGGCCGGCATATGATGAGGGCGATGGATGGCGGTCCAAACTGGCAAATTGGTGGTGGTAGCAACACCGATTGGTAATCTTGGTGATTTGTCACCACGGGCGGCAGACGCATTGGCCACCGCTGACATTCTGGCGTGTGAAGACACCCGCATGACCCGCAAGCTTTTATCTTTGTGCGGTATCAAGACCAACGCCATCTTACTGCCCTATCATGACCATAACGGTCATCAGATGCGGCCAAAGTTGCTGGCCGCGCTGGCAGACGGCAAAGCGGTCGCCTTGGTCAGCGACGCCGGAACACCGCTTGTCTCTGACCCGGGCTACAAATTGGTCACCGCCTGCCATGATGCCGGTGTCGCCGTTGCCGCCATTCCCGGTCCAAGTGCGGTGTTGGCCGGGCTGGCCATTGCCGGCCTACCCAGTGACAGATTCTTGTTTGCCGGTTTTGTACCCGCCAGCCCGTCTGCGGCCGCCGCCACCTTTCGCGAATTTGCCGATCTTGCGGTCACCAGCATATGGTTTGACACACCAAAACGGCTGGCCAAGACCCTGAAGTTAATGCATGAGATTTTTGGCAATCGTTTGGCCGTGGTAGCGCGTGAATTAACCAAACTCTATGAGGGCTATCAGCGCGATGATCTGGGGATTCTGGCCGACCATTATGCGGCCACCAGCGGGCTGAAAGGCGAAATCGTGATTCTGGTATCCGGCGCGCCGCATGATATCCGGCGCTTTGATGACGCTGAACTGTCAATAATGCTTGGCGAAGAGTTACGCGACAAATCTTTGCGTGATGCGGTTAACGCTGTTACCGACATAACAGGACAACCGCGTAAACGGGTCTATGGGCTGGCCATTGATCTGGCCAAGACATCCGCCGACAAAGCTGAATAAGAGCAAAAAATCACGGCGCCCATACCCGCTTTTGGGATCGCTGGCTGGTCGTGGCCCTATCGCCGACCCGCTTGTGCGTGAGATCGGATAAAAGCCATCAAACCAACGAAACAGCAACGCCAATCTGCCGAACATTATGGCCGCCGCGCCGAACAGATCGCTCGTGTCTGGCTATGGCTTTTTGGATACAAGATTTTGGCACGGCGCTGGCGGTCAGCTTTCGGCGAAATTGACCTTGTCACACAGCGGCGCAAGCAACTGGTCTTTGTCGAAGTCAAATGGCGCCACTTTCGCTATAAGGACCATCTTTTACCGGCGCACCAACCGCACCGCCTGATCCGGGCGGCAACAGCATTTTTGGCACAATATCCGGAATTTTCGCGGTTTGATTGTCGGTTTGATTTTATAATCGTGCATAGCTCGAAATTTATCCGATGTCCAACCCTGCGCCATGTAAAAAACATCTTTCCCGACACGGGAATGGGCCTTGACCGTTGAGGTGCAAATGGTCACATTAGGACGGTCTTTTTTCATGCTGTCAGGATTACCGCTATGACGCGCCGTTTCATTCCATTGTCGACTATTTTGCTGCTTTTGCTGGCCGCCAACGGGCTGTCGGGATGTGCGACGGCGGTGCTTGGTGTCGGCACGGCGGCAGTGGCAGCGTCGACCACTGAGAAGGGGTTGACGACCTCGGTCAATGACGCGGCGATTGTCACCAAGATCAAGGACCGGTTTGTCCAGTCCAATTTCTCGCTTGTCACCGCGGTCGATGTTTCGGTCAATGACGGGTCAGTATTGATGACGGGCAAGGTCAAGACACCCGAGGAAAAGGTTCAGGCGACCCGCATTGCGTGGGAGATCAAAGGTGTGCGTGAAGTGGTGAATGAATTGCAGGTATCTGACACCAGTTCGCTGAAAGACCTTGCCAAAGATCTGGCGGCCAGCGCCACCTTACGCGGAAAATTGATTGCCGATACCGATATTTCGTCACTGAATTTCAATATCGATGTGGTTAATGGGACGATCTATCTGTCAGGTATTGCCGCCAATGCAGCCGAAATGAACCGCGTTGTCGCCCATGCGCAAGAGGTGCGCTTTACCCGTAAGGTTGTCAACTACATCATGCTATCAACCGACAAGCGGTATTAACCGGTCATGCCGCTATCCGTTGCGATACAGATGGATCCGGTTGAGTCGATCCAGATTGCCGGTGACACCACCTTTGCATTGGGGCTTGAAGCGCAAAAACGTGGCCATAGCTTGTGGTATTACACGCCCGACCGACTAAGCCTTGATGAAAACCGGCTGGTGGCGCGTGGTCAGGCCGTGGCGTTTTTTGATAAGGTCGGCGCGCATTTTGACGCTGGCCCAGTGGAACAAAAACCCTTGGACGGGTTTGATGTTATTTTAATGCGCCAAGACCCGCCCTTTGACATGGCCTATATCACCGCCACCCATTTGTTAGAGATGCTGGGGCCACAAACCATGGTGGTGAACAATCCGGCCGAGGTACGCAATGCGCCGGAAAAGCTGCTTGTCACCCTTTACCCTGATTTGATGCCACCAACATTGATCAGCCGGGATGCCGCCGCCATTGGGGCGTTCCGGGCGAAACATAAGGATATTATTGTCAAACCGCTATTTGGTAATGGCGGGGCTGGTGTGTTCCGGTTGCCACCCGATGATCAGAATATGAACAGTCTTCTTGAGATGTTCTTTTCTATCAGCCGTGAACCGGTCATGGTGCAGGCCTATTTACCAGCCGTGCGGCAAGGCGATAAGCGGGTGATTCTGGTCGATGGTACCGCTGTTGGTGCGGTCAACCGGATACCGAATGACGGCGAAGCGCGATCCAACTTTCATGCCGGTGGCAGCGCCGGCAAGACAGAATTAACACCGCGTGATCTGGAAATTTGTGCCGCCATTGGCCCCGAATTGCGGCGACGCGGATTGTTGTTTGTCGGGATCGATATCATTGGCGATTACCTGACCGAAATCAACGTGACCTCGCCAACCGGCATTCGCGAGATTGCCGCCTTGTCAGGGGTCGATATTGCCGCCCTGACGTGGGATGCGATCGAATCGAAACATCCACATCACGCCAGTAACGGCATTGCGCGATAAGCCAGCGCCTCGGCCAAAGCCGGACGGGTGATGATATCGCTTGCCGCCATATCGGCGATTGTGCGGGCAACCCGTAAAACCTTGTGATAGCCGCGTGCCGACAGCCGTGCCCGATCGAGATCCGTGGCCAGCAAATGGCGCGCCTCGTCACTTAACACCATCGCATGCTCAAATTCATCCGGCGACAAGCGTACATTGTTTGAACCGGGGACAGCGTGACGGCCGCGCGCATAGTCACGCGCTTGGCGCACCCGCGCCGCCACGGTCGATGTCGATTCAGCCGGCCGTTTGTCGAGTAACATCTGTGCTGGCAGCTCCGGCACATCAATCACCAAATCAAACCGGTCCAGCATCGGGCCAGAAATGCGGCCGGTATAGGATTTTGCGCAGGCTGGTGCCCGGCTGCAAGCCCGTGCCGGATCGCCAAGATAACCACATCGGCACGGATTCATCGCAGCCACCAGCTGAAAACGGGCCGGATAGGTCACATGATGATTGGCCCGTGCCACAACCACCTCGCCGGTTTCAAGCGGCTGGCGCAGGGAATCGAGCCCCGGGCGGGCAAACTCGGCAAATTCGTCAAGAAATAACACGCCATGATGCGCCAGCGAAATCTCGCCCTGTCGGGCGCGTATCCCGCCGCCAACCAATGCTGCCATCGAGGCTGAATGATGCGGGGTGCGAAACGGGCGCGTCTGCACCAAACCGCCACCAAGCAATTGGCCGGCTAAGGAATGTAACATGGTGACATCAAGTGCTTCAGCCGGGGTCAATGCGGGCAACAACCCGGCCAATCGTGATGCCAGCATCGATTTTCCTGCCACGGGTGGGCCAACCATCAATAGATTATGGCCACCAACCGCGGCAATTTCCAAAACACGTCTGGCACTGTCCTGACCTTTCAAACCGGCCATGTCGGGATAGGTTATATTGCATAGCCCAAGTTGCGGGCGTGGTACGGCCAACACTTGGCGCCCGTGAAAATGATTGACCATAGCGGTCAAGCTTGGTACCGCAATAATATCAAGGTCACTGGCCCATGCCGCCTCGGACCCGCACGCCGCCGGACACAGTAAATCACGCCCGGCCGCCACCGCCGCCAGTGCCGCCGACAACACACCATCAACCGGCTGGACGGCCCCATCGAGACCCAACTCACCCAATACAAGCAGATTGTCCAGCGCATCTTGTGGTAATGCGCCCATCGCCACCATTAACCCCGCCGCGATGGGCAAATCAAAATGTGCACCGTCCTTGACCACATCAGCTGGCGCCAGATTGATGGCAATGCGCTTGGGCGGTAGAGCCAGTCCAAGTGATGACAAGGCCGCCCGCACGCGTTCGCGCGATTCCGCAACCGCCTTGTCAGCCAAGCCGACAACAGTCATTGCCGGCAACCCGTTGCCAAGATGAATCTGCACCGTAACGTCGATAGTCTCAATGCCGCGAAACGCGACCGTATGTATCTGTGCTTGCATGCCACATCACTGCAACAGAGGTTAGACAGCGCCTGTCGCAAAGTGTGGTGCCGACAATAAAATGACACAAGATGATTAGAAAAACCGCATGAAAGCCGATCGGGTGATCCGGTTTTTATTATCAGTCGCGGCGCATTACCAATGGCCCGACCGGATGGCCACCAAGAACATGCATGTGAAGATGCGGCACTTCTTGATGGCTGTCATTACCACAATTTGAAATGAATCGGTAGCCGGTGTCAGCAATGCCGGTAATGTCAGCAGCCCGTGATATGGCCCGATTAAAGGCTATAATTTCCGCATCGCTGGCCTGTGCCATAAAATCAGACCAGTCGATATAGCGCCCCTTTGGAATGACCAGCACATGCACTGGCGCTTGCGGGCTTATATCCCTAAAACTGAGGGTATGTTCGGTTTCATCAATTTTCTGACAGGGAATTTCACCACGCAGGATACGTGCAAAAATATTATTGTCGTCATACGCCATGATCACAGCTCTTTATGGTAATAATAGCCTGGCACAAAGGCCCCATCGACTTTGGCATAATAATCATTGGTGGCATAGCGTTTGAAATGCCGCGCCTCAAATGATTGAATCGCCCGGTCTTGGGTCGCACGCACATCAAGGTTGATCATTAAAAAGCCTTCTGATTTGGCAAGCGCTTCAGCCTCGGCGACAATCATTTGTGCCAAGCCATGGCCACGGCCCCATGGCGCGACAAAAAATGTTGTCAACTGGCACACAAATTTCTGGGCTTCATTGTTTTTGGGCGGGCGGATAATCTGACAGCTGCCAGCGATGACCTTGTCCAGCCGCCCGACAATCAAATGCCGGTCAGGGATCATTTTGACGCCGCGCCAATAATCTTCCATCACCGATTTTGGTGGTGGCGTCAGCCACCCAAATCCACCGCCGGCCTCGATTGCTGACTCTGCCGCATCAGACAGTTCGTGAACATCACGTTCACTGAGCTTTTCCACCGTTTCGACTGATGGTTTGGCGACATGATCACGAAGCGATTCAGGTGTCATGGTTTCATCCTTGTTTCAGAGTATAGCCCGACCAAGCGGTGAACATCGACAATTTTGGGCGTGAATTAGCCCGCCGAAACCATCATGTCATGCGCCGACATTAACCGATTGGACGATCACCCAGACGGTAACTAAACGCGTTCTATCACAAGAAAGGTCTATGCCAAAGCGCAATGTGACGGTTTGATCTTGGTAACACTACAATGTGATTATGACAAATTCATGTCACCAATCGAGACTTGATAACCTTGGCTAAATATTGGCAATCCGCGGCAGAAAGACGCTGGATATTCTCGGCCAGATAATTGGCCAAATAGACAGCGTCGGCAGATTGGCCGCGGGCATCAATATAGGGTTTTGGATGTGACAGCATGGCTAATCGCTTCAATTCTTCTGCGTCATCCCAGATCAGCCCCATCCAGACGCAAATCTGATCAACCAAAGCGGCTGACGGTTGGCCGCGCGTCCCCGTTTCCAGTGCCGAGATATAGGCTGTAGATACCCCCAACATCTTGGCCTGCTGTTGCTGTGTCAGGCCTTTGATCCGGCGCCAATCGCGCATTTTTTCGCCAAACGGAGTCATCAGCCACCAGCCCTACGACGCCGGCGTAATAATACATAAAATGCCCCAGCACCACCATCGGCCGGCCGGGCCTCGGCAAGCGCCAGCACCACCGATGACAATGGTGGACGTTTCAACCAGCCGGGCACATAGCCTTGCAAAATACCAGCACCTTTTCCGGTAATCACCAACACACAGCGGCACCCATCATGGGCCGCTTGCTGAATAAAATTTTCCAAACGGGTTTGGGCACGCGCTGCAGTTAGACCATGTAAATCAAGCCGGCGATTGATTGGTACTTCGCCCCGAAACAGGCGGCGCTTGGTATGGCTGTCAATACCGACGCTTTCGCCATGGCGAATATCGATCGGCCTTTTGGGTGGGATTGGTTGTGGGTCGGCGATTGGCCATAATCGGGGGCGCGTTTTTGCCGATGATCGCCGGTCTTGAGTGCTTGGGGGTGTTTCAGATGATGCTGTGCTAGTCTTGGCGGGCATCGTCTTGGTTTTGCGATGGGCGCGCAGTGGGGTGACATCAACCGTCACGCGTTGCCATAGAACATCGTCATCATCGGCTTGGTGGTTAACTGGTTTGGCATCAATTTTATCAGCCATCGCAGGCCATCACTCATCATCGGGCGACTCGGTCTCGACCAGCTTCCAGTTCGGATCAGACAATGACAGGTCGCGCTCGAAGGTCCAGATGTCAGTGTAATCGGACGGGCCGGATTCGCCCTCAACAAGCTCGGCGCCGTCGGCGTCACGCGCAATTCGGGTCTGCACCGAATGGAAATGGACGGTGATGCTGGCTATTTGATCGCGAACCGCAATGTTAAGAATGCTGGCTTCCTTAATATCATCAAGGGTGATGCTGAGGCTTTCGCCGGCTTTGTTGCGTGCTTGCACCGATTCGGTAAAACTCTGCAACAGATCATAACCAAGAAGCCGTTTGAGTTGGGTTAAATCACCTTCGGCATAGGCGGTCAAAATCATCTCAAATGCCATACTGGCACCTTGGAGAAATTGTTTTTCGCTAAAACTACGATCCATGCGGCGGAGGGCATCAAGACCCTGTTCGGCAACAAGGACAGGCCCGTCATTTTCCGGATGAAGCCGGATTGGCTCATTGTCATTCTTGCCTTTTTGAAAGCGATTTGCGCCGGATTCGTCTTGTGGCTGTTCATAGCCGGTACGCTGTCCCAAAACGGAACGTAACCGCAATACAAGCAACACCGCAATCACCGCAAAAATGAGAATATCAAGAAACTGCACCAACGCCCCCTTGAAGCCGTAAAAGGTCAGGTTTTTGTCGTGGCATCATGTCTTTTTAGACGCCTACCTGTTATAAATGGCATATGTGGTGGTTGAAATCCAGATGCAGACCGAAAATGACCGGGAAAATTCGATTGGCTGGGACAATTCAGCAAGACTATGCGGCCAAATCATGCGAACCATCTAAAAGACAAATCGATAAGGGACGGCGTATCACATGCGACTGGCATATCTGATCATTTTCCTGATTTGGGGATGGGCCGAAATGTCGGCATTCATCTTAGTCGGCAATATGTTTGGCGGCTTGCTGACTTTGCTCGGTATCTTTTTCACAGCAATCATCGGGATTGCCCTTCTCAAACAGCAGGGTATGGCGGTATTGAACCGTATCCGCACCGAAATGCGCGACGGGCAGGCACCGGTTACATCGGTTGCCGACAGCGTTGCATTGGCTTTTGGTGGTATTCTTATGCTGATCCCCGGATATGTCACCGATGCCATTGGCCTGTTACTGTTTGTACCCGGTATCCGAACCATTGCCGGTGTCTATTTGATGCAGTGGCTTTTTCGCAACAGGCGGTTTCACGGAAGTGTGCATGTTGGTGGCGGATTTTCGGAACCATCATCGCGGCCACATAACCACGCGGCTGATGATATCATTGAAGGTGAAGCTGAAGAACGTCCGGTCAAACCCCGGCGTTTGCCTGAAGACCGCTAGTCCGTCTCAATAGCACGTGAACAAAGTTGTTTTTAGCTGGGTTGTTTTTAGCTGGTTACCTATGCTAGGAGCAACGGGACATAAGGCGCCAAGCTGTGGAGACAAAAATGGCCAAAACATCTGCTAAATCAACCAAATCAGACGTGGAAACATCATCCGATACCGCCGCGGCACCGGCAACACGCCAGCTTGTTGTCCACACGCAATATATCAAGGATCTGTCCTTTGAAAATCCGAATGCGCCGCAGGTGTTGATCGAAGGTAGCAACCAGCCCGATGTTGAAATTACTGTCAATGTCGGTGCGCAACTGATCGGTGATAACAGATATGAAGTCAGTTTGAATTTGGCGGCAAAAGCAACGGCCGGAGATACCGCTTTATTTTTGGTTGATCTGACATTCGCCGGACTGATGTCGCCCGAAGGCGCCAGCCCGGAAGAAATCAACCCGCTGATTATGATTGAAGGGCCGCGTCTGTTGTTCCCATTTGCGCGGGCGATTATTTCTGACGCGACCCGCGATGGCGGGTTTATGCCGCTCAATATCCAGCCCATCGATTTTGTCGCGGTATATCAACATAACCTAGCGCAACAAGCCGCCGCCGCCGAGACGACCCAGTAATAAAGACAACCCAGTCATAACCGGCCGCAACCGGTCAATCACGGGTCCAGAAAGGGTCCTTTAATCGTTGCAGAAATGCCGCATGCGCCGCCAGCTCATCGGCCGAGGGCGCATGCGCCCGAATTGGCCGAACCGGTTTTGAGTCGAGGGTAAAATGGACTGGCGCATTGTCAGGTCCGGTGTTATCGGCATTGGCAGTCGGCTCAACATCCAATGAAAGGCCGGGTTGGCGGCCGCCCAACAGTTCGATATAGACATGCGCCAGAAGGTCGGCATCAACCAACGCACCATGAAGATCGCGATGCGTATTGTCGATTTCAAAACGCCGGCACAATGCATCAAGATTGGCTTGCGCGCCGGGGAATTTTCGTCGCGCCATGATTAGCGTGTCGATGGCTTGGGCATCCGGCAAGCTGGGCCGGCCAAGACGCGCAAGTTCGGCATTGATAAACCCCATATCAAAGCTGGCATTATGGATCACCAGCGGATCATCACCAATAAAAGCCAAAAATTCATCGGCAATATCGGCGAACAACGGTTTATCAGCCAGAAATTCGGTGGTTAGGCCATGCACATTGACCGCTTCCGGCGGCACGTCACGTTCGGGGTTGATATATAGGTGCAAACGGCGCCCGGTCGGCAAATGATGCATCAATTCAAGCGCACCAATCTCGACTAGACGGTCACCGCCGCGCGGGTTCAACCCGGTGGTTTCTGTATCAAGAACAATCTCACGCATCATACTCTCTTCGATAGTCTTTTGGATTTTCTTTTGGGATCAGTTGTCTTGTTGTCGGGACGGGCGGCAGTTGTAACCAAGGGTTGCCAACCAATCATAAAGACACTGCTGTGTCTGGTCTGGCAACAGGTCACTGTCAAGCGCCAGATCGGCACGCTGCAATTTATCCGCTACTGGCATCTGTGCGGCAACAACAGCATCGAATTTGTCTGCCGTCATGCCGCCACGCGCCAGCGCCCGCGCCCGCATTGTCTCTTGGCGCGCGTAAACCACAATCACATGGTCACATAGGCTATCGCCACCGGTTTCGAATAAAAGCGGCACATCAAGCACCACTATAGCGGTGCCGGCGCATTGATGATCGGCCAAAAAACGGTCGCGATGCTGCCGCACCATCGGATGGAGAACCGATTCTAGGGCTTTGCGCCGGTCGGGCTGGCCAAACACGATATCGCCCAACGCCTTGCGGTCGATACCCGCCGAAGGCGATCCAACCGACGGGCCAAACAAATCGATAATTGGTCCCACTGCATCACCACCAGACGCCAGTAATTGATGAACCGCTGCATCCGCATCATGGACCGGAATACCGCAGGCCCGAAGCCAGCCAGCCACGGTGGTTTTCCCCGAAGCAATCGAACCGGTCAAACCCAGTATTTTCATCGTGCTTTGCCTCTTGGCGCCATTCCGTGTTCACGTAAAAAGGCCAATAACTCAAGTAATGGTAACCCGAGAATACCATAATGGCATCCATCAATACGGGCCAATAGCTGGGCGCCAAGACCTTCAATTTGATAGCTTGCCGGCGACATCAGCGCATCATCACCGAGCGCAGCAAGATACGCATCGACAAAATCCGCATCAAAGACACGCATGGTCAAACGGGCTGTTGCAAGGTGGTGCCAAATGCGCTGCCCATCTCTGAACAGGACCGCCGCGGTCAATATGTGATGGGTCGTGCCTGATAGGGCCAGCAGTTGATCACGCGCCATGGTGAGATCACTGGGTTTGTTAACAAGGCCGTGATCCGCCAACAGGATTTGGTCACAGCCTAACACATAGGCGGTACGATCGGCCGAAAGCTGCTGTGATGCGGCGGCGGCTTTGACCTCGGCCAACATCACCGCAATATCAGCCGGCAACATGCCGTCAGCCACCGCAGCGTCGCGCATCGTACCTTCATCGACAGATACCGGATGACATCTATGAATAACACCGGCGCGCGCCAGCATCTGGCGGCGCGTTACACTTGACGATGCCAAAATCAAATCAGCCCGGGGTAGAGCGGTAAATCCGGTTAGGGTCATGATTGTGCCTCAACCCAATTTGTATGAAGTTGGATAATCGCCGCGGCGGTTTCCTCAACCGACCGACGTGTTACATCGATAACCGGCCAACTGTTCGCGGTAAACAGGCGGCGCGCACGACGCACCTCAGCGGTAATCTGATCAATGTCGATATAGGTCTCATTGCCAGTATCATTCATCGCTGCTTGACGCGTCCGCCGTACCTGACTGAGGCGGCGCGGATCGTTGGTTAAACCGACCACAAAAATATTTAACCCATCAAGATAATGCAGCGGAAAATCTACATTCGGCACAAGCGCATAATTGGCGACCTTGTAGCCACGATGTGCCAAATACATCGAGGTTGGTGTTTTGGATGTGCGTGACACACCCACCAATAACATGTCCGCCGCTCTCAGATTGCCCATATTCATGCCGTCATCATGACTGACCGCATAGTCAACCGCGGCAACCCGGTTGAAATAGGCCGTGTCAAGACGGCGCTGCCCCCCTGGCGTGCTGACCATCGCTTGACCAAGAACCGTGGTCAGCAACGAGACAACCGGATCAAGTATAGACAAAGCCGGAACGCCGCGATTGCGGCAGGCTTGTTCGATCTCTTTACGCAATTCCGGGTCAATAATGCTCATCAGCAAAATGCCTGGATGCCGGTCTAGACCAGCGAATAACGGTTCAAGATGCGCCTTTGTGCGCACCAAAGTCCAGACATGTTCAACTGTTTTAACGTCAGCAAATTGCGCCAGACACGCCCGTGCAAGCTGATGCACCGTTTCACCGGTTGAATCGGATACCAAATGAACATGTAAGGTTTGATGCGGCATAATGCTATCAGATGTAGCCAGAAATGGCCGGTCTGTCATCCTATAACCCTGTGGACCATCCTTGTAACTATGGGGATAAATTTTTGACCTGCGGACAGATCTGAAAGTTTGGCACATATCACCCCCTGTTTATGCACAAGAGGATAAATACCGATCTTGTTCAGCAAAATGTCGGGGATAAATAATCAAATACGCGGCGTTCTGCGTGTCAGAAAGATGGTCAGCTGTGGATAATTGTGAGGATTATATTGGGGACAACATACATTTGTCGTTTTCAACAGGCCCTATCAAAACAACAACCTTTTTTTACTAAATATATAATGTTAGAGAACAGACATGACCGACAAACTATTCCTTAACACCCTAAACGGTACCAAATCCGAAACAACGCCATTATGGATGATGCGCCAAGCAGGACGCTATCTTCCTGAATATCGAGCTGTGCGCGCGAGCCAAAAAGATTTTATCTCTTTTTGTCTGAACCCTGAAAAAGCGTCTGAGGTAACCATTCAACCGATCACACGGTTTGGCTTTGATGCAGCAATCATTTTTTCTGATATTTTAATGATCCCTTGGGCTATGAACAGAAACGTTCGCTTCAAAACCGGGGTTGGCCCGTTATTGGATCCCATGGAGCGCCCATCCGATATACCAAATGACGTATTGCGCGATCTAACATCCAAATTGCAACCCATTGGCAAAGCGATAAGTTTGACCCGCGCTGCCTTGCCCGAAAAGACCGCATTGATCGGTTTTGCCGGCGCACCATGGACGTTGATCACCTATATGGCTGAAGGCGGATCTTCGCGTGATTTTGCCAAGGCGCGATTATGGGCCTGGCAAGACAAGACAGCTTTAGATCGATTACTCGACATATTGATCGATGCCACCGTGCAATTTCTGACCATTCAGGCCAAGGCAGGCGCCGAGGCACTAATGCTATTTGACAGTTGGGCTGGTGCGGTGCCAGCCAGTCAACGCGATTGGTTAGTTATTAAACCAGCCCGGAGCATAGTTGAAAAATTACGCAAAAACGGCATTGAATTACCGGTGACCGGGTTTCCTAAGGGCATTGGGGAAGGGCTGATTGCCTATGCGTATGAAACTGGCGTCACTGCGGTGGGTCTTGATCATGGGGTTGATCCAGCTTGGGCTAATACTTACCTACCAAAAGCCATGCCGGTGCAGGGTAATCTTGATCCTTTAGGCCTCATCAGTGGCGGTGACGCCATGACCGCTGATATTGATCATATCTTGGATTGCTTTGCCGACCGGCCGCATATTTTCAATCTTGGTCATGGTATCACACCGGCCACACCGATAGATCATGTACAGCAGATGATTGACCGGGTCCGACAGCGGTAGCAAGGGTTTGTAATGGCTTATGAATATATAAAGGCGCTTCATATTTTAGCGGTCATTTCCTGGATGGTAGGATTGTTATATCTGCCACGCTTATATGTTTATCATGCGCAGACGCAACGTGGCACCGTGCAGGCGGAGACGTTCAAGGTCATGGAACGGCGATTGCTGAAAGCGATTATGACACCGGCGATGATCGCCAGCTTTGTCTTTGGGATTTGGATGTTGATTGAAAATCCGGATCTTTTGGGTGAAATATGGTTTCATATAAAAGCAACAGCGGTGCTGATCATGGCTGCGGTGCATGGTAAATTTTCCAAGATGCAACGATCATTGGAAAATGATCATCCACCCCTGTCGGCGAAATCTTATCGAATTTGGAACGAAGTGCCGACCGTGTTGATGATTATCGTCGTGCTTATGGCTGTTGCAAAACCACTTTGATCATTATCTTAGGGCCAGTGTCTTGGCTAGATAACGCGCCTGACTTTAATACGTGATCGATTCAGGTGATTGACTTTTCGCGTTAACTTACGCATAGTCTTCATCACAGCCGCTTTGTCCCGTGCCGGCTTGTGTTTTTTCCCCACAGAGTGAATTTATGCACTTACAGGAACTGAAAGCGAAATCTCCCGCTGATCTTTTGGCCTACGCCGAAGAGGTGGAGATTGAAAATGCCAGCGCGCTCCGCAAACAGGATATGATGTTTGCGATTTTGAAGCAATTGGCCGAAAACGGCACGCCGATCTATGGCAGTGGTGTTCTTGAGGTGTTGTCTGACGGTTTTGGTTTTCTACGCGCGCCGGAATCGAATTATTTGCCAGGCCCTGATGATATCTATGTGTCACCTAGTCAGGTTAGGCGTTTTAGTCTGCGCACCGGTGATACTGTTGAAGGGGAAATTCGGGCCCCGAAAGATGGCGAGCGATATTTCGCCCTATTGAAAATTGAAACGATCAATTTTGAAGACCCGAACGCGGTTCGTCACCGGATCAATTTCGACAATTTGACGCCGCTTTATCCGCAGGACAAGCTGACGCTTGAATTGCCGTTTAATCCCGACAAAAAAGACAATACGCCGCGGGTTATCGATCTGATTTCGCCAATGGGTAAGGGGCAGCGTGGATTGATTGTCGCCCCGCCGCGCACTGGAAAGACAATGATGCTGCAAAGCATCGCCCATGCGATTTCAGAAAACCATCCTGAAGTCTATCTTATTGTGCTGCTAATTGACGAACGACCAGAAGAAGTGACCGATATGCAACGGTCGGTGCGAGGCGAGGTGATTGCGTCAACCTTTGATGAACCTGCCTCTCGACATGTGCAAGTTACTGAAATGGTTATAGAAAAAGCCAAGCGGCTGGTCGAACACAAACGCGATGTGGTGATATTGCTCGACTCAATTACCCGCTTGGCGCGCGCCTATAACACGGTTGTGCCATCATCAGGCAAAGTGTTGACCGGCGGGGTTGATGCGAACGCGTTGCAGCGCCCAAAGCGTTTCTTTGGCGCGGCCCGTAATATTGAAGAAGGCGGGTCTTTGACCATCATAGCGACCGCGTTGATCGAAACCGGATCACGCATGGATGAAGTTATTTTTGAGGAATTCAAAGGGACCGGTAACAGCGAGGTCATTCTGGACCGGAAGCTGTCGGATAAGCGGACATTCCCGGCTATTGACATTACAAAATCGGGCACCCGGAAAGAAGAACTTCTTGTTGATAAGGGCACCTTGGCCAAAATGTGGGTGTTGCGCCGCATTTTGATGCAGATGGGGCCGGTCGATGCGATGGAGTTCCTGATCGACAAGCTGAAACATTCGAAAACCAATGACGAATTTTTCGACCATATGAATAGCTGATCACCTGCCAGGCCTATTTCTATAGATCTAACATCGCGCCGGATGGGGGCGGTCTACGGCATACCGCTTTTTTTGGCGATATAGCCTTGTTCCATTGCAATCAATGCTGCTTTACGCCTGATATTGTCAGGATGGGTTGGATCAAGATCACTTCCTCCCCCATAATTGCCAAGGCTCCGATCACGCCGTACAACCCGGTGGCATGGGAAAATGATCGGGATTGGATTATTGGCGCAGGATGATCCAGCCGCACGGGCCGCGCCTGGCTTGCCGGCCAAGGCGGCAAATTCCCCATAAGTGGCCACAGTGCCATAGGGTATCCGAGCCATTATTGTCAGCCAGTGATACCCGGTTGGCGAGGTGTGTTGCGGGGCTGTTGGTACGGTGAATTGGCGTAATTGTCCGGTCATATAGGCAACAAGCTGGTTTTTTGTTTCACGTGAAACATCGTCCGGATGATCGGGCTCGGTCCAGCCGGTTTGGTTCCAGTCCAACCGAATGAGATTTGTGCCATCGCTGATGGGGCGGAACCAACCAAACTTGGTCGCAAATGCCAGGCTGTGATGTTCGCTCAAAGGGCCATCGATTTGGGGCATGGTATCTCCTTTCCGTCCGATTTGGTCGTTGCGCTGGGGCCCATCTGGCAATACGGAATGGAAAAAGAGACTTGTTGTCGACAGGCTTTGCCTCTACCACAGTCTACCAAGATGACGGCAAAATGAAAAGCGCATGACCCAATCGACCACAGATACGATTTTTGCCCCTGCAACGCCACCCGGCCGGTCTGCGGTTGCGGTGATCCGGATCAGCGGGCCTAAAGCGGCAATGGCGCCGGCCCAGTTTGGCGCCTCCTGCCCTGCGGCTGGGCAGTTTGCTGTTGCGCGCCTGCGGGCTGGCGGACAAATGATCGATCAGGTGATGCTGCTGTTTATGCAGGGCCCAAAATCATCAACCGGCGAGGATGTGTGCGAAATTCATTGCCACGGTAGCCAGGCCGTACTGGCGGCACTTCTTGACCGGTTGGCGGCAATACCGGGGTTTCGTATGGCAGAGCCAGGCGAATTCACCCGCCGGGCATTTGCGCATGGTAAGATGGACTTGTCCGGCGTTGAAGGTCTGGCAGATCTGATCGAATCACAAACCCCTGCCCAACTGCATCAGGCTTGGGCCCAAATCGATGGGGCGTTGCGCGGCCCGGTCATGGCGTGGCGCGCTGAATTGGTGACGCTGGCTGCCGAACTGGAAGCGTTGATCGATTTTGCCGATGAAGATTTACCGGCCCATGTGATGCGCGAATTGCGTTGCAAAACCCAGGATTTAATCACGGCGTTGGCCGGATCGCTTGATGATGGCGGTGTTGGTGAGCTGGTCCGCGATGGGGTAACGATGGTGTTGACGGGGCCGGTCAATGCCGGCAAATCGACCTTGTTGAATGCGCTAGCGGGCCGGCCGGCAGCGATTGTGTCGGATGAGGCCGGAACAACCCGCGATATTGTTCAGGTCAGCATTGACCTTGGCGGGGTACCAGCGCGGCTGCTGGACACAGCCGGTATTCGCGCCAGCAGTGGTATGATTGAGGCCGAAGGGATCCGGCGTGCCAAAGCCGCGGTTGAAACGGCCAATCTCGCTTTGCTTGTGGTCGATGGGAGTAACCCTGAATGGGGGCAAGAGCTGGCGCGCATTAACGCCTTGATCACCGGCGACCGGCTTATCATCGTGAACAAAGCCGATGCTGCCCCCCTGTCGCCATCAGCCCTTTTGGAATTAGCAGCAAATGGCTGGGATCATATCGTCATGTCGGCACAAAATCCGGGTGATATTGACCGGTTGGTCGCGCATTTGACAACGCGGCTTGTGCCGCATAATCAGGCTGAATCCGGGGTGTTGATCACCCGTGCCCGTCACCGTCAATCGATCAGGGTGGCACATGACGCGTTGGCGCGCGCGGTCTGTCATGATTTCAATGTGACCCCAGAATTGGCGGCCGAAGAGTACCGGCTTGCGGCCACGGCATTAGGGCGGATCACCGGTGAAATTGATGTTGAAGAATTGCTCGGCCGCATATTTTCCGCCTTTTGTATTGGAAAATAGCTAAAAAACGGGGCATAACAGGGCGATTATAGCCAATTTTCTGGGACCATAGCGGCAATGCGCGAGACATTTGATGTCATTATTGTGGGCGGCGGACATGCCGGCACCGAAGCGGCGGCCGCGGCCGCGCGGATGGGCGCATCGGTCGCATTGGTTACGATGCGACGCGACCGAATTGGTGAATTGTCATGCAACCCGGCAATTGGCGGGCTTGGCAAAGGCCATCTTGTCCGCGAAATCGACGCGCTTGACGGGCTGATGGGGCTGGCGATTGACGCGGCGGGCATTCAATTTCGCATGCTGAACAAATCCCGCGGTCCCGCAGTGCATGGGCCGCGTGCCCAAGCTGACCGGAAACTTTACCGCGAGGCGGTGCAGCGGCAGCTGGAAACATATAGTAATCTGACGATTATTGAAGGTGCGGTTGGCGACATCACCACCGAAAAAGGTGGTGCGCATAGTCATGTTAGCGGCATTGTTACCGAAGATGGGCGGCGTTTTGGCTGTCGAACGCTGGTTCTGACCACCGGCACCTTCCTTGGCGGCATTATCCATCTTGGAGCCGAACGCACCCCGGCAGGCCGTATTGGTGAAAAACCATCAAACCAGCTGGCGGCAACGCTGGCAGCATTTGACTTGCCGTTGGGACGCTTGAAAACCGGCACTCCGGCCCGGCTTCATCGTGACAGCATTGCCTGGGGCAGTTTGGAAATGCAACCGGCCGATAATCCACCGGTTCCGTTCTCAACCCTGACCGAAAAAATCACCGTACCGCAAATTTCATGTGGCATCACCCGTACCACCGCCCAAACCCACCGCATCATTGCCGAATCGATCCATCTTTCGGCGGTCTATAGTGGACAAATCGCCGGAATTGGTCCGCGTTACTGCCCGTCGATTGAAGATAAGGTGCATCGCTTTGCCGATAAACATGCCCACCAGATTTTTCTGGAACCTGAAGGCCTTGATGACCCGACCGTCTATCCAAACGGCATTTCGACAAGTCTGCCGCGTGAAGTGCAGGCGGCGATGATCGGCTCGATTCCCGGTCTCGAAAAAGCCGAAATCCTGCAATATGGTTATGCGATCGAATATGATTTTGTTGATCCGCGGGCGTTGCGCCGGTCGCTGGCACTCAAAGCCCTGCCCGGACTTTATCTGGCTGGCCAAATCAACGGTACCACCGGCTATGAGGAAGCGGCCGCCCAAGGGCTTGTGGCTGGGGTGAATGCCGCGCTTGAGGCGGCCAATGGCCCTGATTATATGCCCTTTATCCTTGACCGGGCCGAGGCCTATATCGGCGTGATGATTGATGATCTCGTTACCAAAGGGGCGCCGGAGCCGTACCGGATGTTTACATCGCGGGCTGAATATCGGCTTTTGTTACGCGCTGATAACGCCGACCAGCGTTTGACCGACCGCGGTATCGCGGTTGGTTGTGTTGGATCACCGCGGGCGACCGCCTGGCATACCAAGGCCGCGGCTTTACGCCACGCCCGTCAGCAATTAACGCAGTCACGGGCCGGGGCGAAAGATCTGGCGGCAGCCGGTTTACCGATACCCCGCGATGGGGCGATACGGTCGGCGGCCGATATGCTGGGGCTGGAAGGGATCGATATGGGCCGCATTTTACCGGTCTGGCCGGATCTTGGGTCAATCCCGGCATCGCTTCATGCGCAAATTGAGGCCGATTGCCGCTATGCCGGCTATGTTGGCCGTCAGCAGGCTGATATTGACGCGTTACGCCGTGATGAGGCATTGAAGATCCCGCCACACACCGATTTTAGCGTTATCGGTGGGCTGTCGGCGGAATCAAAGGATATTTTGCGCCGTTATCAGCCAGAAACGATCGGTCATGCCAGCCGCCTTCCCGGCCTGACCCCGGCGGCGGTTGTTGCCGTTTTGCGCCATCTGAAACGGGTCGACAAACATCGGGACAAAGACGCGCAAGCTGAAGCTGATCACCCTAACGCCGATCATCCACAGGCTGGTTTCAGGACAGCGTCCTCGTGACCCCGGTCGACATCGCAAAATGTTTGAATGTTTCACGTGAAACAATGGACAGATTTGGTCTTTATCTTGAGCTGCTGTCAAAATGGCAGCCGCGAATCAATCTGGTTGCCACCAGCACCCTCGATTCGGCCTGGCAGCGCCATATATTGGATAGTGGTCAGCTTGCCGCCTATTTGCCACCAACCCCCAAATTGATCCTTGATGTCGGTAGCGGCGCTGGCTTTCCGGGTCTGGTACTGGCGATTATGACCGGTCATCGGGTTGAATTGGTCGAATCGGACCAGCGCAAAGCGGTATTTTTGTCGACGGTAATCCGCGAATTGGGCCTCGATGCTGCGGTCCATAATTGCCGTATTGAATCGCTACCGCCACTTTATCCTGACGTGATCACCGCACGCGCTTTGGCGGCATTGCCAAAATTGCTAAATCTTGTTGAAAAACAATTACATGACGGGTGCCGCTGCCTATTTTTGAAAGGCGCGTCAATCAATGAGGAATTGACCCAAATCGAGTCTTGTTCCAGTATGACGGCATCTATTCATCCAAGCCTGTCGGGCGCGGACGGGGTAGTTCTGCAATTGTTGCCCCCGCGATAATCGCGCGGCGGGTGTCGTGGCCGAAAAATGGCCATCACAGAGCCAGGATTTGGTGACATGACCGCATCCACACGAACGATCGCCATTGCCAACCAGAAAGGTGGTGTTGGCAAAACCACTACATCGGTCAATTTGGCGACCGCCTTGACGGCCTGTGGGCGCCGCGTGTTGTTGATTGATTTCGATCCGCAAGGCAATGCCAGCACCGGCCTTGGGATTGACAGTGATGATCGTGACGCGAACAGTTATCGTCTTCTGACCGGCGATATCACCGCCACCGCTGCGGTGCGGCCAAGTTCGGTTGACGGGTTGGATATTATCGCCGCGGTTGTCGACTTGTCAGCGGCCGAGATTGAACTGGCCGACCTGGAAAACCGCGAATATCGTCTTCGCGACGCATTGGCACCGCTGGCCGCTGATTATGATTATGTCTTGATCGACTGCCCGCCATCACTGGGTCTGTTGACGGTGAATGCGCTATGTGCGGCAGATCGAGTATTGGTGCCGCTACAATGCGAATTTTATGCGCTTGAAGGCCTGTCGCAATTGATGCGAACCATCGAGACGGTGCGGGCGCGTCTGAACCCGGCACTGCGCTTGCAAGGCATCGTTTTGACCATGTATGACAATCGCAATAAATTGTCGGAACAAGTCGCCCAGGATGTACGTACCCATCTTGGTGAAATAGTCTATCATACTGTAATTCCAAGAAATGTTAGAGTTTCAGAAGCACCATCATTCGGTCAACCAGTGTTGATGTATGATCTGAAATGCGCCGGTTCGCAGGCCTATGTCGCCCTTGCGGCCGAGTTGTTGAGCCAAGAAAAGGAAGCCGCCTGATGTCATCTGCCCCGCCCCCATCCGGAAAAACCCAGCCCGTAGTGTCAACCAGCAGCAAAAAGCCTGCTGGTCGTGGCCTTGGTCGTGGTTTGTCATCGCTTCTGGGTGACAGTGGTATTGCCCAGGCGGCAACAGCGTCTGCCGCTTTGCCGGCTGGCGGTACGGTATCAGGTTTGCAGCAAATACCGGTTGAATGGATCAATGTCGGGCCGTGGCAGCCGCGCCGGCGGTTTGACAAGACGGCGTTGGCTGAACTGGCAAGTTCTATTCGGGAAAAGGGCATCGTGCAGCCTATTCTTGTCCGGCCTGATCCCAAAAAAGCCGCGCGCTATCAGCTTGTTGCCGGTGAACGGCGCTGGCGGGCGGCACAACTGGCAAAACTGCATCAGGTGCCGGCCATTATCCGTAACCTTGATGAGGCTGATTGTTATGAGATTGCGCTGATTGAAAATATTCAGCGCACCGACCTGACCGTCATTGAAGAAGCGCAAGGCTATAAGAGCCTGCTTGACACAAATCGGTATACACAAGATCAGCTATCTGAAATCATTGGAAAATCTAGAAGCCATATTGCCAATTTGATGCGTCTTCTTAGTTTGCCCGATGCGGTGCAGACATTGATCTTGGACCGCCAATTGTCGATGGGTCAAGCCCGCCCATTGATAGGTCATGCTGACGCGGTAAAGCTGGCGCAACTTATTGTTGCCAAGGGTCTGTCGGCCCGCCAGGTTGAAACACTTGTGAAATCGCCGGCTAATGATCGTAAATCAGCAAGAAAACAGGAAAAATCGGCCGATATAAAGGCCTTGGAAAAACGTGCTGCCGCAGAACTGGGCCTGTCTATGGCGATCGACTGGGACGAAGCCATCGAGCGTGGCAAAGTAACGATTGATTGTCGGTCTTTGGATCAGATGACAGCGTTTTTGAATAAACTGGGTCTTGATTAACGCGGCGCGCGAAGACAAATCCCAAGAAGGCTTTGCCCGGTTAGAATTGCCTCATCAATGCCGCCCGATTTGACGTCCAATTCAACATCTTGAAGCCGCCCAACCACTGCAATGGCCTGATCCGGAGTCCAGCGCCGCAATTGTGCCTGAAGCCGGTCCTGTAATTTGAAATGCACCGGCGGCCGCAACGCGCGCACCGCATTTTGTGCCGTTTGCCCCTGTTTCATCGCATGGCCAGCAAGGCCAAGTTGGCGAAAATAGGATTGGCAACCGCGCAATATCATCACCGCATTTGCCTCGTCAGCCCATGCCTTATGCAGCGCAAGGCGTAACCGGCTGGCATGACCTGCGGCCATCGCATCGGCGATATCATCGATCGCCAAAAGGCCGCTGTCCCCAAGAGTAGCCGCGACATCCGCGGCTGTCAACGCACCGCCAGGGCCGGCCAGTAAGGCTAATTTTTCAATCTCGCCCCGTGATGTGGCCCGGTCATTGCCAAGACGGGCGACGATCAGATCGAGCGCGTCACGGGTAACGGTTATTTTATCGGCGCTAAAAATCGATGTGGCTAAAGACCGGATATCACCACCACTATCAGCATAACAGCCAATCGAGGCGGCGGCCTTGTGGGTTTCAAATAGCTTTACAATCGCATGTTTGGTTGTGGTGTCGCTGGCCTCAACAATGATCATACTGCCGTCAAGATTGCCTTCGAGTGCGTATTTGCAGCCCTCCAAAAGCTCGGTACCGCGCCCTTTGACAAGCACAAGCCGTGGTCCGCCAAACGCCGGTATCGCCGCGGCGGCATCGGCAATTAGCCCGGTTTCGCCAGTCAGCATATCGCCGCTGATCCGTGATACCGAAAACACATCGTCAAGATTATCGCTATAATGCCGCGCCAATTGTTTGGCGCGCTCGCTGATCATGCCCTGATCACTGCCATGAAACAAGGCGGCGTGGATAGTGGCGGGCGGTCGGGCTAAAAAATCATTGACTTGTCGCGGCGCAATTTTCATCGGCGGTCAGGTCATTTGGCTTCATTCAAAAAATACAGCTGCAGTTGCCGCACTGTCTTTTTGGCCAATAAAACCGCCAGCCGTTCCCGTGCGTTTGTTTCAGATCGATCCTGACCGTAAAGCGATGTGACCGCACCAACGGTTGCCTCACCTGTTACGCTGTCGCTGTAAACGGTTTTACCGGTATCCAGCTGCACCAGCGTGAAATTTGCCGACATGCTGGCCTTTTTCAGGGTTGAGCTGGCGCCTTTGACCGACAAGGTACTTGTAGCGCTATAGGATATTGAACTTGATAACTGGTATCGCGCTGTGGTGGGCCTATCGATATAAAGAAGCCGGCGTAATTCCCGATTAAACAATTGCTCGTCGCGGCCGCCGGCCGATACCAACGCGACGCTTTGCAACTGGGTCTGATTGGTTGCATCAAGACGCTGCATTTTGATATCGCTGCACCCCGATAGCAACAGCCCAGCCCCAAGCAGCAGATATAGCGGCCTGATGGTTTGGATCGCCCGGCTGAACATGCAGCTGATATGATGCAGTTTAGACAACAACATTGATAATCCGGTTCTTTACCACAATGACTTTTTTCGGGGCGTTGCCGTCAAGATAACGGCCAACCGCTGGTGATGCCAGCGCCTTGTTGCGCGCGTCTTCTTCGGCGCAATCCAGCGGCAAGGTAATCGTATCGCGCAATTTGCCATTGACCTGAATACCTATTTCAATTTCATCATCGCGCGCCAGATCTGGGTCGGCAATCGGCCATTCCATATCTGCCAGCATGGTGTCATGCCCTAACAGCGCCCAGATTTCTTCGGCAATATGCGGCGATAATGGGCTTAACAGCCGGGTCAAAGTCTCAATCGCAAACCGTTTGGCGGCGGCAGCACCTGTATCGTGCGGCTTGACCTCACCGATCGCATTGGCAAGCATGTGAAGCTGGGCAACGGCGCGATTAAAGCGGAAGTTTTCAATATCGGCGGAGAGATTGACGATCGCCTTATGTGCGATGCGGACAAGGTCCTGGGCGCTACCAGCACAGGCGGCGGTGTCGCGTGATGCTGCGGCAATAGCCACGTCTTGGGCCATGCGCCAGACGCGTTTCAAAAAGCGTGATGCACCCTCAACGCCGGATTCGGTCCATTCCATATCGCGTTCAGGCGGCGAATCGGACAGCATGAACAGCCGCGCGGTATCGGCGCCATAGGTTTCGATAATAATTTCAGGGTCGACAACATTGCGTTTGGACTTGCTCATCTTTTCGATCCGGCCGGCTTTGGCTGTTTTGCCGGTTGCGGTAACGGTCCATTTATCCCCGTCTTTGGTAACGTCGGACGGAAATAGCCACCCCCCTTTGTCGTCCTGAAAGGTCTGATGACACACCATGCCTTGCGTCATTAGCCCGGCAAAGGGCTCATCAAGATCAAGATAGCCGACCTTTGACAAGGCGCGGGTGAAAAAGCGTGAATAAAGAAGATGCAAAACCGCATGTTCTACCCCGCCGATATATTGATCAACCGGCAACCAATAGGCGGCGGCATCGGCACTGAACCCGTTGTCGGATGTCGGGTCGGCAAACCGCAGGAAATACCAGGAACTTTCAAAAAACGTATCAAACGTGTCCTGTTCGCGTTCGGCGGCGCCACCACAAGTCGGACATGTGGTGTGCTTCCAGCTTGGGTGGTTGGCAAGCGGGTTGCCGCTGGCACTGAAATCGACATCATCAGGCAGGGTCACCGGTAGGTCGCTTTCCGGCACCGGTACCAGGCCGCAAGACGGGCAATGAATGACCGGGATCGGACAGCCCCAATAGCGCTGCCGCGACACGCCCCAATCGCGCAAGCGATAGGTTGTCTCGCCGGTACCGGCACCCGCCGCGCTAATCGCCGCAATCGCCGCTTGTTTTCCGGCGTCACTATCAAGCCCGTCCCAGTCACGCGAATTAAACAGCGTACCAGGACCGGTATAGGCGGTGTCGGTGACGGTGAAACCACTTGCATCCTCGCCATCAGGCAACACCACCGGCCGCACCGGCAAGCCATAGGCATTGGCAAAATCAAGGTCGCGCTGATCATGCGCCGGACAGCCAAAAATCGCCCCGGTGCCATACTCCATCAACACAAAATTGGCGATATGGACCGGCAGTTTCAGTGATGGGTCCAACGGATGGGCGACGACAAGCCCGGTATCAAAGCCTTTTTTCTCGGCCGTTTCTACTGCAGCCTCGGATGTGCCAAGCTTGGCACAGTCAGCGATAAAGGCGGCGGCATCCGCGTTGGCGGCCCCAACCGCCGCGGCAAGCGGATGATTGGCCGCAATCGCGACAAAAGACGCGCCAAAAAGCGTGTCAGGCCGGGTGGTAAAGACCTCAATCGCATCAATATCGCAAACCGGCGCAGTCTCAAGCGTAAACCGTACCCGCGCCCCGTCGGATTTTCCAATCCAGTTATGCTGCATCAGCCGCACCCGATCAGGCCAGCGGTCAAGCCGGTCGATCGCTGTCAACAGATCATCGGCAAAATCGGTGATTTTCAAAAACCATTGCGCCAGACGCCGCCGCTCAACCGGCGCGCCAGAGCGCCAGCCACACCCATCAACCACCTGCTCGTTGGCCAAAACGGTGTTTTCTACAGGATCCCAATTCACCCAGCTTTCCTTGCGGTAGGCAAGACCAGCTTTGAGAAAGGCGAGGAACATTTTTTGTTCATGCTGGTAATAGTCGGGGGTGCAGGTGGCAAATTCGCGCGCCCAGTCATAGGACAGCCCCATCGATTTCAACTGCGCCCGCATCGCGGCAATATTCTCAACGGTCCATTTCCCCGGATGGATGCCACGCTCCATCGCGGCATTTTCAGCTGGCAGGCCAAACGCGTCCCAGCCCATCGGATGCAGAACATTAAACCCCTTGGCCCGCTGATAGCGTGCGACCACGTCACCAAGCGTATAATTGCGGACATGCCCCATATGAATCCGGCCCGACGGATAGGGGAACATTTCCAGCACATAATATTTTGGTTTGTCCGGGGCAATGCGGGCAGTAAAACAGCCGGCCTCGTCCCATTTTTGCTGCCATTTTTTTTCGATTTGTGCCGCGTTATACTGGCTCATCACTCTGTCCTTTATCGGGTCCGTGCCAAGCATAGATAGGCGGCGTTATTTGTCAAAGCCCGATGCAGTACCCCGCGGTAAAATCCGGTACGATTCGCGCGTTACGCTGTCGGAATACTCTATTGTGTGGTTTCGCCAAGGCTGGCGACCCGCAATTCGCGCGCCCGTGTCAGCACCAGATCTTCAAGCCGGCGGGCCAATTGATCATTGCGTCCGGCATCAATCCAGCTATCACCGACCCGCTTTTGCAGATAGGCCTGCACGGTGATCGCGTCGGAGCGCAATTCGAGGCCGGTAACAAAAAACGACAATTTCAGGCGCTGGTTGGGCTGATCGGCTGATTGATACCATTCGGTGACAATTGAGCCACCAAACGTGTCAACATCATCGAGCGGGACAAAGGCGGCAATATCCAGCGCCGCCCGCCATAGCAAGGCGTTAACAGGCATGCTATCGCTGGTCGTGTTACGTCCTATCATGTCCGATAACTTCGTCCCACCAGGCTTACCGGTTAGAATGGATACTGGCTCTTTTTCTGGTTCTGGCGCCTTAAATTCAACGCTGGAGCAAGCCCCAAGCCATAAAAATGGCGCCACCATCAAAACCGAGGCCAGATATGTCATCGATACCGGTTTTCTGTTTACCATCATGGGTGCAAGGCTCCGTCACATAAAGACTGGCCCTCACAATGCAAAGCCGAAGGTTATTTGTAAAGAAAAAAGGGAGGGGCACACCCCTCCCTTTTCGAATAGCTAAGTGCTCGTGAAATTAGAATTTCGCGCGAACACCAACCCATGTACGGTTGGTTGAACCTGAGTCTGACGCTTCAACAGCAACAGCCAGACCGCCACCTACGTCATAGTTGGCGCCAACAGATTTATATGTTGTCTTTGTGCCGCTTGCTGTTTTCTTTGAAGTCAAAGCAACAAATTTCATGTTGTCGACTGAGTAGCTGATAGCAAGATCTTGGATCTTGTCGCCGCCGTCGACGCGTGATGCGCCAGCGTTAAGGCCAATTGGGCCAAGTTTTGTACCAACACCAAAGTTGGCTGTGCTTTCTTTTGAGCCGTAATATACGGTAAAGCCTGACATGCTGTATTTTGCAGCTACGCCACCTTCATCATTTTGGGCGTCTTGGTAAAGACCAACAGTCAAACCACCGATAGCTGGTGACACATAGTTAACGGCCAACTTATCGTCTGCCAGTGTGTTGGAAGCGATGCCGCCTTCGGTTTCGATGTCACTTTCTGAACCCATTACACCGTCAAACTGATCAAATACGTTTGGGCCCTGACCAAAGCGAATGGTACCGAAATCGCCTTTAACATCGACATATGAATCTTCACCAACGACGTTACCGTCACCAGTGGCATTGCCAAAGATGCTGTAGTTACCAACTACGGTGAAGCTCAGACCGGCGTCGTTTGAGCCAGTACCTGTGATGGTGATGTTACCATCTTGTGACTGAGTTGTACCGGTATTCGCATTGATGAATTCATATTCATAGCTACCGCTGATTGAAATGTCAGCAGATGCAGCTGAAACATTCAACGCTACTAGAGCGGTCGTCGCAAGAAGAACCTTACGCATGTTAAATCTCCCTTGAGAAAAGATTGTTGCCA
>JAYOFA010000004.1:87048-109115 GCA_038116935.1 Puniceispirillum sp. (SeqCode) | reverse complement strand
GTCAATGTCGCGGTGATCGGCCAGCATTTTCCCTATACGCCGATTGCCAACCCGCGTTACATGGTGCCGACATGGTCATTTGGTATCCGGCCTGATGTGATCCAGAAAAATGTCGATGCGGCGCGCGCCAAAGGGGCGGAAATTGTCGTGCTGCTGTCGCATAATGGCTTTGACGTTGATCAGAAGCTGGCCACCGTGGTGTCCGGCATTGATGTGATCCTGACCGGTCATACCCATGATGCGGTGCCGGAAGCGTTGAAAATAAACAACACTTTGCTGTTGTCGTCTGGCTCGCATGGGAAATATCTTGGCCGCGTAGACCTTGACGTCAAAGGCGGCAAGGTTGTCGATTACAACTCAACCCTGATCCCGGTGTTTTCCGATGTTATCACCCCGGATGCCGAGATGGCCGCCCATATTGATGCGTTGCGTGCGCCTTATGAGCAGGAATGTCAACGGGTGATCGGTAAAACCAACGGTTTGCTCTACCGGCGGGGTAATTTCAACGGCACATGGGATGATTTGATCTGCCAAGGTATCATGGAAGAACGCGATGTCGAGATCGCGCTTAGTCCGGGTTTCCGCTGGGGAACCACATTACTCCCGGGCCAAGATATCACCATTGATGACCTTTATACCCAAACCAGCATGAGCTATCCGAATGTTTACCGAACAGAAATGACTGGCGGTCAGCTAAAAACAATTCTGGAAGATGTCTGTGACAATCTCTTCAATATTGATCCGTTCTATCAGCAGGGTGGTGATATGGTGCGGGTTGGGGGTGTCAGCTATAGCTGTGCGCCGAAGGAATCGATGGGCAACCGGATTACCGACCTCACCTTGACCCGCACCGGGGAAAAATTGGACGCTGATAAAAGCTATAGTGTTGGCGGCTGGGCCTCGGTTAACGAAAATGTCGATGGACCGGCTATTTATGACCTGATGGAAAAATATATCAGTCGGCAGAAGGTTATTGATCTTCCCACCCAAGAGGCGGTCAAAGTTATCGGTTTGTAGCGGCGCGCAAACAGCTGGCACGAAAAAAGCTGAACCGCATAAAGGTCGGCAGTTTGTCGGCTTTTTATGCGCGTTGCGGTGCTGGGTTCAGATCATATTTTGATTTGACAAGCGCGCTTCAGCATTCTCTAATTCTAGCTGATAGTCATCTATGTCTACAGGCTCCCCCGACCGTCGCCAAGGATAGAAACGGTTTGTCCGGCAACCGGACGTGCCGGTTGTTTCACCCCATCCAACGGTGTTTCGATACGGCGGGTGTCGTTGTCTGAAACCTTAACCTGACCGGATGGGATTGCATGAAACCTGTTCCTTTCGATTATCAGCGCCCAGCGACCATTGACGAGGCATGCCAATTACTGGCCGAAGACAGCAATGCGCGGATTTTGGCTGGCGGCCAGTCTTTGGTGCCGATGCTGTCGATGCGCCTGTCACGGCCGTCCCTGCTTGTCGATATCGCGCATATTCCCGAACTGGTGAAGACTGACGATACTGGGTCCCATATCGAAATTGGCGCGATGGTTCGTCAGGCAGACGCTTTACTGTCGCCAATGATGCGCCAGCATATCCCGCTTCTTGCCAAGGCGTTGACGCATGTTGGCCATCCACCGACACGGGCACGCGGCACAATTGGCGGGTCAATTGCCCATGCCGACCCATCGGCCGAGATCGCCCTAACCGCGGTCACGCTAGGCGCTGACATTATGTATCGTGATGGTGATGATGAAATCCCGTTTTCGGCAACCGATTTTTTCATTGGACCAATGTTGACGCTGGCACCGCCAAGCGGCTGTTTGGTGCGGGTGGCGTTTCCCAAAGCGCCAGCGCGTCGCGGCACCGGCTTTCATGAGGTGGCCCCGCGCCGCAGTGATTATGCGCTCGCATCGGCCGCGGCCCAGATCGATGCCGACGCCGATGGGACGATTACTGGCATCCATCTGGGCGTTGGTTCGGTTGGTGATTTTCCCGAACGACTTGATGTTGATGGTCTTCTTGGGACCGCGCTGGATGATGCGTCGATTACCGAAGCGGTGGCGGCGGCGATCGAAGCCATTGAAACGGTCGAGGATCTGCACGCAAGCGCTGCCTATCGCAAGCGGGTGGCCGCGGCATTGGCTGTGCGTGCCCTTGGTGATGCCCGTGACGAACTGGCAAAAGGAGGCAGCCAATGAAAGATGTGTCGATAACCATCAATGGTCAACTGGTTACAGCCCGCGTTGAACCGCGGTTGACGCTGCTCGATTTCGTGCGTGACGTAGCGGGTCTCAAAGGTACGCATGCGGGGTGTGAACATGGGGTATGCGGCGCCTGCACCATTCTTGTCGATGGAGCGGCAGTCCGGTCATGCCTGATGCTGGCGGTCCAGGCTGACGGCATGGCAATGACCACGATCGAGGGGGTTGGCGGCAGCAATGAACGGTCGGGCGAATTGAATATTATTCAAGATGCCTTTTGCGAGACGCATGGTTTGCAATGCGGATATTGTACGCCCGGCATGGTGCTGGCGGCCGAGGCTTTGCTGGCTAAAAATCCATCGCCAAGTGAAGATGACGTGCGTGAGGCTATCTCTGGCAATATTTGCCGATGCACAGGATATGTGCAAATTGTCGAGGCGATCATGCTGGCGGCTGACCGGTTGGGAAGTCGCAATGATTCAGGTCTTGATAATTCGGCCATCGGCACCACAGGGAAAACAGAGTAGATCATGGCCAACACAAATTGGAAATTTCTGTCCCGTCACCGGCGTCCGGTTGAAGACCGCCGTTTTGTTGCTGGTCGTGGTGTCTATGTCGCTGATCTTGAACGCCCGGGCATGGTGCATGTGGCACCATTGGCATCGCACCATCCGGCGGCGATTATTAACAGCATCGACGCCAGCGCGGCCTTGGCGGTGCCGGGTGTCATTGATGTGATTACCGGTGCCGAGATTGGCAAGGCGATCCAACCGCTGATGAACGGCCTTGATACGCCGCGTGTTCGCCGCTTTCCGTTGGCTGTTGACCGGGTGCGTTATGCCGGCGAATGGGTCTGTGCGGTGGTGGCCGAAAGTCGGGCAATTGCCGAAGATGCGCTGGAAAAAATCGTCGTTGATGTCACGCCGCAGCCCTTTGTTCTCGAGGCTGAAGAGGCGCTGGATCCAGCCAGCCCGCCGGTTCATCCCGAACATGGCAGTAATGTCCTGCTTGACAAGAAATTTGTCTGGGGACCGGTTGATGATGATTTTGCCACCGCCGCGCACAGCTTGTCTTTTTCGGTCACGTGGGGCCGTAACTCAACGGTGCCGATCGAAACCTTTGGGGTGATTGCCGAATGGAACGGGTGGGACCAGATGCTGGATATTTGGGCCTCGGTACAGATGCCCAAATATGCCGACCAGATATCCCGCTGTCTGGGACTGGCGGGTAACGCGGTTCGGGTGCATTACGATGTTGATGTTGGCGGCAGTTATGGCGTCAAGCGGGGTATAAAACATGCAACCTTGGTTGGCTATATTGCCCGCAAACTAGGCCGGCCGGTGCGCTTTATCGAGGATCGGCTGGAAAATATGCGGGCTGGCGATGCCCACGGCCCCGAACGGAAATTTGATATTGATGTCGCGTTTGATGGTGACGGCACCATCAGGTCAATGAAAATGCGGGCGTTGGACAATGCCGGTGCCTATGCCGGCCGCGCGCCGTTCCAGCTTGGCAAACCGATCGGCGCGATTGTTGGCCCCTATCAGATCAATTCGGTTGCTTATCACGCGCTGTCCGTGACATCGAACAAAACTGTTCAAGAAGCGGTGCGTGGCTTTGGTCAGTCGCCGACCAACTATGCGCTCGAAACCGCGCTTGACCGGGTTGCCGCCTTTTTGAAAATGGACCGGCTGGCCCTACGGCAACATAACTTGATCCGTGCTGATCAGTTCCCCTATCTGATCCCAAGCGGCAGCACTTATGACAGTGGCGATTATCATACGGTGATCGAAAAAACACTGGCGGCTGCCGATTATCCGGCGCTTGTTGCCGAACGCGATCGCTTGCGTGCCGCTGGTATGATGGCCGGCATTGGTATTGCCGCCTGCCTTGAGCCAAGCGGTGGCAATTCGTCATTTGAACCATTGCTGAACGAGGCCAACAAAACCTCGACCTGGATGGAATCCTGCCAGATCAATGTCGATGCGCTGGGAACGGTCATTGCGCGGATTCACACCACCTCATCGGGCCAAGGCCATGAAACTTTGGTGTCAACCGTCCTTGGAGAAATATTGCAAATCGACCCGGACAAAATCCGCGTCACGCGCCCTAATTCTTTGGAAAGCTTGCCGGGTAATTCGCCGGTTGGCAGCCGCATGGCGATTATGCTTGGCGGGGCCGCTGCCCGGGCAGCTGAAAAGCTCAAGGACAAGATTATCGCGATTGCGGCGCACCATCTTGGCATGGCCGCCGACCAACTAACCTATGAGGGCGGCGATGTTCGTGCAGCGGACGGGCGCTTATGTAAATGGGACGATGTGGTCGAGCTGGCGCATCGGCAATTTCATAATTTGCCTGACGGCATGGACCCGGGCCTTGCCGCTTTTGATATTATGCAGGTGCCAACCGGTGACGCGTTGCCGGTAGATGGCAAGGTGCAGATGTATCCATGCTATTCGTTTGAGTTTCATCTGGTCTTGGTCACGTTTGATCCGGTGATCGGCCGGCCGGACATCAGGTCCTATACGATTGGCCATGATTGCGGCACGGTGATTAACCCGGCGATTGTCAGTGGCATGACCTATGGCGGTATCGCCCATGGTATCGGGGCGGCGCTGTTTGAAGAATTTGCCTATGATGCCAATGGCCAGCTGATGACGCAAAGCTTCCTTGACTATTTGATGCCATCGTCACATGAAGTGCCAGCGATCAGCGTTGTCAAACATTGCACCCCGTCACCGCATACCGTCTTTGGGCAAAAAGGGTCTGGTGAAAGCGGCTATCTTGGTGCGCCGGCGGCGATATCAGGGGCGATCAATGATGCCGTGGCCGGGCTTGATATCCGGTTTGAAAAACTGCCAATCCGGATGAGTGCGATCAGCGATGCAATTGCATCAGCCCAAGGATGACCTGTTAAATTTTGACATAGGGTAAACGAGACATAGATGATTATTGATAGCCATGCCCATTTCATTCCGCCGCGCCTTCTTGAGGCTATTCAAGATAGCGCCGGTGATTTTCCCGCGCTTGAATTATTGCCTGATGGCAAGGGCAGTTTTGGCTTTGCCTTTGCCGGTAACAAGCCAACACGCCCGGCCAGCAAAATGCTGTCAGATACCAAAGGGCGGCTTGATTGGATGGACAGTCACGGCATTGATGTGCAGGTAATCGGTGGCTGGCTTGATATGTTCGGCTATGAAATGCCAGCGGATCAAGGCCGTCAATGGGCCAGCATGATCAATCAGCACCTCAAGGAATTTTGCGCCCAAAATGACCGCTTTTTGCCGTTGGCAAGCCTGCCAATGCAGGATGGCAATGCCGCTGCCGCGGTACTGGATGCGGCCCATCAAGATGGGTTCAAAGGGGCGATGATCGGCACCCAGCCAAAAGGTAAGGGTGGCGTTCTTGACGATCCGGATCTGACCCCATTTTGGGAATCGGCGCATCGTAATGGCTCGGTTTTGTTTATCCATCCGGTGTTCGATTCGGGTGATGACCGGGTCAATGACTATGGGATGAATAATGCGATTGGCCGCATCACCGACACCCTGATTGCGATTTCGCGCATTATCTATTCTGGTCATGTTGAAACCTATCATAATGCGAAAATCGTGATCGGCATTGGCGGTTCGGCGCTGCCTTATGTGGTGGGCCGGATGATGCGGAATTATAACCTTCATAAAGATACATTGGCCGATCCGTCCAAAGCCCTGTCGATGCTGTATTATGACACGCTGTTGCATGATCCGGCGGCGCTGGCCTTTTTGATTGACGCGGTCGGGGTCGACAGGATCATGATGGGGTCGGATATGCCGTTTCCGATTGGTGATCCGGCACCGCGCGCCGTGCTTGATCATTTGGCGCTTGATCAGGCCGACCGCGCCACCTTGGAAACGGGTGTCGCGCGCAAACTCTTCGGCCTGTAATCAGGTCATTTCACCAGATCTTTGATAAAATCAGGCAATCAAATCGAGGCCGTATAATTGACCAGCAGGATGACGACGCATGAAACTCGAACTTGGCGGTGAAGAAACGATCAATACAAGCCCCGATAGCTTGTGGGAATCGGTGATTGATCCGGCCGTTTTGCAGCGGGCTATCCCCGGCTGTATCAGCATGGTCGAAACCGAACCCGGCCACTATGTGATGACGCTGGAACTAAAAGTGGCGGCGGTTGGTGGCAGCTTTGAGGGCAGCGTTGCCTTGTCTGATATGGACCCGCCACGGGCATGTGTGATCACCGTATCCGGCAGCGGGACATTAGGCACCGGAACCGGCAGCGCCACTGTCACCATCAGTGAAACCGACGATGGCAATGCCAAGATTGCGTATCAGGCATCGGGCGAGGTTGGCGGTCTTGTCGCTGGGGTTGGGCAACGTATTTTAATGGGTGTTGCCAAACATCTGGTGCGCCAATTCTTTGCTGCCTTGAAAAAGGAATTTGCCGCGGCGTGACAGCTGTCTTGCCGCAAGATTATTACCGTGTGACGAGGAGAGGCCGTGATGAAAACCTATGATGTTGTCGCCATAGCAATTAAGGCGCAGGACAGCAGCCATTGTTTTGCGCTTTTGGGCGATGGCAATATGCATTTCGCCGGTGCGCTGGCCCATTTGGGCATGCCATTCACCTATGCGCGGCATGAACATTGTGCGGTATCGATGGCGATGGCGCATGCGCGTGTGAGCGGCGAGACCGGTCTGGCCACAGTGACATGCGGCCCCGGCTTGACACAGATCATGACCGGCCTGACTGCGGCAGTCCGCGCCCGGATCCCGCTGGTGGTGTTTGTTGGCGAATCACCGGTAGCCGCGCACTGGTACAATCAGGATATTGATCAAGCGCCGTTTGTTGTCGCCTGTGGTGCCGAATATGTGCGTATCACCCACAAGCCACGCATGGCGCGTCAGATCCAGGACGCATTTGCGCGGACCCGTTTGACCGGCATCCCGGTTGTTATTGGCATGCCGTTTGATATTCAGGAAAGTGCATGGGGTGACGCGCCAGTCGCGGTGGCGTCGGCGGCTGATTTTGTGCCGGCCGCGGGCCGCGTTCATGCGGATCCCGCAAAGGTGAACGAACTGGCAGCGTTGGTCGCCGCGGCCGAACGGCCGGTGGTGATTGGCGGGCGCGGGGCGGTGATGGCTGAGGCCGGCCCCGCCTGTGTTCGGCTGGCCGACCATATTGGCGCACCATTGCTGACCACCTTGCCGGCGCGGGGGCTGTTTCATGATTCGGCCTGGTCGCTGAATGTGACCGGTGGGTTTGCCTCGGACACCGCGCGTGAGGCCTGCATCGATACTGATCTGGTCATCGCCGTTGGGACCAGCCTTGCCGCCCATGCGGCTGATTCCGGGCGGCTTTATCCCGACGCCAAAATTCTGCATATCGATACCGCCCCGCGGGTCTATAGCCAAGGCCGGGTTGCCGCGCATCATCATCTATGCGCCGATGCCCGTATTGGGGTTGAGATGCTGCTGGCGGCGATCATCGCCGATTATGGCCCGACCGCGGCCAGCACTGGTACATGGCGTGACGGGCTGGCAGCCAAAGCCGCTGCTGCCGACTACCCTGATGCGATGCCGTTTCAGGTGGCGCCCGATGTGCTTGATCCCCGGCCGTTGATCAAGGCACTTGACGCGCTGTTGCCAAAAGAGTGGTTCATGGTCAATTCATCTGGCCATTGTTCCTATTTTGCGGCGCATATGCTTGGCCGGTCGCATGAAAATTTTCTCACCATTCGTGAATTTGGCGCGATTGGCAATGGCTTGTCCTATGCGCTTGGTGTGGCGGCGGCCCGGCCCAAACAGCAGGTCGTGCTGTTTGACGGTGATGGCGGCTTTTTGATGCATGCACAAGAGTTGGAAACAGCGCGGCGACATGGGTTGAAGCTACTGATCGTTGTTTTGAACGATCGTGCCTACGGATCTGAAATTCACAAATTGCGGGTTGATGGCCATGACGAGGACGGGGCCGCCTTTGGCACCACCGACCTTGCCGCGATTGCCCAGGGCTTTGGCTTGACCGGCAAAAGCTTTACCAGCCTTGATGGGCTAGATGACGCATTTGCCGAATTTCTGGCGGAGGATAATGGCGCGTTATGGGATTTTCAGATATCTGATCAGGTTGTCTCGCCGGTCATGCGGCGGCTGACCGCGGCCAAAAAATAGGCTGCCAACCAATAGTCTGAAAACCAATAGTCTGAAAACCAATAGTCTGAAAACCAATAGCCCGGCGGGCCGTTGCGGTCGCTAGGAGACCGCCCGACCATGGCGGATGGCGGGCACCACCCAGAACACCGCCATGCCGACGATCGCGAATATCAGGCTGACGGTAAACCCGGTGTTGTACCCACCGGTCATATCATACAGAAAGCCGGCCAGAAAGGCGCCAAGCGCGGCACCACATCCCTGCCCGATATTGGTCGCACCAAAAATTGAGGCAAGGCCGCGTCCGGCGAATAGTTCAGCCATCTGAGCGGTAATGATCGGGCCGCGCGCCCCAGCTGACAAACCGAAACAAACAACAAAAATCACCAGCAATGCCCAGCTTTGATAAAATTGCAACGCGGCCAGTGCGGTGATTCCGGCAATGGTCAGCCCATAGCTGCCTGTGGCCACAATATGGCGCGGAAACCGTTCGGCAAGAATGCCGGTCAGCGCAATCCCAAGAATAGTCAACATGCCGACAAACCCAAAGGCAAAGGCCGCCTCGACCTTGCTGAACCCCTGTTCAACAAGATAGGCAACGGCCTGCAACGATACGCCGAAAACCGAAATGGCCGAGGCACCAAAAATCGTGAAAAAGCCCCAAAATTCGAGTCGATAGATCGCTTGGCCAAGTGACAGGCCCGGCCCGGCTTGCGGGATCTTTGGCCGTGTTGTCGCGGTCTCGGTCACGTCATCGGCACCGGCGGCAATGCGCCGCCAAGGCATAAACAGGATCAGGATAAAACAGGCGATGAACCCGTCACTTGCCAACTGATAGGCGCTTTGCCAGCCAAGTGCCGAAATCGCCATTTGCGCGGCCGGTGCCAGCAGCATGACACCGATGCCCTGACCCGCATAGGCAATCGACAGGGCGGTGGTGCGCTTGCGTTTGAACCAGCGCGAGATCAGGCTTTGCGTCGGGACGATACCAACCATGGCGGCGCCAACCCCGCCACACACACCAACCGCGACATAAAAGGCAACAAGCGACTGCAACTGGCCGGCAAACCCATAACAGCCTGCCAGCATCACCAGACCAAGACTGTAATTCGCCCGGGGGCCAAGCCGGTCAAACACCAGTCCGGACAGCAGCGAGCCAAGACCATAAGAGACCATATAGACCGAATAGACCGACGTGACACTGGCACGGTTCCAGCCAAAATGATCGGTCAATGGCAGCAGAAATATGCCATAGGTCTCGCCCATGCCGCGGCTTGTCGCGATCATCATCATGCAGAATGCAAAGATCAGCAATGCGGGCATGATTTGTGCCGGTCGATCAGAGGGGGGAACAGGTGCCATCAGCTGCCATGCATATATTTAAGATAGCGGTCCAACCCCGGAAACGGGTTGGCCAAAAGGTGATTGGCAGGGCGCATGATGCATTGTGCAACCAACCCGGCCGTTATCAGTCTTGGCCGTTGTTCAGGTGATTGCAACAGGATTTTACAAATATTCGGTGATTGGCTGAATCAGGGCTGGATTTCCCCGTCGAAATCGCGCCTGATAGAGGCTAAATTACAGATGCCTCGTTTCGGGCTGTTCACAGGATTGTTGAAAATGAGCGAACATACCGCCGGTTCCCGGCATGTTGGATTTATTGGCCTTGGTAATATGGGGGGGGCGTTGGCGATGCGCCTGTTGGCGCCGTCATTAACGGTGTTTGACAATGACCCCGACCGCACCACCCCGTTTGTCGATGGGGGCGCAACGGCGGCCCCGGATTTGGCCATGCTAGCGCGTCGCTGTGATGTGATTTTTGCCTGTTTGCCAACCTCGGCCGTCACCGAGGCGGTGCTGTTTGGCGCAGACGGTCTTGTCGATCATATGCGTCCTGGGCAGATATTTGTCGATATGACATCGGGCGACCCGGCGATAAGCCGCGATCAAGCCGTCCGCATGGCTGATCGCGGGCTGACATTCGTCGATGCGCCGGTTAGCGGCGGCCCGCGTGGGGCGCGCGAGGGAACGATTGCGATTATCGTTGGTGGCAGCGCGGCGTCATTTGCGGATCTGCAGCCCCTGTTACGCCAAATCAGCAGTAATATTTTTCACGCTGGCCCGGTCGGGGCTGGCCATGCGCTGAAGGCAGGAAATAATCTGTTAAATTTGATCTGCCGGATGGCCAGTTTTGAGGTGGTGTCCCTGCTGGTCAATGAAGGTGTTGACCCGGCGCGGGCGGTCGATATTTTGCAAAAAAGTTCAGGCCGGAATTATGCGACCGAAATCACCCTTCCCGATAATATTTTGTCGGGTAAGATGCTGCAGGGGTTCTCGATGGCCTTGATGCAAAAAGATGCCGGCCTTGCCTTGGGGATGGCGGCAGCGCATGGACAGGCGATGCCGCTTGGCGCCGAGGCATTCGCCGAACTTGAAGCGGCGATTGCAACGCATGGCGCCGAGGCGGATATGAGCCTTGTCGCCTTGGATTTTGAATCAAGAACAGGCGCCAGAATTCGGCCGTAATGCTGCCCACGCCGGGGGGCAAGACGGCGTCTCGAAAGGAGGTTTTGATCATGAAGCTGACAGTTTATCTTTCCGGTGAAATCCACACCGACTGGCGCGATGAGGTGGCCGCCGCCTGTGCGGCGATGAAGCTGGATATCAGCTTTCTGGCACCTGTTACCGACCACGCCGCGTCAGATGATTGTGGGGTGGCGATCATGGGGGCTGAGCCCAACAAATTTTGGCATGATCATAAAGGCGCAAAATTGAACGCGATCCGCACCCGCACCGCGATTGAACGCGCCGATGTGGTGGTTGTGCGGTTTGGCGAGAAATACAAACAATGGAATGCGGCCTTTGATGCTGGCTATGCCGCGGCGCTTGGCAAGGCGCTGGTGATTATGCATGGAAGTGACCATGCGCATGCCTTAAAAGAGGTTGATGGGGCAGCGCTGGCGGTGGTCGAAACCGCCGATCAAGTGGCGGCCATTTTGAATTATGCGATCACCGGAGCATTGCCGCAATCATGACCGATCACGATGATTGTCTGCCGCTGATCTTTGACGGGCATAATGATTTATTATCGGTATTGCATGCGGGGCAGGCCGCGACCGAACTTGGCGTTGATGTGAGCAAGGTTGGTGGCAATCTGCCGGGGCATCTTGATGTGCCGAAAATGCGAGCCGGTGGGTTTGGCGGGGGTTTTTTTGCCATTTGGGTGCCGTCAAAAATCGATGGGGCAGCCAAACGCGCAGAGATGAATTTGCCGGCCTATGATCTTCCGCTGCCGCCAGAAATTGACTGTGATGCTGCGCTGCCGGTGGCGATGGCACAGGCGGCGATCCTGCACCGCTTGGCGGCGGCTGGCCATGTCGCTATCTGCACCAGCGCGGCGATGATCCAAGACAGTCTCGATAAAGGACAGATTGCCGCGATCATGCATATTGAAGGCGCCGAGCCGATTGATCGGGATTTTTACAATCTTGATATGTTCTACCGGGCCGGCTTGCGGTCAATCGGACCGGTATGGAGCCGGCCTAACCGGTTTGGTCATGGTGTGCCGTTCCGCTATCCAAGTAGCGGCGATATTGGGCCGGGCCTTACCGAGGATGGAATGCGGCTGGTCGCGCATTGCGACAAGTCCGGCATTCTTCTTGATTTGTCGCATCTGAATGAGGCTGGCTTTTGGGATGTTGCCAAATATAGCCAGAACCCGTTGGTTGCGACCCATTCCAACGCCTATGAAATTTCGCCGCATGCGCGCAACCTGACCGACCGGCAGCTGGCGGCAATCGCCGAAAGTGACGGCATGGTCGGGCTGAATTTTGCGGTGGCCTTTTTACGGCCGGACGGCCAGATGAACGCCGATACCGGTATTGATATCATGTTGCGGCATCTGGACCATTTGATCAGCCATCTTGGCGAGGACCGGGTTGGGCTGGGGTCGGATTTTGACGGCACCACAGTCCCCCAGACAATTGGCTCGGCGGCTGGGCTTGGGGCTTTGCGTGCAGCGATGCGACAGCATGGCTATGGCCCGGCGCTGATGCATAAATTATGTCACGGCAACTGGGTCCGGGTGCTTGGCAAAACTTGGGGTGCTTAAGATCGCTGGTTGAACCGCCGCCCAACAAGTGCCGCGGCGATATTGACCTTTTGAATATCGATTGATCCGCCGGCGATTCCCCATCCCCACGCATCGCGCATTTTTTGTTCCATCGGATAGGATTTGGAAAATCCATAGCCACCCATCAACTGGACGGCGGCGCTTGTGACATCGCGGGCAATTTCATTGGCAAAACATTTGGCGATTGAACTGTCGGCGATGGACGGCAACTCATGTTCGGCATTGGTCACTGCCCGATACAGCAACAGCCGCGATGCGTCCAATTTCATTTTCATCTGGGCAATTTGCAATTGTACCGCCTGAAAATCGATGATCGGCTTGCCAAATTGTTCGCGTTCCTGAACATAGTCCAACACATAGTCAAAGGCTGACTGGCCGCAGGCCAGACTCATCGTTGTGTTGCCACAGCGTTCCAGATCAAACGCCTCCATCAATTGCTTGAAGCCGCCGGCCGGCACGATAATGTTGCCAGCAGGGATTTCAACATTGTCGAAATACATGTCGGCACTGGCAATGCCGCGCCAGCCCATATGTTGTTCAGGCGCGCCAAAACTAAAGCCGGGTGTGTCTTTTTCAACCAATACCGCGCCAATGCCTTTGGCGCCGGGCGCATCGGACAAGCGACAATAAACAACATAGGCATCGGCATGGCCGCCGCCTGAACACCAGCGTTTGGCCCCGTTCACCACCACCGTGTCACCGTTGATGCGCCCAGTGGTTTTCAGATCGGTCAAGGCGGTACCGGCCTGTGGTTCCGACATCGATACCGCGACCACCATATCGCCTGCACAAACGGCTGGCAAAATCTTCGCGCGCAAGGCTTCAGGTGCGAAATGAGCGATGGCAAGCGTTGGGCCAAAGCTGGCCTCGAACACAGGAAAGGCGACGGCGACTGAAATTTTGGCGAGTTCTTCCAACACCAGAACCGCCTCAATATGCCCAAGCCCGGCACCGCCATAGGCGGTTGGCAAATTGATCCCTAAAAAGCCCATCTCGGCAAAGCGCTTACGCAAGGCGAGGGACGGTGATTGGTTGGTTTCCTCAATTTGCTTGGCGTGGGCTGGCAGTTCGTCTTGCGCAAAGCGACGCGCGGTTTCCTGCAACATCGCCTGTTCGGCGGTCAGTGAAAAATCCATGATAAATCCATTCGGGCGGGGCTGACGTTGACGGGGGTTTTGCGCTATCCTGCGGCAAAATGACAATTCAAACTGCCAAGTTTCGGCAAGCCTGTAAATTCAAATTTTCGCACCTGCCAGCCTGTGATCTCTCGCATGCGCTGCAGCAGGCGCCATGATAGGGTGATCAGGCAGACGCCGATTAGAACGGAACAAGCGATGACTGACACCTCCCAACCGATGGCGCTGGCCGGATTGAAAGTGCTTGATCTTAGCCGCATTCTCGCTGGCCCCTATGCGGCCCAGACCTTTGCCGATCTTGGGGCTGATGTGGTCAAAATCGAAACCCCGCGGGGCGGTGATGATACCCGTAAATGGGGCCCGCCCTTTACCGTCAATGCTGATGGGAGCCGTGATGACGCGGCCTATTTTTCGGCCTGTAATCGTAACAAACGATCAGTAACCGTCGATTTTTCAACCGCAGAGGGAAGCGCCTTGGTGCGCGATCTTGCCGCCAAAGCCGATATTCTGATCGAAAATTTCCGGCCGGGAAGTCTGGCGAAATACGGGCTTGATTATGCGGCGCTGGCGGCGATCAATCCGGGGCTTATCTATTGTTCGATCACCGGATTTGGCCAAACCGGACCCTATGCACATCGCTCGGGCTATGATTTTTTGATTCAGGGGATGGGCGGCTTGATGAGTATTACCGGCCAGCCCGATGCTGTGGATGGGGGCGGGCCGGTCAAGGTGGGCGTTGCGGTGTGTGACCTTTTCACCGGCATGTTTGCGGCGAATGCGGCGCTGGCGGCGCTGGCCTATCGCGCCCGGACCGGCAAGGGCCAGCATATTGATTGCGCGCTTCTTGACAGTCAGATTGCAATGCTGGCCAACCAGTCGGCCAATTGGCTGAATGCCGAGGTCTGCCCCGGCCGGATGGGTAATAGCCATCCCAGCGTTGTGCCATACACGGTTTATGCGGCACAGGATGGGTTTGTCATTGTGGCCTGTGGCAATGACGCCCAGTTTGGCCGGTTGGCGGCTGCTTTAGGCGTCGGGCATCTGGCTGATGATGCTGACTTTCAGACCAATGAAGCCCGTATTTTGAATCGTGACCGCCTTGACGCGATGCTTGGTGATGTGATTGACGGCATGGACCGGGCAACGGTGATTGCAAAGCTGGAAGCGGCCGCGGTGTCATGCGGGCCGATCAACAGCATTGCCGAAGTGTTTGACGATCCGCATGTGGTGGCACGCGGGGCACGCATTGACCAGCAGCGTGACGATGGCAGCCTTGTCTCAAGTGCCGCCTATGCGGCCAAATTGGGGGTTACCCCGGCGCAATATCGTAGCCCGCCACCGCGATTGGGCGAACATACTGACGAGGTGTTGCGCGATTGGGCCGATTTGCCGGAAGACGCGATTGCCGCCCTTCGTAGCGCCGGCGTAATTTGATCAAGCGTAATTTGATCAAGCGTGATGTGATCAAGGGTGATGGGGTTGGGGATGATCTGGCGGTGTTGATGATACGGCCTATTGTTTGAATTGCTGGTTCATCGAGTCAAAAATCGAACGTAACCGCGGCGATACCGAACAGTCGGCGGTCAACACCACTTCGGCGGCAACATCCTGTGGCACATCATCATATTGAAAGTCCGGATAGGCATTCGATAACGTCAATTGGATCGTTGCGTCTTCGGGAAGCCGCATGACCGCAACCTTGTCATAAAAGCGCGCGGTCCGGTTCTGCTGTGGCGCGAATGCCAAAAACGCCTCGTCGGCAAGCGGACAGCGATTGTCAAGATAGGCTTTGACCTGAATGATTTTGGGCGGCTCAAATCCGCGCTGAAAGCCTGGCATAGCAAACCAAAGCAAGGCAAAAACACCGGCCACGACAACCACCAATCCGGCAAGTGAGGCGATCAGCTTCATCGGGTTTGGTCCTGTGTCATGGCCTGTATCTGTCAGGTAACTGGGCAGATGGTTAGAAGCTGAAGCCGAATTTTTCGGCCAGGCCAGTGGCCAATTCTTCCAGTGCTTCTGGTGCCATCGGGCGCATTGGTGGGCGCAAATTGGCCCATGATTTATGGCCTGTCGAACGCGCCAACAGCGCCTTTTGTGCCGGGATTGGGGCGTATTCTTGGAACATCAGCCGTACCGCCTTCACCTTTTCATGCTTGGCCTCGGCCTCGGCCCAGTTGCCGGCAAGGCACAAATCGATCACCTCGGCAATATCGGTGCCATTCAGGTTGGCGGTAGCCGAAATACAGCCCGGCGCCCCAAGCCGTATCGCTTCGATAATCGGCAGTTCGGCGCCCGGATAGACAATCAGACCCTTAATGCCAAGCAGGGCTTCGGTGTTTTCCCACACGCCTGAACTGTCCTTGATACCGACCACCGTTTCCGGATAGTCGGTATGAAGCCGGTGCACCAGATCGATCGACAGGCCAACACCGGACACTTGCGGAATGTGATAAAGGTAAATTTTGAGGCGCGGATCGTTGATCCGTTTGATCAGTTCAACATAATATTCATAAAGCCCGTCATCGCTCATGCCCTTGAAATAAAACGGGGGCAAGGTCATTACGCCGGCGCAGCCTTGGGCAATCGCATGCTGGCAAAGATCAACCGTGTCCGGCAAATTACAAAGACCGGTGCCGGGGATCATCACGCCCGGGTCGATCCCGGCGGCCACCAGCCCTTCTAGTGCGGCTTTCCGTTCGGCATTGCTGACCGATAGTGCCTCGCCGGTAGTGCCAAATGGTGCCAGCCCCGACAGGCCGGTATTCAACAAATGTTTGGCCAGTTCGTTATAGCGGGCCTGATCGAGGTTCAGATTATCATCGAACGGGGTAAGGATAGGAGCAATAAGGCCTTTGATCATGATGATGCTTTCTTGAGGGTAGAGATTGTCTGCAACGATGAATGCGCCGTTTGGACCCGGCAACCATCGCCAGTATGGCCCGAATGGCAGCGTCGCTCAAGCCGTATCAACAGGTCTTTGCACGGCCGTCCTGCCAACTGGTATTTTGCCGGTTTTTGAATTTTTTGTGACATCCCGATTGTGACTTTGATTTCGGGTCATTCCGCTTTAGACTCGGTCCACGGCAGGGCTTGGCCATCCGTGGTGTTATAGCCTGAAAACATGTAAATATGCCGATGATTGGGAAAGAAAATTTATGTCAGCTACTCGTCAAGACACCGGATGGCCGCGCGCCACCAAAATTGTTGCCACCCTTGGTAATGTGTCATCAACGCCAGAGATGTTGCGGCGGTTGGGTGATGCCGGGGTCAATGTGTTCCGGTTGAATTTTTCGCACGGCACACGCGATGAACAGGGCGTGCGGGTTGACGCTATTCGGGCGATCGAGGCGGAAACTGGCAGACCAACCTGTATTCTGGCAGATTTGCAGGGGCCAAAATTCCGGGTCGGCGTCGTCGCCGATGGTACCGTTGTCGAGGCCGGTGCCAGCATTATCTTTGCGCTTGATTGTGACAATGGTGATGCCAGCAAAGTGGGGCTGCCACATGCGGAGATTTTCAAAGCCATGTATCCTGGGGCGCGGCTTTTGATGGATGACGGGAAATTGGTGTTCAAGGTACAGGCGGTCAATGACAGCAGCTTTACCGCCGAGGTGGTGGTTGGCGGCCCATTGAAAAGCCGCAAGGGGGTCAATTTGCCAGATATCATTCTGGACACCACACCCCTGACCGAAAAAGATTTGGCCGATCTTGAATTTGCCCTTGATAAGGGGGTTGATTGGGTGGCGCTGTCGTTTGTGCAACGGGCCAGCGATGTGGTGGCAGCGCGGACCATTGTTGGCAAGCGTGCCGCTTTGATGTCGAAAATCGAGAAGCCGGCGGCGCTCAAAGACCTTGACGATATTATCGCCGCTTCTGACGGGGTGATGGTGGCGCGCGGCGATTTGGGGGTTGAATTGCCGCCCGAACTGGTGCCGGGCTGGCAAAAAACCATTATTTCGAAATGTCGGCTTGTTGGCAAACCGGTGGTGGTCGCCACACAAATGCTTGAATCGATGATCGAGGCTCCAACCCCAACCCGCGCTGAAGCATCAGACGTTGCCGGTGCGGTGTTTGACGGTGCCGATGCGGTCATGCTGTCGGCGGAAACCGCAGCCGGAAGTTACCCCGTTGAATCGGTTGAATTTATGGCGCGTATTGTTCATGCGGCCGAGGCCCATATTCGTGATAATCCGGGTTCGGGACCGGCTGAATTGCCGGTTGAACACAGCGTTTATCACGCGGTCGCTAAGGCCAGCGTTGCGCTTGCCGAGACCGTTGAATCAAAGGTCATGGTCGCCTTTTCAAGCTCTGGTAATACTGCGGTGCGCATTGCCCGTGAACGCCCCGCTATCCCGTTTCTGGTCATGACGCCAAGCCTTGATGTGCGGCGGAAATTATGTTTGCTGTGGGGCACTGACACCGGCGCCAGCACACTAAGCGACGATTTTGAATCGGCAATCACCGAGGCCATTGCCGAAATCCGGCGGCGCGGCATGGCGGGCACCGGCGAGCAGATTGTTGTGGTTGCCGGGATGCCATTTGGCATTGTTGGCACAACAAATTCCATGCGGGTGGTAACGCTTTAGGCGGCAGCTAAAACGCTTGCGTCGTTTTCTACCCCACTTTTAGAGTGATCCATAATACCGGCGTCAAACGCCGGTGGATCTTGTAAAAAAGGGGGGCAAAACATGCAAAAAATCGGCTTTATCGGGCTTGGGAATGTTGGCGGAAAATTGGCCGGCAGCCTTATGCGCAACAACTGCGCCCTAGAGGTGCTTGACCTCGACAAGGCGGTTGCTGCGCCGTTGCTTGCGGCTGGGGCGGTCTGGGGCGACACGCCGAAAGCGATGGCCGAATCATGCGATGTGATCATCACCTGTTTGCCATCGCCGGCTGCAAGCGCGGCCGTGATGGAGACCGATGACGGCATTCTAGCAGGGCTGTCGGCGGGCAAGATCTGGGCCGAGATGAGTACCACCGAAGCGGATGAGGTCAAGCGGCTTGGGACGCTTGTCGCGGCGCGCGGCGCGGCGGCGGCAGACTGTCCGGTATCGGGCGGTCGTCATCGGGCGGCAACCGGAAATATTGTGATTTTTGCCGGTGCCGAAAGGCCGGTGTTCGAGGCTGTGTTGCCGGTGTTGACGATTCTGGGGCGCCGTGTTCTGCATACCAGTCCGCTGGGCAGCGCATCGGTTTTGAAAGTCATGACCAATTATTTGGCAACGGCCAATCTGGTAACGCTGTGCGAGGCGTTGGTGACATCAAAAATGGCCGGCATGGATTTGAATGTGACCTATGAGGCCATTCGCATCTCATCGGGTAACTCTTTTGTGCATGAAACCGAAAGTCAGGTCATTTTGAATGGGAGCCGCGATATCAATTTTACGATGGATTTGGTGCTAAAGGATATTGGCCTTTTTCAGGCCTTGGCCGATGCCCATGATGTGCCGCTGGATATATCGCCCCAATTGATCCGCATTTTCGAGGATGGTCAGGCCCGCTATGGGGCGCGTGAATGGTCGCCAAATATCATCAAACGCCTTGAAGAGGCATGCGGCACGACCATTCTGGCGCCGGGATTTCCGGCCGAAATGGTCGATGATGAACCCGAAGCTGCAGGCTATGAAATAAAGCCCAAAAGCCGCAGCCACTGATCGATGGGCAGTTGCCCGGTTTCATGTGCCCAATAAATATAGCCTGCAAGACTGACGACAATCAGCAAATATAACGGCACGCGGTTGATATCACGACCTCGCTGCGACCGTGTCTTTTTGTCGGCGGTGATATTAGGCGTTGGGTGCGATACGGTATCGTCCGCCACGGCATCATCATCATCGGCGGTATCCTGCTGGCGTAATTTGTCTATATCCAATTTGCTATCACAAAGCGGGCAGATCATATTGATCACGCCCGCATCGGGAAACGGATCCGGCACCGAGATCGGCTGCTGACAGGAGGAGCAGTTTTTGATCGTTATGTTGGCGGCGCGCCCAGTTTTGTAGGGGCCGGCCAGTGGCTCACCGGTGGTGGCGGGCGCAAACTGCTCGCCACAGTGATGGCAAGAGATCAGCACCATCGTGCCGGATGCAACAGCATCGTCAACAGCCTTTTGTGCGACCACACAAAGCTGATCACATGTGGGGCAATGATGTATCATCTGACTATTGCTCATCGTCATCACAGTCTAGGCGTCGGCCGTATTTGGCGCGGTGATCACATTGTGCGCGTTGGCTCCATTCGACGCAAGCGCTTTGATCCCACGCCCGCTGTTCATTCCAGAAAGCCGCCAGTGAACCATTTCGGTTAAATTGATGCGCCGTTCAATTGTCGCGAAATTTGTGTGATGATTCGATCAATGTCGGGCAAAAATGGATTTTGCTGGCGGGCTGCCTGATATGCGGTCAAGGCCGCGGCAGGGTCACCATTTTTCATATGAATCATGCCAAGCCCGGCAAGGGCACCAAAATGACGCGGCTCCTTGTCGATAACGACGGCAATATCCTGCCGCGACCCGCTGTGATCGCCCCGGAAAAATCGCACCGTGGCCCGCTTGTTCCATGCCTCGGCAAAATTTGGATCGCGGGCGATGATCGCGCTGAATGTGGTTTCGGCGGCAGCCAGTTGGCCGGCCTGCATCAGGGCAATGCCGCGCTGCATGGCGGTGGAGATGGTCTTGTCTTTATGGGCCGCCCAGCGTGACCAGATTTCCGACTCGATAGCTGCGGCTTGTTCGGGCCGATGACTGCTTTTAAGGGCGGCAAAAAGCGCCCCGAGCGCTGGGTCAGTCTGGTCGGCTGAGGCCATGTCCGTGACCGTCAATATTACGCTCACCAGACCGGCCGCCACCATCAATCGCAACCGGTACCACCACTGGCACCACGCTGATATTTCTTGCGGCCGGGCAGGTGAAGGCGGGATTAGCTTTGCTGCCATGGCAGGCCCGCATGCCGCCAGCCATTGATTTGGCCGCGGTGCCCGGACGAGTCAAGGTCGCCTTCAAAACCGTCACTGATATTGATCACCGTTTGGTAACCGGCGCCCAGCGCGGCATTACCGGCGGCTAGGGACCGCGCCCCCGACCGACACATCATCAATAATGGTGTTGCGAGGGGCAATTCGGCTGTCAGTTGATCCACAAAAGTCGGGTTCAAGGTGCCACCAAGCTGGCTCCATTCAATCAACACCGGTTTGCGGCCAAGCGTATCAAGGTTGGCTATACCGACAAACATCCATTCGGCGCGGGTGCGGACATCAACCAATCTGGCCTGTGGCTGTGCTTCGAGAAACGTCCATACCTCGGCAGCGCAAAGTGAGTCGATCATGGCTGTGGCCTCCAGAGTGGTGCTGTGACGCGTCACAAAAAAGCGTCATCTAACAGGACTGTCGCCCATAATGTTTTCTCTGCCAAGGCAAATATGCTAGCCTGCCGGCCTAAAACTGGTTGTAGAGGAGTTGTCCCATGTCGAATTTCAACGCCTTGATGGTGACCCGCGATGACGACAAAACGATCTATCACGCGGTCAGCAGCTTGACGGTTGACGATTTGCCAGCGGATGGCGATGTGCTTGTCAAGGTTCGCTATTCGACGGTCAATTATAAAGACGGGCTGTGCCTTTCTGGTAAAGGGGGGCTGGTACGCAGCTATCCCCATGTGCCGGGGATTGATTTTGCAGGTGAAGTGGTCAGCAGCGCCGACCCACGGTACAAGCCGGGTGATCTGGTGGTGTTGACCGGCTGGCGTGTTGGCGAGGTCTGGTGGGGTGGCTATGCCCAATTTGCGCGGGTCCGCGCCGACTGGCTGGTGCCGCTCGCCGCTGGCCTTGATTGCCGCCAGGCGATGGCGATAGGTACCGCCGGTTTGACCGCGATGCTGTCGGTATTGGCGTTGGAAGCGGCTGGCATTACGCCGGATCGTGGCCCGGTATTGGTAACTGGGGCAGCCGGTGGTGTCGGGTCGGTCGCAACGGCGTTGCTGGCGGCGCGCGGTTATGCAGTGACCGCGGTAACCGGGCGCGCTGACACTGCTGCCTATTTGCGTGGTTTGGGGGCCAGCGATGTTCTCGACAGGGCGGCGATGCTGGATGGTGCTGGAAAACCGTTGGAATCGGAACAATGGGCTGGCTGTGTCGACTCGGTCGGCAGCACCATTCTTGCCCGGGCCTTGGCCCAGATGAAATATGGGGGTGCGGTGGCCACTGTTGGGCTGGCGGCTGGTGCCGATTTGCCGACAACCGTTATCCCGTTTATTATCCGGGGCGTGTCGTTGCTTGGCGTCGACTCGGTGATGTGTCCCTATGATCGGCGGGTGGCGGCATGGGCGCGGTTGGCGAGTGACTTGCCGCAGGCGCATTTGGCCGCGGCGACGACCGAGATTGGTCTTGCCGATGTGCCAGCTGTTGGGGCTGATATTTTGGCAGGCAAAGTTAAAGGACGGGTTGTTGTTGATGTGAATGCCTGATC